>JBMYZL010000018.1:0-53996 GCA_049610385.1 Flavobacteriales bacterium
TTGTCGCTGTGATGGACGTCATTGTGCAAGCGGTGGCCGAAGGGCTCCAAGAGCGCAAGTCTGACAAAGACAAAGCTGCTGCGGAAAAGGCGAGCGCTGAAAAAACAGAAGAAGGTGCAACAGCTGAAGAGGCAGCACCAACTGAAGCACCAACTGAAGCGCCAGCCAACGAAGAAGCGCCAACCAATGAAGCGTCAGAAGGGGACGCGGAATCGGCCTCTTCTTGATTCAATACCCAACATTAGACATTGAACCGCAGGGATTTCCAGACCCATTGCTTTACGGAATTCCTGCACAACTGAAAAATCATGAGCATCACAGCTGCAGATGTAAACAAGCTCCGGAAGCAGACAGGAGCCGGCATGATGGATTGCAAAAAAGCACTCCAAGAGGCTGAGGGCGATTTCGAAAAAGCCATTGAAATTCTTCGCAAGAAAGGCCAAAAGGTCGCCGCCAAACGGGGAGACCGCGAGGCTGGCGAAGGCGCCATTTTGTCCGCAGTATCTGCGGATGGTGGATTTGGTGCTTTGTTGTCCTTGAATTGCGAGACCGATTTCGTGGCCAAAAACGCAGATTTCATTTCTGTGGCACAAACCCTGTTGGACTTGGCTGTTGCTGAGAAAATCACCAGCAAGGACGAGTTGTTGGCCAAACCATTTCCGGGTGCGGGCATTTCCATTTCTGAGAAAATCATCGAAGAGGTGGGCAAGATTGGTGAGCGAATTGAGGTGGGTACATTTGAGACATTGGAAGCGCCCCAAGTGGCTTCGTACATCCACCCAGGTAACCGCTTGGCAACCATCGTTGGATTTTCCACGAATGTTGCGGAGGCTGGCAGAGATGTTGCAATGCAAGCTGCAGCTATGGCCCCTGTTGCCTTGAACGAGGCTGAAATTCCAGCAGATTTGATTGCCAAGGAACGTGAACTGGGCAAGGAATTGGCCATTCAGGAAGGCAAACCTGCAGAGATGGCTGAGAAAATCGCTGAAGGACGCTTGAAGAAGTGGTTCAAGGAAGTCACTTTGGTCAATCAAGCTTTCATCAAGGACAACAAATTGACCGTTGCTGCCTATGTTGCTTCTACAGCAAATGGTGCAGAAATCACAGGTTTCCGTCGTGCTGCGCTCGACTGACGAATCCTGATAACATACGATTCCTGAAAAGCCCCGATCACCATCGGGGCTTTTTCTTTGGTGGTGTTCAACATTGCACAGAAGAATGAGACCGATAAATTCAGATATTCGCGTCTGCAATGAAGTACAAGCGAATCCTCCTCAAATTGAGCGGAGAGGCCTTGATGGGTCAGAAACAATTTGGCATTGACAACGATCGGTTGTCCCAATACGCCAAAGAAGTCAAGGCCATTGTAGACCAAGGCATTCAGGTGGCCATTGTCATCGGTGGAGGCAATATCTTTCGCGGGGTGCAGGCGGAAGAAGGGGGCATGGAAAGGACCCAGGGGGATTATATGGGCATGCTGGCCACAGTCATCAATGCGATGGCCTTGCAGAGCGCCATGGAAGCCGAAGGAATGGACACCCGGTTGCAATCAGCTATTGAATTGAAACAAATTGCAGAACCGTTCATTCGACGTCGTGCGGTTCGTCATTTGGAGAAAGGCCGTGTTGTGATTTTCGGTGGCGGCACGGGCAATCCTTTTTTCACAACGGATTCTGCGGCCTCGCTGCGCGCCATTGAAATTGATGCAGATGTAATTTTGAAAGGCACGCGTGTGGACGGCATATATACAGCGGATCCCGAGAAAGATCCGACCGCTGTGCGCTTCGAACGAATTTCTTTCGAAGAGGTTTTTGACAGGGGATTGCAGGTCATGGACATGACTGCATTTACCTTGTGCAATGAAAACAAACTGCCCATCATCGTCTTTGACATGAACACCCCAGGAAACCTGTTGCGATTGGTCCAAGGGGAGGAAGTTGGAACTTTGGTGGATTTCGAGGCATAAGAAGATGACAGAGGAAATCACATTGGTTTTGGATTCGGCAAAAGAGGGCATGGACAAAGCCATCAAGCATTTGGAATCCGAATTGGGGAAAATTCGCGCGGGCAAAGCCCATCCGGCGATGTTGGACAGTGTGCGTGTGGACTATTATGGTTCCCCCACCCCATTGGGCCAGGTGTCCAACATCAACTCAACTGACGCCAGAACACTGGTGGTTCAGCCTTGGGAAAAAACCATGTTGGATGTCATTTGCACAGGCATCATCAACGCAAACTTGGGCTTGAATCCCATGAACAATGGAGAAGTGGTGATGATCAACATCCCCCCTTTGACGGAGGAGCGTCGAAGGGAATTGTCCAAGCGTGCAGGGGCAGAAGGAGAACATGCAAAAGTGGGCATCCGTTCCTGCAGGAAGGACGCCATGGATGAAATCAAAATGCTCAAGTCAGACGGCCTCAGCGAGGATTTGGTCAAAGTTGCAGAGGGAAAGGTTCAGGAAGTCACGGACAGTTTCAGCAAAAAGGTGGACGACATCTTATCAGCAAAAGAGGCTGATATCATGACGGTTTGATTTTTGCAATCGGAAAAACAGTCGTTTACTCCGGACAGGTATTGCTAAATTCTGCGAGCAACCAAAGCAAGTCGCTTATCGCTACAATCCCGTCACCATCGATGTCGGCTGCACAAGAGCTTTCGCAATTTTGATCAAACACACAACTTCCATCATCTGAGGTCGCCGTGGGATCAAAATTCTCTGCCAATTCATAGGTACACCCTTCGATTGCGCAGGAATCAAATTCGCAACTTTGGTCATCGATGTTGGCTTCGGGATTGAAGTTGCAAGCGGCTTCATCCGTGCATCCGGTGACAGGATCAATCACCTCACAGGGGCCGTCTATCATCAGGCCCACATCATATAGGACCGTGGACGACACAGACCACCCGTTCATCAAAGAAACGGCCCAAGTTCCGGTTCCCGTCATTGGAGGAGACAAATCGAATGAAGCCATGTAGTTGGTTGATGTCGATGAGCTGTTCCAAGAGGCGGGAAAGGAAGCGGTTTCGGAACACCCGAAAGTCATGTTGTATCCACCAACTTCAAAACATTGGCCATCCGGTGATTCAATCAATAAAATCAGATCAGATGCCCATGAAGATGTCGCACCTGAGGGACTCGAAAACGTCAAGTTGACGGTGAATTCTTCCAATGCCCCGGACCACTCATAGGATTGGGTCCATTCTTGACCAGCCCCCAGACTGGCAGACAATTCCAAGAACAAATCACATTCACATGGAAGATTCAATGTGGGGTACACACAACTGTCGTCTCCGATGGTGGCGGCATCATCATAGTTGCAAGCTTCTTCGTCGGTACAGCCTGAACAGGAACTGTTGTCTCCACCGCAATCCCCACAAGCATCCAATTCGGAGCAAGACCCATCGTCTTCAATGGCATCAGGGTCATAATTGCAAGCTTCAGGATTGGTGCAACCAAAGCCGGTGAACAGGCCACAACTTTCCAGCACGAGGCCTAAGGAATTGTTGACATTGAGGCGCCCTCCGGTGGCTACTTCATCAGCCAAGTTTGCCACGGGATCCACCCCTTCGAAAATGGCATCTCGAATCATCAGGGCCACACCTTCGGGATCTGCAATGGCGGCATCTCCCAACCCCGTGCAAGGAGCAGAATACATCAATGCAATGGCTCCGGCAACACAAGGACTTGCGAAAGAAGTACCAGAAGTTGATGCATAGGCATTGGAACCTGTAGGCAAGTAGACGGATTCCCCTGGAGCAGCCAAGTCAATGCTGGTCGTTCCATAGCCGGAGAACGTCCGGATGTCATTGAAATTCGAAGCAGTCACGGCCACCATAAATGGAGAAGTACAACCCGTGGGCATGTCACCGACGACATCCACGTTGACATTGTTGTTCGCCGTCGCGCCGCAATTCAAAATCCCCGCTTCCCCCAAATCGTTGTAGAAAGCGCACCAAAGCGGAAAACTGCTTGGATTCGCCCCGTCGATGCCCCAAGAAGCATTTGTAGCCACTACAAATGCCCCGGATTCCCCTTCGCTTTCATTGTACAGCAGTCGCATCTCATGCGCGTAACTGTACGCGGAAATCACAGCAGCTTCGGTCAAGGAGGCCAGCTGGATTTGCATGATATCCACATCCCAATTTACACCCACCCCTCCATTGCCATTGTTTCCGGTGGCCCCAATCATTCCAGAGACCGCAGTTCCATGACCTCCTGCGGAAATGTTGTCATTTCCAGCACCACTGTTCCAACCGTTGAAATCGTCGATGTATCCATTTCCATCGTCGTCGATCCCATTTCCATCCACTTCGCCCGAATTGGTCCAATGGTTGTCGATGAGATCAGTGTGATTGAAGTTGGATCCATTGGTTTCCAGAACGGCCACCACAATTCGTTGTCCACCACTTGTGTTTCCACCGGTTGTCCATTCCCAGACTTCGGGGGAATCAATGTCCTTGTCCGAAAATTGGTTGTGATGCCATTGTGTTGAGAATTGGGGATCATCGGGGGTCAATCGATCGTGAATGTGGTGATTGAATTGGGCCAAAATGACGTGAGGCCATTGTTCGATTATGCGCAAAATGGCCATTTCTTCAACGGGATTGATGTCGAAGTGAACCCGCCAAATGTTCGATCGGGCACTCAGCAACTCCCAGTCCTGCAAAACCAAGTCAGATTCATGCGTGGACAATCCTTGAAAGAGCTGAGCTGGATGCGAATCGCCACGGATTTGAACCAAAAAATCCCCCAAAACATGATCTGAGGCCCGCATTTGGGCCCACATTTTTCCCGTGCCCAAAAGGCAGGAAAAAATCAGGACGCCTTGGATTATAGATAAATGACAACGCATTGTCACCAAGATAACCTTTAAAATCGACAACTTATATTTCTGAAGCCACATGACGCGCTTCCTCGTCAGCGGCGAGCAATCCATCCAGACTTGGGTGCGATTCATGGGCAACTTTTTCCATGGTTTGGGCCACCACATCGGTGAGGCCGAGAAAGTCGATTTCGTCTCGGAGAAAACGAGCGACGGCCACCTCATTGGCGGCATTTAGAATGGCGGGCATGTTGCCGCCTGCTCGACCGGCTTCGAAAGCCAGTGCCAGATTTCTGAAGGTGTCCAGGTCAGGACGCTCAAATGTGAGTTCTGGGTAGTCAAAAAAGCTGAATCTCTCAAAATCACATGTCAGACGTCTGGGGTATCCCAACGCATATTGGATGGGCAATTTCATGTCGGGCAATCCCAACTGGCCTTTGATGGAACCGTCCTCGAATTGGACTGCACTGTGCAGGATGGATTGGGGGTGGACGATCACTTCAATCTGGTCGTAATCCACCCCGAAAAGCCAATGTGCCTCGATCACCTCCAGACCCTTGTTCATCATGGACGCGGAATCGATGGTGATTTTGGCACCCATGTCCCAATTTGGATGTTTCAGGGCTTGGGCTTTGGTGGCCCCCATGAGATCAGTTCGGGTTTTGCCTCGGAAAGGCCCGCCACTTGCTGTGAGAATGATTTTCTCGATGGGATTCAGAATTTCTCCCGCCAGACATTGGTAGATGGCGCTGTGTTCGGAATCTACAGGGTGAATTTTGACCCCATATTTTTGGGCTTCGGCCATCACAAGAGCCCCAGCGACCACCAAGGTCTCTTTGTTCGCCAGGGCGATGTCCTTTCCTGCTCGAATGGCCCGCAATGTGGGTTTGAGACCAGCGGCCCCGACCAAAGCAGTCAAAACCATATCGATGCCATCCATTTCCACCACCTGCTCCAATGCTTCTGGTCCAGCATAAACCTTGATGTCATCTTCCCATAAGGCATCTCGAACTTCATCGAGTTTGTCGGGGTTGCCGATGATGACTGTGTTGGGATGAAAAGCCTTGGCTTGTGCAATCAACAAGGTGGAATTGTTGTTGGCACTGAGCACTTCCACGTGAAGAGAGCCTTGTTGTTCTTGAATGACTTCCAAGGCCTGGGTTCCAATGGAACCTGTGGAACCGAGAATGGCCACACCTCGGGTCTTGGGCTGATCAAATGTTGACATTTTCGGCGGTGCTGATGAAAAAGTTCAAAGAAAATCTTGGGGGTGAAAAGAATTTCAGAGGAAACCGAGTTCGAGTTTGGCGACCTCACTCATCATGTCTTGGGTCCAAGGCGGTTCAAAGACAATGTTCACTTTTGCACCTTTTGCTCCTTGAATTGAGGCGGCTTTTTGTTCGACCTCAGCGGGCAAACTCTCGGCTACAGGACAGTTTGGTGAAGTCAAAGTCATTTCGATGTGGATGAATCCGTCATCGGTGATGTTGACTTCGTAAATCAAACCCAACTCGAAAATATCCACAGGGATTTCCGGATCGTATATGGTTTTCAGGACATCAATGACCGTGGATTGGTCAAATGAATGCGTGGTTTTTTTGGCTGACATCAATGGTAGGCAGGGTTTTCACGACAAGGTGCTGGCAAACCAAGATTCGACTTCTTCCAATTGAAGTGCAGGAAGGTCGATTTTGTTCTTTTTTCGATATCCATTGAGCCTTTCACGCAGTCCGGCGGGCTTCATGGCTTGAATGGCCTCTGGTGTGTCAAATCCTGCAGCGGCGACGTGCTCTGCCCACGCTTCAGAGACGCCTAGGGCCATCAAAGCCTCCAAATCGGGACCCGTTGCAAAGACTTCTGGACGCATCTGCGGGAACAGCAGCACCTCTTGGATAGAGGTTTGGTTCGTGAGCATCATTACAAGCCGATCGACCCCGATGCCCACACCACTCGTAGGGGGCATACCAAATTCCAAAGCGCGCAAAAAATCTTGGTCGATGAACATCGCCTCGTCGTCTCCCCGTTCACTGAGCTTCAATTGTTCTTCAAACCGCTCCCGTTGGTCGATCGGATCATTCAACTCGCTGTAGGCATTGGCAATTTCGGTGCCGTTAATCATGAGTTCAAAACGCTCAGTGTAACCGGGTTTGGTTCGATGGGCCTTGGTCAGGGGTGACATGTCCACTGGATAGTCCATGATAAAGGTGGGCTGGATGTAATGGTGCTCTGCTTTTTCACCGAACAACTCATCGATCAACTTTCCGCGGCCCATGCTCTCGTCGGTTTCAATGCCCAAATCGGCACAAGCGGCACGCAATCCAGCTTCATCCAGTCCATCTATGTCCACATGGGCGTGTTCCAAAATGGCGTCACGCATAGTGACACGCCTGAAGGGTGGGGTGAAGTCGATGTCCTGGCCTGCAAGGGTCACCTGTGTGGTTCCGTGGACGGCTTGGCAAACTTCGGCCAACAGGTTCTCCATGGTCTCCATCATCCAGTTGTAGTCCTTGTAGGCCACGTACAACTCCATTACGGTGAACTCCGGATTGTGGGTGCGGTCCATCCCTTCGTTTCGGAAATTCCGAGAAAATTCATACACCCCTTCAAACCCACCTACAATCAATCGCTTCAGATAAAGTTCATTGGCAATTCGGAGATACAACGGGATGTCCAATGCATTGTGATGGGTCATGAAAGGCCGAGCAGCTGCTCCGCCGGGAATGGCTTGCAAAACAGGGGTGTCCACTTCCAGCCAACCGCGCTTGTCAAAAGACTCGCGGATGGTTCGAATCACTTGGGAACGGGCCTCAAAAGTGCGTTTCACTTCAGGGTTGACCACGAGGTCAACATAGCGCATGCGGTAGCGTAGTTCAGGGTCGTTGAAGGCGTCGTGTACCTGGCCTGATTCATCGGTTTTGACCGCGGGCAATGGGCGAAGGGATTTGGCGAGAACCACCAATTCTCGAACCATGACACTTTGCTCTCCGGTTTGCGTAGTGAAGGTTTCGCCCTTGATCCCGATGAAGTCCCCACGATCCAGCAATTTTTTGAAAACTTGATTGTATAGGCTTTTGTCCTCGCCGGGGCAGAGTTCATCTCGATTCAAATACAATTGAAAAGTGCCCTGACTGTCTTGAAGCTCTGCGAAAGAGGCTTTGCCCATGATCCGACGTGACATCAGCCTGCCAGCCAAAACCACAGGCAGACCTTCTGAAAAGCCGTTTCTCAGGTCATTCGACATGTGTGTCACTTGAAAAGCTTCGGCGGGATAAGGTTCTATTCCCAATCCCCGAAGTTGCGCAAGCGACTCCCGGCGAATCCGTTCTTGTTCTGTCAATTGCATAAGACAAAGGTACTGCTGCCCATGTGTAGGTTTGCAGTCATGTAGAGATGAATTCTGATCGGACTTCCTCTCTGGGCATTTGAACCTAAAAAAGCACCTCATTCCTAATGGAATTGGCGTGAACAAGACAGATGGGTTCGGACAGATGATTCGTTGGATGTCGAAATTTTCGACCCGGTAACAGGTGCTGAACTGGGGTCGATGGTAACGCATGGGCATTACCTTTGAGATTCGTTTGATTTCTGAAATTTAAATGGCTGGTTGATATGGAATTGATGCGTCGTTTGATCACCGAGTTTCCGGACCAAATCCGTGATGCCCATCGAATCACAAAATCCACGTCCATCTCGTTTGAAGGCTTCACCCCGGAGAATGTCTTGATTCTGGGGATGGGAGGCAGTGGCATCAGTGGTGTCATTGCGTCGCGGATGTTGGCCCAAGTGGCCCGAGTGCCCATCGCGGCCAATGCCGACTACAGCATTCCCGCATGGGCTGGAACCGAAACCCTCGTGATTGCATGCAGTTACAGTGGCAATACGGAAGAGACCTTGATGGCATTGGAGGCCGCAGTTCAGGCCGGCTGTCGCATTGCAGCCGTCACTTCAGGAGGGCAATTGGGGGAGCGCGTTGCCCAATTTGATTGGCCATTGGTGCGCATTCCTGGTGGTCAGCCTCCGCGCTCTCAGTTTGGGTATGCTTTTACCTGTGTGTTGCATGTTTTGCACAGTGCGGGTTTGGTTCCGGATGCCATGCAAGCCGATTTTGCAAGCATCGGAGACTTTTTGGCATCGGGTCAGGCTGGATGCATGGAGCGGGCCGAGCAAATGGCTGATTTGTTGGAGGGACGGAGAATCTGGTTGTACAGTGATGCCGCACAGGAGGGTTTGATCACCCGTTGGCGTCAGCAGCTCAATGAAAACAGCAAGCTTTTGGTGACACACCATGTATTTCCGGAAATGAACCACAATGAGCTTGTCGGCTGGGAAAGTGGAAGTGAAGACGATGTGGCCGTGATCGTTCAGACGCCTGAGGACCATGAAAGAAGCCGTGTCCGGATGGACGTTTGTGCGGAGATTTTTCAGGTTCGTGGAGCGGATGTGGTGATTTTTGAGCCAGAAGGGGACAATGTGTTGCAGCGTTTTTTTGATGCTGTTCACGTTGGGGATTGGTTGAGTTTGTTGTTGGCCGAGCGTGCCGGTGTGGATCCTGTGGACATCCGAAACATCGACCACCTCAAGGGCGAACTCGGCAAAATTCCGTTCTGAATGCCCATTTCGTCGTTGCCTCGGGTTCGGGTTCGAGACCTGGGGAAGGCACAGGCATATCAACCCATTTGGGATTTGCAGACGGAGATTCACAAATCCATTGTGAATTGGAAGATTGAATGCCGCAGATCGGGTCGTGACGAGGCCGACCCCCTTGCAGAAGATCGCCCTGTGAATCATTTGTTTTTCGTAGAACACTCGCATGTTGTGACGCTGGGGAAAAGCGGCAAGGCAAATCACCTCGTGGCGTCATCCGAACGTTTGGCGGAACTCGGCGTGGAATTTGTGCCCATCAACCGTGGTGGAGACATCACGTACCATGGGCCGGGCCAAATTGTTTGCTACCCAATCCTGGATCTTGAGCTGTTCAAACCTGACATCGGTTGGTACATGAGGAGTCTGGAGGAATCGGTGATTCGAACTTGTGGAGATTTTGGTGTGGAAGCGGGTCGCGTTGAGGGATTGACAGGAGTCTGGCTGGGGACGGGGTCATCGGCTCGAAAAATTGCGGCATTGGGAGTCAAAACAAGTCGATGGGTCACAATGCATGGTTTGGCCTTCAATGTGAACACTGACTTGGCGTTTTTCGATTTGATTGTTCCGTGTGGCATCGCTGGTAAAGATGTCACCTCTTTGTCCCAGGAATTGGGCCAACCTGTGGATGCAGCCGAAGTGCAAAAGCGATTGCTGCATCATTTGCAAGCTCTGTTTCCTTGGCACTCGGTTCAAGAGTAAAATTCGCAAGAAAAGTTCCCGACGGAATCTGTCGTTTTTTCGCAAACTTGCAGACCAATCTCTTTCGTGATGAAATTCATGCGGAATCTGTTTTTGGCCTTGGCGGCCCTTGTCTTGTTGAGCTATGTCTCGGGCTATGGCTACATCTGGGGTGGCATGCGTGAGACTTACCTCCGCGGCTGGAAGAACTCGAACATTGATGACATTGGCTTTCGAACATTGCGGACCATCAAGGCCTCCGATGCCCCACAGCCTTGGCCCGAAAAATTGCAGCCCTTGGAGGCGTTGGATGTTGAAGATCGTGCGTGGTTGGAGTCGGGTTTGTCGGCGTCATTTTTGGTCATTCATCAGGATACACTGCGGTATGAGCAATATTGGCAAGGGCATGATTTGACCACCCGAACAAACAGTTTTTCGATGGCGAAAAGCATCACGGCTTTGGCTGTTGGGATGGCTGCAGATCGTGGGCTTTTGGACGTTCAAGATGAGGTGGGAGAATATTTGCCGCGATTTTCCGGTGAAGCCGGGAAGGGAGTGACCCTCGAGCATTTGCTTCAGATGCGGTCTCATATCCCGTTTGGTGAAAACTACAAAAACCCGTTTGGTTTCATGGCGAAATCCTATTACCGAGAGGATGTTCGCGGATTGCTAGCGCCGTTTTTGCCCGATTCCGAACCGGGCTCGGCTTGGAAATATCAAGGGGGAAATACGATGCTGTTGGAAGAAATTTTGGCGCAAGTCAGTCCCGATGGCATGACGTTGTCGGATTGGGTGGAGCGAGGATTATGGCAGCCGATGGGTGCGGAGACAGATGCGTCTTGGGGAATTGATCCGGTTTCAGGGGCAGAGCGTTGTTTTGCTCAGTTTTATGCGACTTCTCGGGACTTCGCACGTTTGGGCAAGTTGATTCTGGATGGAGGGGCTTGTGGGGACGAGCAGTTGGTTAGTCGCGGTTTCATCAGGCGCATGGTGACACCCGTTAAGGAATTGGATTCTGCTTGTGACGCCATGCATTATGGATACCAAATTTGGTTGGGCACGACTGCCGACGGTTTGTTTTTCTCCACATTGGAAGGGCACCGTGGCCAATTTGTCATTTCCATTCCTGCTTTGGACTTGGTGGTGGTTCGCACGGGTTATAAACGGCGACTTGAAAAGCGAAACTTTTTGCCGGAATCGGTTTATCGATGTGTTGAAATGGGCAGGAAACTGGTCACTTCTCGACGTTCATAAATCCCAAGTGGACATTTGTGAATCTGTCGAGGTACAAGGAGGTGATGGGCAGTACATTCGGGCTGTAACCGGATCAAAATCAACTCCATGTCTCAGTTTTTGACTTGTGTTGTTGTGGATGACGAATTGCCAGCACGCCAGGCAATGTGTCGTCAAATCGAAAGACACTGTCCGTCCATTCGTGTGCTTCAATCGGCGAGCAGTGCTCCGGAGGCGTATCATGTGGTTCAGGAGTACGCACCAGATGTTGTGTTTTTGGACATCCAGATGTCAGGAGAGTCCGGCCTTTTGTTTTTGGAGCGTTTTGAGGAACGGAAATTTTATGTGGTTTTCTGCACGGCTTACAATCAATATGCAATTGAAGCCCTTCGAAAGCAAGCCTTTGATTACTTGTTGAAGCCTGTCGACCCCCAAGAGTTGAAAGCCTGTGCGCGTAGAATTTCCAAGCATTTTTTCGAAGAAAGACAACATTCTTCGGGTCAATTCGCCCATGTCAATCGGAAAGTTGAGTTGCTCACATCTGGCCAGCGTTACTTCGTGCGGTATGCAGATATCGATTATGTAGAGGCCTTCGGGAGTTACTCCGAAGTGCACCTCAGCAATGGGCGACGCATCACGCTATCGAAAAACTTGAAAAAGGTGGAGGAATTGCTTGATGATGAACTGTTCTTTCGGGTACACAACTCTTTTCTCGTTCGACTCCCTGCTGTAGACAGGTGCAATTATCGAATGAACACCTTGATTCTAGGAAGTGGAGCGGAGATTCAAATGTCCGTGCGGCGAAGGGAAGAAGTTCGAAGGCGATTGGCAGCCTTGATGGTGGATTTTGGGCGGTCACGATCGTCACATTTGGCGGCAGATGACCCAGCGCCTTTTGGTGGCGCTTGATGAGTTGCAGAGTTCGCTGGGGTCGAGACGTATCTTTGCGTGAGATGATCAAGCCCGATATCCGAGAACTGACTGGTTTGGAACTGCGTGATGTCGTTTCGTCATGGGGTGAAAAGCCTTTCCGAGCCCAGCAAGTCGAGGAGTGGATTTGGTCGAAGTCTGCTGCGGACTTTTCCGAAATGACCAATTTGTCCAAAGGGCTTCGGGACCGGTTGGCGGATGAATACGATTTGAAACGGATTTCCCTAGAGGAAAAACAGATCAGTTCGGATCGCACAATCAAGTGTGCTTTTGGCGTGGGTGAAGGCCGAGTGGTCGAAGGGGTTTTGATTCCCACCACGAGGCGCATGACGGCATGCATATCCAGTCAAGTGGGGTGCAGTTTGGCCTGCAAGTTTTGTGCAACTGGCAGGCTGAAATTGCTCAAGAATTTGTCAGCAGGGGAAATGTATGACCAGGTGGAGATGATTGCTGCAATGGCCGCTGACCAATACAATTCCACCTTGTCCAATATTGTTTACATGGGCATGGGTGAACCTTTGCTCAATTACAGCAATGTTCTGGCCAGCATTGATCGGATCACTGGAACACCTGGATTGGGCATGTCCCCTAAGCGCATCACAGTGAGTACGGCTGGGATTGCGAAGGCCATTCGCCGATTAGGGGACGATGAAGTGAAGTTCAACTTGGCCTTGAGTTTGCATGCTGCGAATGATGCCAAGCGAAATGAAATCATGGCCATCAACGAGTCGAACAATTTGGGGGTTTTGGCAGAGTCTCTCCAGCATTTCCATGAGAAAACAGGAACGCGGGTAACATTTGAATACATTTTATTTGATGGTTTCAATGATGGCTTGCGTGATGCACAAGAGCTCGCCACATTTTGTCGCCACGTGCCTTGTAAAATCAACTTGATCGAATACAACCCCATTGACGATGGGGTTTTCCAACGGGCTTCAGAAAAACGTACCATTGATTTTGTTTCCTTTCTGGAGGACAAAAACCTCGTGGTCAATGTTCGCCGCTCTCGGGGCAAAGACATCGACGCTGCCTGCGGGCAACTGGCGAACAAGAATGAGTTGGGAGCCGGCAGTTTGCGGAAATCCCCTTCGGGCGTCAATCCAACTTAAGTACAGCTAGAAATGCGCTTTGAGGCACTTCAACATTGCCCACTTGTCGCATTCGTTTCTTTCCTTTTTTCTGCTTTTCGAGAAGTTTTCGCTTCCGGGTGATGTCACCACCATAACACTTCGCCGTGACGTCTTTTCGGACGGGCTTGATGGTTTCACGGGCGATGATCTTGGCTCCAATGGCTGCCTGCAATGCAATCATGAATTGTTGACGTGGAATCAATTCCTTCAATTTCAGGCAAATTTTCTTTCCCAAATTATAGGCATTGTCCCGGTGAATCAAGGCGCTCAAGGCATCCACTTGGTCACCGTTGAGCAAAATGTCCATCTTGACCAAATGCGACGACTTGTAATCATCCGCGAAATAGTCAAAACTGGCATACCCCCTGGATACGCTTTTCAGTTTGTCGTAAAAATCAAAGACAATCTCACCCAAAGGCATGCTGAATGTCAATTCTACGCGGTCGGAAGTGAGGTAGACTTGATTGACGAGGGTTCCTCGCTTTTCAATGCAGAGGCTCATGACCTGACCGATGTAATCTGATTTGGTGATGATTTGAGCCTTGATGAAAGGCTCTTCGACACGGTCCAACTTGTTGGTATCGGGAAGGTCGGACGGGTTGTTCACGACGATTTGGGTTCCCGCTTTGTCAAAAGCATGGTAGCTCACGTTGGGCACGGTCGTGATGACAGTCATGTCAAACTCTCGTTCCAAGCGTTCTTGAACAATTTCCATGTGCAGCATGCCCAAAAAGCCACATCGGAATCCAAATCCAAGGGCTGCAGAGGATTCAGGTTCGAAAACCAGGCTGGCATCGTTCAATTGAAGTTTTTCCATGGAGGCCCGCAACTCCTCATAATCTTCGGTGTCTACAGGGTAAATGCCCGCGAAAACCATGGGTTTGACGTCTTCGAAGCCTTTGACCGCATTTTCACAGGGGTTGGATTTTAAGGTCAATGTGTCACCGACCTTGACTTCTTTGGCATTTTTGATGCCAGAGATGATGTATCCCACATCACCTGCGGAAACTTCTTTTCGGGGCTTCAAATCCAACCCCAAAATGCCAATTTCATCTGCGTCATATTCTTTTCCTGTCGCAATGAATTTTACTTGATTGCCCTTCTTGATCCGGCCATTGATGACGCGGTAATAAGCGATGATGCCTCGGAAGGAATTGAATACGCTGTCAAACACCATGGCCTGTAGCGGCGCATTCACATCTCCTTTGGGTGGAGGTACGCGATGAACGATGGCTTCCAGAATTTCGGGAACGCCGAGGCCTGATTTGCCGCTGGCTGGGATGATGTCGTCCATGGAACAACCGATGAGGTCCATGATTTGGTCCCCCACAACCTCAGGATCGGCAGAATCCAAATCCATTTTATTCAGCACAGGAATGATTTCTAGATCGTGCTCCAATGCGAGATACAAATTTGAAATGGTTTGTGCCTCAATGCCTTGTGTCGCGTCAACAATGAGCAAGGCCCCCTCACAAGCTGCAATGGAACGTGAAACTTCGTAACTAAAGTCCACATGTCCAGGTGTATCAATCAAATTGAATGTATACGCCTGTCCATCTGCCGCCGTGTATTGCATCTGGATTGCGTGGCTCTTGATGGTGATGCCGCGCTCTCGTTCTAAATCCATGTCATCCAGCGTTTGCTCTTGCAACTCGCGATCACTGATGGTACCAGTGGAATGTAACAGCCTGTCGGCCAACGTGCTTTTGCCGTGGTCGATGTGTGCAATGATGCAAAAATTGCGGATGTGCTCCATGCTCTGAATGCCGAATCGGAAACCCCAAAAATACGGCGCAATTCCGCCGTTTTTTCTGCACCTCAATCGATTGACTATATTTGACCCTGCCTGTGAAAACTGAAGTCGTCAATATGATTCGTCTTTTCCTCCTTTTTACTCTTTTGTCTGTCCAGTATTGGGTCTGGGGACAAGCCGCTGAAGTGGACCCTCAAGTGCGTGGGTTGAACGTCCCTGCATCAGGTGAAGCCATTATAGATAAGTACCATACCTTTGAAAGAGCGGTGCATGAAATGAGCCGTGATGAATGGGCCATTTTCCGTTCTTGGGAAGGGTATGATGAATCTAGGGTGGTGGCCATTCGCGCAGCGGCAAAGGAGAAGTATCGCAAAGAACACCCGCCCAAGAATGGTGTGAAAATGTTTCCTCCAGGAGGTTGTGATTGCTGGATTGAACCTGACGCTTCCTATACCACGATTGGGACGAATGATTGGGACTATACCGCAGGTGCAGGCGCAGACGTGGATTGTTCCATTGGACCTGTTCAGTTGGGGTGGAGTTTCGAGTTTTATGGCGAACAATTCACAGAGATCTACATCAACTCCAAAGGGTCCATTTCCTTCGGCAACTACATCATTGATTGGACACCGGAAGAGTTTCCCAACACGACCTCTGCAGCTGGACAGATTGCAGGTTTCTGGGCCGACTCTGATTATCGTGCTACGGGTGACATCAAATACAAAATTGAGGATGATGTGGCTTACATCAACTTCATCGATGTGGGTTACTACAACAACAACGATGATTTGATGAACTCTTATCAAATTATCATCACAGCATCGGGAGCTGGTGTTTTGCCTGATGAGGCGAATGCCCAATTGTGCTACTTGAACATGGACTGGGCACATGGTGACTTGGGCGGTTCCAGCGGCGGCGGAGGCACCTCACCGGCAACGGTTGGGGCGGACGCAGCGCCGACAACTGGAGATCACATCCAATACGGACGATTCAACTTGTTGGATGACACTTACAATGGTCCATATGGAACGGGGCCAGGGAATGACGATGGTGTCAATTGGTTGGATGGCAAAACGTTCAACATGAACACGGCTTCATCCACTGGAAACACCCCTCCATTGCCTTCAGGCAATCCAGGGTGTGACACCATTTTCCTGTGTCAAGGAGGAGATTATGAGGTGGATTTGAGTTTTTTGGGCCCAGAGAATGATCAATCGGTCGAAATCTTCACCAATGATCTCCCGGGATGGAATTATGTCATCACCCCGGGAACGACCCCGAACATTTTGGGAACCTTCACCGCAAATGCCGACAACATCGGGACGCAGGAAGTTACCATCACGGCGACAGACAACGGGCAGCCTTCGGAGACCACAGAAATTGTATTGATCTTCGAAGTCCTTGAAACGGTCATTCCACCGCTCGAGGTGTCAGGCAATTTGACCATTTGTGCGGGTGGAGAAACAACCTTGACCGTGGAAGGAGATTTCGATTCTTTCTTGTGGTCTCCCGGTTCGACCGAAAATGAGTGCACGTTTGAATACGGGGGAACCTTTTATGTCACGGGATTCGTTGAGGAATGTGAGGCGTTCACGTACTTTACAATTGACCAAACGCCTTATTTTCTTCCAGACGTAACCATCACACCTCCTGCGGTTTGTCCAGATCAAACATCCATTGTTTTGGTGGACGAGGACGAGCAGCCGTTGTATGACAACTACATCTGGGAGGCGGACTGGAATGGTGGAGGGGGAACCATCGTAAATGAGGATGGGCCTGAGGTGGAAGTCACTTCGGGAACTTATCGGTTGTTGGTGGAAAGTGATGATGGATGCCAAGGTCAGCGGGTCTTTGTGATTGAGACAGTGGGCTCATACATACCCGAGGTGACGATAGACCCCTTCTGCAATGGCATACCCGACAGCGTGGTTTTTGAAGGCGGCTACGCCAGTCCGCAGGAAGGAACATTCTTGGTTTACATGTCGAGCAATGACCCCAACGGATGGGGCGGTTCTTACCTCGAGGTCACCATCAATGGTGATACGGATAACATGCTCATCATGACTTGTTTTGATGCCTTCGAGCCTTACGATTTCCAGGTTTTTGCTGGCGATGAGGTGGAGGTCAACTTCATTCAAGATCCCACAACCAATGTGGCATTCTTGGATTTGACATTGTACACATGTGGCTTCTCAAACATTTTTCCCATTGAGGAATTGACACCAGGAATCGTCTTCAGTGGACCGGTGGCTTGCACAGCTTCTCCTGCATTGGGTGAGTGGAATCAAATCAGTGGGCCGGACGAGGGGGTTTTCACCAATGTGGATCAATTTGACACGGAGTTCTACCCGAACACATATGGGCTTTATGAAATCTGCTTTACGGATGAGACGTGCAGCGTGGATTATTGTTATGACATCGAAATCACAGAAACACCTGAGATTTCATTGAACCAGGACGAAGCTTTGTTGTGCGATGGAGAGCAGTTTGCCGTAATCGCTGACACGGTAGACATTGGGGGAACTGCGACCATTGATTGGCCCAACCCAGGGTCAGACAATGTTGCAGCCAACAACTACTCCTACAATTCCAACACTGAAGTGACGTTGACTGTGACCATCGAGAATGGATGTGGAAGCGATGAGGCTTCGATTGACATCGTCTCCATTTACACGCCTGAGCCCGAATTGGAAGATGACATGCTGTGTGATGGGGGTCAGGTGTTGCTGAATCCGATTGTCATCAATGAGGATTTTGACGAGTACTCTTGGACATTGAATGGCAACCCATTGGGTGTGGACACCCCGGAGTACACGGCTGTTGAGACGGGTGAATATTGTGTGGAGGTGGAAAACGAATGTGGAACTGAAGAAGCCTGTGCGGACATCGACATTGTGGTGCCCTTGACCAATGTACTCGATGATGTGACCGCAGACTGTGATGGAGATGGTGTGGGCGTCGTCGTTCCGGACATGCCAGAGGATTATTCAGTGACTTGGCCTGACGGATCCACTGAGTTTTCTTGGACTGTTTTAGAAACCAGCGCCTACAACGAATCGGAAATTTGCATTACGTTCACCGATCCATTCAACTGTGCAACGACAGAGGAGTGTTCCTTTTTGTTCATCGGGGTTCCGCCCACCATCAATCCGTCACCGGTACTGGAATCATTCTTGACCTTGTGCCCAGAAGTGGAATATGAATTTGACTTGGGTGCGCAGAATGCTGGGGAATATGAGTGGTGGATTGAATGCGCTGGGGAGAATATTTATTTTGACGGTTCCGATGATCATTTGACCCTGGTGAGCTCTGCTTTGCCTCAAGACTGCTGGGGCGGGGAATTGACACTGACTGGATCGGCTTTGAACCCTTGTGCGGCTAATGGCATTCGCGAAGAATGGCAGGTGGTCATGGATTATTGCGAAATCACCATTCCCAATGTGTTTACACCGGGCAATGGCGATGCATACAACCCTTCTTTCCAAATCGAAGGATTGGAAGTATATGATGATGTCATTGTGCGCATTTACAACCGTTGGGGACAGGTGATCTACCAAAGCGACGATTATCAGTCTGGCGACTGGTTGGCCAATGGTGTGGAAGATGGGACTTACTGGTATACCTTGATGTTGCCCAATGGGTTCGATTATTCTGGAACGCTGACCATCCTACGCTGATCGGGTGGCCAAGACCAAATCGGGTTTTGCTTGCAAAGAATGCGGGCATGAGGTGGTCAAGTGGGTCGGGCAATGTCCGGGTTGCAAGGCTTGGAGTTCCATGGTTGAGTTTTCGCGCGCAGAAGTGGCACCTTCCATTGCCCGTCGTGGGGTGGAGTCCAACCGCAAGCCGGCCAAAGCGGCGCCTTTGTCTTCCATTCGAACATCGGATTTGAACCGTCTTGACGCGGGTGACTCCGATTTGAATCGGGTGCTCGGTGGGGGGCTGGTATCGGGCAGTGTTGTGTTGTTGGGTGGAGAGCCTGGAATCGGGAAGTCAACATTGATGCTTCAAGCGGCAATGGCCATGACAAATGGCGGGAAAACGCTTCTTTATGTGGCAGGAGAAGAAAGTCCACAGCAAGTGCGCATGCGGGCGGAACGCTTGGGAACGTTGTCGGACCCATTGTGGGTTTTGCCGGAAACAAATACGGATGTGGTCATCCAAGAGGCAACAGAGCACCAGCCAGATGTGGTGGTGGTGGATTCGGTCCAAACCTTATACCACCCCACTGTGGAGGCCGCTCCGGGATCCGTTTCACAAATCCGAGAATCATCCGCGGCACTCACCCGACTTGCCAAAGAAAGGAACATCCCTGTGTTTCTCATCGGTCACATCACCAAGGAGGGTTCCATTGCAGGGCCCAAAGTTTTGGAGCACATGGTCGATGTGGTTCTTTCTTTTGAGGGTGAGCGTCACCACGCATACCGCATGTTGAGGGCAGTGAAAAACCGCTTTGGCACCACATCGGAACTTGGGTTGTATGAGATGCGCGGCTCAGGTTTGTCGGTGGTCGACCATCCATCCGATGTCCTGTTGCGTTTGGATGAAGATGATGACTTGAGTGGTTCTGCTGTGGCGGCAGCGCTCGAAGGAGCCAGACCGTTGTTGGTGGAGGTGCAGGCTTTGGTGAGCACGGCGGTATATGGCACACCGCAACGATCCGGAACTGGCTTTGATTTGAGGCGTTTGAACATGCTTTTGGCGGTGTTGGAGAAGCGGAATGGCTTCAAATTGGGGACCAAGGACGTGTTCTTGAACATGGCTGGTGGATTGAGAATTCAGGATCCGGCTCTGGACTTGGCCGTGGTGGCTGCCATTTTGAGTTCGACGTTGGATGTGCCCTTGCCGATGGGAACAGTTTTCGCAGGTGAAGTCGGCTTGAGTGGAGAAATTCGTCCGGTTCCCCGATTGCCACAACGGATTGCTGAAGCGGAACGCATGGGGATGAAACGCATGTTTGTCAGTGGACATGCGCAAGAATTGGCATCCACTGAGATGAAGTTGGTTTTGGTGAAGCGGGTCAGCGACCTGCACGGGAAACTTTTCTAGGGCTTCCCGGCAATCACCACCACATATTCACCACGCGGCGGTGTCTTTTCCAAGCGCTCCAAAAGTTGTTGAGCGGTGCCCCGGAGGTGTTCCTCGTGCAATTTGCTGATTTCTCTGGACAGGCAAATTGTGCGCTCTTCACAGCCTCCTGCGTGCAGGGCATCCAGCAGTTTCACCACGCGGTGAGGAGATTCATATAAGACGGTGGTGACTTCCCTTTCCAGGATGTCATCAATTCGGGATTGTCGTCCTTTTTTGTGTGGCAAAAAACCTTCATAGACAAACCGGTCACAGGGCAAACCAGAAGCGGCGACAGCTGAGACAAATGCTGCGGGTCCGGGTAGACAATGCACTTCAAGTCCGGCTTCTATCGCTGCACGTACAAGCAGAAATCCGGGGTCTGAAATGCCCGGAGTTCCGGCGTCAGAGCAGAGGGCAAATGTTTGGCCGGAGCACATCTGTTTCACCAGCCCCTCCGCCTGTTTGTGTTCATTGTGGACATGAAAGGATTGCAATCGATTGTCAATCCCGAAATGGCGCATCAACTTCCCTGTGGTTCGCGTGTCCTCTGCAAGGACACAATCAACGTCTCCAAGAACTTCCAGGGCGCGTGGGGTCATATCGCCCAAATTGCCGATGGGTGTGGGCACCAAAATCAGGGAAGCACCCATCTCAAGCCGGAATGAATAGGCGATGTACGAGTGTGACCAGGTCGGTGGCAGCGCCTGTTTCGGCCTCCCATTCGACATCACTTTCAGCCTGATTTTTCAAAAGGGTCAGTGCCGCTTCAGCAGAATCACTCGATTCGATGGCTTGGCAAACGGAATTGAATGCCGTCATGTCACCGTCAAACAATTCAGTGGCAAACCGAACACGATCATTGATGCCCATTCCTGCTGCCAGTGTATCCAATGGCCGCAACTGTTGTTGATCCACGAAACTCAGGTTATTCTGCTCAGGTTCAGGGGTTTCGACGGTTTCACGTGTTTCTGGAATGGGCTCCTCGCTCAATGCGGTGGACTGAATGGAATCAGGTGTGGATTCAGTTGCGGGAGGGGCTTCGGCTTCTGGGACTTGTTCCGCAGAATAGACGGCTTGCGGTGGGTCAGCAGCCTCGCGAATCGAGAAGTCTAGGGGTGGCCGGGCATTTGCTGCGGATTTTTGGGCCGTTTCCAGTTCATGCGATGTGAGGGCGCGATACCGAAGGATGGCAATGCGTTCATGCAATTCCCGAGACACCTCAAGGGCGTGGTTGAGTTCTTCGACGCCGGTGACTTCTTGGGTCAATTTCCGGAGGGATTGGGCCAATTCACGCAACAAGGCGTTCAAAGTTTCGGCTTGCAGTTTATCAGACATTGGACCCAAAGTTAAACCGGACCCAAAAACAAAACGCCAAACTCCCCGCTGGAAGTTGGCGTCTTGCATTTGGTCAAGCTGGTCTTCTTTAGTCAGCGCGAATATAGCACGAAAAAACGTTCTGGTCTATCAAATACGATATTTCGTCGCTTGTTGGGGGTTGAAAAAACAATCGGGCAAAACCGCGAATGCCCAACAAATTGAATATCAACAACTTTTACGGAGTTCTTGATTTGTTTCGTCGGAAGAGATCGCGAAGAATGGTCTTCTCTTCTTCGAATCGTTCTTTGCGGGCATTTTTGCCAGCTTCTCGGTCCCAACCGTATTCAGGCTCATCGTAAGATCCTTGCATGGTGAGAAAAAATCGATGTCCCAGCCCATCATCTTCGATGATGCCAAATGCATCTTCGCGCGTGTTTTTCAAGTCTCGGAGGGCGAATCCGAAGGTGTAATCGAGTGCACCTGCCCAAGTTTGGCCTCCTGATATGTCCACATCCATCGCAGAGGAATGGATCCGCACAGGTGCAAGTCGAAAGTCCCCATTCACCAAAAGGGCTTGCATTTCGCAGCTTTCAAGGTCAATTTTTCGCAACCGATGGGCCAAATCATCCGGATCAACCAATGGTGCAATCAAGCGGTTGTTTCGAAGGTATTCGGCGATGTCTTGAAAGGATTCCACATTGTCAAGCCGGACCTGGCTCCAATTTAGATTTGCTTGGGCTTGAACTGTGGACGACAGCGGTGTGAATTGGGGACTCCATGACCATGTGACGTCGCTTTCGAAATGGACAGTCCCCTGGAGGTGTTCACTCCGAAGTGCAGATTGTCCGAAGTTTCGGAAGGTGGCAAAAAGCGGTTGGAGCAAGAGGTCTTGCGCCGAGGTGTGCATCTCCAAGGATCCGTGGATGGTGCGTTCGAAGTCGATGGTCGCCACGGATTGTTGAGAACCACCGGCTATGTTGGATGACCAATTCAACTGATAACTTTTGTCATGTGAAGCGGGAATCAGATGAATGGCATTGTTAGTGGACATCGCCCCATCAGCGAATGCCGCCCAAAACAATTCATCTGCCTGCCATGTCAAAGCAGTCCATTTCAAGTTGGGTGTCTCCGAGTCCGTGTCGGGCCAGTTGATTTCGGGGAAGTTTTCTGGCACGCGAAGCCTTCGGCTGTCCAATGCGGCTTCAATTTGCCCGCTTCGGGACAAAACGGTTCCTGTTGCTGAATTGTCAAGTGTGGTGAATGCCAAATCTGTGACCTTCCAGTTTTCGACATCCTCGCCTTGCACATGAGCAGTGTGAATGGTTCCAGGCCATCCTCCGGCATTCAGGGAGACTTCTTGAAGATGAATATCGAAGTGGTGGGTTTCGAAGTGGTCAGATTGTCCGTGATAAGTGGCGCTGATGTGCATTGCCAACTGACCTGTCGGGCATCGCAAATGATCCGGGAGGACCGCAAAAGTCCAGTCGGCCTGTTCCGCATCAAAATTCAAGTCGACGTCTGCGTTCCAATTGCCCGAGGCCACATCGTCACTTTCAATGTCACCACCCAAGGTCAACCCAGGAATTTGGGCCTGCACATTGAGGAATGCAATGGACCACCTGTCTCCTGAATGGGTCACCTCCAGATCTGTGCTCGCCTCACCAGATGCCAGCCCATGGTGCCATTCTCCACGGGGCGCGGAACCTTGCAGTTCAAATCGTTTTCCGTCATACTGAACAGCACCTGAAAACGAGTGTTCCCAGTCCAGGTCGTTTTCTGTCAGCAAAGATTGAAATCCAGGAATGGCAGCTTTTGCCCACGATGCATCCAACCCAGCAAACGCTCCGTTGACGCGCCACGCGTTTCCATCCGAAAGGAGCTCGCCTGCGATTTGAAGTGATTCGGATTGCAACATCGGAATCTCCCAATTCCAGTTTCCCTCGAGGTTTTGGGCGCCGGATGCATTCCACGACCAAGTCAGATCTTTCGGTGTGCGTTCATTTTGGATGGAGAGGTCGTGTCCCTGACCGGAGGTTGTGATCAAAATTTGGCCTTGTTCATCGAACTGCAAACCACAATCGGCCTGTTGGATGTGAAATGTTGAAACCTGTTTTTGAGGTGTTTCGAAAACGAATCGAACATCACGGAATTCACCCTTTTCGATGGCCAAACCCAACCCACTGTCTTGCGAATCATCGTTCTCCCAGACTTCGGTATTCCATCCCTTTTGGCCCGACTTCAGGTGGACAATGGCATCCGACAGCCGGATGTTTTGAACGGTGATTTGGTTTTGGAGCAAATCATCCAGTTTTACTTGGAGACTCAACATGTCTGCTTGCAGGAGACGGTCTCCATCCAGACCTGAAGACCCCGCCAGCCAAATGTCCCGAAGTTCGATGGATACCAGCGGAAAGGAACGCCACCAAGTTAAATTCAGGTCTGTGATGTGGGCATCGGTCTTCAGCCTTTTGCCGATTTCCTGAATCACCATGGCTTCCACCCGTTCCTCATTTCCTACAAGCCACGCGGTTGCGGCCCCTGACAGGAGAAGAATAAAAAGGGCAATAAGGCCGAACCACCGAAGGGTTTTCATCATCGAAAAACAGAAACGAAATCTACATTCATCAACGCCTTGAGGTGAATGGAATTGTGCAAGTTTGTCCACAGGTCATCGTCGAAATGCCCATCTTTGTTCCCATGAAAAAGCGCACATTTCTGAAGCTCACGGGTGCTGCTGGAGCTGGATTGCTGGTCGCACCTTTGGCGGGATGCGGGACATCGCAAGAATCCAACCCCACGGATTCCCCATCGGCAATTCCGCCTGCTCCCCCAAAAAAGCCCAAGTTGAAGTTGCATGTGCAGGCACCTTTGGGGTATGAATTGGATGCATTGGCCCCAGCCATTGATTCAGAGACGATGGGATTGCATTACGGCAAACATCATGCAGGATACGTAAGCAAGTTGAACATGGCGATTCGCCAGAACACCGCATTTGAAGGACTTCAGTTGGAAGACTTGCTTTCCCAAATCACAGACTCAGACGAGCACACGGCCTTGCGAAACAATGGCGGCGGTCACTTCAACCACAGTTTGTATTGGCGGTTGATGGAGCCAGGAGGGGCTGCAGCACCAACCGGTCCATTCAAAGCGTTACTGGACAGTACATTCGGCTCCACGGAGGGGCTTTTGGCTGCACTCAAATCCGCCGGGGGAAAGCAATTTGGCAGTGGTTGGGCTTGGTTGATTGAGAAGGCAGATGGACAACTTGCGGTCACCTCAACGCCGAACCAGGACAACCCCTTCATGACGCAAATTGTGGATGAACCGGGTCGACCCATCATCGGTGTTGATGTTTGGGAGCACGCATATTATCTCAATTACCAAAATCGCCGCGGGGATTATTTGCAAGCCTTCACCAAGTTGTTGAATTGGGACGTGGCGGCTGCAATTTGGTCAGGAGAAATCGGGGTTTGATTCAAGGGGTTTCAGCGCCCGCGCGGACCAAAGTGCCCTCCTGGGTCAATCCCCCTTGCTGCATAAGGGCCTTGAAAGCAGCATTGTTTGCAGGCGCCATGTGAATCGCCTTGACAGAACCATCTGCACCGGTGGTTTTTTGAATCTCTGCCCCCAATGCATCTTGCCAAATGGCCACTTTTTCGACTTCGGCAGAAAAGGAATACACAGCCATTTGATTTTGGTGCCGCTGGGCCAAAAACACCCTGTACGCATTGGTCTTTTCTTCAACAGGCGTGCTGAACACGAGGTGGCCTCGAAACCAACGGACATGCATGGTTTCGAGTGTCAATTCCACCGATTCGTCAAACAAGTTTCCAGTGATGCTGTTTTGGGTGATTGTGATGACATCCTGTTCTTCCACTTCACCATCGACGTCTGCGGGAATCCAAGTCCCTGTCCAAGCCCGAGGGATTTGTTTTCGATCCCATCGTTGGGGCGGCTGAGGTTGGTCAAATGTGACATCAATGCAGCCAATCCAACTCAGGGTCAAAAGCAACGCCAAGAGGCGTGTAAATGGCCGTAACCATACTCTCATTTTGGGTGTGAATTAGAACCAAAAAAACGCGGCGATTCCTGCAGTTATGCAATACAACGCGAATCCATTGAGATTCGTATTTTGAACCAATCGCACCATCCATCGGCAGGCCACAACCCCACTGAAAAAGGCCACCAACGTGCCCACAGTATAAGCCAACATGAGATCACCTTCAATGCCCCCTGCCGAACTGGAAGCCTCCAACAGGTCTTTCATTTCCAAGGCTGTAGCACCCAGAATCACGGGCAAAGCCATCAAGAAACTAAATCGAGCTGCCTCGTCTCGCGAGATCCCCAAGGCGATGGCCGCTCCAATGGTGGAACCAGAACGGGAAATGCCCGGCAAAATGGCCAAAGCTTGGGCCAGGCCGATTCCCAGTGCTTTGGGCACATTCAAAGGCAAGGATTTTCCAGAAAATCGTTGCGAAACCACAAGGATGACCCCGGTCAAGACCAGCATGAGGCCCACGCGGTCGGGTCGCCCGATGAAGTGTTCTTCAAGACCATCTCGCAACGTGAAAGCCACCAGTGCGGCAGGAACCATGGACAAAGTAATCATGGAGATGTACGACCGGGCTTGGCGGTTTTGGCCATCAAAAAAGCCGAATGCCAGGGACCGTATGTCCTTCCAGAAAACAAAAATTGTACTCAAAGCAGTGGCACCATGGACCAAAATGCTGAACGTTAGGTCCAAATCTTGAAGGCCGAAAAGGGCTTTGCCCAACTCCAAATGGCCAGAACTGCTGACGGGCAAAAACTCAGTGAGTCCTTGGATCAACCCGAGGACCATCGCCTGCCAAATGCTCATTTACTTTCGCTTCAGAATGGCGTAGAAAATCAAACCATACCCCCCCAGTACCACCAAAGGTGCAAGGGTGATGCGGCGAAAGCTGAAAATGGCTTCACTGAACACCTCGGGGTCGTCTGATCCTCCTCCGGACATCAAGAAATAACCCAAAAGCAAGGTTACCAGGCCTGCACCCAACCAAATGAAATTGCTCCGATCAAAGGGAAACCCACCAAAAGAGGAAGTGTTCTTGTCTGCCATGGGACGCGAAGTTACAACATCCAGTTTCTTCAATGCAGGCTGTTGTCGTCGGCCCGAAGGAAGCGATTGACGGAAAACCAGGTGGCCCCCCAGGCGACCACCACACCCATGCTGATCAAGAGGCCTCCGAGGCCGAGGATGACTGGCAAATTCACGGCGACGCCCAAATCACCAGCCATGGATTTGAAGCCGCTGAGCAAGCCGGTAATGATGGCAAAGGCCAAAAGGCCGCTAATCAATCCGAGTGCCACGCCAGACCACAAGAAGGGGGCACGGATGGAGCGCGGTTTGGCCCCAACAAGTTGCATCGTTTTGATGATGAAACGCTTGGAGAAGATGGACAAGCGAATTGTGTTGTTCATCAGCAGGACAGAAATGATCAGAAACAATCCCGCAACCATGAGCAATGGTGCCGTCACTCTGCGAATACCATCGTCAAGGGATTGCAACAAAGTTTCGGGCCACACCACTTCTGCCACGCCAGGCAGATCCGACCACATTTGTGCCAAAACTTGCAATGAATCCAAATTTGAATGTGCAGCGTTCAAGGTCAGGTCCATGGCTTCGGGTAGCGGCACATACCCCAAAAAGTCTACAAAAGATTCTCCGAGTTCGGCTTCCAATTGACGACTGGCAGTTTCTGCATCCAGAAAACGCGCCACCGAGACAGCAGCATCTGTGCGGAGTGCTTCCTGCGCATAGTGGAGCGTCCCCGCATCTACATCTCGCATGAAATACACTTGGACCCGGGCGGCGGATCGCAGGGACGATTCCCATTGTTTTCCAAGGAATGCAATGACCAACAAGGTACCGAGCAGCAACAAAGTGAGGGTGAGGCCCACTGCTGTGGTCAATGCCGTTGTGAATGAAGCGCCTTTCATGGAATGCACAAAGATGTCAAAATCCGCATTTAAAACGTCTTTGAACTTATTTAGAATCAATCAAGATAACCTCCAAAACGACTATATTTGTATTTGGTTTGATTCGATTGCACGCATGATTACAGTGAATGAAAGCGCTCGGGCGCAGGTCCAGAAATTGCTCGCTGAGCAAGACATGCCGTCTGGGAGTTTTGTGCGGGTGGGCGTGAAGGGTGGCGGTTGTTCGGGATTGATGTATGAATTGGCCTTCGACCATGAAGAACGGGAAGGGGACCAGGTTTTCGAGGACAATGGCGTCAAGGTGGTCGTTGACAAGAAAAGTTTTCTATACCTGGTGGGTACGGAGCTCAGGTACAGTGGGGGGCTCAATGGCAAGGGGTTTGAATTTCACAACCCCAACGCAAATCGAACATGTGGGTGCGGTGAGAGTTTTTCCCTCTGAAGACAATTGACAAAATGGCATACGACGGCAAGGACGAGGTTCTCGAAGAAGTCACTGGAAAGAAATACGAGTTTGGCTTCACGACGGACATTGATACGGACAAAGCCCCTCCGGGTCTGAATGAGGACATCATTCGGTTGATCAGTGCCAAAAAGGAAGAGCCCCAGTGGCTGCTGGATTGGCGGCTGGAGGCGTTTCGGGTTTGGCAGGAAATGGATGAGCCGGAATGGCCCCATCTCCACTATGAGCGTCCAGATTATCAGGCAATTAGTTATTATGCTGCGCCCAAATCCAAGCCGCAGTTGACGTCCATGGATGAAGTGGACCCTGAGTTGCGGAAGACCATGGATCGTTTGGGCATTTCCATTGAAGAGCAAAAGCGGTTATCTGGTGTTGCCGTGGATTTTGTGATGGATTCCGTTTCGGTGGCGACGTCTTTCAAGGACAAATTGGCCGAGCTCGGCATCATCTTCTGTTCCATGAGCGAGGCAGTGAAGGAGCACTCCGAACTGGTCAGGAAATACTTGGGAAGTGTGGTTCCGGTTCGGGACAACTTCTTTGCGGCTTTGAATTCGGCCGTGTTCACAGATGGCTCATTTTGTTACATCCCAAAAGGCGTGAAATGTCCGATGGAATTGAGCACATACTTCCGCATCAATGAGGCTGGAACCGGCCAATTTGAGCGAACGTTGGTGGTGGCGGATGCAGGGAGTATGGTGTCTTACCTCGAAGGGTGCACCGCCCCCCAGCGGGACGAAAACCAATTGCATGCGGCCGTTGTGGAGCTAGTGGCCATGGACAATGCGGAAATCAAATACAGCACGGTCCAGAATTGGTATCCAGGAGATGCGGAAGGAAGGGGAGGGGTGTACAACTTTGTCACCAAACGAGGCCTGTGTCACACCCATTCCAAAATCAGTTGGACGCAAGTGGAAACGGGCAGTGCGGTCACTTGGAAGTACCCGAGTTGCATCTTGAAGGGTGACCACAGCATTGGAGAGTTTTACAGCGTGGCCGTCACGAACAATGCCCAGCAGGCGGACACTGGAACAAAAATGGTGCATTTGGGTCGCAACACGCATTCCACCATCATTTCCAAAGGCATCAGTGCCGGCAAGTCGCACAACAGCTACCGGGGTTTGGTTCAAATTCACCCTTCTGCCGAAAACGCGCGCAACTTCAGTCAATGCGATTCCTTGTTGATGACTGATACCAGTGGAGCTCACACTTTTCCTTACATCGAGGTGAAGAACCCCACGGCGAAAGTGGAACATGAAGCCACCACTTCTAAAATTGGGGAGGATCAAATTTTTTATTGTTTGCAACGTGGCATTGATGAGGAACAGGCAATCAGTTTGATTGTCAATGGTTATGCAAAAGAGGTGCTGAACAAATTGCCCATGGAGTTTGCTGTCGAGGCCCAAAAGTTGTTGAGCATCTCGCTTGAGGGTTCGGTGGGTTGACAATGAAGACGATGAGTATTATGAATAACATACTGGAAATCAAGGGCCTGGAGGCTCAAATAGATGAAAACGTGATTCTCAAAGGCCTGGATCTAACGATTCCAGCTGGGGAAGTTCATGCCATCATGGGGCCCAATGGATCGGGAAAATCCACACTGGCATCTGTATTGGCAGGACGGGAGGACTACGAGGTGACAGGTGGTTCCGCGGTTTTTGGTGGGGAGGACTTGTTGGAGATGGATGCCACTGAGCGGGCGCGTGCTGGGTTGTTCCTGGCTTTTCAGTACCCTGTGGAAATCCCGGGGGTGTCCAACATCAATTTCATGCGGGCAGCATTGAACGGCAAGCGCGAATTTGAAGGGAAGGACCCAGTGACGGGCAAAGAGTTTCTCGATTTGGTCAAGGAAAAAGCTTCTCTGGTCCAGTTGGACGGCAGGTTGAGAAATCGATCGGTAAACGAAGGGTTTTCTGGTGGAGAGAAAAAGCGAAATGAGATTTTTCAAATGGCCATGCTGGAACCCAAATTGGCCATTCTTGATGAAACAGATTCTGGCCTGGACATCGATGCACTTAAAATTGTTGCGGATGGTGTCAACTCGATGCGAGCGGACAACCGCAGTTTCCTTGTGATCACACACTACCAGCGTTTGTTGGACTACATCGTGCCGGATGTTGTGCACGTGTTGGTCAATGGCAAGATTGTGAAGTCCGGGCCGAAGGAATTGGCTTTGGAATTAGAAGAAAAGGGTTACGATTGGATCAAAACGTCAGAAGCGGTCGCAACACCATGAAATCGGATTTGAATACAGCCGGAACCCACAAGACCCCATCGGAGACGCCGGCACCCCATGGCGTGATTGCTCAGGCGGAATCCTTCTTGACTGCTTTGGGTTTGGATTCGGACGCCTTTCGTGGCAGTTATGAGGTGCCGCATCGTCGGCTTGAAAGGTGGAAATACACGCCCATTTCCAGCATTCTGCAATCCCCGTTGCAGCCGGCTCAGCCCAAGTCCATTTCAAGCGAATTTCAGGCAAATCCAATCCCTGGATTGGACGCCTATTCCATCATTTTTGTGAATGGTTTTGTGGATTTGGAAAAATGCAATCTCCCCGTAATAGATGGATTGAGCGTGTCATTTTCAACTGAAAATGAAACTGAACCCAAAGATTGGTTCTCTTGCTTGCATGCACAAATGAAGCCTTCAGGAATGACTTTGCGGGTGGAGAACGGGGTGGTGTTGGATCGCCCTGTACTTGTTCATGAAGTCTTCACGGGACAAGAGGAGGCGGCTTTTCTAAGTCATCGCATTGAGGTTGCAGCGCATGCGCAAGTAGAGATGATTTCTTGGACTTCTTCTGTGCCGGAATCGACGGGTTTTTGTTCGACATCTTGGGACATTGAGGTGGCGGATGAAGCGCTTTTGGGTCTGGATGTGGTGCAGTGCGACAACCCGGGTTTGCATCGATTGGTTTACACGAACGTCAACCAGGGAAAAAGCAGTCGGTTTCGGACTCATACGGCCACCACTTCAGGGGATTGGGTGCGCAATGACTTGCAAATTTGTTTGAGAGCACCAGGGGCAGATGTTGTCCTACATGGATTGTTTTTGCCATTGGGACAGGAACGGATTGACAACCACACCACAGTGGATCATGAAGCACCACATTGCACCAGCAGTGAGTTGTACAGAGGCGTTCTTTATGATGCCTCAAATGGAGTTTTCAATGGCAAAGTTTTCGTCCGTCAGGATGCACAGAAAACAAATGCTTACCAGCAAAGCAACAACATCCTGGCCAGCCCCCGGGCGACGATGAATGCGAAGCCTGAATTGGAAATTTATGCGGATGATGTTCAGTGTAGCCATGGATGCACCATAGGTCAACTGGACGATGATGCTTTGTTTTATTGCCAAACTCGTGGCATCGTTGCTTCAGAAGCACAGGCTTTGCTTGTGCGTGCGTTCATCGCTGACATCGCCGAAGGTTTCGGTTGCCAAGAAGTGCGCGATGAGGTGATGCATTTGCTCGCGGAACGGCATGGATGGATGCCAGAAACCCTTTGATGTCTGAATTCGAAAAAGAACGTTTGGATAAATTGCTCGTGCGCAGGGGGGTTGTGCAGTCCAGGCCTCGGGCAGAGCGTTTGATCACTGATTTCGGAGTGCGAATCAATGGAGGGGAAGTCGTTACAAAACCGAGCAAGCCTGTCTCTGTAGATGCGTTTTTGGAACCTTTGGGTGAAGACATGCCTTGGGTGGGTCGCGGTGCATACAAGTTGCTCGCCGCTGTGGAATCATGGCCCCATTTGCAGAAGCGATTTTGCGGGGCGGATGTGTTGGATGTCGGTTCATCTACGGGAGGCTTCACGGAAGTTGCGCTTTCACTGGGTGCTTCTCGGGTTTGCGCGGTGGACGCGGGGACGAATCAGTTGCATGAAAAACTCCGGAAGCATCCGTCGGTTTGGTCCATCGAACAGTGTAAAATTCAGGAACTGTCCCCCACCCAACTGGTTCATCGTTGGGGCAAGAAAGCCGATTTGTTTGTGGTGGATGTTTCTTTCACCAGTGTTTTGAATGTTGTAGATGCCATTTCCAAATTGGTGGTGAATTCTGGAATGGGAGTTATGCTCATCAAACCCCAGTTTGAAGTGGGTCAGAAAGGACTTTCCAGGTCTGGCGTGGTTCGTGATGAGAAACTTCGCAAGCAGACGGTTCAGCGCGTCATCCGGGCCATTGAGGAATATGGATTCCACATTGTGGAGGACATGCCATCTCCTGTGGTGGGAGGAGATGGCAACATCGAGCATCTTTTGTGTGTTACTTGCCCAGAGGGAAATCCCGATATTGAGCCACAACCATGATGGATGTCCAAAGAATTCGCACGCAATTTCCCATCTTGAACCGCACGGTTCATGGAGACCGTCCCTTGATTTATTTGGACAGTGCCGCGTCGATGCAAAAACCGGTTGCTGTCATTGAGGCCACCAGAGAGTACTACCAGCACATGCATGCCAATGTACACCGTGGGGTCCATGCTTTGTCACAACAAGCAACAGATGCTTTTGAGGCGGCTCGAAAACAGGTTCAGCGTTTTTTGAATGCTCCATCAGAGCGGCAAATCATATGGACAAATGGGGCAACAGATGCCATCAATTTGATTGCCCAATCCTGGGGACGCACCCACATCGAAGCTGGGGACCAAATCCTGGTCACACGGATGGACCACCACGCCAATTTGGTGCCTTGGCAAATGCTGGCTGCTGAAAAGCAAGCCGATTTGTCGGTGGTTGAGGTGACCGAGGCGGGTGAGTTGGATGCGGCGGATTTTGAAAGGAAATTGGAGAATCCCAAGGTGAAATTGGTGGCGTTCAACCATGTCAGCAACACATTGGGCACCATCAACGATGTAGGACGTTGGGTAAAGGCTGTGCGGAACATCGGCGCCATTTCAGTGGTTGACGGTGCACAGGGCGTTCCTCACCAGCAAGTTGACTTGCAGACGTTGGATCCGGATTTTTATGTGTTCAGCGGTCACAAAGCTTATGGCCCCACTGGAATAGGTGTGCTCTATGGAAAAGCGGATTGGCTGGAATCCATGCCGCCATGGCGTGGAGGGGGGGAAATGATTGCAGATGTCAACTTGACCCAGGGCACCACTTATGCGGAATTGCCGTTCAAGTTTGAGGCTGGTACACCCCCAATTGCCCAAGCTGTTGGGTTGGGTGTGGCGTTGAAATGGATGACAGACATTGGGTTGGACGCCATTTCAGCCCATGAGGAAATGTTGAGCGCGCATGCACGGAAACTGTTGCGAGACATCCCGGGGATGCGGTTTGTGGGTGAGGCCAAGCACGTTGCTGGTGTTGTGAGTTTTGTAGTCGATGGCACGCATTCATATGATCTGGGCACTTTGTTGGATGGGATGGGAATTGCGGTTCGAACAGGTCAACATTGCACGCAGCCCTTGCTGGACCATTGGGGATTGCCGGGCACGGTTCGGGCATCATTCGCGGCCTACAACACGCTGAGTGAGGTGGATGCGCTTGCTGCCGGTGTACATCGGGCGGTGAACATGCTCAAATGATTGATGATGAACGAGGAAACACTGAACCGCAGGCAGAAGGAAATCGAAGAAGAGTTTGCCTTTTTCGAGGATTGGATGGAGAAATATGAATACATCATTTCCTTGGGAAAAGGGCTGGAGATGATGCCAGAACAGCAAAAACACAACGATCTCCTGATCAAAGGTTGTCAAAGCCGGGTTTGGTTGGACGCCCATCTCAATCCAGATGGTTCCGTTCATTTTGAAGCGGACAGCGATGCCATCATCACGCGCGGTTTGGTGGCGTTAATGATTCGGGTTTTGGACGGGTTGTCACCGAGAACCGTTGCAGCTGCTGATTTGTGGTTCTTGCAACGAATCGGATTGCAAGACCACCTCAGCCCAACACGGGCCAATGGCTTGTTGGCCATGGTGAAGCAAATGAAGACATTCGGCTTGGTTCTTTCGGCCAAGGCCAATGGTTGATGTCTTTGTTCATTTGGCCAATTCGGCTTGCAAAGATCTCATTTGGTGTTGAAATTTTGTCAAATGCTCCTCAGCAATGGGTGCTGATGGTGGAAAATCCTCGCGCAGGTGATTCACTTGTTGCCCATTTTTCCAAAAACGGAAACAAACATGAGGGCCTGTGGCCAGTCCAGTTGCGCCCACATATCCAATCACTTGGCCTTGATGAACGGACTCCCCAACTTGAGCCGCACGACGCGACATGTGCAAGTATTGGGTCTCATAGGTGCTGTTGTGACGGATTTTGACATAATTGCCATTTCCTGAAGTGTAACCTGACTTGGTGACGACGCCATCGCCAACAGCTACAATGGGCGTGCCATGTGGCGCGGCATAGTCCGTTCCCAAATGGGCTTTGACGCGGCCCAAAACAGGGTGATAACGCCGGAGATTGTAAGGACTGGATATGCGGCTGAATTCAACCGGAGCTTTGAGGAAAGCTTTGCGCAGAGAACCACCATCAGCGTCGAAATAATCGGGGCCAGCGCCTTGGTCATATCGGTATGCCGGCAAATCGCGACCCCGATGTGAAAAATGGCAGGCAATGACCCTCGGCATTCCCACAGGCTGGCTCTCAACATATTCCCTTTCGTAAAGGACATCAAAGGCGTCACCCGTTTGCAGTCGGGAAAAATCCACCGTCCATGCGTAGACGTTGGCCATGGCCAACGCCAGGCCGGTGGGTGCTCCGGCCTCTTCCAAATCCACATATAAATTGTCATCGATGACGCCTTCCACGCGTTTGGTTACCGTGCGTGTGGGATGGGAGCCCAGCCTGACGTCGAGGTCATCAATGAGTTTGAAGACCACATATTCTCTCGGGTTGCGCTCATAAATGAAAGCCTCAGCAAGGGTGTCATCTGCATAAACAACCCAATAGGGCCGACCTGAACGTATTTTGCGGACATCATAGGTGGGTTTGGCGTTTTGAGCAATTTGGAAGATCAAACCCTGGCTGATGGAGTGATCGGCAAGCAAGTGGGAGAGGGATTGGCCGGGCTTCACGATACCGGAATCTACATGCGCCCATCCGTCCCAAAGCATGCCAAACCTCAACTTGGGGGAACGCTTGGCTCCTGTGATTTCCTCTTCTTTTGCATCACCTTGGGAAGGCACATCGTTCACGTTCCCAGATGCGCATCCGAAGCAGCCAATCAAAATTCCAATCAAAAGGTGCCAAATACCTCTTTTTGTACCCATCCTTTGCCCCATTCTTGAAGTTCTTTTTCTGACCACAACTCCGGATAGAAGATGCGCTTTTGAAAACGAGGCGGAAGGTATTTCTGCCAATTCGTTCCGCCTGTAGCAGCAATGTCCACCGGATCACGCTGCAGATAACGCACAGCACTTTTGTAGTGAGATAGTGGCCAATTGATGTTCACATTGACATCCAACCAACGCAGTTCTTGACGCAATTCGTCTGTTTGTTCAGTTTCGGGAAGATGTTGCCAGAGTGCCCGTGCATTGACACCAAAACTGTTCTCTGCAAGTTCCAGCAATTCATGGGCGTATTTTTTTTCGAATTGTTTGAGGGTCAAGGTTTTTTCTCCTGAAGACAATTCCACGGCACCGGCTTTCCAGTAAATGTGCTGAAACAACGATTCCAGTTGCTCGACTTGATGAGATGCATGTGCCTCTCGCACATCGGCATGAAGCAAACGATCAAAAGTGGTAGATCGAATTTCAATCATGCGATACTGAGCGCTTTGGAATCCACTAGCGGGCAGCAACGACATCCGAAACTTCAAGAACTGCTCTCGATCCATGCCGTCCACCATGATTTCAAAGGAATGGGTCAACGCCTCAAAATACCGATTGATGCGGCGAATTCTCTCCAAGAAGAAAGCGGATTTTTGAGGTTTTGCTTCAGCTAGTTGATCAAATTCATGCAGGCACAATTTGAAGTACAATTCGGTGATTTGGTGGTAAATGATGAAAATGGACTCATCAGGAAATGGGGTGACTGGGTTTTGTAAACTCAACAAGGTGTCCAAGTTGATGTAGTCCCAATACGTGAGGTAGTCCGCATGCAAAAGCCCGTCGAGGTAGGCGTTCAAGTCCTGCCCCATTGCGGCATACTTGTCTTGCAACAATTTGAGTTTTTGCAGGATGATTGGGTCGAATTTTTGCGGGACTGGCATGGTTGCAAATTCGGAAAATTCACATGAAGTATACCATATTCGTGCGATCAATGTTGAGCGGTCTGTGGGAGTGGACTCTAAGCCTCAATCAAAGGCAATGATGAAGCTTGGCCAGCGGAATGGCAAATCATTTGGCCCTTGAACGCGGATCCAAGTGTGTCATACACACCTAGCGGATATTGGCATTTTCTCAAAGATTGGATTGAAGTCGGATTTTGAGGGTACCGATGAGCAAATCGGTTTCTGCCAAGAGCGGGATGTGACGACTGTCGTCACTTACCCATAAGGTCAAATCATCCTGAGACTTCCAAATGCGACCTTCTTGAATAACGGGCTGGAAACGGAGTGTTCCGATGGTTTTTCCTTCCCATTGGATGTCCTCGCGGGCAACCAGGGTGACTTGAAGGGAGATTTGTTCTCCATCCACCAAGGTGGGCATGGTCAGATAAGATCCGGGCTCCATTTCTGAGAAATCCATGTTCCGCATGACATAAAATGCGCTGACCAGATCGTGCATTCGACATTTCAGTGCAAAAGCATCCTCTGTTTCAGGTGTTCGCTTGCGGTGCTCTTCGGTCTCACACCAGCCAGCTGCCCAATTGAACTCGTAATCTTGGTTCAATCGGTAATTGCCTTCTCGCACTGTCCTCAAAAAGCGCTCGGGCAGTTGTGTTTTGGGATTGAAATGAGAAATGTAGGAGTCGCGAACGGGAAACACCCAGTCGTAGAATTTTCGGGACCATCCCCGGGCTTCCAATTTCCACAACCCACCAGACATCGGATGTACCTCCAAGGCCGCCCGACCTGCGGGAATTGGGCCATAATGGATGTCATAAATCAGTCGCTCACCAGGCTCAAAAGCCAGGAGCGGACGGTCTGGATTTTGGACAGACTCGGGCAAGGGGATGGCTTCCGATTTGGGAATTGTATCCAGCGACTTGCTGAATTGAAACCCTTTTGCGAAGCTCATGAGGACCATAGCAATCATGGCCCCAATTCCAATGCAGCATAGCCTTTTCATCCATCTACCCTGCGCAAATGTCATGCCAGATCAGTCTTCAATGGCAGCAATGCATTTCAGTTCAATGGCAATCGGTGTGGGAAGTTTGTTGATTTCAACGGTGGTTCTGCAGGGTTGATTTTCTTGGAAGTACTGGGCATAGAGGCGGTTGAATGTTTGGAAATCGCGATGCATATCCACCAAAAACACAGTGACATCCACCAAGTCTTCCCATTTTGCTCCACTCGCTTCTAAGACCGCTTTGACATTGGCAAAAACGCTGTGCACTTGGGCTTCGAAATCGAAAGATTTGAAATGACCATTGTGATCCAAGGTCAAGCCAGGCACCCCGCTATCATGGGTTCCGCTTCCAGCAGTTCGGGGTCCGACACCACTCAGAAAGAGCAAGTTGCCGACGCGTCGGGCGTGTGGATATAGACCTACGGGTTTGGGGGCGTTGTTCGTTGAAATGGGTTCGCTCATGGCACCGAAGATACGGGGATTGTCTCCCTTCAATCGCCTTATCTTCGAGGCATGCGATACAAGAAATTGCCAGCGGATCTTTATGTCCGGAACCGGAAAGCTTTCGGCGATCAAATGAAGCCAGGCGGACTGGCTCTGTTTTTCAGCAATGATATTTACCCCACAAGTGCAGATGGTACTTTGCCATTTAAGCAAGCGACGGATATCTTTTGGTTGACTGGAGTGGATCAAGAGGAAACTGTGTTGCTGTTGTTTCCCGACGCCCACAACCCCACAGATCGCGAGATTTTGTTCACCCGAGAGACGAACGAGGAGATTGCCATTTGGGAAGGGGCCAAATTGGACAAGGAACAAGCAACGCAAGAGACAGGTATTCAAAACGTTCAATGGATTGCAGCCTTGGAGAGGACGTTGCATCGACTGCTCGCTGAGGCCCATTCCATCTACTTGAATGACAACCCCCACACACGCGCTGACATCACGGTTGAAACGCGCACAATGCGAGAAAACAAGGCCATACGGGAGAAGTATTCGAATTACGAATTCGAACGATCTGCACCCATTTTGTATGGTTTGCGGGCGTTGAAATCAGCAGAAGAAATTGACCAAATGCAGCGGGCTTGTGACATCACACATGCAGGTTTCGAACGGGTCCTCAAATTCGTAAAACCGGGTGTGATGGAATATGAGATTGAAGCGGAATTCATGCATGAATTTTTGCGTCGCGGTTCCAGGGGTTTTGCGTACACGCCCATCATCGGCAGTGGGTTCAATGCTTGTGTTTTGCATTACATCGAAAACAGCGATGAATGCCGCGCCGGTGAGGTCATCCTGATGGATGTTGGGGCGGAATATGGAAACTATGCCAGTGACATGACGCGTTGCATACCGGTTTCAGGGCGATTCACAGACCGCCAGAAGGACGTGTACAATGCTGTCCTTCGTGTGATGCGCGGCGCCATGAACTTGTTGAAGCCGGGAGTGAGCTTGCACCAATACCACATTGAAGTTGGGGAGTTGATGACCGAAGAATTGTTGGGGTTGGGTTTGATCAGTTCGGCAGATGTGCAAGCACAGAATCCAGCATGGCCAGCTTATAAAAAATACTTCATGCACGGAACCTCACATTTCATCGGGTTGGATGTTCATGACGTTGGTCACTGGCATGAGCCGATTCAAGCGGGGCATGTGTTCACCGTTGAACCGGGCATTTACATTCGTGAGGAAAATTTGGGCATCCGGTTGGAAAATGACATTTTGATCACAGAGGACGGGTTTGTGGATTTGATGGGCAACATCCCAGTTGAAGTGGAGGAAATTGAGAATTTGATGAATGGATGATGCGCATGGATGCAAAGGCAAAACACCTTGACGCGCTGACGAAAGGGAAATTCAGCGCATGTGTTTGTATGGGCATCGGGTTTGTGGTGTCGCTTTTCACCGGTTGTGGCGTTGGCCATGATCAAGCAGAATGTGTAGATGACTTACAAAAGAAACTCGCAGAGGTGTTTTCTTTGAAAGGCGCAATCCATCTCCGCTCCTATACGGAAGCAAGTGATGCTGAGTATTTCAGAAGGGGCGATTTGGCTTGGACACAACCGTCCGATTTCACCTTGGAATTGTTGGAGGATTCCACTTCAGATTTTGCCGGATCGTATCATTTGAAAGGAACCGAACTCATCCACATTGACTCGGACAGTTCCATGACTTCCAAAGAGGTGGACCCTCACGGAGATCCCATTCCGAATTACCTGACACAAAAGCTCATTCCGGAGATGTTCACGGACACCACGTGGTTTGGTGTTTGGTCACAAGACAGCACCCTCGAGATGCACACCGAAGGAGGAAATTTGACCCTGATCCGAAAGGACTTGTACAGCCCCGAAGATTCCGATTATCATGACGACACCTACTCGCATGAAATGTGGGTGTTTGATGCCCGCACAGGACTTCCGCTGCAACATCAGGATGTGTGGTATCGAGGAGATCTTGCATATGGAAGTGAAGTTGTGATTGATTTTGACTGGTTAGCGGTGAATGATGATGCCGTTGTCCGTTCTGTGACGCAGTGGAAGGCGCCGGAATGGGCCCGAACACCAGAAATGTCAGGGCAGGAGGGAATTGCCGACGGTGGAAGCAATGCGGACTGGTATGAGGAGGCCTTGGCCAATTTGCCATCGGTGGGGTCACAAGCTCCTGATTTGGTCGGAACAGATTTGCATGGGGAGCCTGAGGCCCTGGCTGAACATCGCGGCCGATTGGTGTATTTGGATTTTTGGTACATCGGCTGTGGCCCTTGTATGCAGGCGTTGCCCCATTTGGCTGAATTGGCGAAAAAACACGCGGAAAAGGGGTTTGAAGTCTTGGCCGCAAATCCGTTTCAAAAGGCCCCTGTCATCAATCGTTATTTGGAGCGAAGGGAGCTTCAAATCCCCCAATTGATTTTGGACAGTGTACCCCAAGAGACATGGCCTATTGTGGCCTATCCCACCTGGTTTTTGGTCAATGAATCGGGCGAAATCTTGGCGCGTGACATGGGGTTCAGTGAAGAGTCTGTGGCTTCTCTGGACTCCATGATCCAAGCCAATCTGTGAGCCTCAGCCGTGCATGGTTTCCTTGCGACCGTAACGACCAATCACCTCAGCCTCATGGTCCAAAAAGGCCTGCCAACGACCTTCGACATCCACCTTTTCGGCTCCGTATTGACGGGCAAATCCAAGGAATGTTGTGTAGTGATTGGCCTCTGAAATCATCAAATCACGATAGAACTGTCGGAGGTCTTCATCGCTGATTTTTTCGGATAGCATGCGGAACCGTTCGCAGGAACGAGCTTCAATCATGGCCGCAAACAACAACCGGTCCACAAGCTGTTCTTCTCGGGAACCGCCGCGTTTGATGAATTTGGCCAATTCGCCCACATAATCATCCTTTCTCTCCGGTCCCAGCGTCCAACCTCGGGCCTTGATTTTTTCAATCACCATGCCGAAATGTTCCATTTCTTCGCGTGCGATTTCGGTCAAGGTTTCCACCATATCGGTCAGTTCAGGATACCGAACGATGGTGGAAATGGCATTGGATGCGGCTTTTTGCTCACACCAAGCGTGGTCTGTCAGGATTTCCGAAATGTTGGATTCGACCAATTCAACCCAACGAGGATCGGTGGGAAGGCGCAGCCCGAGCATGGGGGAGTTGGAATCATTCATGTTTTTGCGGATTCAATTCGTGCACAACTTCCAGTGGACAGGTCGTGACCATTGGACTTGGAGCGCAGGCAAAGTTCGCCCACTTCTACAGAACTCTTGGGATGCAAGGCATTGATGGTCGTTTCGAGGGCAATGGGTGTCAATCCACTGTACGTGTTCAAAATGACAAAACCACCGGGTTCCAAGATTTGAAATACGTCACGAAGCAAGGGAATCAAGGCGTCTTCGAGTCGCCATTTTTCGCCCTTGGCACCGAGGCCCCATGTCGGTGGGTCGAGCATGATGCCATGGTATGTTCGGCCTCTTTTGGCCTCGCGTTTCACAAATTTGGCAGCATCTTCTACTACCCACCGAATGCCTGACATGCCGCTGCTTTCCATGTTTCGACGTGTCCAGTCAATGACCTGTCGAATGGCATCGACATGCGTGACCTCTGCACCGGTGCGGCGCGCGGCCAAAGAAGCCCCTCCTGTGTATGCAAACAAGTTCAAAAAACGATCCCCGGTAGACAGCCGTGAGGCCAGATGCATCCAATTGGCCGCTTGTTCTGGAAAAATGCCAATGTGTTTGTAGCGGGTGGATTCCAAGTGGAAATGGAGACCCAAGGGTGCATATTTCATCGCCCAAGGGCGCATGGAGGCTTGTCGCCATTTTCCAGCGGTTTTGCTGGTGGATTCAAATCGGTTATCGGCTTTTGCCCACTCAGAAGCTGACAAGTGCTGAGGCCAAATCGCACTCACCTCCGGCCGATCCAAAATCAGTTGTCCAAATCGTTCGAGTTTTCGACCGTTTCCAGAATCAAGCAACTCGTAAGAATCTCCCCAATCCATCGGCCACCAACGTTGGATGGGGTGATTCATATTCAGATCTTGTTTCATTTGTGGTGTGGGCTCAAATTGTCTGCAAATGTCGTGGTTCCCAGATGGATGATGGCGATATTCGCGGAATAGATGGCAAAAAACCACCCCCCACGGCAGTTGCGTGCCACACTTGTGGATTTGTTCAAGCGACAACCGAACAAGCCCCTGAATCACAAACAACTTTCGAGCACCATGGGCATCGTGGACCGCCGGACCCGGGAACAAATTGCGGCGATTTGCGAGGAAATGGCAGAAGATGGTCGGTTGGAACGAGTGGGCCGCGGCAAATATGTACTGGCCAAGCCACCAGGTGAGCGACCGCAAGGCGCGATTCAGATTTCCCGGTTTGGCAAAGGATGGGTCTTGCTGCCCAATGGAGAGGAAGTGGCCATTCCCAAAGGATTCACGGGCACGGCCCTATGGGGAGACACGGTGGAAGTGGAGTGGATTCGTCGGGGACGGCGTCACACCCCCCGCATCGCTCGGGTCGTAGAGCGTTTGCGCAAGCAATATGTGGTTGTGTTGGAAGCCGTAAGGGACTATGCATTTGGCCACCCTTCAGACACACGAATCCATGTGGATTTTTTCGTTCCCGCAGCGATGATGAATGGGGCGCAAGGTGGGCAGAAGGTTATCTTGGAAATGGTTTCATGGGACGATCCGGACGATGGTCCCGTGGGGCGGGTGATTGAGGTGTTGGGTCGCCCCGGAGATCATGAGGTGGAGATGCATGCGATTTTGGCGGAATTTGGATTGCCTTATGCTTTTCCTCCGGGTGTGGAAGAGGCGGCAGACCAAATCCCCAACACCCTCTCTCCAAAGGACCTTGCGGACCGGCGTGATTTTCGCGACATCACCACGTTCACCATTGACCCCGCAGATGCCAAAGATTTTGATGATGCCTTGTCCATTCAAGCTTTGGACAACGGTTCTTGGGAAGTCGGCGTGCACATTGCTGATGTGACCCATTACGTCAAGCCCGGGAACATCATCGATGAGGAAGGCCGATCCCGGGCAACTTCCGTGTATTTGGTGGATCGCACCATCCCCATGTTGCCAGAAGCTTTGTCGAACAATTTGTGCTCATTGCGCCCAAACGAAGACCGACTGGCATTCAGCGCGGTGTTCACCTTGAGTCCATCAGGCCAAATTCAGGACACCTGGATCGGGCGGTCCATCATCCACAGCGACCGCCGTTTCACTTACGAAGAAGCCCAAACCCGAATCGAGACGGGTGAGGGGGATTTTGCGGGAGAGATTCAGCAGTTGAACCAGTGGGCGCGTGCTTTCAGGAAGGAACGATTTGCGCGAGGGGCCATTGACTTTCACAGCGAAGAAGTGAAGTTTGAACTGGACCCACTGGGCAAGCCCATTCGTGCTGTGGTCAAGGTGATGCGTGAATCAAATCAACTGATTGAGGAGTTCATGTTGCTCGCAAATGTGGCTGTGGCCAGGCATTTGGCGCAGCCCAAGCGCAAGCATGAAAAAGCTGAAGAGCAGCCCACCCGAACGGCCATCTACCGAGTTCATGACAAGCCAGATCCGGAGAAGTTGCAAACCTTGCGGTTGTTCGTGCGTCGTTTTGGGTTGGAAATGGCCAAACCCAATGCGTCCAATGCCGAGTCTGTGATTCGCGGGTTGCTGAAGCAAGCGTCCGATACAGCGAGTGAGCAGGTGATTCAAACCATGGCCATCCGGAGCATGGCTAAGGCAGAATACCGGACGGAATACATGTCACATTTTGGACTGGCCTTTCCGTTTTACACCCATTTCACGAGCCCGATTCGCCGCTATCCGGACATGATGGTGCATCGGCTGCTGGATCACTACTTGCGCGGGCAACCTTCGCCAGATGCGGCCCAGTTCGATGGGCAGGCGCTGCACAGCAGCACCATGGAGAAGCGGGCTGCTGAAGCGGAGCGGGCCAGCATCAAATACAAGCAGGTCGAATTTTTGATGTCCAGAATTGGAGAACATTATTGGGGCACGGTGACGGGAGCCATCGGACGGGGAATTTTCGTCGAATTGGAGGACAACAAATGTGAAGGTTTTGTGAACCGCAGTGATTTGTGGCCGGAGGACCACTGGACATTCAATGAAGACGCGTTTTCGATGATGGGCATGCGTTCAGGTCATACTATCCACATGGGTGACCGGGTGATGGTACGGGTGGAGGCGGCAGATTTGGCCAAGCGCATGTTGGATTTTTCGCTGGTTGACCCAGGCATCACATGATGTATTTTTGCCCTTGTTTTGCTCGCGCCTATAGCTCAGTTGGTTAGAGCAGTGGACTCATAATCCATTGGTCGCAGGTTCAAGTCCTGCTGGGCGCACCGTATGAATCAATAACCCCGACTGAAGTTGGGGTTTTTGATTTCAAGAGGTGCCGTGTGTTTCCAACCATCCCCTTTTTTCGGCTTTTGCTCGCAATTCGTCATAATTTGAGATGATTTCAGAATAGGGCTGTTTGTAGGTCTTTCTGAAAGGACTTTGTTCAAGTTTGATGTCTGACAACCCCAAATGGGCAAACACCCGGCTCATGGTGTCTTGATGCATCTCGGGCCGTTGCAAATCATCCACATAACTGAGTTTCAAATGGGGATAGGGAGCCACCTCCTTGTTCAGAGACTTCTGGGCATTTCTGTAGTTCAGGACGGAACTGAGGGCCTTTTTAGGCTCCAAGGTGATTTGAGGAGATTCCTGAATGCCAGCGGGTTTCTCTTTTTGATGCCATTTTTTGCTTGAAAAGGCCACCAAGTGACTCATCGCCTGTTCCCATGGATCGTCTCGATTCAGCCGGATGATGTGGTAACCTTGCGCATGAAGATGCTGAATCCTGAGTGATGTATGGTGGTAATTGGCCAAATGAAAACTCAAGCCATATCCGGGTTTTTCAGCCTTTGATATTCGCCATTTGAGGTAGCTATTCGGCAGGTATCTGCTGAAATAATACGGCAGGGGCGTGTTGTATTGTTTTTTGATGTCGCCACCAAATTGCTCGTGATCAAAATGAATTTCTGGATGTTGGTCCAAATACGAACCCAACAAGTGGCTTCCACTGCGGCCATTGCAAAAGACAACCAATCTCAAGGGGGGCGAACTCATGTCTCTTTTCTTCAAATGAAGTGGTTTCACGCGGTTGTGAGGCGAGAGCAAAATTACAGATTCTGCGATGAGATGAATATACTTCATCTTCGACGTCAAACAGGATTGAGCCGGATTCAGAAAAATATGGAATCCATCAAGGCTAGAGGAACAAAAGGAGCCTGGAAAGTTGATTATTTTTGCAGTCCTTTCCAGGCATGGTTTTCAATGACCAAGGGAGAGGCCCTGTAGTTCAATGGATAGAATAGAAGTTTCCTAAACTTTAGATCCGAGTTCGATTCTCGGCGGGGCTACAACGTTCTGAAAAACAAGGGTTTAAAGACCCTTGTTTTGTTTTCACTCCAAATAAATGTTCTGCCTTTTGGTTTTTGAATACCCCCCATTTCCCACTGGTCTACGGAATTTCTATTCCCCCTTTGTGAGACAAGTAGATCTCACTCGACCCCTAGCCTCCTTCGAGGATTTTCCAGGAGGAGATGTGGCTGCTTCCTGACGCATCACCAACGAGAGGAATTTCAAATATCCTCTTTGGTTTTGGTTAAACGATTCGGCTTTTCGCCCGTTTCTTCGTCGAAGTGCGATTCGTATCAAACCATAAACCACCACCACCTTTTGCGGACTGGATGCGTGAACACTACCGCCTCGTGCTGTCCCAATGTCGGCGCATGCTCGGTGTGACGGAAGATGCGAAAGACGTGACTCAAGTGATTTTCGTGAAGGCTTGGAAGAAGTGGGATGAATTCGATGGCGATGATGCGCAACGCCGTGCCTGGCTCCTGCGGATCGCGCGCAACGCAACATTGGATGCTATCCGAAAGAGGAGCCTGCGTAGCACGGCACCATTGGATGCTGTATTGGAAGAGCGAACTGCTGAGACCTTGAATTCACCGGATTTCGAAGGGGAAGTCATCCTGGCCAGACTCCACGCCGCAATTTCCACATTGCCGCCCAAACAGCGTTGGGTATTTCAAGCTCGGTACTTTGACGACCGCCCATACCTAGACCTGGCATCAGAGACAGGAACATCGGAAGGCGCGCTGAAAGCCTCCTATCACCAAGCCAAAAAGAAAATCGAGGCCATCTTGAAAAAAGAGGCCGAATCCTTATTCCATTAAACCTCATGTTCCTCTATTCGTTGTCTCCTATGATGTCTCACTTTCCTTCGACCGGTCCAAATCGCAAAGATGACGGCTTCCGCATTTCAGATGCCTTAGTCGAACGGGCAGTGGCGAATGTGACGTCCACGCCACGGCCAGGCCGCATTCGCAGGTTAAGTCCCGCAATAGCCGCATCAATCGCGCTCATCCTTGTGATGGGGGGAGCCTTAAATGAATTTTTGAAGCCCAAACCTTGCGTCTCTTTGGCGTGCCAGCTGGACGGTCTTTCTGATTATGAATTGGCTGGCATGGTGCAGTTGATGGAGGAGGATGCCTTGTGGGAAGAAGACTTCTGGATGGACCTGTATTTAACTCAAAATGCTGAATGACATGAAAGTTTTAAACCACACGTTTTCTTCGGTCTTGTTCGCCTTTGTTGTTGGGCTTCTCTTTTCTCCCGTTGTGATTGCTCAGGATGATGTTGGTCAGAGTGGTATCAGCCGTGAAGCCCTCAGAGAACGGATGAAAGTCATGTCAGTCGGATTCCTCACCGAAGAATTGGAACTTGACGCTGAAACCGCACAAGCCTTCTGGCCTATGTACAATGCCCACAAGGAGGAACTGCTTCGTGCGGGTGAAAATCTGAAAGAAACCCAAAATGCCATGAATGCGCTGCAGGGGAATGCAGATGTTGAATTCTTTGATTTACTCAATCGTTTGGAGGCAGAGGAAGCGGAAATTCCCCACTTGCGTGCTCAATTCCTTCGAGAATTGGCCAATGAGTTCGGGGTGAATTTTGCAATCCGCTACACTGACGCTCAGACAAAATTCAAGGAGCAGTTCCGCAATCTAGTTCAAGAGCGTATGTCTCAGAAGGACCGTCGGGCGCTTGGGAAGATGGGGCGAGCTCGCTTCTAAAAGGAAAAAGAGATGAAACGAAAAATCGCAGTTGCAGCAACAGCAATTTTATTTTTTGTTGGAAATTCCAAATCACAAGACACGCTTGTGTCGGCTTTTTTTGGACTCGATAATGCACTTCCCAGTATGTTATGCAATCAACCTGGAAGTCTGTTGGATGGGATGCCTATCAATTTTCAATTCCCATTGGATGCATCCAGTTTGTCGGAAACCGATTTTGAAGTTTTAGATAGCCTTGGAAATGTGCATATCCCGGTCTGTGCTCTATTGGCCCCAGCCAATGAAAACGGAGAAAATCGAACGGTGCTTCTGCTGGGTGAATTTGGCACAGCTGTTTCCAATCCCCCTGTCGAGGTAAGCGTTGTAGGGGAACTGTTTACAACGGAAACTTTCTCCGGAGAGTCCGCTTGTTCAGAGATCATCAACCTAAACGGAAGCACCACCTCAAATGTGATCCCGCTTGCAGATGGTCCAAGTCTCTTTTTTGCCCAGAAAGTTGAGGGTGATCTAAATGAATGCAGTTCAGGAACACAAACAATTCAAGTTGCTTGGAACGGTGGCGTCACACCTTACATCAGTGGTGATACCGAATCTGATTTGTTTCAATACTACACTGGCTATTCTGACAGTTCTGGAGTTCTGGTTACGCATGCACCGATTTCCATTGCGGACATCAATGACAACGACAATTTTCACCAGCTGTGCTTCCCTGCCACTGATGAAATCGTCAAAATTTCAATGATGGCCAACACGGTCGAAGACCCAAACCACGATCCCAATTTGTACAGCGAAATTGATGTCATTCACTGTAATCCTCTGACAACTATTGAAGAGGACCTTTTTGAAGAAGGGTATCAGATTTACCCGAATCCGTTCTCAGATGAAATATTCGTCGAGAATTTGCATGGGGATGAATACGTCATTGTGCATGACTTCTTGGGGCGAAATGTCTTCGAAGGAAAGTGTTTAGGTTCTGTAGAAATGCCTGCAACAAACTCAGGGATGTTCTATTTGACCATCCTAAACAAAACCAATCAGACAACCGTCAAGTTGATCAGAAGATAGCTGCTTACTAGTGGACCCAGCAGGACAGAAGCCGAAGACCCTCAACCCTGATTTGGTCAAGTAGGCTTTACAAATTCATCTCGAATGCAAGGTCCACTCCATCTCGCATGGACCATTCATCTTCATTTCTGTCTGCGCGAAAATGACAGAATCAACGAAGCAGCAAATGCAACAGTCGATACGGCAATCGCGAAGATGAGTAAAGACATGACCCTGGATTCTTCGATTCCTAAGCCGGCCGCGTCGTGCCTCCAAGCATAAGCTCTCATCATAAGGCATGCGGTAAAGCCCCAAGCTCCGCATAGAAGCCCCTCGCCGTTGCTTGCCTTCAGATTGACCGTTCCTGCCACAAGCAAGAGGATGATTGCCAAGTAGTCGATCGAGAGATTCAAAATCGATTGGCCAAAGTTGAGGTGATACCACGACTCATAGAAGAAGTAGATCAAGCCATATAGGATGGCCAAAAGGCTTAGAAATTTTCTAGTCATTTGAGCATTTCTTGTGGACCCAGCAGGACAGAAGCCGAACACCCTCAACCCTGATTTGGTCTGTTGATTGCCATGCATCAAGGCGCATTGAATGCCTCCCAGGCCGGAAGTGCTCCCCAATCAAAATCGAAGAGGGCAGCGTTTTCCCAAGAACTTCCTTCAGTACTTGTTTCGCCCTGCGAGGCCACCCAGTCTGGAGCCCAATAGCACCAACCCACGCATACCTCTGGGCCCAAGCCCTCTAGGGCAAAACGGAGATCTTGCATGTAAGCCAGCTGACCTGAAGGCGTAAACGAATATCCAGGCGTCTCATCTCCAACCCACCAAAGGTTGTCGGTCCAATCTGCCCATTGTGTGGTCCATGCGTAAGCTGTTTCAGCAAGGAAGACCGGCACTCCAGCGCTTTGATTCAACGACACGACCGCATCAGAAATCTCACCAATGCTCTGCAGATGCCATTTGCTGTATTGACTGACCGCCACAACGTCCGGCGTGTATCCTGCTTGCGAAAGCGTCTCGAAAAACCATGGCGCGATGTCCAAACTCGAAACGTGGACAGCCACTTGGCATTCTGGAAACACCCCACTCACCACATTGTGTCCGGCATTCAACAGATCTGCAAGGGGACCAAATCCATTTGCCACGCTTCCGTGAGGGAGCATCATACCAGGGTCGATTTCATTGCCAAGTTGAACCATCGCAGGTTCGATGTCTCGCACGGCCAAAGCTTCCAGCGTGCAATGCAACCAACACGTCATGGACGTCTGAACCTCCTCAAAAGACTGTCCCTCCCACGCTGAAGGAAGTTCTTGGTGCCCGGGGTCAGCCCAAGTATCGCTGAAATGGTAGTCAATCAAAATGGGGACATCGAGCGCATCCCACTTTGACGCTTCCTCAACAACCTCCAACCATGAACTGCGCAAACCTTGGTTGGGATTGTGCCACACACGGAGCCGGACCAAATTCACGCCCTGCCCTGCCATCCAAGCGCGTGGGTCCTCAATGACTTCACCCATCGCATCCTGGTAGATCACCCCATCTCCCTCCATTTCTGGCAAAAAAGAAACATCTACACCACGCCATACCTGCGAAAAAGCAATCTGGGTGGACATGATCAGGACAAGCAAATGGACAAAGTGCCTCATTCATTGAAGATATGCCAATTCACAAATGCTGCGTCCATTGGGACAGAAGCCGAACACCCTCAACCCGGATTTGGTGAATTGAGCTTGTTTTGTTCGAACTGAAGCTTAGGGTAGCGGTCAGACCATGCGCTTGGCCACGCGGACGAGCAAAAGGAGCGCCGGGACTTCAATAAGGGGACCGATGACGCCCACAAAGGCTTGGTCGCTCTGCAACCCAAACACCGCCACCGCCACCGCGATGGCCAGTTCGAAGTTGTTCCCTGCCGCCGTGAACGCGACGGCCGTGTTGTCGCTGTGGCTGGCGCCCAAGCGACGGCCTAGGAGCATGCTCAGCAAGAACATCCCGACGAAGTACACCACAAGGGGCATTGCGACGCGAAGGACGTCGAGGGGGAGTGCTGTGATTTGGTCTCCCTTCAAGCTGAACATCGCCACGATGGTGAACAGCAACGCCACAAGGGTCATGGGTGAGATCCGCGGAACGAAGGACTCTTGGAACCACGCCTCCCCCTTTGCTCGGACCAACGCTTCACGGCTGACCACCCCCGCAACGAAAGGAATGCCAAGGTACACGGCCACACTCTCCGCAACCAGGGACATGGGCACCTCGACCGCGAGCGACGGCAGCCCCATCCACGACGGCAACTCCGTCATGAAAAGCCACGCGTAGAAGCTGTAAGCCACCACTTGAAACAGGCTGTTTATCGCCACCAATCCCGCGCCCAATTCCTTGTTTCCTCCCGCCAAATCGTTCCACACCAACACCATGGCGATGCAGCGGGCCAGTCCAATCAAAATCAACCCACTCAAATACCCGGGTTCATCCCTGAGAAACAACGCCGCCAACCCAAACATCAACAGCGGCCCCACCACCCAATTGAGGACGATGCTCAAGGCCACGAGGCGCGTGTTGCGAAACACCTTGGGCATCAGCCGGTAATTGGCCTTGGCCAGAGGCGGATACATCATGCAAATCAATCCCACGGCAATGGGAAGGTTGGTCGTCCCCACTTGAATGCTGCCAAGAGCTTTCGGCACGCTTGGCACCCAGCTTCCAAGGGCCAAACCCAACGCCATGGCCGCCAAAATCCACCACGTCAAATGGCGGTCGAGAACGTTCAGTCGTTTTTTCATTCCCCCAATCATCGTTTCCGAAGACAATCCTCAAGCCGGAAAAGTACGCCCAGCGAGAACGGGGGCCTTGCTTCCTTCCAGCGCCTGCAAGAGAATCTCACGGCTCTCGTCGGGGTAATCGACGGCGACGGTCTTGGATTCATCCAACCATGCGCGCAGCGTTTCCAGCGAATGGGGTTCGAATTCAAGCATGGTCGTGACGCCCATTTGGGCCAACGCCGCGGCGTTGCATTGCTGCTCAAACTGCCCCTTCATCGGCACCACGAGCAACGGTTTGCCCAAGAACAAAGCCTCCGAGGGGGTTTCAAAGCCCGCGCCGCAAAGCACCCCATTGCTCGAGGCCATGCTCGTGAGAAACCCATCCGAAGAGGCCGGCAGAAAACGAACGTTGCCCTTGGTCGTGGGCATGTCCCAATGCCGCGAAAAGACTTCCCAACGCACCTCGGGGATTTGGCCGAGAACGGCGAGCAACGCCTGCGCACCGTAGGCCGGCAGGTAGACCGTGATGTGCCCCTCGCACGTGACCGACGCCTCGCGCACTTGGCATCGAATGATGGGGGTTCGGATCTCCGTAGCGTAACGCTGAAAGTGGAACCCGATTTCCAAGTCGGCAGGCGCGTAATTGTTCAAGATGTGCATCGCCACCCGGTCAGGTTGGGCGGGCTTGGGGCTGCTCGGATGCTTGACCGCAGCTTGGTGCGACAGCCCCACCACGGGAACTCCTTGCCGTCGCGCTGCCCATGCGGTCACAGGCTCAAAGTCGTTCAGGACCACGTCGTAGTCCCCCAAATCCAGCGACCTCACGTCCCGAACCCATTGCATAGGCTTCAACGCCCGCAGGGAAGCTCCCCAGTCGATGCCGCCCTTCGTCCCAAACGTGAACCCCACCCCGTGAAACCGTCGATCGACGTCCACGTCGTACGAGCGATTCATCCCACCGCCACTGACCCAAACGTCGACATCGGCCATGCGCCGAAGAAGAGGCAACAACTCAACAGCGCGGGTGTGGTGGCCGTTCCCCGTGCCCTGAAAAGCATACAGCACTTTCATGTCAAATCATGGAAAATTCCGCCAGCAACTCCTGAAAAAGGTCCTTGGTGCTCCGCGCTTTTTCTCCCTTGTCGGTGTTGCGCGCAGCAACTTCCTCTTGCCAGTGAATGCGCCACTCTCCCTGGTTGTATTCCAGCGCCGTGCAATTCTCCACCCAATCTCCGCTGTTGAGGTAGGTCACTTGGCCCTCATTCATGGAAATGGTGCGGTTGGCGGGCTGGTGAATGTGGCCGCAAACAACGTAATCGAATCCGTTGCGGATGGCAATCTCTGCCGCCGTTTCTTCGAAATGGTTGATGAACTTGACCGCGCTTTTGACGCTCTCCTTGACTTTTTTGGACAGGGAGATGCGCCCCTTGCCCAAGGCAAGCGACACCTGGTTGATCAGGTGGTTGAACCAAATCAAGGCGTCGTACCCCTTCCCTCCGAGCATGGCAAGCCACTTGGAGTGCTGCATGGTCACGTCGAACACGTCGCCGTGAAAAAACCACGCCTTCTTCCCGTCCAACGGAAGGACCACCTTGTTGACGATTTTGAAGTTGCTCGTTTCGAAGCCTTTGAAACGGCGGAATACTTCGTCGTGGTTGCCGGTGATGTAGTAAATCGTTTTTTGGCGGGCTATCATGCCCAGGAGCTCGCGCACCACTTGCATGTGGGCCGCGGGGAAGTACTTCTTCTTGAACTGCCAAACGTCGATGATGTCCCCGTTCAGCACGAGGATCTCAGGATCAATGGACTTCAAGTAGCGCAGCACTTCGGCGGCTCGGCATCCGCGCATGCCCAGATGCAGGTCGGAAATCACAGCCACTTCGACGGGCCGCTTCAACAAGGGTGGTTCTTGGAGAGTCATCGCGCAAGGTGCGAGGGGCTTGTTGCCTGAAGTGCACCTGTGGGATTTCAATCCGTTAAGCCAGCGCTAATTCTGCCACACGTGGTGGACCCAGCAGGACAGAAGCCGAATACCCTCGATCCTGATTTGGTCAAATAGACCTGACCTCAGGGTGACCAAATGTCAAGTAGAATTGAGAGATTTTCTCAGAGCTCTGGACGTCACAGACGGAGAAACCCAACAAAGACAAAAACCAACCATACCATTCCCGTCCCTTGCTGTACTATAATTACCCCGCACTGGATTCTTCCAGTTTCGCACCAAGGACAAGATCCTTCCAACAACTTTGGCTAACTCGCCCTTTAGAGTACTCCAAAAGCCGGTTTTCACCACACGCAGTTCGGATGGTTGATGGAGGCCACTTTTCCCCCAAGTCCTGAGCGGATAATTGACCTACCGTCATTCTCACATGTTTCCCACTATTGGTTTTCCCAACCAAGCCAATGCAATAGCTACCTTTTTTTTCTTCAAAAACTTCCAGTTTCACGGTCATTGGTAATATCGAATCCGGCCCGGGAAGGACACTACAAATGGATTTTGCGTGTGCAAGACTGACCGAAAAAATTTTTCGGACATTCTCAATCTGCGTGCGCTTGGCAGTCATGTTCCAAAGGAGCCAAGGAACGGCCAATATTCCCAAGATGGGTACCGCCGATCTTGGGGGCTTTCCAAGTGTGAGCAACACAGCCATCCATGAAAGAAAGAATCCAAAGAGGCAAAGAAGCACGCGCAAAACGTTCCGAATAATTTTAACGTAGGAGGCCATCCGATGCGGAAATTAATGCGTGGGAAATCCGAGAGAGTAAAGCGAAAGTAGCACCTCCAAACAAAACATCAAGTCCACTTTACTTGTGGACCCAGCAGGACAGAAGCCGAACACCCTTAACCCAGATTTGATCACATGGAGTTCACTCAATGATGAGGAATGGTGAGCGGCAAACGTGAGACACTTTGATCACATTTGTTAGCCAACATCCAACTATATCTTTGCGCACCTTTTTTAAGCCTTTGGTCATGCATGTGATTGGAAGTGTAGAGTGGTGCCGTTTCCCGCATTTGGGAGTGCCCGCCATCAAAGCCCGCGTCGATTCTGGAGCGAAGACCTCCACCATTCAAGCGGACAACGTCAAGCCGTTCATCAAGGACGGACAGGAGTGGGTCAAGTTTGACGTGACCCCCATTCAAGACAACCGCAGCATTGTGGTGAGTTGTGAGGAACGCGTGACCGGTCGCAAGCTTGTCAAGAACACCTCGGGCATCTCGGAAGAGCGTTTGGTGGTCCAAACCAAGATGCAGCTCGGCGACTACAGTTGGAAGGTGGACCTCACCTTGGCAAACCGAGACACCATGGAATTCCGCATGCTCTTGGGCCGTGACGCGTTCATGGATC
>JBMYZL010000019.1:0-49477 GCA_049610385.1 Flavobacteriales bacterium
CGAACCGCTGTAGCAGCTTTTGCAGAGCTGAGCCTAGCCACTCGGCCATCGGACCTTTGATTCCTGCGTAGCAGGGTTAGCAAATATACGGAAAACCTTGTGCAGGGTTACAAATTCGCAACAGGTAAATGTACCTTCGTCAAGTGAAATCACTTCAATGGCTTCCCAATGCATTGACCATGGGCAACTTGCTCGGTGGTACGGTGGTTTGTTGGTCCATTGTGCGGGGTCCGGATTGGGGAGTCGGCGGATTGCGGGCATGGGAATTGGATGCTGGTGGTTGGTCTGAAGATTCCATCCGCTGGGACATCGCTGAACTCAACGGTGAGGGCATGATGTGGATTGCGTTGATTTGGTTTTTAGCGGTGTTGTTTGATGTCTTCGATGGATGGTGTGCTCGAAAACTTGATGTTGCTGGTCCGCTTGGGGTTCAGCTGGATAGTTTGGCAGATGTCGTGACCAGCGGTGTGGCACCAGCGATTGTGGGAATCACGCTGATGCACAGCTGGACGCCTGCGTTGCCAGAGTTGATGCAATGGCTTCCCTTGACTGTTGCGGCTGCTGCAGCCTACCGATTGGCTCGTTTCAATGTGAAGGCAAATGAAAGCGAGGAGGGGCGGCAATTTGGCTTTGAGGGAATGCCAGCTCCTGCGGGTGCGCTTTGGTGGTGGGGGGTTTTGATGCTTGCAGCCCATTACAGCTTGTATGGTGCTCCCGGTTTGTACGGCACGGGCGGCTTGGCTTTTGTGGGTTTGGCCATGCTTGTGGGATGCACACTGATTCCATGGATGATGGTTTCAAAAAGACGGATGATTGACTTGAAAAATTGGGGAAAATCTGCGGCTTATGACCGATTTCGCAAGGCGTATTTCATCACCGCGGTAGGCATTGGTGTTTTGGCTGCATTTTTGGCGGAGGGATGGCCCATGGGTGTGCTCGCCGCATTACTTTTGTATCTGATTTGGGGGTGGTTTGGCCAAACCCGTTTTCAACCGCAATCTGCAAAGCACACACCATGACATTCAGCGCATCCATCAACATCATGCCCTTGCCAGCCTTGCTCGACCCTCAGGGAAAAGCGGTTTCCAGCAACATGAAAAACATCGGCCTTGGGGCCATTTCTGAGGTTCGCATTGGGAAGCACATCACCTTGTCCGTAGAAGCGGAAACCGTTTCAGAGGCGGAGAAAATGGTTCAAGAGGCTTGCGAAAAACTCCTGGCTAACGCCATCATGGAGCGTTTTGAGTTCACCTTGACTGCGCTCGAAACCGCTTGAAAACAATGTCTCGGGTCGGCTGGTTTGTTGTCGCTTGGGCGGCCCTAGTTTTGGCAGGTTGCCAGAGCAGTGTGTTGATCACCTCATATCCGACGGACGCTTATGTCACGTTGGATGGTCAACTGGTGGGAAAAACACCTTACCAGCACACGGACCGAAAAATCAGCGGTTACAATTTGGGTGTCAAGTTGGAAAAGCATGGATTTGAAACGGAATATGACATCGTCAAGCGCACTCGGTTTGCCAATCCAGCAGCTCTGATTTCCGGATGCTTTTTGTTGTTCCCTTTGGCGTGGACTTTGGATTATCCCGCTGTGGTGGAATTTCGAATGGAACCCAACTTAGATGAACAAACCTCGGAATCGAATCCAGTCTCTGGAGGAGAAAAAGCAGAGGGTGTCGTGGTTACCATCAAAGAAGAAGCCTCCTTGATTCGAAATGTTTTTGTTGTGGCTGTGGATGCTCGGAATTGCGCAGGATTGGGCGATGCGCTGATGCTTGAGGAACAAGCGGGTGTCCGGTTGTTGCGGCATTACGATGTATTGGAACGGCGAGACATCGATGCTGTATTGGATGAATCGCAACGGAGCATGAATGGCTTGTTTGATGAGGATTCCGTCGTGGAAGCGGGGTTGCTGGCTGGAGCTGAAGGCGTGGTGTTGCTCCGCGAGAGTTGCTTGGCTGGAGCGCCTTATTTCTCAGCTAAGTTGGTAGATTGCCAAACCGGGCGCCAGGTATGGGCGGGAACGGCAGAAGGTGAGTCGCTCGGACAATTGATGGAGACCATTACTGGACGTTTGGCCGCCGGGCGATGAAGTCATTGACAGGGTCAGTGTGCCTCACAAAAGTCCTTGAGCGAGTAGCAACACAAAAATCTCCTCGGGTGTAGGTTGTCCCACAAAAACACAAATCCGGTCAAACCGGCTGATGCTGTCTTCTTTGTAAAGCTCGATAAGTTCCGGGCTCAAGGGATTTGTGCGGGTGGTGTAAACCAAATCCAATGGAAAAGTGCTGTCCCCGATGTAAACCGATCCTTGATACCAAGTGTACAAGACATCGTCTGACCATTGGCCTTCTCCCCGGCGCAACTGAATGCGACCCATGTCCTCTTCAAGGGTGTAGATCAAATCGAAAGAAGAGGTGGAGAACCCTTCGAAAACCTTGCGAGATTGCAAGGTGTAAACCACCGGATTTCGCCAATTTTGGCCCATGCGCACCAGGCCATCTTGCAGATGACACACCATTTCTCTGGGCCGCAACAAGTCATCTGCGAATACATGAACGGTGGATCCGGGTTGAACGGGCGACCCACCCAAAGCCAAGGTCCAGCAGGCGATCAGGCCCACTCCCAGGGATTTCATCCACAGATTCATGAATGAAAATTAGTTCAAATTTGCCAGAGCTTGGTTCAAATCGATGATGAGGTCGCCAGGGTGTTCCAATCCAATGCTGAGGCGAATCAGGCCTTCACGGATTCCGAATTTCTCTTTGGTTTCCAAGGGGACACCTGCGTGGGTCATGCTTGCGGGGTGTTCGGCCAAAGATTCGGTAGAGCCCAAACTGGCGGCGATGGACAACATCGGTACCGTACAGAGCTCATTTGTCATGAGCGAAGTGCTGGAACGCCGATAAGTTCGCAAGACACCTGAGCGTGTCAGAAATGGTCAATTGGATATGGCCGCGACACCGGGGAGCACCTTGCCTTCCAAGCATTCCAGCATGGCTCCACCACCGGTGCTTACGTAGCTCACCTGATCGGCCAGTCCAGCTTGGTTGATGGCCGCCACGGAATCCCCACCGCCGATCAAGGTGAAGGCATTTTTTTGTTTGGTGACGTCAGCGAGAGCTTGTGCCACCGCGCGAGTGCCTCGGGCGAAGGCTTCCATTTCGAACACGCCCATTGGACCATTCCACAAGATGGTTTGAGAGTGCATGACAGCGTTGACAAATGCGGTTGTGGTTTTGGGTCCAATGTCCAATCCCATCCATGGGCCGGGAATCTCGTGGGTCGGGACCACACGGGTCTGTGCATCGGGTGCAAAGGCATCCGCTACAAGGGTGTCTGTGGGCAGCAACAACTCGGTGCCAGCAGTGGCTGCTTGTTCGAGAATGGAAAGGGCTTTTGCATGCATTTCCGGTTCGACCAAACTCGTGCCAATTTGCCCCCCCTTGGCTTGGACAAAGGTGTAAGCCATGCCACCACCCACAATAAGGCAATCTACGTTGCCAATGAGGTGTTCGATGATTCCCAGTTTGGAGCTGACTTTGGCGCCACCGATAATGGCTGTCATGGGTTTTTCAGGATGGGCCAAAACCTTTTCGATGGCTTCAATCTCTCCCGCCAGCAAACGACCAAAGGCTTTGTCCTCTGGAAAAAACTTGGCGATGATGGCAGTTGAGGCGTGGGCGCGGTGAGCAGTGCCAAATGCATCATTGACGTAACAGTCGCCATTTTCAGCAAGTTGTCCGGCGAAGAATTCATCACCTGCTTTTTCTTCTGCGTGAAATCGGAGGTTTTCCAGCAACACAACGTCTCCAGGCTGCATGTTGTGCGTGAACTGGGTGGCCGGTTCGCCCACACAATCCGGAGCAAATTTGACGGTTCGCCCCAACAGCTCCGATACCCGAGGCACAATGTGTTTCAGGCTCAGGGCGGCGTCCACACCTTTCGGGCGCCCCAAATGTGACATCAGCACCACGGACCCACCTGCGTCAAGGACGTATTGAATGGTCGGCAAAGCCGCGCGAATTCTGGTGTCATCTGTGACTTCACGGGCGTCATTGAGGGGCACATTGAAGTCCACGCGAATCAATGCGCGTTTTCCGTTCAACTCGAGGTTTTCAAGATGCATGTTGTCGGGTTTTCCTGGAATCAATCGAAGAGTTGGGCCAATCCGACTTTCCTCTGCACATAGGCGGGAAGTGCTTCGATGGCAATGCGTTCTTGCGACATGGTGTCTCGGTCACGGACGGTGACGGCGTCGTCGTTTAAAGAGTCATGGTCGACCGTGATGCATAGGGGTGTGCCGATGGCATCTTGACGTCGATAGCGCCGTCCAATGGCATCTTTCTCATCGTATTGCACATTGTGATCGAGCTGGAGAAGATTGCGGATTTCTTTCGCCTTTTCTGGCAAACCATCTTTCTTGATGAGTGGAAGCACTGCGGCCTTGACGGGCGCGAGTGGCGCAGGCAATTTCAACACAGTCCGAGATGACCCATCTTTCAAGCTTTCTTCTTGGAAGGCCGCGGAAAGGGTGGCCAAAAACATCCGGTCCAAACCAATGGACGTCTCTACCACGTAAGGGACGAAACTCTCCTTGGTTTCAGGGTCGAAGTAGCGAAGTTTTCGTCCGCTGTGTTCCTCGTGTTGCTTGAGGTCAAAATCCGTGCGGGAGTGAATGCCTTCCAGCTCTTTGAACCCCATGGGAAACCGAAATTCAATATCAGCAGCAGCATCTGCATAATGTGCCAGTTTCACATGGTCATGGAACCGATGCATGTCTTCCCCCAATCCGAGGGCCTTGTGCCATTTCAGCCGTTGGGCCTTCCAATATTCATACCATTCGGCTTGCGTTCCGGGTTTGACGAAGAATTGCATTTCCATTTGCTCAAATTCACGCATTCTGAAAATGAACTGCCTGGCGATGATTTCATTGCGGAATGCTTTGCCGATTTGCGCAATGCCAAAAGGCAACTTCATCCGTCCACTTTTTTGAACGTTGAGGAAATTCACAAAAATGCCCTGGGCTGTCTCGGGACGCAGGTAGATGATGCCCGAGTCGCCAGAAACCGCACCCAACTCCGTTTTGAACATCAAGTTGAATTGGCGCACATCTGTCCAGTTGCGGCTTCCTGTATCGGGGTCGGCGATGCCCAAGTCTTCGATCAGGGCTTTGACACCGGCCAGGTCTTCAGCATCCATGCAAACTTTGAACCGCTGGTTGATGTCGTCGATTTGCTTCTGACGATCGAGAATTCGTCCATTGGTCGATCGGAATTGACCCTCATCAAAGGCGTCTCCAAATCGCTTGGCTGCTTTCTGGACATCTTTCTCGATTTTGGCCTCGATTTTGGCAATGTGGTCTTCAATCAAAACGTCAGCACGGTACCTTTTTTTGGAGTCCTTGTTGTCAATCAAAGGGTCGTTGAATGCATCCACATGGCCCGAAGCCTTCCAAGTGGTCGGGTGCATGAATATGGAAGCATCGATGCCCACAATGTTATCGTGCATGCGGACCATGGCCGTCCACCAGTAATTCTTGATGTTGTTTTTCAATTCTGCACCCAACTGTCCGTAATCATAGGCGGCAGACAACCCATCGTAGATTTCACTCGAGGGAAACACGAACCCATACTCTTTGGCATGGCTGATCACTTGTTTGAGGAGGTCGTCGCTCATGGGTTTGAATTTGGGTGCCAAAGGTAAGATTTCCCTTGGGCATAGAAGCGACCCACAATGCTTTTCTGATGGCTTGCCCCAGTGGCTTTTGTCGGTGGCGGGATTGGGGTGACCGCATTTTTCTCAGGTCGAAAATTAAATGTGGAATCGCTCTGGGTTGCTTTACTTTTGACGCGATGGGAAACAAACCCACATTTCTTTTGGGGCTTGGGATGCAAAAAGCCGGAACCACCTGGATGTTCAAGCATTTGTGCCGGCATCCCGACGCAGCGTTTGAAATCAACCTGGCCAAAGAAATGGGTTTGACGCGCTTCGGAATTCGTCGAAAGGCGTCACCATTGACAAGCCCATTGAGATGGATGCGTTCCATGAATGATTTGTGGGCCTTGAGAAAACAGCGAAATTCGGGTTTCGAAGAGACGTTTCTTGAACCGTTTGCCGGATTTTCTCGGAGAGAGGCCTTGCATCGTTTTTCGGTTTCGGGCGCCATCCACCATCAGTTTTTGAGACATTCTCGAAAGACATTGGCGCATCCCAGGGGTCGAATTGTTGGCGATATTGATCCTTTTTATGCCATCGAATCCAAAGATGTTCTCTCCGCGTTATTGAAATTTCTTCAGGCGGATTTTGAAGTGAAGACATTCGTGATTTGGCGAGATCCATTGAATCGGCTTGACTCGGCGATGAAGCACGTCAAAAGAAATAACCCCGTCGCGGTTGCGCAGATTGAACGTTTCTGCGCGGATGGTTTGCTGCCATCACCGAGGCATTGGCCGAAGCATTCCAATTACAAGGAGACATTGGAAACGGTGAATGAACTTTTTCCGGACATTCACGAATTGATTTACGAAGAGTTGTTTGGTCCCGAAGGTCAAATTCACCTGGACAGATTTCACCAGTTTGCGGGCATGCAGGATTTTCCGGGTGACTTTGGGCATCGGGTCCACACGGCCCATTCTGATGAGATTGGTTTGACAAAAGAACTCAAGACCGCGGCTCGAGGGCATCTTCAATGTCAGTATGATGTCATGGAAAATCGGCTGGGTCGTGATCGATTGGCTTCCATTTGGAATTTTTGAATTGAAATGCCCAAAAAACCATCCATAGGCCTTCTTGGAAGCGGCAGCTGGGCCACGGCAATTGCCAAAATGCTGCTCAACAACATCGAAACGTTGCACTGGTGGGTGCGACGGGACGAGACAGCAGAATATTTGGGCATGTATGGCCGCAACCCACACTACATCCAAAGCATTGCCTTCAACACCTCGCAATTGGAAGTGGGGACAGACATGCAGGCGGTCATTGACAAGAGTGACATCATCATTTTGGCCATCCCTTCCATCCACTTGCACAACACGATGGAAAAGCACCAGCCTCGGGGACTTTCAGATAAAATTCTATTCAGTGCGGTCAAGGGCATGGTCGTGGAATTTGACAGCATTCCCGCCAGATACTTGCACAAGCAACTCGGAATCCCATACAATCAAATCGGGCTGATTGCGGGTCCTTGTCATGCGGAGGAAGTGGCCCGTGAGAAGATGTCTTATCTCACCGTGGCTTGTCCAGATGCTTCGCCTGCCCGGATGCTTGCAGAACTTCTTGAAAACCGATTCATTCGGGTCAAGACCAGCCAAGATGTTTTCGGTGCAGAACTTGCTGCAGTGTTGAAAAACATCTATGCCATTGCTGCGGGCATCGCGCATGGATTGGGTTATGGTGATAATTTTTTGAGCGTTTTGATTTCCAATGCATCTCAGGAAATGAAAGCGTTTTTGGCCGCCGTTCACCAGTTGGACAGAGATGTCAAAGAGAGTCCGTATTTGGGAGATTTGTTGGTCACTGCATACAGTTTGCACAGCCGCAATCGGACATTGGGGACCATGATTGGCAAAGGATACAGTGTGAAAGGGGCGATCATTGAAATGGACATGGTAGCCGAAGGATTCAATGGATCTCAGGGCATTCATGAGATGAACAAGAAGTTCCAGGTGCGATTGCCCATAGCCGATGCCGTGTATCGCATTCTACATGAGAAGATGTCTCCGGTGATTGAAATGCGCTTGTTGGTTGAGGAATTGAGTTGAAGACAAGTTTTTTTGAAGGCAACCCAGACCTGATTTTGTTCGTTATCTTGTGGGATGATGGTTCAGGCTTTTCGGACAAAAAACAAGCATTGGATGCGGTGGGCGTCCGGACTCGTCTGTGCTTGTTCATTTGTTCCCTTGTGGTCACAGTCGGTTACTCCACGTGTTCTGCGCGCAGCGCACTCACCAAACCCTCACGGCTTCATCCCGAATGCGGGCCAATGGCCAAGTGAAGTGACCGCTCGTGCGCAGTGGGGGACAGGAGAGTTGTGGATGACGGAATCTGGCTGGCGAACCCGAATGTTTGGTCCTGGGTGGGATCGCGTGGCTTCACATGATGCCATTGCAGGTGAGACCCGATTGAGCTCTCAGGTTTGGGATGTGGAGTTCTTGGGTGGAGCCGTGGAATCATGGTCCTGGGGAGAGCCCGTTTCAGGCACCCGATACAATTTTTACTTGGGTTCGGATGCATCGAAATGGTCCAAGGGGTTGCGTTCACGGTCCCACATGACTTGTCATGATGTTTGGCCTGGGGTGGATTTGGTGATGCGCAGTATGCGCGGAATGAGTGGACAGTTCAAATACGATTGGGTCGTGGATGCTGGGGTCGATGTGGGTGTGGTTCAATTGCGGATGAGCGGTGCCTCCTCTCAACCCGATGAAGCTGGCGGGTTCTTGCACGAAATGGGGCCGGCATCTTCTCCTTGGGGGCTGATATCAGAATCAGCACCATTCTGTTACCAAATGGACGGCTCTCAAATGGAGGAGGTGCCGTGTCATGCAGAATGGGTTTTGGAAGGTGGGGCTGTTGTGGTGCGTTATGCCTTGGATGGTCCTTGGGATGACGAACGCCCATTGGTGATTGATCCAGAAATTCAATTTGCAAGCTACGTCGGGTCTTCTGCGGACAGTTGGGGATTCACAGCAGGGTATGACAATCAAGGTCGGTTGATTGGTGGAAGTGGGGTGCGAAACGTGGGTTATCCCACGACTGTGGGGGCCATTGATGATGTGTTCAACGGGGGCGAATTTGACGTGGGCTTGACAGTTTGGTCTGAAGACGGAAGCACATTGGACTACAGCACCTACCTCGGTGGCAGCAACATGGAGTTTCCACACAGCGTCACCAGTGACGACCAAGGGGACATTTATGTCATGGGAACCACGGGTTCAATCGGTTTTCCGACTACATCTGGTGCGTCTGTGACCAATTTCGTGGGTGGGGAATACATCAACCTTGGTGCCAACAGTTTTTATGGTGAATACAGCCAAGGTTGCGATTTGTTTGTTTCAAAAATCAGCGCCTCCGATGGGTCTTTACTGGCCAGTACGTTCATGGGCGGGACAGGGAATGATGGCCTCAACATCGGTGACAAACTCAACTACAATTACGGTGATGTGTGTCGTGGAGAAATTGCCATTGACCCTGAGGGTCGGCCTTGGGTGGTGTCGACCACCAACAGCACTGATTTCCCCTTGATGCAGGCGTTTGATCAGGTTTTGGAGGGCGTCAGTGATGGGGTGATTTTTCGAATGTCTCCTGATTTGGCCACCTTGGAATTCTCATCCTATCTCGGAGGAGTGAATGAGGATGCAGCTTTTGGCATCCAGTTCGATTCATCCGGTGAACTGGCGTATGTGGCGGGCGGCACAAAAAGTGCGGATTTCATCACCACCACAGGCGCTTACGCAGGGGATTGGCAAGGTGATGTGGACGCCTTTCTGACCCGGATCAATTTTGGGGGCGGTTTTCCCTTCATCGAGGCGGCGACGTTTCTGGGCACTTCGGACTATGATCAAGCATATTTTGTCCAATTGGACACCGAAGACCATCCATTTTTGATGGGTCAAACCCGTGGTTCCATGCCCTTGGCAGGCACTGACATTTACGATAGCAATCCAAATGGCAGCACCTTTGTAGCGCGATTCAGCCCGGATTTGGCCTCGCTTGACTGGTGCACACGTGTGGGTGTTGATCAAACCGGGATTGACATCAGCCCCACAGCATTTTTGGTTTCGGATTGCGATGAGGTGTACATGTCCGGGTGGGGAGGGGTGACCAATTCCAGCAACAGCGCTTACGCCTCAAGCAGCACCACGAATGGGATGCCGACCACCTCGGACGCTTACCAACTGTCCACAGACGATAGTGATTTTTGGTTGGGGGTGTTGGCGCCGGGGGGGACGGATTTGACCTATGGCACTTTTTTTGGTGGTCCCTTTGCCAATGAGCATGTCGATGGAGGAACCTCTCGGTTTGACAAGGATGGAACGGTGTATCAAGCCGTCTGTGCAGGTTGCGGCGGTTTTGATGATTTTCCAGTGACAGAAGGGGCCTATGGACAGGTCAACCCTTCTACCAATTGCAATCTCGGCGTGTTCAAATTCAATTTGGGTTCGTTGGTCGCGGTGATTGACATCGACAACTCTTCCGGTCTGTGTGTGGGCGATCCGATTCAATTCATCAACAACTCTTTTGGCGGTTCAGAATTCGAGTGGTTTTTCGGTGATTTGAACACGTCTGATGAAGAAAATCCAGAGTATATCTATGATACGGAGGGGCAGTGGGACATCATGTTGGTGGTTTCAGACCCCAATGCGTCAGGGGGGTGCTTGGACCCCGATACAGCCATTGTTTCGGTTTTCATCGAGGATGTTCCGCAGCCATCTGTGGATTTGGTGGATCCGATTTGCGAAGGCATGTCAGTGACTTTGCAGGCATGGGGGGGGGCGGATTTGGTCTGGCAAAACGACCCCACTTTGAGCGCCACGGACACGCCTACGCCTGAGGCCTCCCCGACTGAAACCACCACATACTTTGTCCAAGATTCAAACGAATGCGGAACAGGCATCGACAGCGTCATCGTGGTGGTCACCAGCCTTGACCTCGAGATGTCCAATGACATGACCATCTGTCTCGGAGAGACGGTGGAGCTGAATGCCATCGGAGGGGATGAGGTGGTGTGGAGTCCAGCTGTGGGATTGGCAGACCCAACCAGTGAGAGTACCCAAGCCACTCCGAGTCAGACCACCACGTATACGGCAGCCGTGAGCACGGACGAGGGTTGTTACCAGGAAGAAGAAGTTACTGTGAACGTGGTGACGAGTACGCCGGGCGGGGTCACATGGCCGGTGGAGTATTTGTGTCCCGGTCAAGGGTTGTATTTGCAAGCATCTGAAGGAGACACATACTTGTGGTCTCCTGCCCAGTACGTGAACAATCCACTTTTGCAAAACCCCTTTGCGACGCCCCCCGGGGACATGACATTTGTGGCACAAATTGCCAATGTTTGTGGCGTTGGCGTGGATTCAGTTTCTGTTGTTTTTGTCAGCCCCTCAGCATCTGCGGATGGGGGCGGGTGGATTTGTGAAGGGTCTTCGATTCTTCTTTCAGCCACGGATGGGGTGAGTTTCAATTGGTCTCCCGCTTATTTGGTGAGTGATCCTCAGGCGCAGTCGCCAGTGGCTTTTCCCATTGAAACCACGGATTTTGTTGTCCACGTTACGGATGGATTTGGCTGCAGTGCGAGCGACACGGTGACGGTTCAGGTGTGGCCCTCTCCTGTGGTGGATGCAGGTCCAAGTCCATCAGTTGATTTGTTTGAATCCGCCGTGTTGTATGGAACGGTCATCGGTGCAGAGGATTTTACTTGGTCTCCTGGGGATGGATTGTCTTGCATCGATTGTTTGCAGCCTCTGGTGCTGAATCCAGAAGGCCCTATGGCGTTCCAACTCATGGCCACTTCACCTGAAGGGTGCATCGGCTCTGACAGTGTTTTTGTGGACGTCTTTGCCCCTGTTTTTTTGCCCACAGCATTCACACCCAACAACGACGGGGTGAACGATGTGTTTGTCGTGAGCAGTGTGAACGTTCGCGGCTATCAACTGCGGATTTTTGACCGTTGGGGCCATATGGTGTTTTACAGTCAGGACCCGGCAGAGGTTTGGTTGGGGAATGACCAAACCCAAGACAGTGAGCATTTCTTGCCCGACGGCGTCTACAACTGGCAATTGCGCTATGAACTTCGGGATGGTCCCCGATTGGAAACGGGCCATGTGGTATTGATCCGGTGAGGCCTTTTTGTTTCAGTGCTTTTTCCTACTTTCGGGGCATGGTGTCGGAACGTTTCATTTCCCAACATTTGCATCGGTTGTTGACGGATCACAACTGCGTGGTGATTCCGGGATTGGGCGGTTTTGTGTGCAATGAACGTCCGGCTCGTTATGATGATTCTCGACAAGAATTGATTCCGCCCGCTCGGGACATGATGTTCAATGAGCGTCTGGTTCACAATGATGGGGTTCTGGCGCATGTTCTGGCATCTGCCACGGGCAAATCCTATGCGGAAGCATTGATTGAAGTGGAGCGTGAGGCGAATTGGATGCGTGCTGCGCTCCGCGAAGGCGATGCTGTTGCCTTGGCACATGTGGGCAGATTGTTTCGGTCGTCACCGTCCGGCCCTGTTTCCTTTGTTGCTGATCCTGCGCTTGAGCGCTTGTTAAGTTCTTTTGGGTTGCAGCGCATCCCATTGCGGCCGCTTAGCAATTCCGCAGAAACAAAGCCAGAATCTGAACCGACACCGGTTGTGCCCATCGGAAGGTCCGTTTCTTCCACGCTGGCACATCCCTTGTTGCGGCGTTTGGCGGCGGTACTTTCCATTCCGTTGTTGGCCGGTTCCGCTTGGTTGGGCTTTTCAGATCGTGCAGACTTGATGAACCTCATCCCCGATACAGGTTGGACCTCTACGGAGGCCGTTGCGTTCATCCCGCGCTTTGAAGAGGAGGGTGTGTTGATGCCCAATCCAGTGGAGACAGAAGATCTCAATCGTTTCGATTCACTGCTGGGTGGACTTTCTGGGGCAACGTCCGTGAGATATGATTTCGCAGAGGAAACGTTGAATGCCACCGGAACACATGTGCGACTTCGAGAGGTGCACATGGAAGTTTCGAAGCCCGAGGCGCCCGTGGTGATCAATGAGGAGGAGGCACAAGCTTCTTCGCCTGTGGAGAATTTCTGGCTGGTGGCAGGTGCTTTCAGCGTCGAGTCCAATGCCCGAAATTATGCGGCATCGGCCCAAGCCAAGGGTTGGAATGCAGAAGTTCGTTTGGGGACAAATGGTTTGAATATGGTCGTTTTGGGGGCATTTGAGGATGCGATGGTTGCGCGCATGGAGATGGACCGGATTCGTCAAGATGGGGAATTCCAGGTTTGGCTCAAGACCCTTTGAGCGTGGCATTTGAGTTTCCCAAAGGTTTACCGGAGGCCGTCATATTGGATTTTGGTGGGGTGTTGTATGACATCGATTACGATGCACCAGTTCGGGCTTTTGAGGCCTTGGGGGCGGGTGATTTTGATCAAATCTATCATCAGCACATACAAACCGACTTGTTCGACACCCTGGAAACGGGGGGCATCTCACCGGCAGCTTTTCTGGAGGCCCTTCAATCCCATTGTCGTCCTGGGACAACGGTCAAAGAAGTTTCGGATGCCTGGGATTCCATTTTGACGGGAATGAAAGCGGATCGGTTGCCGATGCTTCAAGCGCTCTCCCAGCAAACCCGTTTGTTCCTGTTGTCCAACACGAATGTGTTACATGCCAGACGTTTTGAGGCATGGATTGAGCGCGAAATGGGGTCTTTGTCCGCATGGCGCGGTGTTTTTGAAGCGGTTCATTACAGCCATGAATTGGGCATGCGCAAACCTCATCCAGAAACTTTTCGCCGGGTGTGTGACATCCACGGAATTCGTCGGGAGTCCACCTGGTTTGTGGATGACAGCATCCAACATGTGGAAGGTGCGCGTTTGGCGGGTTTGCACGCTAGCCATTTGCCGGTTCCAGGACCGCGCGACATCCGAGATTTGTTGCTTCAGCAGGGGTTTGCACTTTGAGCCTTCAAAAACCGCTCTCCGTCACACGGACAGGCTCCCTGCTCCAGTAGCAGGAAAATCTCACGACCCCGGGCCTCTGGCTCATAGGATTTTTGTCCTGTTCCCGAAATTCGAAATTGACCTGAATCATTTGGCATCAAACGAATGAGGTCAGCATTTGTTTCGCCGAATCGGAACAACCAAGTCTCACCTTCGTTTTCCCGTTCTAGAAATTCAATAGCGCCTGTTGCGCGATCGAAGAACAACTCGCTGAAGGCGTCCAAATGGTCATCGATTCCCTCCTGAAGAACGAGCATCTGAGCCCATTCTTCAGAAGGGATTCCTTCACCAGCGAGATATTGAATGAACTCTTGTTCGACTTCTCGCAATTCCTCTTGGGTCAGTCGTCGGTATTTCACTCGGTGGATTGTTCGACGTGATGTGGTCAAGAATCAATGCCTTCGAGCATCATGAGAAAGGCATATTCCATAGCGGTTTCACGGAAACGTTTGAAACGCCCAGAAGCACCGCCATGACCTGTTTCCATGTTGCAATGCATGATGAGGAGGTTGTCATCCGTTTTGAAATCGCGCAATTTGGCCATCCATTTTGCGGGTTCCCAATATTGCACTTGGCTGTCCCAGTAGCCTGTAGTGACCAACATGTGCGGATAATCTTGGGCTGTGACTTGGTCATAGGGACTGTATTGCATGATGTAGTCAAAATAGTCGGGGTCTTTCGGGTTGCCCCACTCGTCGAACTCACCCGTGGTCAGCGGAATGGTCTCATCCAGCATGGTGTTGATGACATCTACAAAAGGAACAGCGGCAATCACACCATTCCAGAGGCTGGGCGCCATGTTGATGACAGCACCCATGAGCAAACCACCGGCTGAACCACCCATGGCGTAAAGGTGGTCAGGGGAGGTGAAGCCCAGATCGACCATGGCCTGACCGCAATCGATGAAGTCTGTGAATGTGTTCATTTTGTTGAACAACTTCCCATTTTCATACCATGAACGACCCATTTCTTGCCCCCCACGGATATGAGCCATGGCGTAGACGAAACCACGGTCCAACAAGCTCAATCGCGTGCTCGAGAAGCCGGCATCCATGCTGTAGCCGTAACTGCCATATCCATAAAGCAACAAGGGATTTTCCCCGTTCCGTTCCATCCCGTTGCGATAGACGATGCTCACGGGGACTTCCACCCCATCGCGTGCTTTGACCAGGATTCGTTCGCTGCTGTAATTCGAGGGATCAAACCCACCTCCAAGGACTTCTTGCTGCTTGAGCATTTCCCTGTCGTTGGTCACCAAATCCATCTCATAGACTGTATTCGGCGTGGTCATTGAGGTGTACCCGTATCGAAGCTTTTGTGTGTCAAAGTCCGGATTGGTGCTGACATAGGCCATGTAGGCCGGGTCGTCGAACTGGATATATTCGTCTTTGGAACCATCCCATGCTTTGATTCGAATTTGGGTCAAACCATGGGTCCGTTCTTCCATGACCAAAAAGTCTTTGAACATTTCAATGCCCTCAAATAAGGTGTTTTCACGGTGTGGAATCACATCTTCCCAGTGTTCATATCCCGTGGCATTTACAGGTGTTTTGACCAGTTTGAAATTCTGGGCATTGCGGTTTGTGGTGATGTAAAAGTGATCCCCCATGTGGTCGGGGCTATACTCCAAATCTCGTTCCCGTGGCTGCATCACGGTCCAATCGCCATCCGGAATGTTGGCATCCAGGAAGCGCCATTCTGTGCTGACAGTGGAGTAACTTCCAATCATGATGTAGGCATCGCTTTTGGTCTTCCCAACGCCACAGCTGAAGGTTTCATCCGTTTCTTCATAAACCAATTCATCCGCTGCCGCATCTGTACCCAGGGTGTGCTTGTAGATTCGATAAGAACGCAGGGTGATGGGGTCTTTTTTCGAGTAGAACACGGTTTTGTTGTCATTCGCCCAAGTGGCCCCGCCGGTGGTTTGCGGGATTTCATCTGGCAGGTACTCCCCGGTGGTCAAATCTTTGAATCTCAGGGTGTATTCTCGACGAGAAACGGTGTCTTGACTGAAAGCAAGAAGGCGGTTATCTGGGCTCACACTTCGCCCACCCAAAGCAAAGTAAGAGAAGCCTTCCGCGAGGCTATTGACATTCAACATCACCTCTTCTTCATTGGCCATGTCCTCTGGTTTTCGGCAGTGAATGGCATACTCTTGTCCTTCTTCGTAACGGGTGTAATACCAGTAGCCATTGTCTTTGACTGGAACACTGGAGTCATCCTGCTTGATCCGTCCCACAATCTCGTTGAACAATTCCTCTTGAAAGTTCTCAGTGGGTTTGAGGATGGTTTCGGTGTATGCATTTTCTCGGGTGAGATAATCCAGCACGTCTTGGGTCTGTGCATCGGGATTTTCAGCTTCTTTTTGTTCGTCACTCAACCGCATCCAGAAATAGTCGTCGGAAAGGGTCTTCCCGTGAATTTCTGTGATATGGGGTTGTTTTTGGGCGTCTGGTGCCGCATCAAAAGAGCTGGCGGTCAAGGCTGGAGCAGTCTTCTCTGACATGGGGTCGTTTGAAGGGGTGGATTGGCAAGCGGCCGCAAAGATAGCCGTACAAACCACTGCGATATGATGGAATTTGTGAAACATCTGGGTTGGAGTTTATGGGGTCAAGACCCCTTTAGAAATCAGGTTTTCAATGGTGACGATGTCCCCCGGTGTATCGACGGATGGCGAAGGGGCTTCGGTTATTCCGACATGAATTCGCCAGCCATGTTCAAGCCAACGAAGTTGTTCCAAAGACTCTCGTTTTTCCAATGGGGTAGGATGCAGCAAAGTGATGGCTTCAAAAGCTCCTCGAGTGAATGCATAGATGCCTTGGTGGAGGATCGCACCCTCAGTCCCGGAAGGAATGGGTTGCCGACTGAAATACAAGGCCCTGCCTTTCAGGTCGACAACGACTTTCACCCGATTGGGGTCAGTGATGCGCTCGACGTCTTGAACATTGTGACCCAGTGTTGCAACGGCAGCGCCTGGCATGTCAATGAGTTGGCACAATTGCTTGAGGGCCTTGGGTTGCACAAATGGCTCGTCTCCTTGGATGTTGACGATGGCCCGAGGGGTGAAGTCATTTTGGATTTCCCATTGGGTCAAGGCAGCATGGCACCGTAGGGTTCCATTTGGAATGTCCGGATCGGTTAGTTTCGCCAGAGCGCCTGCACGTTCTGCTGCATGTGCGATGCCCTCGTGGTCTGTGGCGACAATGACCGCATCGAATGCCCGTGCGGCTTGCGCCTGTTCGACCACCCTTTGAATCATGGATTTCCCATGAATGGTGGCCAGCGGTTTTCCCGGGAATCGGCTGGAATTGTATCTCGCCGGGATGATCGCGACAATGGGATCCTTCATTGAATTTCGTAGGTGTACATCAATTGAACCAAACGGGGTGCCTCCATCGTCAAGGGTCGGATGGAGTATTCGGCATTCAAAGCATTGCTCACCAAAATGCTCCACGAGTGTCCTTTGGACTGCTTCCATGAGGCTCGCAAATCCACAATCCATGGCAGGTTCGGGTGGTCATTCAACCAATTTTCGAGCCCCCATTCTACAAATCCTTCTTGCTCAAATTGGACAAAGGCTGCATCAAAATTTCTGAGTGCTGTTTGGTATCGGAGGCTGATGCCGGTGGACAACCGATTTTGACGCCATTCCACGTCGGCACGGACCAAATGAGGTGAGCGGTACTTCAGTAAATTGTTGTCGGTGTTGTAACTGGTGGTGGTGTAACTCGTAATCCATGAATTGCCTTCGAAGGGATTGTAATTCAAGTCAGGCTCCAAAGCTATGGGCTGCGTGTAGGTGTACCCAGTAAGGAAATCAACCGTGCTGTTGCCCACGGTCCACCGTCCAGTCCAGGTGATTTCCATTCCTGTGTTTTGGGTTTCTCCGGTGTTCAAGCTGGTGAAACCCAATCCGGCCAATGGTGCACCGGCTCCTCCCCATGTACCGAATGTGAATTCGATGAAGTCGCTGTATCGTTGATGGAAAACGGCGAGGTCGATGAATCCAATCAGTCCACCCCATTTGAATCCCTGCTTCACACCCCATTCGCCGGCCCAGGCAGATTCGGGCTGCAATCCCGGGTTGGGATAGATTTGAAGTGATCCCAATCCGGTGCGGATGAACCGTTCCGCAATTGTGGGGAAGCGAAAGCCTTGGCCCCAACTGGCCCGCATGTAAGTCGCCTTTGCGGCTTGCCAATTCAAGCCCGCGCGGAACACAGGTTGGCCTTGCTGATTTTCATTGATTCGAAAATGTTCAAAGCGACCCCCGCCTGAAAAATGAAGCTGGGGCAGCGGTGACCAATTGATTTGCAGAAATGCAGCGGCATTTGTGGCGGTGTTGTTGCCGTCAGACTGCCCACCACTATACAATTCGGCTTCACTCCAAGTTTGGCTAAATACCAACCCGCCAGTCAGATCCAACCCCTCCCCATGACGCCAAGCAGCTTGGTATTCCGAGTACAACACATCCGAAGCATTGCCCTGGTCATTGTCGTTGTCATTGATCAAATGGAACCAACGGCCTCGAAGCGAGTGTCGCCAGGTCCCGCGCACGAATTGCATATGGGGGTCAAGGGTCCCGACCAATTGGCGGGTGCGGGTGGCCGCTCCTTCATAGCTTCCGTAGATGCCATTCGGCGCTTGCTCCCAAATGAGGGTATTCAGAAAGTCACCTTTTTGCCAATTGGTGTTGATCCCATATTGAAGGCCATCTATGCGAGACTCACGCTTTCTGAGGTTGACATTGAAACGACCGCGTTTTTCGGAGGCAAAATGGTCGATTTCCCAAGGTCGGTAACCGCGGGAATCGCCGCTATCTACGGGGGACAAAAAGCCCTCATCGCCGAGGATGTTCCCTCCGACAACGACGTCCCACGACCCCATTCTCTGGCTGTGCAAAAACCGAACATTCGATTGCATGTTGGAACCTGCCCACGTCTTGGCCTCGGCGGAGCGTGGCCGTGCAAAAATGCCATGTTGAACACTGATCCGTGTCAAGGGCCGTGCATCCGGGTAACGGGTTCTGACATTGATCACGCCGCTCAGGGCTGCGCTCCCGTATAACACAGATGCGGCCCCTTTGATGATTTCGATTTGTTCCAAGTTTTCCAAGGGCAAGAATCCCCAAGTTGGTCTGCCAGCATCCCCACTCAGCACAGGCAGGTCGTCCACCAAAATCATCACCCGGGATCCTGCACCATAGCTGAATCCACTTCCACTGCGGATTTGCGGTTCCCCATCTACCATGCTGACACCAGGGTTTTGTTCCAAAGCGGTTTCCAAGGAAGTGGTTCCTTTGGATTCGACCAGTCTCGGGGGGAGAACGTCCAAAGAAACCGTTACTTCGGCAGCTGATTGCTCAAACCTTCCGGCACTGATGACTACAGCATCAAGACCCAATGCTTCCTCCTCCAATTGTACATTCCAGACCCAGGGTTGTCTCCATTCGGAAACTGCAATGGTGGTGTCTGCGGGCTTCATCCCGATGAAAGAACATCGCAATTGAATGGATGAAGCGTTTCCGGGGCGGTTGATGGGCAAATTGTAATTGCCAGAAATTCCGCTTGCTATGGCATTCGGTTGGTTGATGCCCAATTGTTGCACGGTGGCTCCGATCAGTGGAGCCCCAGTCACATCGGTGATGGTGCCTTGAACAGAACCCAAAGATTGACCAGCGCCAATACTTGGAATCCCCAATACCGCCATCATGGCCCAGGCCTTCATGGTGCGAATCATGGATGCAAGATGCGACGAATTCTATTTGAATTGCGAAATGGCCTTGGATGCGCGTTGGCAAAAGAAATGCAGGCGGTGGTGAATCACATGTTGAAGGCCTGTTTCGCAGGGCCAATTTTGAGGGATGCGGCAGACAGAAAAATGGTTGATGGCGAAAAGGACATCGGGTTGGGGTTGGGCCAAGTTGCATCGGGAAATTCCGGAACGGGGGGGGTTGGATGCTTTTCTTGAGTGGCAGAGAGATTGGGATTGTGGGGGTTGGAACCGGAATTGGGATGCGGTTCAGGAACATGACGAAAAACTGAAGGCCATAGGGGGGTGGGCAATTTCTGTGGATGAACCCAATTGTCCTCATCGGTTGCGTGAGATGGTGGATGTCCCAGGGGTTTTGTTTGGTCTGGGTGACCCTGAAACCCTGATGGCCCGTCGTTCGGTATCTGTCGTAGGCACCCGGCGATGCAGTCCATATGGCCGCGTGATGGCGAAAACCCTGGGTTTCTTGTTGGCAGAGGCGGGAGCCCAGGTTGTGAACGGATTGGCGGCAGGAATTGACGCGGCTGCATTGCAGGGTGGTGTGGAAAGCGGGCGTGGAGGTGTGGCTTGTCTGGGTCATGGATTGGAGTCCATTCACCCAAAGGCAAATGCAGGTTTGGCAGCAGAAATGCTTGAAAAGGGCGGGGCATTGTTGACAGAATTTGAAATGGAATCCGCAATCCATCGATGGCATTTTGCGGCGCGCAATCGCATCACAGTGGGCTTGTCGGACACTTTGGTGGTCATCGAGAGTCCAGCTCGTGGGGGCTCCATGATATCTGTTGAAATTGCCTTGGATCTGGGTGTGAACCTGTTCGTTCTGGTGCCGCCTTCAGGGGGCAAACGATGGGCCGGCAATCAACAGTTGATAGACGCTTTCCCGAGCACGGCTTTTTCGGAACCCAAGGAGTTGGTCGACAGCATTTTTTGTGGGGAAACGAAAGAAAAAAAGACGTCTTGTCAACCGCCGACAATTTCCGGTTTGGTGGATGCACTCCCTCCACATCTGCGGTCGATTTGGATTCATTTGATTCGGGAGTCGGGCAGCCACCTGGCTACTTGTGCGCAGGCTTTGTCCCTCCCTGAGGAGGAGGTGAGAAGTCTGTTGTTGGGATTGGAGATGATGGGCTGGGCAATTCGATCTCCAGGCGGGGTTTATTTGCCGGTTGTGTTGGAATCCGATGGACGGATTTCCGGTTGCCCCTCCGGCTCCTCATCATCCAAGGCCAAGGCTGCCGTTTCGGGTGCCCTTGGAATTTCTCGAATGCCCAAGCCATGTTGAATCAATGCGGCTGTCATGACGAGGCTGGTGACCAGAATGACCACAAGCAAAATCCCTTGATCAAAAGCCGGACTGAGGTATTGGGGATAGGAAGATTGAATCTGGAAAAAGAGCAGAATGGTGATCAAACCTCTCGGGGCGATGTAGAGCAAGGGAAAGACTTCCTTGCGCTCAAAAATCAGCAGGAAGACCAGCCGAACAGAGTACAAAATCAAACAGATGAACAAACCGTCAACCAAGACGTCCAAGTCGCTCAGGGCGGCCAGAGAGACGGTCATTCCGAAGAGCACAAAAAAGAAGGTTCGAATGACAAAGGCACTTTCCAGCGTGAGCAAATGGTAATCGTGATGCAAACGGGCCATGCGCACGTCGTCCAGAAGGTACACTGATCGTCCACCGGCTTGTTTGCGGCGAAAAATGCGCCAGTTTCCAGGGAAGAAAATTCGGTGATTGTTCAGCATCAGCCCAAAAATCAGAATCAAGATCAATGGGCTTAGATGGAGCAGTTTTTGGATGGCATAAATCAAAAGCAAAACGGCCACAGACAAGAACAATTTCACTTGGCTGGTGATTTTTTGGAGCACCCAAACCAACAGATAGCTTACAAGGATTGCAATGACCAATGTCAGCAAGAGGTTTGATCCGATGTTGAACAGAACAGATTGAGCCGATTGAACATCGGAATTTTCGAGCAGCAGGTAGAAAGCCATGATGCCGAAAATGTCAGAGAACGTGCTTTCGTAGACCATGAACTCCTTCGGATCATGGTGCAGCCCACCGACACTGGGGATGATGATGGCACTGCTCATGATGCTGAGAGGAATGGCGTACACCAGTCCCTGAAAAAAGGGCATGCCCATCCATTGAACCAACAAAGTGGCAATGCCAGCTGAACTGCCGGCCAGCGCCAGCAAAGCCAACCCTGCACTTTTCAAGATGAGAGGAAGCTTTTCTTTTTTGAGTTCCAAGTCCAATGCCGCTTCCAAAACAATGAAAATCAAACCGATGGTACCGAGAAGTTCCAACACCAAGCCTTCGTAAGGGATGCCAGTGAGGCCCATTGCGTCCAAACCTTGCCGGATGGCGATGCCCATCCCAATGAGGACCAGAACACTGGGGATGTTGGTTTTTTTGGCCAGGAGATTGGCGAAATAAGACAGAATGATCACCAAAGACCCTCCAATCACCAAGCCATATGCATTGATGTCGTTTACAGACATGGAGGCAAGTTAACCGAATTGTCCCGTCAACAACCTCCAAATGTCATTTCCAAGGGCAAAGACCATCAAAGAAATCAACAAAACAATCCCGACAAGCTGAGCTCGTTCTAAGAATTTTTCTGGAGCGGGACGGCCCATTGTCATTTCGTACAACAAAAATGCCACATGCCCTCCGTCCAGTGCTGGGATAGGGAGCAGGTTCATGAACGCCAAAATCAAGGAAAAGAAAGCGGTGTTTCGCCAGAAAACCTCCCAGTCCCACCCTGCGTCAAAAATGCTTCCGAAGGTGACCAAACTGCCCACTTGACTGGCTCCAGATTTGGTGAACAAAAACCGCATCGACAACACGTAATCTTGCAGCGTTGTGGCGGCCAATTGGAAACCACTGGTGATGCCAGACACCAAGCCGTATTGGCGATCGGTCATGGTGAATTCGTCCAATTCTGCTGGCATGGCATTGTTGAATCCAAAAACCCCGTTTTCGTCAGTTTTTCCTTTCAAGGCGATTTGCTCACTTTCGCCGCGTTGGACAACGAAGTCAAATGCTTCACCTGGATGAGATTGCAGGTAACCCACCACTTGATCGTAGGCAAAGACAGTCTCCCCATTGATGGACACAAATCGATCGCCCACCTCCAAGCCAGATTGTTCGGCTTGGGAACCTGGCGCAATGGCGGCTACAACTGAAGGAATGCGAATGGAAATGGGTGCCCGGACAGACGCGTCAATCAGCTGCTGCCCCAATTCTTTATCGAAATGCAAGGCAATCTGTTCTCCGTTCCCGCGTTCGACGATTACGTCATGAACAGGAGCAAAGAACAGCTTGCGGCGCAATTCATTGTACGTTTCTGGCTGGAAGTCGTTGAGCTGGATGATTTGGTCTCCATCCTCGAAGCCCAAGGCTTCCATTTCTTCATGAAATTCGAGTCCATATGGAATGTTTTGGGTCTCCATGACCCGCTCGCCCCAGACCATCAGCACCATGCTGTAAATGGCAAAGCCAAGAATCAAATTCACGATGATGCCGCCCAGCATGATGATCAGTCGCTGCCACGCGGGCTTCGATCGAAATTCCCAAGGTTGCGGTTCAGATGCCAATTGCTCGGTATCCATCGATTCGTCAATCATGCCAGAGATTTTGACATATCCACCGAGTGGCAACCACCCAACGCCCCATTCAGTCTCCCCAATTTGCTTTTTGAAGAGGGAAAATCCGGGATTCATAAAGAGGTAAAACTTCTCCACGCGTGTTTTGAACGAACGCGCAGCCCAATAATGACCGAGTTCATGCAACACCACCAAAATCGACAAGCTCAACAGCAGCTGAGCGGCTTTGATCAATCCCACCATAACCGGCAAAGGTACACCCAGACTTCGGCTGTCTTCCTTCAATAAATCCCTAATCTTGCAAAAGGAATTCATGGCTCAGAAAAAATCAAAGGCAAAAGCCCAGTCCATCCGTTGGAAACAGTTTGTGATTTGGCTGGGGGGCATGGCTCCGCTCATGGGGGTTGGCCTGTTGGTGATGCTCGCCAGCTTCAGGGATTTGCCCAATACCGAAGCCTTGGCCAACCCGAGGACGGATTTGGCCACCCGTGTCTTTTCCGCAGACGGCAAGGTCATTGGGCGATACTATGCCGAAAATCGGGCAGATGCTCGGTATGAGGAGTTGCCGCAGGAATTGGTCGACGCTTTGGTGTGCACGGAAGATGTCCGATTTGCTTCACACAGCGGGATGGATTTTTATGGATTGGCGCGTGCGATTGCATTCCTCGGTTCACGAGGGGGCGGGAGCACAGTGACCCAGCAGTTGGCCAAGTTGCTGTTCACCGATTCATATGACTCCACGGGTTTCATCGAGCGTGCATTCTTGCAGAAGCCCAAGGAATGGATCATTGCGGCTCGGTTGGAGAGGTTTTATACCAAAGGAGAAATCATTGCGCTATACCTCAACCGCTATGATTTTTTGAATCAGGCTGTGGGCATCAAATCAGCTGCTGACATCTACTTTGACAAGAAAGTTGGTGAGTTGAATGTGCAGGAGTCGGCGATGTTGGTGGGCATGCTCAAAAACAGTGCGTTGTACAACCCCTTGCGCAGGGAAGAGTTGGTGATGCAACGGCGTGAAGTGGTTTTGGGTCAAATGAAGCGATACGGCAAACTCACCCAGGTAGAATATGATTCTCTTCGCATGCTTCCTTTGGGTTTGAATTATCGGCGCGTCAGCCATGATGAAGGCCCGGCTCCTTATTTTCGAGAAAATTTGCGGGCCTTTTTGAAAGATTTGCTCAAGGCCAAGGATGAGGATGGGATGCCGGTTTTGGCGAAGGCCGATGGATCTTCTTACGATTTGTACCGCGATGGATTGCAAATCCACACCACCATCGACAGCCGAATGCAGGCAGCTGCGGAAGAAGCGGTTTCCCAGCATTTGGGCGGAGAATTGCAAGCTTCTCTCAACCGCGATCTTCGCAATCGCTCTCGTTCGGAATGGCCTTTTTACGAAGGCATTTCAAGGGCTGACCGAAACACCATTTTGAATGCTGCAATCAGGGAAAGCGAGCGGCACAAGAAGTACACGGGGAAACTTTGTCCCGAATGCAACCGACCGGGTTACTACATCGAAAAATCGGAAAAGGAGGGTCGAAATCTTTGGCGATGCAATCCCGACAAAGGGGGATGCAGCCACGAATGGATCCGAAAGACATCGACAGAAATTGACCAAGCCTTTGAGACGGAGGTGTCCATGAAGGTGTTTTCGCATCAAGGCCCAAAGGACACCCTGTTGTCTCCGCTGGATTCCATCAAATATCACAAGAGCATTTTGCATGCAGGTTTGGTGTCCATTGAGCCTTCTACGGGAGCAGTGAAGGCTTGGGTGGGTGGCATCGATTATCGTTTTTTCCAGTACGACAATGTGGCGCAATCCCGTCGGCAGGTGGGTTCTGTTTTCAAACCGTTTGTGTATGCTACGGCGCTGCGCCATGGGAAGAGCCGTTGTTCTGAATACCCCAACCAAGTCACGTGTTTGGAAATGCCGGAAGGGCAGGACGATTGGTGTCCGGACAATTCGGATTTTGAATACGGGGACGTGGTGACCTTGGAATACGCCTTGGCCAATTCGATGAATACGATCACGGCCAAACTCATCAAAGATTATGGTCCCGAACGGGTGATTCAATTGGCCCATGCTTTGGGCATTGAGTCTAAAATCCCGCCTGTGCCTTCCATTGCCCTTGGGGCCGTTCAATTGAGCGTGAAGGAAATTACAGCGGCAAATGCGGCTTTGGTCAATGGTGGGGTGTACATTCAACCCACGTTCATTTCCCGAATTGAAGACAAATTCGGCAATGTGGTCTGGTCTCCTGAGCCAGTGATTCGCCAAGGTCTCGATGGGCGCACGGCTGCGACGATTGTTGAGATGATGAAAGGGGTTGTGGATGGGGCTTATAGTGTGGAGACAGGCGGTCGAAAAGGCACAGGCATTCGCCTTCGGATGGACTTGGAACATAGGGAATATGACGGCATCAAAGTGCCGATGGCGGGAAAAACGGGCACCACCCAGAACCACACGGATGGCTGGTTCATGGGATTGACGCCAGATTTGGTGACGGGCATTTGGGTGGGTGCCCAAGACCCCACTGTGCGCTTCTCGACTTTGCTCTATGGACAAGGGGCGAATACGGCTCTGCCCATTTATGGATATTACATGAAGGATGTCTACGCGAATCCGCACTTGGCTGTCAGTCAAGCTGATTTTGACTACCCCACTTCGCTCGGATTGGACTCACTCGATTGCGAGGGGTTCCAACAATTGCAACAAGCCACATTTGGGGCAGGTGGCGGATTTGAGGATGAGGATTTATTCAATTGATGATTTTCTAAAACGACAATGGCGATTCACAAAGTGGTTCAAGATGCCCGAGCGGCTTGTCAAGGCATGGAAAGTGGAATGACCTTGATGCTGGGGGGTTTCGGCCTGTGCGGCATTCCAGAATGCAGCATTGCCGAGTTGGTGCGTTTGGGTGTTCGGGATTTGACTTGCATCTCAAACAATGCTGGTGTGGATGATTTTGGTCTCGGATTGCTTCTTCAATCGGGTCAAATCCGGAAGATGATTTCTTCTTACGTCGGTGAAAATGACGAGTTCGAACGCCAGATGCTCAGCGGTGAACTCGAAGTGGATTTGATTCCGCAAGGTTCTTTGGCGGAACGTTGTCGAGCCGGAGGTGCAGGCATTCCAGCGTTTTTCACACCGGCTGGATTTGGAACAGAAGTTGCTCAAGGGAAAGAGACCCGCGACTTTGATGGCAAACCCCACATCCTCGAAACGGCATTGACAGCTGATTTCGCATTCGTGAAGGCTTGGAAAGGGGATGCGGCGGGCAACCTGATTTACAAGGCGACGGCGAAGAATTTCAACCCGATGATGGCCATGGCGGGAAAGATCACCGTGGCAGAAGTGGAGGAGCTCGTTCCAGCGGGGGAGCTCGATCCGAATGCCATTCACACCCCCGGGATATTTGTCCAACGAATCTATCAAGGCAGCCATTACGAAAAGCGGATTGAGCAGCGCACAGTCCGTCCTTTGGAACCTTCAAATGCTTGAAAAATGCTGGATAAGAACGGGATTGCACGGCGCATCGCCCAAGAAGTTCAAAATGGATGGTATGTCAACCTCGGCATCGGCATCCCGACACTGGTGGCCAATTTCATTCCAGAAGGAATGGAGGTGGAATTTCAATCAGAAAATGGAATTTTGGGGATGGGTCCCTTTCCAATCGAGGGAAACGAGGATGCCGATCTGATCAATGCGGGCAAACAAACCATCACAGCGATGCCGGGTGCTGTTTATTTTGACAGTGCGACATCGTTTGCCATGATTCGAGGTCGCCATGTGCAGTTGACTGTTTTGGGTGCGATGGAGGTGGCCCAAAACGGCGACATTGCCAACTGGAAAATTCCGAACCGAATGGTCAAGGGCATGGGGGGTGCGATGGATTTGGTGGCCAGTGCTGAGAACATCATCGTTGCCATGATGCACACCAACCGGGCGGGTGATTCCAAATTGTTGCCGGCATGCAGTTTGCCATTGACAGGTGTGGGATGTGTGAAGCGGGTTGTGACGAATTTGGCGGCTTTGGACATCCGAGACGGCGCGTTTCACCTCATCGAACGTGCTCCGGGCGTTTCAGTCGAACAAATTCAGGCGGCCACGGCGGGTGAATTGCGTGTGCCTGCGCACGTTCCAGAAATGACCGTGTAACACAGACTTCAAGAATTTTCAGCGCGCATCGCCTCAATGGCCTGAATGCCTGCAATTAAGCGATGCAAGGTGTTTTCCCGCCCGAGGTATGCCGCAAATTCGAACATGGACGGTCCGCCTCCGACCCCGGTGAGCACGATGCGAAGGGGAAGCAATACGGCCCCGAAACCCAGCCCCTCGCTTTCCAAGTAGGCTTTGAAGTCACTTTCGATGGCTGAAGCTGTGAAGGACGGCAGGTGGGCCAACCGGTCGTGAACTGCACGCAGATAACCTGCAGTTTCGTTTTTCCATTTTTTCCGCACCAGCTTGGCATCAAAGCGCTCAGGGGCTTCAAAGAGCCACGACAACTCCGGGATTTCATTGAGGAAGGTGACCCGTTCAAGCGTGAGATCCAAAATCATCTCGGCTTGATGACTGGGCAGATCGGCTTGTTTTAACAGGGATTCCAATTGTTTAATCAACGCTGCCTTGGGCGTTTGGCGCAAGTGTTGCTCATTGAACCATCGGGCTTTCTCCGGATTGAATCGGGCACCTGATTTGACCACACGATTCAAATCGAATTGGGCCACGGCTTGTTCCAAACTGAACATTTCTTGGTCATCGCCGGGGCTCCAACCCAGCAACAAAAGCATGTTCAAGAATGCTGCGGGCAAGTAACCGTTTTCGCGATATCCCTTGAGTTCATCTCCAGACTTTGGATCTCTCCAACTCAGAGGAAAAACTGGGAATCCGCCCTGGATGCCATCACGCTTGCCCAATTTTCCGGACCCCTCTGGTTTCAGAATCAAAGGCAAATGCGCAAAAGTTGGCGGGCTCCAGTCCAAAGCTTGGTACAACAAGACGTGTAAGGGAGCACTGGGCAGCCATTCTTCACCCCGAATGACATGGGTGATTTGCATTTCATGGTCGTCCACCACATTGGCCAAATGGTAGGTTGGCAGGCCGTCAGGCTTCAACAGGACCTTGTCATCAAGCACGTGAGACGACACCTGAACATCGCCGCGGATGGCATCTTGAAATTGGATGTTTTGGACCTCATCGGGCGTTCTGAATCGAATGACGAAGGGCTGATTTTGGCTCAAAAGTTTTTGAACTTCAGTTTCAGTCAAGGCCAAATCATTTTGCATTTCTCCCCGTGTGCTCGCGTCGTACTGAAACGTTTGCCCATTCTTTTCTGCCGCTTGGCGCTTCTCTGCAAGGGCCTCCGGCGTATCAAAGGCCCGATAGGCCCATCCAGACTTCAAGAGTTGATCGGCGGCCTTGGCATAAAATGAAGTGCGTTCGGATTGTCGGTAAGGTGCGTGCGGTCCAAGTGTTGGAGCACCGACCCCCTCGTCAGGGGTCAAACCGCACCATGCCAGTGCTTCCACGACATACTGTTCTGCCCCCTTGACGAACCGGGTTGCGTCGGTGTCTTCGATGCGAAGAATGAAAGTGCCACCGTGTTTCTTGGCGAAGAGGTAATTGTACAGAGCAGTCCGGACACCGCCCATGTGCAGTGGTCCAGTGGGGCTCGGTGCGAATCGGACCCGTGGTGGAGTGGTGAGGTTCATTGCGGTGCAAAATTACGCACCCTGTTGTTCTGCACTTACAAACTCCAGACATGCATTTGTAAACCTAGCCGTAACAGCAACGGCTACAGTGTATGGCGGGCTTCAGATTTGTCCAGCAAACCCATTTAAAAAAATCAAACAATGAATGCATTGAGAAACAAGGTCCAGTTGATTGGACGGCTCGGGAAGGACCCCGAGACATTTCATTTCGATGAAGGCAAAACCAAGTGTGTTTTTCCGGTCGCGACCAACGAAACCTTCCGCAATGGTGAAGGAGAAAAAGTGGAACGAACCCAGTGGCATGACGTGGTCACTTGGGGAGGTTTGGCGGAAGTTTCGGGTCAATACTTGAAAAAAGGAACGGAAGTAGCCATCGAAGGCCGGTTGTCATACCGAACGTACGAAGACGCCGAAGGGCATACGCGTTATGTGACGGAAATCGTGGTGGGAGAAATGCTCATGCTCGAAAAGCGCGCCTCGGAAGTTGAGGGAACATGACACTGGTTTTTGGGGGGTACAAAGTTGCTTATTCGAGCACTTGTGCCGAATGTCTGCTGAGTGCCCCCCTTTTTTTTCAGTACATGCCCCATGCTTTTCGTCGCGGCCTCTCTCCTCCGTAACTTTGCTAGCAATCCGTCGCATTAGATATGAGCAACACATCTCAATCGCAATCCTCTTTGGCAAAGAAATATTTCATGGCCTTGACGGGTCTTTTTCTTTGCTTGTTTCTCGTAGGACACCTGCTGGGCAATCTACAGTTGATCGCTGACACAGGTGAAACGGGTCGTTTGGCCTTCAACGAATACGCCCGATTCATGACCACTTTTCCAGCGGTCAAGGTTCTCAGTTATTTGACGTATTTCAGTGTGTTGTATCACGTTTTCAGTGGCATCCGGCTGACCTTGCAAAATCGTTCGGCGCGACCCACTCGCTATGTCAAGGAAAATGGCGCGGCAAATGCCATTTGGAGCAGCCGAAACATGGGCATTTTGGGCACGATCATTTTGGTGTTTTTGGTGACGCATATGCAGAACTTTTGGTATGTTATGCACTTTGGTGAAATGCCCACTCAGCTGACACCAGACGGGGAAACATTGAAGGATTTGCACACCGTGGTGATGCATTTTTTCGATGCTTCGGTGAATTCTCTCGCCCCGCTTGCTGTGACATTTTACGTTTTGGGTCAAGTGGCCTTGGGATTTCATTTGTATCACGGATTTGAAAGTGGTTTTCAATCCATGGGGATTCGCCATGCGAAATACACGCCTGCTATGCAGCGATTTGGCCAGTTGTTCAGCATTGGGGTTCCAGTGCTGTTCGCATCGATTCCTGTTTACCTCTACATCATTCAATTGTGATGAGCACCTTAGATTCGAAAATTCCAGAAGGCCCAATTGCGGACAAATGGACGCAGCATAAGAACAACATTCGCTTGGTGAACCCAGCGAACAAGAGGTTGATTGATGTGATTGTGGTGGGCACGGGACTCGCTGGAAGCTCAGCATCGGCTTCCTTGGCCGAAATGGGTTACAATGTGAAGGCATTCTGTTTTCAAGACTCACCTCGCAGGGCGCATTCCATTGCGGCACAAGGCGGCATCAATGCGGCCAAAAACTATCAAAATGACGGAGATTCCGTTTACCGTTTGTTCTATGACACGGTAAAAGGAGGCGATTACAGAAGCAGAGAGGCCAATGTCTACCGGTTGGCAGAGGTTTCCACCAGCATCATCGACCAATGTGTAGCACAGGGAGTGCCTTTTGCACGAGAGTACGGGGGGCTTTTGGACAACCGATCATTTGGAGGTGTACAGGTGTCTCGCACCTTTTATGCCAAAGGGCAAACAGGCCAGCAATTGCTGTTGGGCGCATATTCTGCACTGAGCCGCCAAATATCAAAAGGCAAGGTCCAGATGTTCAACCGTCACGAAATGATGGATGTTGTGGTTGTGGATGGGAAATGCCGAGGCATCATTGCGAGAAATTTGGTCACAGGAGAAATTGAACGTCATTCAGCTCACGCTGTGGTTTTGGCATCTGGGGGTTATGGCAATGTCTTTTTCTTGAGCACGAATGCCATGGGTTCCAATGTTTCTGCCGCTTGGAAAGCCCACCGGAAAGGCGCTCATTTTGCCAATCCGTCATTCACCCAAATTCATCCGACCTGCATCCCGGTGTCAGGACACCACCAGTCCAAGCTTACATTGATGTCAGAGTCGTTGAGAAATGATGGGCGAATTTGGGTTCCAAAGCGCAAAGAGGATGTCGATGCCATCCGTTCAGGCTCGATGCGTCCTGTTGAAATTCCAGAGGAAAATCGCGATTACTATCTCGAAAGGCGTTACCCTGCTTTTGGCAATTTGGTTCCGCGAGACGTGGCATCCAGAGCCGCGAAAGAACGGTGTGACGCTGGTTTTGGTGTGAATGAAACAGGTGAGGCGGTCTTTTTGGATTACGCTTCTGCCATTGAACGGTATGGCAGCACAGAAGCCCACGTTCGTGGATTGTCCAACCCTTCGAAGGAAGAAGTTCGGAAATTGGGCAAGGAAGTTGTGAAAGCGAAGTATGGCAACCTCTTTGACATGTACAAGCAAATCACAGCGGATGATCCCTATGAAACGCCTATGAAAATTTATCCGGCGGTTCATTACACCATGGGCGGGTTGTGGGTGGATTACAACCTGATGACATCTGTGCCAGGTTTGTACGCGGCTGGAGAAGCGAATTTTTCGGATCATGGGGCCAACCGTCTAGGTGCTTCGGCATTGATGCAAGGGCTCGCAGACGGTTACTTCGTGCTTCCATATACCATTGGCGATTACCTGGCAGACGACATACGCACGGGGCCGATTGCCACAGATTCCAAAGCGTTTGATGAAGCGGAGGCACAGGTCAAGGAGCGGATCAACCATTTAATTAACAACAATGGAGATACGCCTGTCGATGACTTCCATCGCCGATTGGGTCGAATCATGTGGGAACACTGCGGCATGGCGCGAAGTGAAAAAGGGTTGACGGAGGCGATTGAGAAAATTCAATCCCTGCGCAAAGAGTTTTATGAGAGAGTTCGGGTTCCTGGGAAGGCCGATGGGTTCAACCCAGAATTGGACAAAGCGGGCCGTGTTGCGGACTTCTTGGAATTGGGAGAGTTGATGTGCAAGGATGCATTGGTGCGAAATGAGTCGTGTGGGGGCCACTTCCGCGAGGAATTCCAGACACCAGAGGGAGAGGCCCTCAGAGATGACGAAAACTTCACCTTTGTATCCGCTTGGAAAAACGCGGGACAACCGGCGGATGCTGAACTGATCAAGGAGGAATTGGTTTATGAAAACATTGAACTGAAGCAACGCAGCTACAAGTAAGAAACCATGGATTTGACATTAAAAGTTTGGCGACAAGAAGGGCCAGATTCGCCTGGCAGAATGGAAACCTACCCCATTTCTGATGTGTCAGAGGACATGTCTTTTCTCGAGATGATGGACATGCTCAATGACCAGCTTATCCGGGATGGAAAAGACCCTGTTGCTTTCGATCATGATTGCAGGGAGGGAATTTGTGGTATGTGTTCAATGTTCATCAATGGAGAAGCTCATGGACCTGGCAGAGGCGTCACGACTTGCCAATTGCACATGCGTTCATTTCAGGATGGCGAGACCATATACATCGAGCCTTGGCGGGCAGCTGCTTTTCCTGTGGTCAAGGATTTGGCTGTGGATCGCGGGGCATTCGATCGGGTGATTCAGGCAGGAGGTTATATCTCTGTGAATACGTCCGGGGAGACATTGGACGCAAATGCCATTCCCATCCCCAAAGAAGATGCTGATGCAGCTTTCAATGCTGCGACATGCATCGGCTGCGGTGCTTGCGTGGCCACTTGCAAAAATGCTTCTGCCATGCTGTTCGTTTCAGCTAAGGTTTCTCAGTTTGCCTTGTTGCCACAGGGTCAGCCGGAGCGTTTGGGGCGTGTCAAGCGCATGGTCGAGCAGATGGACAAAGAAGGTTTTGGGAATTGCACAAACACGGGCGCATGTGCCGTTGAGTGCCCCAAGGGCATTGATTTGTCTAACATTGCTCGGATGAATCGTGATTACCTCGCGGCGACTCTTAAAGGCGACTCTTGAGCTGAGGCTTTGCTTTAATTGTGTCGAGCCCAACGACATCTTTGAACGTTTCATTGTAACTTGCAGTTATGATGATAGTTTTATTCACTTGGCTCGCCAGTGTGTCCATTTTCCCTGGACATGTAACGAGCGTTACAGAGCCAATAGAGCCGAAGAAGGTGGAGGTGACTTTTGAGGTCTCAGGTGTTTGTGGAATGTGCGAAGAGCGTATCGAGAAAGCACTTGATGTCAAAGGAATTGTCATGGCAGACTGGAATTTGGATACCCGTCAACTTCAAGTGGTTTTCAAGCCCAATCAAATCTCTGAGAATCGCATCCATGAATTATTGAATGAAGCTGGCCATGATACCGCTACATCCAAGGCGACAGACGCACAATATGACGGATTGCATGGTTGTTGCAAATACCGCGAAGGTGGGGGTGGTTCCTGTACGCAGGGAAAAGAATGAGATATCGAAGAGGGCGTCAACGATTCGCCCTTTGGGGTTTTTGGGTCATCCTCGGCTTTTATGTGCAGGTGTTGCAAGCCCAAAACACGATCAAAGGCAAGGTCTATGAATCGATCACGAATGACCAAGGAAAGTTTGAACACCTCCCGTTGCCAGGTGCATATGTCGAAGTGAAAGGTCGGGAATTGGCCGCAGCGACAGATGCGCACGGTTTTTTCAAGTTGAAAGGTGTTTTTGAGGGAGACACACTTGTGGCCACAATGGTGGGTTACACCGGTGTAGGCTTGGTTTATGAGGGCCAAGTGTTTCTTGAAATGGCGCTCACCTCAGGGGTTGAATTGGGTCAAGCAGAGGTGATTGCCCAAGACCGAGGCACTTCTTTTTCCCTGATTGACCCGCTGAATGCTCAAGTAATCAACCGGAAGGAATTGGTCAAAGCCGCATGTTGCAACTTATCTGAAGCTTTTGAGACAAACGCATCAGTGGATGCCTCTTTCACAGATGCGGTAACAGGTACAAGGCAAATCCGGATGCTTGGGTTGGATGGCAAGTACACCCAGATTCAAGTGGACAATTTGCCAGGGCCACGAGGATTGAGCGCCGTTCTGGGTTTGACCTTCATTCCAGGGGATTGGGTCGAATCCATTCAAATCAGCAAAGGCGCGGGTTCCGTTACCGGAGGTCATGAGAGCATGACAGGCCAAATCAATGTGGCCATGAAAAACCCAATGAATGCAGACCCGCTGCATGTGAATTTGTATTCAAACGCATCGGGCCGGGTTGAATGGAACCATATCAGTGTCCATTCTGTTGGGCGCAAATGGAAAACCACCTTGTTGTCCCATGCCTTGTACAATGGAACGGAAAATGACCGAAATGCGGATGGTTTTTTGGACACTCCGCTGCAGCGTCATTTGATCCTGCGGAATGAGTGGAAGTACCAAGGAGACAGAAGCCTTCGTGGTGAATATGCTGTAACAGGCATCCGCACAGAAGTGATGGGGGGACAAACATCGAGCTTGCCCGATGGCCCTCTCGATTGGTCGGAGATGCGGGGTGCTTTGGTGCACACCAATCCGTTGGGTTGGTCGGCTTTCACCTCTGTTTCAAGGATGGAGTGGACCGCGAAAACAGGCTATGTCTTCCCCTTAGCGGAATGGCGTAGCTTGGGCTCCCAGTTTTCATGGATTGTCCACGAACAGCAACATCGGTTTGGGGAAAAGGCTTACGATGGACGGGAAAATCACTTTCGTGGAAACTTGTTGCTGAACGACATTTTGGGGAACACGAATCACAAATACGCCGTGGGCGTCAGCTACGAACGGGATGATTTCGATGAGGAATTGGATGTGGCGCCAGATACGACGAGTCGTTTTGTGAGAACAGAGCATGTGCCAGGCGTTTTTCTGGAGTATACATGGAATCATCAGGAGCGTTTGAACGTCATTTTGGGTGCGAGATGGGATCACCACAACATGTATGGATCATTTTTCAGCCCCAGGCTGCATGCACGATGGTCTTTGCGGGAGGAATTGTCTTTGAAATTTGCAGCAGGTCGTGGGTGGCGAACGCCCAATGTTTTCATGGAGCAGTTGGGGTCGTGGGCAAGTCAACGGGTTTGGCAGATTGAGGCAGGCGAACGCGGATTTGCGCCTGAAATGTCAACCAATGTGGGGTTGAATTTGACGTCAAAATTCACGTTGAATTACCGGGAGGCCAGTTTGGCTGTTGATTTGTATCGGACCGAATTCGAGAATCGTTTGGTGGTGGATTTGGAAAACCCTTCTGAAGTTCAGGTTTATGCGCTCCTCGGTCAATCCCTGTCCACTTCTGCGCAAGTGGAGTTCGATTGGTCGGTTCACCGCCGTGTGGATTTGCGCTTGGCTTACCGTTACGTTGAGGCACATACGGATCGGATTACGCGGCCAGAAGAAACCTGGGATCCATTTGTCCCACGTCACCGCGCTTTCACTCAAATGAGTTGGGCCAGTCGACTTGGTGAAGACGGTAGCCAATCTCGGATAGACTTATCCGCCCAATGGGTAGGTGAGCAGCGCCTGCCGAGTACTGCGGAATTGCCGAGTGCTTTTCAGCGACCGGAAGTGGCGCTGGGATTTGTTCAGTTGAATGTCCAATGGAGTCGAGACTTTTCTGATGCATTTGGGCTGTATTTCGGCGTGGAGAATGTGACGAATGTCAAACAATTTCGGCCCATTTTGGGAGCGGAATACAATGGCCAGGACATTTCACCGCAGGAATTTGATGCCTTCTTTGATGCCAGTTTGGTATATGGGCCCATTTTTGGGCGGATGATGTATGGCGGCTTGCGCTGGCGCATTCCGTCAGCAGCATGATGCAGTGTGGGTCAACCGGGTTTGGATGAAATCTCTTGTGTTCCTGTTCGTCCAGCTTGTGTGACAGCCCTTCGTCGAGCCTCCATCACGCGTCGATTTGAAGGCCGGGGGTCTCGAATTGGCGCGCCATCTTCGCTGTATCGGGGGTCTTCGATGAAGTCGAGTTTGGTCATCTTGTCCGCGACCACGTGATGGCAACCATGGTCCTCTTGTACCACACCTTCAATGCAGTAAATTCCGGGGCCCCTGAAGGGAAATCGCTGGAGTTGTGGTGGAAAGTGAACCGAATCCAGCCAATCGCCAGCGGAATCCAGGAAGCACCCAAATGCCATGCGATTGCCGTTTGCTGTAGCTGTTTCTTTGACTGTGACCAGATGACCTACGGTTTGGATGCGTTTTCCTTTCGCATTGGGCAGTTGTTTGGCGGGTAAGGAAGTCGTCACATGTTCTTGAGCTTCCCGAGTGAGCAAATGAAAGGGAGGCTTCAAACAGAAACCAAACAACTCAAGCTCATCGAATCCATCTTCAAGCTTCCCCGACGCGAGTTCTGGAAGGGAGAAGGTCCGGGTTTGACTGGAAAATAGAGAAGCAGTTGGATGTCCCTTCTGGGTGTTGGCGAGGAGGAAATGCGCCTCCCACAAAAGGGCTTGTTTGGATGACCCCAAACCCCGAAATCCACCCGAACGAATCAGGAGGATGGTTTGTTCCAGACCCAATCCGGGAACCCGGTTGATGCAGTCTGCCAGAGAGGCATACGGACCACTTTGAACACGCTCACACATGACTTTTTGGATGGCGGTGTGTTCAGCTCCTTTGACCAAGTTGAAACCCAAAATCAACCGGTTTTCGGCTGGGAGACAAACGGCATTCCATCCACCTTCGTTTACGCATGGAGGTTCGATTTGCGCCCCGAGCATCCGGGCCTCGTGCACATAGAACTCTGTCCTGTAGAATCCACCAAAATTGTTGATGCAAGCCGTCATGTATTCGAGTGGCCAGTGAGCCTTGAGAAACAGGCTCTGGTAGCTTTCGACCGCGTATGAGGCTGAATGCCCTTTGGCGAAAGCATAGCCGGCAAAGCTCTCCACTTGCCGCCAAACCTCATTCACTTCGGCTGGATCTCGCCCTCGGCGGATGGCCTTTTCAATGAATGCATTTTGGGCTTTGCTGAATTCTTCGCGAGATCTGAATTTTCCACTCATGCCTCGGCGGAGCACGTCGGCTTCTCCCAGGTCCAACCCAGCGTAATGGTGTGCCACTTTAATCACATCTTCCTGATAAACCATGACCCCATAGGTCTCTGGCATCAGCTCATGGAGGATGGGGTGGGCTTCCCTGCGCTTTTCCGGAAATCGATGTCGTTCGATGTAGGCCTTCATCATTCCACTTCTGGCCACACCAGGTCGGATCACAGAACTGGCAGCGACGAGGCCCAAATAGGTGTCCACTTGCAACTTTCGCATGAGCATGCGCATGGCAGGTGATTCCACATAAAAACACCCCACTGCCAAGGCCTCGCGAAGCAAACGTTGAATGGCCTCGTCCGATTTGAAGCGCCGCATGTCGTGGATGTCGATGTTTGCCGCGGCTTCAGGATCATGGATGGCAATCAGGTCCATGGTGTCCCGGATTTTCCCTAAACCTCTTTGGCTTAAAATGTCGAATTTGTAGAGTCCGATGTCCTCTGCGACCACCATGTCGATTTGCGTAGTGGGGTATCCTTTGGGTGGGAGAAAGGTTCCGCAGAAATTGGAAATGGGGCGGTCAGCAATGAGGATGCCACAAGCATGAATGGTCAGTGCGTTTGGGAAATCCCGGAGATAAGAAGCATACTCTACAACAATGCGTTCGATATTTCCCAAGGCATTGGGGTTGAATTTGCCTTGGGCGAGGACATCAATCTCGTGTTTGGGCAGTCCGAAGACTTTGCCGAGTTCTCGAATGATGGCTCGGTATTGAAAGGTATTGTAGGCCCCGACAAGTGCGACGTGTGGAAATCGCTCAAAAATGTAACGGGTCACATCGTCCCGGTCTGTCCAAGAGAAGTCGATGTCAAAATCTGGTGGATTGGTTCGGTATAAGTTGATGAACCGTTCGAAGTACAAATCGAGTTCGATGGGATCTACATCGGTGATGCGAAGCAAATAAGCCACGAGGCTGTTGGCTCCGCTGCCCCGACCGACATGGAAATAACCTTGACTGCGCGCGTAGCTGGTGATGTCCCAGTTGATTAGGAAATAAGCCAAATACCCTTGTTGTTGGATGATTTCCAATTCTTTTTCCATTCGCTCTACAACGGCTTCATCATGATCGGGGTAGCGATAGGCCAACCCTTCTGCACAGAGCGATCGAATCAAAACTTCGTCTCCGGTTTCAGACCCGGTGTAAGTGTGTTGGTTGTTGTGCAGGCGTTGATCTGGTGGAGTGGGCAATTCAATTTGACAACAGTTGATGATGGTCAGGGCTCGCGTTAACAAGGATTCGTACCCCTCGAAGGCTTGTTCAAGTTCTGTCGGCTGGGCCGTGCGTTGCTGGGGGTGTCCGTTGGCGTGATTGCCCATTTGACTGAGCAGGGCGTTGTGGTCGATGGCACGCAGGATGCGATGACAATTCCAGTCCCGTTTGTGGCGGAATGTCATGGTGTGCATGGCGGTGAATCGGTTTTGAATGTCACCGGGCTTTTGGGTCAAGGCATACTGGGGGACTTCCCAAGCTTGAACACCGATCCATTCCCACGATTGCAGGTTGTGAAATGAATCCGGACTGTGTTTCCATTGTTGCCAAGGGTAAATCACATGCACATGTTTCCAGTGCTTCGGGGCGCGCGCATGGCGTGAAGGGTCATGGCACAACTGTTCGGACAAGTGGTGACAGATTTCTTGGTATCCCCTGTTGTTTTGGGCAACAGCGATGTACGCGGTGTTTGTGGGTGAGTTGCGGAAGGTGACCCCGACGATGGGCTGGATGTTCTGGGCTTTTGCGGCCCGGACAAAGTCCCACAACCCCGATGTGTTCATGAGGTCTGCAAGAACCACCGTTTTGAGCCCCAAATCTGCGGCCGATTGAACCACCATTTCAGGTGACATCAATCCATAGCGCAGGCTGAACCATGAATGTCCAATCCAAATCATGCTTGATGTTCGACAGGGAGTTCAGAAAAGCTTTCCTTGTTGTTCTGATCGTTGTTTCGAACGGGATTCGCCCATGCCAAACATTTCCATTTGATTGTGCATGACATATTCGAATTCCGGATAAATCTGTTGACCGACCGGTGCCAAGAGTCGAGACCCATTGGCTCGGGGGTCTCGGATGTTGGGGGCGATGGGGTAAGCGTTCATTTTTTTTTCTGGGAAAGGCTGGAGCATGGCGGTGATGTCTGCCAGTGGGGCTTCGATGTCGAGCCAAGTGCGCTCCCAATCGGGGTCCAAAACCACGGGGGATCTGTGGTGACCGATGGCTTTCATAAGCCCATTTGCGACGGTGGTGATGATGGCAAATGACCGAACGACTTGCCCCTTCTGTGGATCCATCCATTCATCCCAAATGCCGGCCATGGCAAAAGGTTCTTGTTCACGAATGGGATAAACGATGTAGGGCTTGGATAATTTCTCACGTTGCGGCCCTTCGATGAAAGCATCTGCCAAAACAAGGCATCTCCGATCCCGGATGGATTGCCGAAACATGGGCTTGTGGATGATGCCCATTGCGCCTTTGTAATTGGGGTCATCTTCTTTGTTGTGATCGCCTTCCGATCGGGCGTTGATCATGTAGAATTGCTTTTTCCCCCAACGCGGTGTGAAGCCAAACTGAAATTGTTGGACTTGGAGCGGCGAATCACTGGCAATGACCGGTGCGGAATCCCCGTGCGAAACATTGGCATTGGGTTGCCATTGGGCTTGCACGTCTTTCGAGACTTCGACTTGAAATCTTTTTTCGACGGCGGCAAGGGTGGAGATGTTGACGTAGCGCCCGCACATGTGGATCAAATTACGGAAAGGGTGAAGGATTGAGTTTATCGATGGCGGTTGGCGAGCAATATGGGGGCCTCCCCGTTGAATGGATTGGGTCGACCGATGGTTCGGGCTTCCATGCCAGCAGCGGACACAATGCTCCGGTCACCAAACCGATTGCGGATGGAGTCGAGAGCTCGGTAGAGGGCCAAACGCTCTTCGGTATCGTCAAAGAGATCCAATTGGTTGCCTCCGCTGACCAAATGGCTAAATCGAATGCCAATCAATCGAACACGCACGCGACGGTCGTAAAGCTTTTGAAACAATTCTAGGGCCCTTGGAATCAATTTGTGGTCGGCAGCGGTGTAAGGCACTTGGGTTTGTACAGATCGGGTATCGAAATCGGCATACCTGATTTTGACGGTGATGCAAGCGGTGAGCTTTTGCCCACGCCTCAACTGGTAGGCCAAGTTTTCCGTCATGGCCGTGAGGATGCCTCGTAACTTTTGGATGTCTGTGGTATCCTTGTTAAAGGTTCTTTCTGTGGAGATGGATTTCCGTTCGTTGTACTCGATGACTGGGTTGGTGTCTTCGCCTTTCGCCTTTCGCCAAATGGAGATTCCATGTGCACCCAAGACTTGGGCCATCATCTCGGCGGGCATCTCTTGAATGGTTTGAATTTTTCGAACCCCCAGGTTGCGTAAGATTTGAAAGGTTTGTGTGCCGACCATTGGGATTTTTCGGATTGAAAGTGGTGCGAGAAAGGGCCTTTCGTTGCCGTTGTCTATTTTCAAGATTCCGGCGGGTTTGGCTTCTCCTGTGGCCACCTTGCTGACCGTTTTGTTGCTGCTCATCCCAAAAGAGATGGGGAGCCCAGTTTCACGGACAATGCGGTTTCGCAACTCCTGCGAAAACTGCCAACAACCGAAGAATCGATCCATGCCAGTGAGATCGGCGTAGAACTCATCAATAGAAGACTTTTCGCAGACGGGAACCGATGTTTTGACGATGTCGGTCACGGTCTGGGAGTGTTTCATGTAATTCGCGGAATTTCCCCGGATGACCAAAGCTTCGGGGCACATTTGCCGGGCCTGTCGCATGGGCATTCCGGAGTGAACACCATAGCGTCGGGTTTCGTAGCTGCAGGAGGCAACGACCCCGCGGTCGCCTGTTCCGCCAATCAGAATGGGTTTGCCGAGGAGCCGCCGATCGAGGAGCCGCTCGACGGACACGAAAAACGCATCAAGATCCAGATGCAATATGGTTCTGCTCAGCTTCATTGGAAATGCTAAATTAAATGGCAAAACCAAGAAAACAAGCAAAAGCTAAAAATTTTGGCGCTACGGACAAAATTGGCCAAACGCCGAAAGCAAGGCCAAAGCATCGTCCACATTGACCACGCCATCACCTGTGGCATCCCCTTGGGTGCAGGCCGTTTGGCAACCAAAACCCATCAACATTTCCAAGATATCCGCCACATCAGTGACACCGTTTCCAGACAGATCTGTTAGGCAATAACAGGAAGCAGGTGCCACAAAGACATTTTCAAATTCCGCCGCACAACTGGGCTGAGAAGAAAAGGACACCGCCACATCCCTCGGTTCACCATTCGCCTCTAAACCATTGATGGTCAACTCCCTTGGACTTTCCCCCATGTAGTAGAGGTTGCCATTGACCAAGAGCAAGCTGTTGCTCGGGGCGCCTTGCCACTCAATCAGCAAGGTTTGGGAGAACTCATTGGTTTCTTCGGCGCAAGCGGTTTGGCTCAAAGCAGTGACTGAGCTGAAAGAACAATACTCAGCTGACCACCCCATGTCCCGCAACATGGCCAAGAGCCCTGGACCCGGATCATGCTGGGACTCGGAAGTGTTGAGAATCGGGGTCATCAAGGCATTGGCAGAACCAGCGGGATAGCTCGATTCATTCAAGTGAGAGTAACTGCCAGCCTCGTACAAGGGGGGTGCGTAAATGCGGGGCAAAGAAGCACCAGGAAGTTCGATTGCTTCCTCTCCACCCCAATACAAAGCATCCGAGGTCAGGGCATCGCCGAGTTCCAGAGTGCCATTGGGCAAGGACATGATGGTGGTGGAATCCTCAAGTTGCACGAAGGTGTCATAGATGTATGGTGTAGAGGCGGTGCCGATGAATCCAAATCCGTTTTGGTAATAAGCGCTTCCAATGAATCCCAAGCCATGCCCAATTTCATGAAGCACGGCTGTGACCAAATCATAATGGCCAGGAAGTGTAGCGCCATCCGTCCCCAGATACCAGTCTGCTTCGCTGTTGATGGAACAGGTGATGTCGCTTTGTGGGCTCAAATCACCACCATACAATGCATTGGCTAAAGCTGCAGCATAATAGATGTCTGGCAAAGCTGCCCCTTGAAAATTCTCATGCAAATTGTTGGGACCCGCTTGTGCCAAAGTGCCCAAAGTCAAGGGTTCCCATGTGGCGTCGATTTGGATGGTGATCGGGCTGTCAATCAGCGAAGCCCAAATGTCCACGGCATACGCGAAAGCCGCTTCTGCTTCAGGTGGGAATCCTATGTAATTGACGGTGAAAGTCGTGGTTCGCTCTGCCCCTGCGACAAACCCAGGTGGCGGTGCAATGAACGTCCCCACGTCCTCAGAAGAGCCTTGGAGCCCTTTGTGGCCACAACCGCCGGCAGCGCACGATTGCCCATGGGGCGTGCCAAACCACCGCTGGCCCCACGTGGACTCCATGCTTGTGGTCAGAAATAAAACAGATAAAACAATAATTTTCGCCGACGAATTCACCATCTAAAGATAAGAACCAAAAGAATGGAAATGTCCCCGGCAAAGCTGCTAATTTTGTCGGCAATACACAAAATCATGGCGGAATTCTCAGCGACGTTGTTTGTGCAGCAGTTGAAGTCACTGCGCAAGGCCCAGGGCTGGACACAACAAGAATTGGCAGATCGAACCGGTCTCAAACGTTCTGCAATCGGGGCATATGAAGAAGGCCGTGCAGAACCCAAGTTGGCCAATCTCACCGCGTTTGCAGAGCAGTTTGGGGTGTCTGTGGATCAGTTGATGTTTGGTTCTTCGGAAAACCGTTTGACCCAGCGCATTCAGGGTCAATCCATGCGTGTGTTGACCGTGGCGACTGATCCATCAGGTGATCGAGAGCGTGTGGCCATTGTGCCTGAGAAAGCGGCAGCAGGTTATTTGGATGGTTATGGCGATCCTGAGTTTGTGCGCGCTTTGCCCACATTTGATTTGCCTTTGCCGGAGGTTTCGGCGCAATCGACCTACCGGCTCTTTCAAATTGAGGGTGAGAGCATGCTGCCAATTCCATCAGGCAGTTACATTCTAGCTGATTTTGTGGAGGATTGGCGCACGGTCGGGGGCATGCGGCCTTACATCGTGGTGACCCGAAATGAGGGAGTGGTGTTCAAGCGCGTGGAAAACCGCCTAGACACAGGGAATGCTGATTTTCTCATGATCTCGGACAACCCTGATTTCGCTCCTTTTGTCGCGCCGCCCCATGACATTGTTGAGATTTGGCGGGCGCGTGGCTATTTGGCTTTTGACTGGCCCACCCCAGCATTTTCAGGGATGGAGCGCATCCAAAGCACCCTTGATGACATCCGCATGGATCTGCATGTGTTGAAAACCCGAACTTGATTCCTCAGCTGTAGGCCACCACTTCCTCCACAACTTCAAGTTTGGACCGCAAGAGTTGCTCGATTCCGCCTTTGAGTGTTTGCATCGACGAAGGGCATCCACTGCAGGCGCCGCGCATCATGACGTAGACTTTGCCATCCTTGAAGGCCTTGAAGTCAATGGCCCCGCCATCTTGTTCTACAGCAGGTCGCACAAATTCGTCCAACAAGGAGATGATGGCTTCATCGTGTTCGGAAGGCAAAAATTCTTCTTCGGCAATGGGCATGTCGGCAGGCGCTTCGGCTCCAGATGGATCTGATGGAGTGGATTGTGGAGAGAACGCGGTGGGGTCGAGGGCGGCCAGTTTGGCCTCATCCACAGCCAGCTCATTTTCCATCAACCACTCCCGAATGTACTCCCGGAGTTGCTGTACAATCATCTCCCAACCCAAGGATGCGTCTTTCGTCACAGCCACAAAAGACCCACTGATGAAAACGGATGTCACGAAGGGGAAGTTGAACAGTTCTTGTGCCAAAGGCGCACATTGCGCTGCCAGTGCTCGATCATGGAAATCAAGTTGTCGTCCGCCAGAGACCAAATCGCGGTCTGCGACGAATTTCATGACTGCTGGATTCGGGGTAATTTCAGCGTATACATTCGTGGGGATAGCCATGGGACAAAGGTAACTTTGTGCCTGCTAACTTGCATGCTCAACCGATTCTCAAAAATGCCAAAACCTGTGAACCCTGTCACTGCGAGGTTGTCGCAATGGATGCTCCTGCTGTGGACCAGCGCAGTGGGATTGCCTCTGTCTGGAATTGCCCAGGACGCTGAAACTTTTCCGGTGAATGGAACCCGAGATTCGGGTGCCGTGCACTGGGTGCTGAAGGGAGCCACAGTTCACGTCAATGCAGATCAAGTCATTTCCAACGCAACAGTGGTGGTTCATCAGGGTCGAATTGTGGATGTGGGTTCTGAGGGTCTGGTCAACATCCCCTCTCCAGCACGTGTAGAATCTTATGCCGGTCTGCACATCTATCCGTCATTTGTGGAGTTGGAGTCGGATTGGGGTTTGCCCAACATGCAAACGGAAGAAAGACGTCGAGGTCCCCAAGATCTCAGTGACAAAAAAGGGGCCTTTGGTTGGAATGAAGCGGTGCGTCCGGAGGAGCATGCAGCGGGGGCATTCGACCCGACATCAGAAATGGCTGCTTCCAGCATGAAATTGCAACTTGAAGCAGGGTTTGGTGCGGCGTTGACGCACCGTGCGGACGGCATTGTTCGAGGCAGTGGCAGCTTGGTGGCGTTGTCACCTGATCCGGGGAAGGCGCTCTTGATTCCGAAGGCTTCTCGCCATTTTTCGTTTCGCAAAGGTTCGTCTTCTCAAGATTATCCGAGGTCATTGATGGGCGCGATTGCCCTCATCAAGCAGACGGAGTTCGATGCGAACTGGTATGCAGGGTTGCAGTCAGCAGGAATGTTGCGTGCAACGGAAACCAATCTGTCCCTCCAAGCCTACAATGACAACCGGGAATTGCCTGCGTTTTTTCATGCTGGGGCTTGGCAGGATGCCTTGCGAGCACTTGAAGTGACTGAAGAATTGGGTCAAACACAGCCTTGGGTTCTTTTTGCGGGTGGGGATGTCTATCAAAGATTAGACGCCTTTGCAGATCGCCATTGCCGTTTTGTGATTCCTGTAGATTTTCCTGAAGCCTATGATGTGGCCGACCCCTATCTGTCCCGTTGGATTGGACTGGATGAATTGAAGCATTGGGAAATGGCGCCTGAAAACCCAGTTCGTGTGCATTCAGCGGGCATTCCGATGGCCTTGACATCTTCCGGTTTGGATCAGCCGCAAAAAACATTTTTGCCTGCCCTCCGGCAAATTGCGGCTTCTGGCATGCCTGAAAACGAGGTGCTTCGCTCTGTGACACAGACCCCTGCCGAATGGGCTGGTGCGGGCGATTTTTTGGGTCAAATTCGATCGGGCTTCGTCGCGAATTTCTTGGTCTTCGACTCGCCGATTTTTGAGCCTGAATCGCGTTTGATGGAAAACATTGTCTTGGGGCATCGGCATGTGTTCAAGGACCGAAACGCTTTGAACCTTGAGGGGCGTTACGAGGCGAATGTGGACGGCTTGTTGGGGGAATTGGTGGTGGAGTCCAAGGGCAATCAGCGTTGGAAAGCTTCATTCACTTGGGCCGGGGATTCAATTTCTGTGCCAGTCAACATGGAACAAGAGAACCGACAACTCACCCTGGGTTTGCGGTTGGACACCTTGGATTTGACAGGCCAAGTTCGACTCTGGGGAAATGTCTGGAACAACAGCCACATCTGGGAGGGTTCGGGCATGAAACCCAATGGACTTTCCATGTCATGGAGCGCCATCCAACTGCCAATGGAAACGGCGTTGGCCAACCCACCAGATTCAGTTGCCGAACCGGCTGCATCGCAAATGGGAGAGGTCATTCGACCTTTCATGGCCTTTGGCAATCGCGAACAACCCCGAGAGGAATCGCTGTTGATTCGAAATGCCACGGTTTGGACATGTGGCCCCGAAGGCATCATTGAAGGCGGAGAAGTGTTGATTCACAGAGGTGAAATTCTGGGGGTAGGGAAGCAATTGGATTTGGCTTCCATTGTGGGAACCAAATCCATGGGGCAAGTGGCCACCATGGACGCCAGAGGCATGCACATCACCCCAGGAATCATTGACGAACACAGCCACATTGCAGTGAGTCGGGGCATCAATGAAGGTACGCAAGCGAGCAGTGCAGAAGTGGAAATCGGTTCAGCCATCAACAGCGAAGACATCAACATCTACCGACAGCTTGCGGGCGGCGTCACCACATCCCAATTGTTGCACGGATCAGCAAACCCCATCGGAGGTCAAAGCGCCCTCATCAAACTTCGTTGGGGCGAAGATCCGGCAGGTTTGAAGTTCGAAGACGCACCGGGTTTCATCAAATTTGCCTTGGGCGAGAACGTCAAGCAGTCCAACTGGGGAGACAGTTACCGCGAACGATTCCCACAAACCCGCATGGGGGTGGAGCAGGTGTACTACGACTTGTTCATCCAAGCTCGGGAGTACAAAGCGCGTTGGCAAGCCCATGAGCGTGCTTTGTCCAATTTGCGATTTCGCGATCGTGTTCGGGGCAAGCGTCCTGCTGCCCCAAGACGGGATTTGGAATTGGAGACGTTGGTGGAAATTTTGGATGGCCAACGGCACATTACATGCCACAGCTATCGCCAAGATGAAATCAACATGTTGATGCACGTTGCGGATTCTTTGGGATTCAAAATCAATACGTTTACCCACATTTTGGAAGGGTACAAGGTGGCCGACAAAATGGTGGAGCATGGGGCTGGCGGTTCGACTTTCAGTGATTGGTGGGCATACAAGTTTGAAGTGAAAGATGCCATTCCATACAATGGTGCGGTGCTGCACGGTCAAGGGGTGGTGACGGCCATCAATTCAGATGACGATGAAATGGCACGGCGACTGAATCAAGAAGCAGCAAAGGCCGTCAAGTATGGCGGGGTTTCGGAGGAGGAGGCCTTGAAGTTTGTGACTTTGAATCCGGCAAAGTTGTTGCGCATTGACGACCGTGTAGGGTCATTGGAGGTGGGCAAACATGCGGATTTGGTCATATGGAATGATCATCCACTCAGCAATTATGCCCAGGTTCAGCAGACATTTGTGGATGGCCGGCGATATTTCGATGTGGATGCGGATTTGGCCAAACGCGAATGGATGCGGGCGGAACGCGCCCGATTGATGGAGGCGATGCAAGATCAACCGGCGCCGGTTGATGGCCCCAAACGAACACCGGCAGAGCGCATTCGGCCCGATTACCATTGTGACACCTTGACCGATGAAAACCGATGAAAAAGTTCATTTTCCTTTCCCTCGGCGTGTGCTGCTGGATGCGCCAAGCCATGAGCCAACCGACCCCGGCACCGGAACAGTCACAATCGATTCTGGTTTTGCACGGCACGGCGCATTTGGGCACTGGAGATGCCATTGAGGACGCTGCCATTGGTTTCAGGGACGGACGGATCGATTATGTCGGGCGAGCCAGCCAGGTAGATCGGGGGTTGTACCAAGTTGAAGTGGACGCCTCGGGCCGGCAGATTTACCCAGGGTTCATTGCGCCGAATTCCACATTGGGCCTTCAAGAAATCGGTGCTGTGCGGGCCACACGTGACGACTATGAGGTGGGCACCTTCAAGCCCAATGTCCGGGCGTTGATTGCATTCAACACAGACAGTGAGGTCACCCCTACGGTTCGGTCGAATGGGGTTCTTTTGGGCCAAATCACGCCTCGCGGAGGGACCATCAGCGGTTCGAGTGCTGTTGTGCATTTCGATGGTTGGAATTGGGAAGATGCGGCGATTGCTGAGGTGGACGGTGTGCATTTGAATTGGCCTTCCATGCACCACAAGCACAGAGCGGATGGATCATTGGACATCCGAAAGCGAAAGACCTATGACCAAAAGTTTCAGGAGATTCAGCACTTCTTTCAGGAGGCACACGCATATGCAGAGACAGTGCGCATGGTCGAACCCTCATCTTCCCCGATGGATTTGCGGTATGAAGCGCTCAGAGGCGTTTTGACAGGGTCTGAGCGGCTTTACATCCATGCAGATGACCTCAGGGCCATTACTGAGGCGATTCACTTCAAAAGGGCCTTTGAAATCCCTCACGTCGTCATCGTGGGGGGGTATGATGCCCATTTGGTGGCTGACATGCTCCGCGAAAACAACATTCCCGTTTTGCTTCGACGCGTGCATGAACTTCCGCGGTATGACGAAGACGACATCGATTTGCCGTTTCGTTTGCCGAAGCTTTTGGAAGACGAGGGCGTCCTCTACGGCCTACAAAATGCGGGTGGCATGGAGCACATGGGGACCCGAAACCTTCCCTTCTACGCCGGAACAGCACACGCTTATGGTCTGACCTATGAACAAGCGGTGCGCAGCATTTCCTTGAATTCAGCCAAAATTTTAGGCATTGACAGGCTTTATGGCTCCATCGAGACGGGCAAATCGGCGACCTTGTTCATCAGCACAGGGGATGCATTGGATGTGCGGGGAAATGATTTGACCCATGCCTTCATCGATGGGCGAGCCATTGACCTGGACAATCGGCAGAAACAGCTCTACCGAAAGTTCCAGCTCAAATACGGGGCACCGATTGTGGAGTGAAGCCTGATTTCTAAACGGTCATTCGACTCGGATTCCCAATTCTTTTGGGGCTTTCACCTCATATCGCATTTCCCAGGTCGTGCTCTTCCCAGCTGCCACTTCCAAGTCCCATAGCACTTGGCCAGTTTCATCATCGACTTCAGCTCCATCAAGTTTGACTCGGTTGATTTCGATGTCATCATTGTCGGCAATGGGAAGTTGGTCATCAATTTGGATGTGGATGTTGCTGCGCTTGCGGTTGGTCAACTTGTATTCATAGCCGCGCTGGTATTCCCGTTTGCCGCTGATGATGCTCGTCCGGTCTTCCCGAAGGACCCGCTTCCTTCTGATTTGTATGCTGGGGTCTGGGCCCAGTGAGATGGCGAGCGTGTCTTCTACAAAGTCCAGTTGCAATTGGCTTTCTCCCACGTAATCATCTTCGAAATAAATGTGCATTCGTCCGTCGAGCAAGTCCAACTCTTCCCAATCTGTAAACAATGCAGTCAGATAGACCTGTGGGTCCAACTTGGGTGTGGCTTGGTAGAGGTATTCCACATCGAGGTTGTGGGACAAAATCCGAACAGCATGGGGTTGGTTGTCTGCTGGGATGTCGTATTTCGAGCTGATGTCGAAGCGAGTCGAAGTGGGGCTGTATCCAATTTCAACGGCAGCGTAGGACATGGCATTCACTTGGTTCTCATTGAACTCAGATCGCCTGCGTTCGGCCCGCCCACCAAACAGGGACTCGGCTTCATCTTCGATGGCGTCATAAGCCGCGATTTCGACACTTTCCAGGACTTGTGAGGATGCGGCCAAGGCCACGTTCATGACCGGCTGAGAAATGTTGATGGTTTCGGGTGCGTAGCCGACATAGGAATACGACAAGTTCGATACATTTTGGGGGACTGCCATGGTGTAGAAACCGTTGACATCTGTTGTGGTGTATGCCCCATTGTTCGCTCGCACTTGGGCGCCAATCAAGGGGTTGCCACTGTCGTCATACAGCT
>JBMYZL010000020.1:0-45817 GCA_049610385.1 Flavobacteriales bacterium
GGCGTCATGCGCCCAACCGATTTGGACACCTTCTGACATCGGAAAACGTTAAAAGGTTCCAAAACAGAGTTTGTTGAACTGATTTGGAAGGAGTTTGTTCGTTAAACAGTTGCAATTTGCGGCTGAATTTTTTGGACAGATGAAGCAGGGTGCCCCATCAGACAATTGGAATGTTTGGATGACTTCGATGTTCCTGCTGACAAGTTTGTTCAGTGCGGGAATTGCAGCGCAAGCCCAGACATCAGAACGGAAGATCATCTCTGGCATTGTTCTGGATGATGCCACTGGCGAAACCCTGATTGGGGCGCAGATTTTCACGGATGGCGGTCAACCCGCCGGCACCATGAGCAACGAATACGGCTACTTCAATTTAACGGCCCCCAAAGACGCCCGACAGGCTTTCGTGAAGTACATCGGGTATGTGACAGACACCTTGGATCTGGGTGAAGACAAATTGTTGAATCGTGAAATCCGTTTGCAATCGGCCGCGATCATCACGGATGTTGCGGTCGTCGAAGCACAGGGCACAACAGCTTTGGAGCAGGGTGAGCAATTGGGTACACTCGAATTGAAACCATCTGAAGCCCGCTCGATTCCCCAACTTTTTGGTGAAAGAGATGTCATCAAGGCCATTCAACTGATGCCAGGGGTTCAGGCCACTTCAGATGGAGGATCAGGTTTTTTTGTTCGAGGAGGAGGTGCAGATCAAAACCTCATTCTGCTGGATGAAGCACCGGTGTATAACCCATCCCATTTGCTTGGTTTTTTCAGTGTTTTCAATGGGGATGCTTTGAACAATGCGGATCTTTACAAGTCGGGAATTCCGGCGCGATACGGTGGAAGGGCTTCCAGTGTATTGGACATTCGAATGAAAGATGGCAATGCCCGGAAATTCACGGCCAATGGCGGCATTGGATTGATTTCGAGCCGCTTGACTTTGGAGTCGCCCTTTGCGAATGGCCGTGGTTCGATGTTGGTGAGTGGCCGACGGACCTATGCCGATTTGTTCTTGTTGTTGTCCTCGGATACAACCTTGCAAAATACCGATTTGTATTTCTACGATTTGAACGTCAAAGTGAATTATCGCTTGAACAACCGCAATCGGCTATTCTTGAGTTTTTACAATGGTCGTGATGATTTTGACTTTGCAGATGCGTTTTTGCTTCGCTGGGGAAATCGCACGGCCACAATGCGGTTGAATTCGTTGATCGGCGATCGCATGTTTTTGAATTCATCGGTGATCTGGAGTGATTACGCCTATCGTTTTGGGTTTGGCAATGCGGAATTTGGTTTTTTCCGTGACGCGGGAATTCAGGATGTGCAAGTCAAAGAGGATTTTTCGTGGTATGTGAGGGAAAATCACACGGTTCGATTCGGTGCGCAGTGGATTCGGCACCAATTTTCTGATGAGGTGTCCATTGACTCCTTGCCTGCGCCTGCCCGATTGGGGTGGGAATCCGCGATTTACATTGAAGATGAATGGTCATTCGCTCCTGAGTGGAAATTGAACGTGGGCCTTCGCTATTCCCGCTTCGATTTGCGCAAGGGACCGGTTTACGAGCTCAATGCGGAAGGGGATTTGGGAAAGATTTGGAATGCGCCGTCGGCTTTTGCAGGGACCCTCGGTGTCGGTGGACTGGAACCAAGAGCCTCACTGACAGGGGCGTTAAACCCGCGACACGCCCTGAAATTCTCTGTGGAGCGGAATCGGCAGTACATGCACTTGGTCACCAACTCTTCTGCAGGAAACCCCACGGATTTGTGGATGCCCGTGTCCAACAACATTTCGCCTCTGACTGCAGACCAAATCGCTGTGGGTTGGTCAACCAACTCCGTTTCGAAATCTTGGACATTGTCCGCGGAGGCCTATTACAAGCGAATGTCCAATCTGTTGGAATTTAAGGTGGGGGCGGATGTGTTTGCACCAACGACTTTGGAGTCGGAGGTCATCTCCGGTGAGGGAGAGGCTTATGGTTTGGAGATGTATCTGAAGAAATCTACGGGAGCCCTTACCGGCTGGGTAAGCTATACATTGAGTCGGTCATTCAGAACTTTCGCGGATATCGACGATGGTGATCCATTTCCTGCTGCGAGTGATCGGATGCATGATGTGAGCATTGTGGGCATGTGGGACATCGGACCCCGATGGGCATTTTCTGCCAATTGGGTTTACCACACAGGAGATCCCGCTACTTTTCCAACTGGATTGTATAACATAGATGGCAGATGGGTTCCCCAGTACACGGAGCGCAACGCCGGACGTTTTCCGGCGTACCATCGGCTGGATGTGGGTTTGGTGTTGAAGAAACCCAGCGGAACAAATCCGCGTGCTCAAGGCAGCACGGCTTGGGAAAATTTCCGAGGTGGGGAGTGGACTTTTTCGTGTTACAATGCCTACGGGCGAGAAAACACCTATTACATCGATTTTCGACCGTCTGAAAACAATCCGGACACGCAAGAGGCAGTGTCAGTTGCTCTGTTCAAATTTGTCCCCTCAATCAGTTATGATTTTAAATTTTAATTCGGCGATTTGGGTTTGTGTGGTGGGTGCTGTACTCATCTCATGCGAACGTGTGATTGATTTGGATGTGGGGGAAAACCCATCTCTGCCGGTCTTGAATTTCCGCCTCGATGTCCATTCGGGCCAAATCTTTGGCAACGTCTCTAAATCCGTGGATTATTTCAGCCCCGAGGCGCCCAGCCTGGTTTTTGATGCAGAAGTTCATGTGAGTGATGGAGAGGGCATTACATATCCGCTGGTTGCAGAAGAATTGATTGGATTTTATTTGAACCAAGAGCTTGGTGATGCTTTTGTCAATGGAGAAACAGCGAATTTGGAGGTGGCCCTGGATGGACGCACATTTCGTGCTGTGAATGCAGCGCCTTCTACTGGATTGGCTTTGGATTCCCTCGAACTCTTGGAGGCCCCGGATTTTGGCTTTGGACCTGAAGATCCAGTGGACTCACTGTTTCCCGAATACCAAGTGGCTCTGCATTTTCCTGCGGATTCCGTAAGTCACAACTTGCTGATTGAATATTTTGTGGATGACGAGCAGGTCTCTGATGTGATTCAGGTATTCAAAACATCTCCTGATGCAGTGACCACCGTTCCGCTGGGTTGGAATCAGCGGTTTTTCGAAGCAGGGGAGGAGGTTGTGGTATGGGCTTGGACGCTGCCAGAAGCGAGTTACGACTTTTGGCTTGCATTGAGCAACATTGTTCAGGCTGGCGGACCGGGTGCAGTCCCAGGAAACCCGCCCAATCATTGGGATCAGGAGGCCCTCGGCCATTTCACGGTCGGACGGTTGGATGTTGCGGAAATCATCATTCCAGATTGAACGTTGTGTCACAGCAATGCCTGATTAGTTTTGCTGGGGCCTCCGCATTTGCGGGTTGTTTTTGAATGAGCCAAAGAAAATTTGAATCTGGTGAAATCTGTATTGCGCTTTCTGGCTGGGGCAGCCATTTTGACGGTTGGGATTTTTGTCATGAATGGTTTGATCGGCATGAAAACCGATCCGCCCGTCAGTAGCCGACCCGTGATGGTACGGCCGGTGAGGGCCATGCCAATCGCACTTGGGGACAACCGACCGTCTACTCCCATTGAAGGACGTGTTGACGCGATGTACCGCATGTCCTTGTTTGCTGAAGTGAATGGGGTGCTGTCCATCGGTGGCAAGGAGTTCAGGGAAGGGATGAAATTCGCCAAGGGAGAAACCTTGCTTCGCTTGGATGACAGCGAACCCCGTGCAGCATTGGTCGCCCAGAGAAGCGCATTTCTTCAACTGCTAAGTGGCATCATGGCTGATGTCCAAATGGACTTCCCCGAATCTGCTGCGAAATGGATGGCATACTTGAAGAATTTCGATGTGGCTTCTCCGCTTGCAGAATGGCCTGAATTGAGTGATGAGCGAGAGCGTCTGTTCATGGCAAATCGGGGCGTTCTAGGTGCCTATCACAACATCCGATCTGCCGAAGAGCGTCTGTCCAAATACAGCATTGTTGCACCTTTTGATGGCGTGTTGGTTGAAGCTGTCGTCCAACCTGGGGCATTGGTCAGGTCAGGTCAGCCGTTGGGAACGTTGGTGGGTGATGGTGCTTTTGAAATCAAATCAGCGGTTCATGCTCGGTATTTGGAAACCATTGCGAAGGGAGACAGCGTTTCCTTTCAGGAGGAGAGCGGTCGCCAAGTGGCCACAGGACGTGTGGTTCGGATGGCTTCCAATGTAGACGCTTCGACACAGTCCGCAAGCATCTTTTGCCAAGTCCAGCCCTCGGGAACGATGCCTCTGCGGGACGGGCGTTACCTCTCAGGTCAAGTGGTCAGTGCTGCGATTTCGAACAGTTGTTCCATTCGCGTTGATCTCCTCTCAACCGATGATGAGTTGTTTGTTCTGCAAGAATCCGCCGATTCATGGACGTTGCGATCCCAATCTGTTGAGGTGTTGTTCCGGTCACAGGAAGTGGCCATCGTGCTTGGCCTCAAAGAAGGGACTCTGATTTTGGCGGAGCCGGTCAATGGCACCTATGATGGCATGCCAGTGAGCCTCATTCAATGATTGCATAACGATGAGAAACCTCATTCAATACTTTGTCAGGTACAACTTGACGGGTGATTTGCTGATGATTGCCATTTTGGTGTCGGGCTATGTCGGTTTGACCCATTTGCGTTCCAATTTCTTTCCCGAAGTCGAGTCCAAGATCATCCAGATACAGGTGGTCTACCCGGGTGCTGCACCCGAGGAGATTGAGGAGGGCATTGTGGCCAAAATTGAGGAGAACTTGCAAGGCATCGCTGGACTCGATCAGGTGAAATCGGTTTGCAATGAAAATGCAGGGAGCATCACTGTTGAGGTGTTGGATGAGCGGAAAACAGATGCGATTCTTCAGGATGTAAAAAATGCGGTGGATCGGATTGCGAGTTTTCCAGTGGGCATGGAACCGCCCATTGTTTACAAGCAAGAGGCAGTTGGCGTGGCGTTTTCATTCGCGGTTACAGGAATCCAAGATTTGCATGTCTTGAAACAAGAGGCCCGGCGCATCGAACAAGAATTGCGTTCGGTAGACGGCATCAGTCAGGTCTCGTTGTCAGGTTTTCCGGAAGAAGAAATTGAGATTCGTTTGCGTGCGGATCGACTGGCGGAGTTGAATCTAACCATCGCTGAGGTGGCCAATGCAGTGCGTTCTGCCAACATCGAGACCACTGGGGGACGCCTGAAAACGCAATCTGAAGAATTGATTATTCGAGGTCGTTATCGCGAATACCAGGCGGAGGCGATCAAACAGATTGTTCTCCGTGCCAACTCTGATGGCGCTGTGGTCCGCTTGGATGATATCGCTCAAGTCCAGAATCAGTGGGCGGATGGGGACCCTTCAAGAAATTGGTTCAATGGAGCCCCTGCGGCTGTGGTGACAGTGAACAATTTGAATTCCGAGAGCATTTTGGACATCACCAAATACATTCGCAATTACATCGAGGCCTACAACGAACGGGGGGCAGAAACCCGAATCGAAGTCATTCGGGATTCATCAGTGGTGTTGAACCAGCGGATTGACTTGTTGGTGAACAATGGCATCGTGGGCTTTCTCCTCGTGGTGCTGTTTCTGGCTTTGTTTTTAAACCTTCGCTTGGCATTTTGGGTGGCATTGGCCATTCCTGTTTCATTTGCGGGTATGTTCCTTTTTGCGGCGCAAGTCGGGATCACCATCAATGTGGTATCGCTGTTTGGTATGATCCTGGTGATTGGAATTTTGGTGGATGACGGAATTGTGATTGCCGAGAATATTTATCAGCATTATGAAAGAGGGGCATCGCGATTGCAAGCGACCATTGATGGGACTTTGGAAGTGCTTCCCGCGGTGTTTGCGGCCATTGTTACAACCATGGTGGCATTTAGTTCTTTCTTTTTCATTGAAGGCCGTTTGGGTGATTTCTTCACGGATATGGCCAAAGTCATCATGTTGACATTGGTTTTCTCCCTCATTGAGGGGGCTTTGATTCTTCCAGCTCATGTGGGCCATTCCAAAGCCTTGCGACGAGATTTTCAACCCAATGCGCTTGAGCGAACGATGCGCAACGGCATGAATTGGATGCGCAATCGTTTGTATGCCCCAGCCTTGTCTTTCACCCTTCGGAATCCTTGGGTTGCTTTCACCATGATTGTATCCATCTTTCTGGTATCGGTGCCGGGTTTGATCGGAGGAGGATTTGTCAAAACCACTTTTTTCCCTTTCATCGAGGGAGACAATCTCACCATCAATTTGCAGATGCATGCTGGTACACGAGAGCAAATCACCAAAAGTCAGCTCGATCGGATTGAGGAAGTGATTTGGTCTGTGAATGAGGAGTTGTCGGCACAAAGAGGGGACACCATGCAAATGGTCATTGCTGTCGATAAGCGCATCGGTCCTTCTACTTACGCAGGGGTCATCAATGTTCAGTTGCTTGATGGAGAAAATCGGGGCATGCAATCCACGGAAATCAGTGCCATGATTCGGGAACGGGTGGGCCCAATTTATGGTGCTGAAAACCTCAGTTTTGCCGCTTTTTCTCCGTTCGGTCGGCCTGTAAGTGTATCCTTGCTGGGCAACGATTTGGTGGCATTGGACGAGGCGACGCAAGCCTTGAAAGATGCCATGCTCGAGCGGGAAAGCCTCAAGGATGTCACAGACAACAATCAGAAAGGACTTCAGGAGGTCGAAGTAAACCTGAAGCCAAGGGCGCGTCAACTTGGCTTGACGGAATTCGAAGTGATGTCCCAAATTCGCCAAGGATTTTTCGGTTCTGAAGTGCAACGATTGCAGCGCGGACGCGATGAAGTCCGGGTGTGGGTGCGTCTGGACGAGGCGGATCGCTCTTCGGTGGGTGCTTTGGAAGAATTTCGCATTCGGCTCATCACAGGGGCCTGGGTTCCTCTGGCCGAAGTTGCCGAGGTTGAGGTTTCCCGTGGCATCAGCTCCATCAACCGATTGTATGGGCAGCGAGAGGTTCAGGTGAGCGCAGATTTGGCGGGGCCATGGGTCAGTGCAACCGATGCCAATGCGGACATTCGAGAAAATGTGGTGCCCAAGGTGTTGGCCCGATTCCCCACAGTGACGGCCAGCTTCGAAGGCCAGAATCGTGAACAAGCCAAATCTCAGGTTTCAATCGCAAACATCATGCCCTTGGTGTTTGCGCTTATGTTGTTCATCATCATTTTGACATTTCGTTCTCCGTTGCAAGGTTTTGCTGTGTTTGGGTTGATTCCTTTCGGATTGATTGGGGTGAGCTTGGGGCATTGGATGTTGGATGCCCAAATCAGCCTGTTTTCAATTTTGGGCATGATTGCGTTGATTGGCATTTTAGTGAATGATGCATTGGTATTCGTGGCGGCCTTCAATGGTAATCTCAAATCTGGAAGCCCCCACCACAAGGCCATCTGGGAAGCGGGCATGAGTCGTTTTCGCCCCATCGTTTTGACTTCAATCACGACGGTTGCGGGCCTGGCTCCTCTGATGCTCAACAAATCTTTTCAGGCTCAGTTCTTGATACCCATGGCCATTAGTGTGGCATTTGGATTGCTTTTTGTCACGGTAATCATCCTCATCTTGTTGCCGATATTTTTGCTTTGGATCAATCCTTTGCACCGATCTTGGGTCTGGGTGAAAAAGGGAGACTGGCTCGATCCCGATGCGGCAGAGCCCGCCCGTAGAGAGGAATTGGTGATGGCCCAAATGGAAGGCCAACTTTCATCTTCAAATGAAAAACAACCATGAATTGCAATGCGATTTTTTGGGCGATGGGGATGTTGATTTTGGCTTCCTCTTGGGGTCAAGCTCAATCGATGGTGGGCACGACCTTGAGCCTTGCGGAAGCTACAGAGCAAGCGTTGGAGAACAATTTCGGTATTCAGGTGGCCAGATTGCGTGCGGAAACAGCGGAGGTCAATGACAGTTGGGGTGTTGCAGGTGCACTGCCCGCCCTTGGATTGAGGACGGCGGGGTCATCGACCATCACAGATCAAAGCGAAAATCCCACATCCTTTATTCAAGAAAAACTGGAAGCTGAATCGTTCGATGTGTCAGGACAATTGAATTGGACTTTGTTCGACGGCATGGGGATGTTTGCGAACAAGCGCAGTTTGGAGCTGTTGGCTGAACAGAGCGGAGGGGAAGTGGATTTGATGGTTGAGCAAACGGCGCAGGCGGTCATCTCTGCCTACCAAGCTGTTGTCGTACAAGATTCCATCCTGTCGATGCTTCGAGAGACTTTGAATCTATCCCGAGATCGACTGGATTGGGTTCGGAAAAGGGAAGATTTGGGTTCGGCGGGCTCGTTTGAAACCATGCAGTTTGAGAACGCGTTGTGGAGTGACAGTGTCGCTTGGGTTCGTCAAAATTCCGCTCGTCGAACGGCCATGCGGAATTTCAATCGATTGTTGGGTGCAGATGAGACCTCAGAGTGGAGATTAACGACACCCTTGGCGCCCCTGCAGCCATTCGAAGAGCGATTCCCTGATCGAGAAGAACTGGTCCTGCGTGTCTCGACCGATGCGACAAGGGTCCGAAATGCTCGATTGGCAGAAGCACTTGCTCAAACAGGCGTTGATCAAGCACAGGCGCGGTTGTACCCTGTGCTTGGGCTCAATGTGAATTTGGGCGATTTGCGCAGCGAGTTTGCAGCTGGGGAGTTCTCTGGAGCCGGACGCACGAGAAATCAAGGTGCATCTTTGGTGTTGAATTTCAATTTGTTCAATGGCGGCACCACCAAGCGAGCCATCGAGCAAGCGCGAATTCAACTGGAAATGGCAGGCGTCAGTCGAATGGATGAATCTGCGGCTGCTGCTCAATCGATTCGCAATGCTTTGGACGCCTACAAGACCCAAGAGGTGATCTGGGAATTGCTTCGTGAGGCGGCGTCAAACGCGGATGATTTGCTGGATTTGGCCAAAACTCGATTTGAATTCGGGTCCATCAACAGCTTTGATTATCGGGAAATCCAAATTGCAGCGCTTCAAGCGAATTTGGCACAGTTACAAGAGCTTCAAATCTGGCATCAGGCCCATTGGGAGGTGGAACGTCTGACTGGGAAATTGAGCTTGCAGATGAAAGATTGAGCCCTGGGGTCTGCTGGCGCAACTGGACATTCAATAATCATTGAAAATATTGGGTTTTGGAAGGTCACCTAGGAGGCCAGCCTGGGTCGATGACAAAGCCGCGCTTGTTGCTGCCGGCCTGCTCCTGACCTTTGGTGACAACTTCGCCGCATTCTCCGCGGTTCGCTGATTTTAGAACAGGGCCGTCGGTTTGGTGTCACTCAAACGGGTTCAACACCTCGTGGCCACCATCTAGCAAATACTTGTCCTTTGCAAAGAGGGCCAAATCAGATTTCATCATTTCAGCACACAATTGTTCCAAAGTGTGTTTGGGCTCCCACCCGAGGACTTCTTTGGCTTTTGATGCATCACCGACCAACAGGTCAACCTCTGCGGGCCTGAAATAGCGAGGGTCGACGGCAACACGCTGTGCGCCCGTGGCTTTGTCGATGCCCACTTCCTCCGCGCCTTGACCCTTCCATTCGAGTTCAACGCCCACTTCACGGAAGGCCATGTTGACAAAATCACGGATGGCGACTGTCCGCCCAGTGGCCAAAACGTAATCATCCGGTTCGTCCTGCTGAAGCATCCTCCACATGCCTTCGACGTAATCCTTGGCGTGTCCCCAATCTCGCTTTGCGTCCAAATTCCCGAGGTGCAGCATGTTTTGCAGACCCAAGTGAATCCGAGCCACTGCCCGCGTGATTTTTCGTGTGACAAAGGTCTCACCCCGCAGCGGACTCTCGTGGTTGAACAAGATGCCGTTGGAGGCGTGCATTCCATAGCTTTCTCTGTAGTTTTTGACAATCCAAAACCCATAGAGTTTTGCCACTCCGTATGGACTCCTTGGGTAAAAGGGTGTGGCCTCATTTTGGGGCACCTCTTGGACAAGCCCGTATAGCTCTGAAGTGGACGCTTGGTAGAAACGCACCTCCTTGTCCATGCCCAAAATGCGAATGGCCTCGAGGATGCGCAACGTGCCGATGCCGTCTGCATTTGCGGTGTATTCAGGGGTGTCAAAACTGACTTTGACGTGGCTCATGGCCGCGAGGTTGTAAATCTCATGGGGCTGAACCTCTTGGATGATTCGGATGAGATTCGTGCTGTCTGTCAAGTCTCCGTAATGCAGTTTGAGACGGATGTTTTTTTCATGCGGATCTTGATACAAATGGTCAATCCGGTCGGTGTTGAACAAAGAGGATCGCCGCTTGATTCCATGTACTTCATATCCTTTTTTCAACAACAAATCTGCCAGGTAAGCTCCGTCCTGTCCTGTGATGCCCGTGACCAATGCGCGTTTTGTTGCCATCTTCTCCGATCCTAGTTTCAGCAAAGATACTTCGCAACGAACAGGGATTCATTTTGGATTCCACAAGAGGCCAGGCGGCTTACAAGCGGATTCTGACCTTCCTGCTCATTCGGGTTGGAAAGTTTGGTTTTCAATCAGCGTTCTGTATTCCCCTCCCTGCGCCATCAAAGCGTCGTGAGTGCCTGTTTCGCTGATTTTTCCATTGGAAATGACAGCAATCAAATTGGCTCGACGGATTGTGCTCAGCCGATGGGCGATGACCAAACTGGTTCGCCCTTTCATCAGCGCATCAAGTGCCGTCTGGACTTCGTGCTCCGATGTGGTGTCCAGTGCACTTGTGGCTTCATCCAAAATCAGGATGTCAGGATCGCGGAGAATCGCTCGCGCAATGGCAATTCGTTGCCTTTGACCTCCGGATAATTGAACGCCTCTTTCACCCACAACGGTGGAAAAGCCTTCGGGAAACGCTTCTATGAACTTCAGGGCATTGGCTTGGCGCGCAGCCTCTCGGATTTGCGCATCACTCGCGTCGGGTTGTCCGTAAGCGATGTTCTCCCGAATGTCACCACCGAAAAGGATTACCTCCTGAGGCACATAGGCCAAGCGACTCCGATAGGCCGTCAACTCCATGTCGTTCAGGGGTTGGTTGTCCACCAAGATTTGTCCACGGACGGGTTGATGAAACCGCAACAGGAGTGCGGCGACTGTGGATTTTCCCGCGCCCGAAGGGCCGACAAGCGCAATTTGTTCTCCGCGGGCCAAATCCAATGAAAAGCCTTCAAGCACAGGAACATCAGGTCGACTGGGGTAATGGAAGTCCACATCTTGAAATGCCACTTGTCCCTTTAGTTTTGGAATTTGTTGCACCGGTTCGGACGCTGATCCCAAGTTGACTTCACGTTCTTCATGAATGATATCCATCAAGGATTCGATGGCCCCCAGTCCCCTTTGCAATTGGGTGAATTGAGCCGCCAACCCCCCAATGCTCCCAGCCACCAATCCTGTCATCAAGAGGAAGGTGAAAAAGTGCTCACTCGCCAATCCGCCGCTGGCCATGAGGTCCGCGCCCTTGAAAATGACCAAGGTGATGGCCCCGAAAATGAACAGGATGATGAAAGAAGAAAAACTGCCCCGCCACAATGCCCCGCGCAAGGCCAAAGATCTGATTTCCCGGATGCTTTTCATGTATCGACTCAGTTCGAGACGCTCATTGGCATAGGATTTCACGCTGATAATGCCAGTCAACATTTCTTGAACGATGGTGTTCGAATCCGCAACTTGGTCTTGTGTGCGTTTGGACAGCTTTCGAATGTAACGACCAAATCCGATGGCCACCACAATCACCACAGGCAGGGTGACCAGCATCAGGAGGGTCAAAGTGACAGAGAAGTAGAGCAAGGCCAGGATGCCCCCAACAATGATGATGATTTGTCGAAGCAGTTCCGCCAAGGTCACTGTGAACACGTCTTGAATGGCGGTTACATCGCTCGAAATCCGGCTGTTCAAGTCACCAACACGTCGACTGTCGTAAAAGGACATGGGCATCGCGACAATGGCGGAAAAGGCATCCTTTCGGATGTTCATCATCATGTCCTCGGTCATGTGTGCGAACAAGAGCACCCGAGAAAAAGAGATGATGGCCTGAATACCCAAGACGGCCAAAATGAGCCAACCAATGTCTTCCAAACCCATTTGGGCCGTGTCCAAACCCACAGCCTGCAAGTTGCTGAGCTGACTTCCTGAGTTTGGAGAATTGGAAGCCCCATTTCCGAGGCCTGAAACGCCCACTCCGCCCAACTGACCCCACAAACGCGTGACCAACAATGTGAACACACTGCTGACGGAAATCATCAAAATGCCGACGAAATAGCCCCAAGCGTGTGGTTTGATGTACGGAGCGATTTGCTTCAATTTTCGCCAGTTCTGCCATGAGAACTTGCGGTCTTCATCATCCACTTTGGATCTGCCTCTTGCCATGGCTGCGAATTTAACACCCGCATACCTTAGGTTCGTTGTGATTGGCTGCGGATTTTGCGGCGGGATTTCAAGGCCTCAAAAAGAATGGACACACGGTTGTGTAACAAAATCACTTCAACTATCTTTGCCCTCCCTTAAGGGGGACCAGAATTTGTAGTCATGAGCAAGAGAACTTTTCAGCCTTCCGTCCGCAAGCGTCGCAACAAGCACGGTTTCCGCAAGCGCATGTCCTCTGTGGACGGCCGCAATGTTTTGAGTGCACGCCGCCGGAAAGGCCGCAAAAAGCTTTCCGTCAGTGACGAGCGCCGCCACAAGGGCATCGAGCGCTGATTCTGACGCCTTCAAGGAGGCGCCCAACCTTTGCATACCACATCTCAGGCGCATGAGGCCTGTAGAGACCAACCCTTTTGAAAAGGCTCCACCTCGAATGTGGGGCCTTTTTCATGGCCCGCTTCACAAAGGACCTATAACCGACCACCACGGCCAAGGGGCCTTGGCTTTGCCGATGGCATACCATTGGGGCTCGTGGCATCCTTTGATTCGAATTCGGACAGCACCGGGTTCGATGTGATTCCCCAAAAACTCAATGTCTTTGTTGAAGTCCAAATCGGGCCCAAATCCCTTCCATACGGCCTCTTTAATGCCCCACAGCGGACATGCGTCTTCTAAATCTTGCGCCAGGGATTGTTCGTGTGGGGTAAAGATGCGGGGTGCGATTCGATTCAGTGTTTCCCTGGGGTATTCCACGTCACATCCCAGTGCATGACGGGTGTGGGGGGATGACTTCTGCGCAGTATTCCTTGTGGCCACGAGTGCAATGATGCCCAACTCGGGGTGTCGGCTGTGGCTGATGCTCAATTCCAAATCCGCATGCTGTCCCTGAAAACGCGGAGCCCCATTTGGCAAATGAATCACTGGGTATTCTTCCGCCGAGAAGCCAAGGTGCAGGAGTGCTGAATCGACGGCGTGGTGTTCCTGCTGTCGCCATTCCGGGAGGGCATGCAAATTGCGTTTGGGAAACCTCGAGCAAGGCAAAATGACGCCCGCTTGCATTTCGGTCGCGGTCAAGGCCCAAGCTGCCATTTGGATTCCATTCAAATCAGGTAAAGAGCCAAAATGAAACTGGAGGATGGGCATTGGTTGGAGTCTGGAGGCCGCAGGCGACCACTGTTTTGCCAAGGTTCGGCGCGGAATTTCGTATTTTTGCACTGAATTTTTGAAAATTACAAAATCATGAGTGCAACTGCACCCACACAAGTTTTGCCTTATAAGGTCAAAGACATGAGCCTCGCAGATTGGGGGCGCAAAGAAATTCGATTGGCCGAAGCGGAAATGCCTGGTTTGATGGTTTTGCGTGAGCAATATGGGGATCAGAAGCCATTGAAAGGTGCGAGGATTGCCGGTTGTTTGCATATGACCATCCAAACGGCTGTCCTCATTGAGACTTTGGTCGAATTGGGTGCAGAGGTGACCTGGTCATCGTGCAACATCTTTTCGACGCAAGATCACGCTGCTGCGGCCATCGCCGCTGCGGGCATCCCTGTTTACGCTTGGAAGGGATTGACTGAAGAAGAGTATGAGTGGTGCATTCGCCAGACCCTATTTTTTGGATCTGAGCGCAAGCCTTTGAACATGATTCTCGATGATGGTGGTGATTTGACCAACTTGGTTTTGGATGAGCATCCAGAATTGGCTGCGGGAATCAAAGGCATTTCAGAAGAAACCACAACAGGAGTTCTTCGCCTGTATGATCGTCAGAAGGCGGGAACCTTGCCAATGCCAGCCATCAATGTGAATGACTCTGTTACAAAATCCAAATTTGACAACAAGTATGGCTGTCGAGAATCCGCTGTGGACGCGATTCGCAGAGCCACGGATGTGATGATGGCTGGAAAAGTGGCGGTTGTTGGCGGTTTTGGTGACGTTGGTAAGGGAACAGCGGAATCCTTGCGAAATGCAGGATGCCGGGTCATTGTCACGGAAATTGACCCCATTTGCGCACTGCAAGCCGCCATGGAAGGTTTTGAGGTCAAGAAAATGATGGAAGCGGTCGAAGAAGCGGATATCGTGGTGACGGCGACTGGCAACAAGGACATCATCACAGGTGCGCATTTTGAACGCATGAAGGACAAGGTAATTGTGTGCAACATTGGTCATTTCGACAATGAAATCGATGTCGCATGGTTGAATGAGCACCACGGGGCAAGCAAGGACACCATCAAACCGCAAGTGGATTTGTACAACATCAATGGCAATGACATCATTTTGTTGGCGGAAGGCCGTTTGGTGAACTTGGGTTGTGCCACTGGTCACCCCAGTTTTGTGATGTCGAATTCTTTCACAAACCAAACCTTAGCGCAAATGGAGTTGTGGAACAACAGCGCGAACTACAACAATGAAGTTTATACATTGCCCAAGCATTTGGATGAAGAAGTGGCCCGCCTGCACTTGGCCAAAATCAATGCGGTTTTGGATGTGCTGACGCCCGAACAGGCCGCCTACATCGGTGTGCCTGTGGAGGGGCCTTTCAAAAACGACGAATACCGCTACTGAGCGCGGTGATTGAATGGATTCCATTGACCACCCAGGGGCCTTTGGCTTCTGGGTGGTTTTGTTTTGGGCCCACGAAGCGGTCCCCTCAGTAGACCACAAGCCGCCCAGTCTGGATGCTCGATTCTTGAATGGAATGAAAGGTGTAAATGCCGGCAGGCCATTGGCGGACTTGGATCACAAGTTGATGCGAATCCACGGGCAGTGAGGGCAAAGGAACCAGGTCACCGCGGCTGTCAAAGCATTGGAGAATGCCCAGGGGTTGGCCATCCCAGCGTTTCAATTGAACTTCTTGATGTGCGGGATTGGGATGAATGGCCAATGATTGGGTTGGGAACGAGCGTTCTTTCACAGACGTTTCACTGCATTGCAAGGTCATTTCAACATCCAATTGGCCATCGACATAGGCTTGCAAGGCCAGAGCATTGTCTGCTGTGGATTCGAGGTGCCACTCCAGCCACAAGATCAGGAGTTCTCGTGTGTGCATTTGATGGTCGAGTCTGCTCATCCCGTTGAAAAACAGTTCGCCCAAATCGCATAATGTTCCTTCATCCGCAAACCCACAATGGCCGGCATTATTGAGGTGAATCAATGCTTTGCAGGGGGAGTTGGTCGCGGCTTCGAAAAGAGGAATGTGATGCATTTCGGGCGGTGTGACTGCATCGGCTGTTCCCGAAATGACCAATACGGGCATGTCAATGTTTGCCGCTGCTTCCTGAGCAGAAGGATTGGTTTCGGCCGGTGCCAAACCCACCCATGTCCGGATAGATTCTTCCGCGGCATCCGACGCCAACCATGCGGCTCCTCCCCCCATGCTGTGGCCGACAATCGCAGTGTGCTCCCCCAACAGGCCAGCCAGTGCCCCTGAATCCAACTCGCTGGAAGCATGGTTCGCTACGTAGGCCAAATCCAGCCCGAAATCTGCATGAGAAGGCGACAAGTTGGATTCAGTTTTCACAAGGGCCACAGCCCAGCCGTGTTCAACCAAATCAGCCGCCAGGTCATCATAATCCGCCGCCTGCATGGCAAAGCCATGGCCTACAACAATCAAATTCACAGGTGATTCCAAGGGAATGGGATGGCGAAAGTCCACCGCGATTTCTCGTCCACCTCGGGTTTCATCCACAAATGTCCAATCCAATTGTTGAGCGCATATTGTACCAGTCTCCATCAAAAGCATGAACGCCCAGGTCAATCCAAAACGACAGGAAGAATTTGACATGTCCATCAATTGTTGTAGACCCTGAGTACTGGAGGGGTCCAGGAGGTGTAATACCGGTGGAGGGGGATGGTCGCGGGGCCTTCAATGACTGATCCATCAATAATGAGCCAGCGCGAATCGCTGCAAGGATCCTCAAGAAACAAGCCATCGTCGGAAACAACCACTTGGCAGCCTTCCGAGATGTCTGTTGTCGCGTGTCGATCGAGGGCCACGAATTGATCCAGCGTATATCGGTACACGACCACGCCTTTGGAACCACCACTTAAAAGCATGTGCCCGGTGGGAACCGTGAGTGCTTGATAGGCAGGCAAGTTGATGTTGATTTCAAAGTCCACGGGCACATAGGGAATGTCTTGCTGAATGGACTCACATCGGGCTTGGAGCAACAAAGGTGCCAGTACACACCACCATGACAAGCGGCCGTTCATGATCGCAATGATTTGGGCAAACGGTCCTCAGTTAGTTCTCCCAATCCCAGTGGATTTTTCGGCAAGGCAGCTGCAAAATCCTTCAAATAAGCGGGCTCGTAATAAGCCAAATCTGCGGCATGACCTGCAGCCCATTGTGCCGCCGCAAGGGTCAGCACGTCTTGTGCTTCCGGCATCGCTTCAAGGAATTTCCAGTGGGCATGATTCGACAGTGTTTTTTGCAATTTGAGAGCACCGTCGCCTACCCAGAGCGCGCATGCATTTTCATCGAGTTGCGGGAAGGCTTCTTGCGGAGGAATCGCTCCAACTCCATCCAGCACAGCGGCTTGGGTCTTCCCCAGCCTTTCCAAACCAAGGAATGATGATGCAGGGGTTACCCGAAATCCGGCTGTGAAAACCTCCATGCGTCTCGCGTCCAAGGCGGCATAAATGTGATCGCCCGTTTTGGCGTCACCCCGGCGCACGGCCCCCTGAGCCAGCACTTCACATGTGTCTACGGGCAGAATTGGAATGCCCGCGGCATGGGCAATGGCCTTGGCTGTACTGGCTCCAATCCGGAGACCAGTATATGAACCGGGCCCCCCAGAAAAGGCTACAGCTTCCAACTGATGTTTATCGATTCCAGATGTTTGGAGCAATTCATCCACCACAGGCAGCAGTCGTTCTGCATGGATGTATACCCCATCATCGACCCAATTTTGCCGATTGGTTTCTCCCTCTCGATTGCCTATCGCGACGGAAAGGGCGGTGGTGGAGGTGTCGATAGCGAGAATCACTGGTCGTCTTTTTCGTCTTCAGAGAGGTTGCGTTCCACTCCATCCCCGTCGTTTAGTTTTCTCGCGACCTGATCGTATGGACCAATGACAATGGGGGTTCCAGCTTCCCATCCTTCACCTTCAATGGAGATGTGAAGGTTGTCTTGTATTCCTGTTTGAACAGGGGTCCAAACCGCACGACCAGAGGATGCGTCTCCCTCCGATTCGAAAATGAATAGGCCCACAGTGTCGTTTCTTGAAGTCACCGCTTGGATGGGTACAGATGGGGTGTTTTTCACTTCAGCGGTCAGGATGTCTACAGTGGCACTCATCCCCGGACGGAACGGCGAACCCAAGGAATCCCCTTCGGCGAGCAAGTGCTGATAGCCAGATCGAACCAGTCGAATTTTCACACCAAAATTGGTCACTTGATCCGCGGACATCATCCCACCCGTGGCATTCAAGGCGGTGTTCCCGATTTCTGTCACCACCCCAGGAAACGTTTCGTCGAGGTAGGCATCCACCTCGATTTCTGCGGCATCACCGACGGAGACATGAACGATGTCGCTTTCATTGACTTCGACATTGACTTCCATCGTAGTCAAGTCAGAGACCTTCATGATGACTTCTCCGGCCATCATGCCCGTGCCCTGGACGGATTCGCCGATTTCTTTCGACAATGCGGTGATGGTTCCGGTCTTGGGTGCAAAAATCGTGGTTCGACTGAGGTTGTCTCGGGCCTCTTGCAAGGTCGCTTGGGCACTCGTGATGCCAAATTCAGCGGCCTGTACGCCCGCTCTTGCTGAACGGAGATTGGCCTCCGCCGTTTGAAAGCTTGCCTCTCCTGCATCGAATTCCGCTTGGCTGATGACGCGGTCATCAAACAATTGACGTGTCCGGTTCCAATCCTTCTGAGCTGCATAAAATTGGGCTTCCACTTGGGCTTCTTGGGCTTCTGCACTGGCCAAATTCGACTTTGCAGAATTCAACGCCGCTACGGCTCGGTTTTCAGCAGACTGGTAGATGTCTGGGTTGATTTCCACGAGAAAGTCCCCGTATTCGACCAAATCTCCTTCCTTCACTTCCAGAGCGGTGATCATTCCGCTGACTTCTGCAGTAATGTTCACCTCCACTTCCGGTTGAATTTTGCCAGAGGCAGATACCCGCTCGACGAGGTCTCGGGATTCCAAAAGCTCCACATCGACTCCAATCCGGTCGTTTTGACTCCCTCGAGTGAGGGCAATGATGAGCAGAACAAAAATGATTCCACCCAATCCGAACCAAATCCATTTTTTGTTTTTCACAAGGCAGCAGATTGTATCGACTTCATCAACGGAATGTAAGCGGTTGTCCGGAGTAAAAGTCCAGGATTTTTTGTTTGAAAGCGTAATCAAACTTGGCGCGCAGCAAATTGATGGTGGATGCGTCGTTTCGGTTGCGCGCATCCGCGTAGTCCAAAGCGCTGATGGCCCCAGCCTCGTATCGCCTTTCAGCGTTGTTCATGGCCAATGAGGTCGCATTGAAGGCTGCTTGTTGGGCCTCCAGGGTGGTTAAAGCGGCCTTGGCGTCTGCCCAGGCTTGTTCAACACTGGATTGCAAGGTGAGGCGGGTTTGTTCCAATGCCAATTCTTGTTGTCGAACGTTGATCTCCGCCTGTTTCATGGCGGTGCGCACACTGAAATTGTTGAAGATTGGAATGGTCAAGGAAAAGAACAAGCTGCTGTTCCGGTTTTCTGATACTTGGTCCCGAAATGCCACAGTCTCGTAATTCATGAAAACCTCCTGCTGGGCCACCAAATCGAGGCTCAATGTGTCACCAATTTGAATGGTCCCGAGTTCGACTTCGACTGACTCCGGGTCCCCGACAGCCGCACGACGAGCGCCAGAATAGCCGGTACCCATGGAATAGCTCATGAACATTCGGGGCATGCGTTGGGCACCTGCAAGATGAGCAGCGATTCGGGCATCCTCCAAGGCGAGTTGAGACTGTCGAATTTGTGGAAAAGCGGAAAGGGCATGAGCCACTGCGGCTGCTGGGGATTGAGGCAAGACCCCCCCCAGAAGGTCGTCGCTGGTTGGACGGGCAACAGCAAAATTTTTGGCATCATTGGCGGGGAGTTGAAGCAGTTGGACCAAGTTCAAGCGAGCCAAGTTCAAACTGTTTAGGGTGGCCACGATGTTGGCTGCGTCTGAAGCCAACTGGGCTTGAACATCCAATAAATCGGCTTCTGCAGCAGATCCTGCTGCGACGAGCAGTGAGACCCTGTCAACTTGTCGCTGGGTGGCATCGCGATTCAATTCAGATGCCCGAAAAAGTTCTTCTTGAAACAGCACATTGAGGTAAGCTGCCGCAATGGTCAAGGCGATGTCGTTTTGTGTGACTTCAATGTTCACTTGGGCCGCCTCCAGACCGAGCTCGGCTCGCCTCAAATTCAGGTGATTCGTGAAACCATTGAACAAGGTGAGTCCTGTGCTCAATCCAAAAGAGTTCGATTGGATCCTGCTGGTGGCAAATTGGTTGGTGAATGGATCAATGGTTTGTCCAAAATTGTATCCATGTGAGGCAGAACCGTTCAAATTGGGCAGGAAGGCACCGATGGCATTTTCTTTGACAGCATCGGCTTGCAAGGCCCCAAGTTGCACACGCCGGATGGTCAGGTTGTGTTCGAAGGCATGGTTGATACAAGCCTGCAAGGTCCAGACGTCATTCGTGGCTGTTGATTGGCTCCAAGCCGGATTCGGCATGAAGTGACCCAGTGCGAGAAATGAAACACAGAGGAAGAGATACCGCTCAATCATTCCCCCAAAATTACGGGGATTCCGTCAGTAGTCGATGACTTGCAATGTGATGCGTCGATTGGCGTCGACTTCCTCAGGTGTAGAGGGGTTCGGGAACAGCATGTCTTGTCGCCCCCGTCCACGGATTTCCAATCGTGTGGGCGCAACCCCAGAGGTGACGAGAAACTCCCAAACGGCACGTGCGCGTTCTCGGCTCAATCGTTCACAAGTCAGGTCATCGGGCTCTACCCCTGGTGCGTTGATGTGGCCGATGATGGCCAGACGCAGGGTGGGGTGCGCTTTCAAAAATTCCACCATGGTTTTCAGTGTGGGCAAGGACCCATAATAGACCTGAAAATCATCACCCGCGGTGAATTCAATGGAGGGCATGTCCCGTTCCAGCCCCACCGCCAATGGTTCCAATGGAATGGTATCTGCTGAAGGACCAGCGGGATCGGCAAAGAACTGATCCACATGAATCATGTATCCAGGTTCCACACACAGCCGAGTGTACCTTCTGTATGGTTGCAAGAAGACGACGGTGTCAGAATGGACAGGCATCAAAACAGGTCGGCTGGGATGGATGCCCTCGACCACCAGATCAACATCGAGGGTCTTGCGGGTGGATTTGTCCCACACCAACCATTGTTGTTGTATCGGGATCACCCGGCCTTCATCGCGATCCAACCACGGACTCCGTTCGACGACAAACTGCGCGTCAACTTCGGTAAAACACCAAACAGAAAAGACAAATAGCGCCAGTGCGCGTGATAATTGTGGCATCGCATGGTTTTACGGAACCATGCGCCGAGGGTTTCAGGATTGTCTTCTTTTACGAAAAAAAATATACCCCAATGTCCCCAAAAGGACGTAGGGAACGGCCATGAGGTAAAGGATGCCGCGGTTGAGGCCCTCTCCGAGGCCTCCAGCCTCTGCGCTGTCTTCCGCCACAGCCTTGCACATCACACATTGAGCTGCAGCAGTTGAATCCATCCAAATAATCAAGACACAGATGACCCCAATTGCAAAGGTTTGACGGCAAAATGGCATCATTTCAAATCACAGAATTTGAACTGGATAATATGGAGAAATCATCCAATAGACTACGACGCCAGTGGCTGTGACATACAACCAGATTGGCCATGTGATTTTGGCCAAACGTCTGTGTTTCTCCACCTGCATGCCCAAGCCGCGCGCGTAGGTGAAAAGCACCAGGGGAATGATTCCGGCTGACAACAAAATGTGCGAAAACAGGATGAAAAAATACACCCCTCGAATCCACCCTTCACCCCCAAATTTGGTGCTTTCTGTTGTCAAGTGGAAAGCGACATAACTCAACAGAAAAAGGACACTCAAGAGGAGTGCGGATGTGGTGAATTTCTGATGCAAAGGAATGTTCTTGCGTCGAATGGCTCTATACGCCCCAAGCAAACAAAGAAATGCGGTCCCGTTAAAACACGCATTGAGGAAGGGTAAAATGTACAGTTTGGCCTGGGTCTCCGGTGAGAGATTTTCTGCAGGGGGAATCAGGAACAAAATCGCAACCACAAGGGGAACTGCGATGGAGGCAATCCAAATGAACCGACGAACGGCTTTTTCTTTTTCGAGCAATGAACTCATGCGTTAGGGGAAATTGGAATGCAACACCAATTGTATGGCATCTTCTAACAATTGGTCGACCTCAATTGTTGACGTGCCATCGTAGTATCCTCGAATTTGCCCGGTCTGATCCAAAAGCGCAAACGTATCGCTGTGAAAAAAGCCTCCTGCCGCCGTGTCGCTGGGCAACGCCGTGAGGAAATAGCCATTTCGGGCGAGGTCATACAAGTCTTGTTGGGGACCTGTGAGGAATTTCCACTGTTCAGTATCGGCTCCGAGTCGACTGGCATAGGCCCGCAGTCGGGCCGGTCCATCTCGCACGGGGTCGACCGTGTGGCTGAGGAGAAGAACGTCAGAGGCATCCAATCCGCGTTCGTCCAGTTGGACTTGCAGGCGTGCCATTTGGCTGCTCATGATGGGGCAAATGGTGGGGCAATGGGTGAAAAAGAAATCCGCGATGCACACCTTTCCAGCGATGTCTTGGTGCGAAAACTCGGTGCTGTCCAGGTGGGTCAATGCAAATTTTGGCAAAGTGTGCCCTTCGGGTCCGAGGATGGGCAGGGGTGGAGCCAATTTCGCGGCTTCTGTAGCCTTTTCCCTTTTGTACACAGCAATGTCCATTTCTTTTTTCAAGAGCGCAATGTCCTCGACGGCGTCTTGAATTTGGTCTTCGGAAGCTGCGTGGTACAAACCCCGCAAGTAGCCGTCTGCATCCACCAACCAGAGTGTTGCAATGTTGTTGGGATCATCGGGATCCCGTTGGATCATGAATGACTCAGCAATCAGCGAATCAATGGCGGATTGGTCACCTGTGAGAAACTGCCATTTGTCAGGCACCCCATTGTAGCGTGTATTTCGATCCACATACGATTGGAGAACTTCAGGGGCATCATGTGCAGCGTCCAAGGTGAAACAAACAGTGAAAATGTCCGATTCATCGCGATAACGCCAATTGGGCCAGAGAAGCTGCTTGGTGAATTCCGCCACATGCTCTCCGTTGGTGGAGAAGAATGCGGCCAGCCAGACGTTGCCCGAAAGTTCTTTGCTGTCGAAGATTTCCCCGTTCTGATTGGTGAAGGCAAATGCAGACACGCGCTGGGCTTTGGATGTTTTGCCCTCGATGGCTCCCTGAGAAGTATAATAGGGTAGGGTGTTGAAATTGTGCTCCCCCAAAACCCCAAAAAGCACCAATCCCGCCAAGGGAAAAAGAAGAAGTACGCCGATTAAAAGGGCGTACTTCTTCAAAGTGTTGTGCGATTTTGTTTTCAAAACAGACGGTGTCCGTTGGATTCCACCGACTTCAAGTTAATGGAAGGATTCAAACATACCCAAGTGCCCAAATCCTTCTGTGATGGCAATGAATACCAAATAGCCAATGAAGATGAAATATGGAATGATCACCACTTGCTTCAAGTTTTTCCTTTCATCACCGAGGTGCATGAAGACCATCACGATGTAGGCAGCCTTCACCAGCGTAAGCACGATGAATGTCCATTTGATCATCGTCCAGGAAAAGGCCTCTGAACGCTTGAAGAAAATGCCCATGGCCACCTCAATGGTGGTCAGCAAGGTCAAAATTCCAGTGACTTTCCAAATTTTGGCTCGAATTTTCTGTCCTTCTTCTTCGCTGTGGTGCGAGTTGAGGGCATAACTGTCGTTGACAATGAGGTCGTCTCTTTCCATGATCAGATGAGGTAGAAGAAGGTGAAAACAAAGACCCAAACCAAATCCACGAAGTGCCAATACAACCCCACTTTTTCCACCATCTCATAATGCTTCCGACGCTCGAATACGCCTTTGTACGCCATGATGAAAATGATGATGTTGATCACCACACCTGAAAAGACATGGAATCCGTGAAATCCAGTGATAAAGAAGAAGAAATTGGCGTATTGCTGTTGAATCGCATATTCGCTGTCGTGCATGTTCGCACCAAAGCTAAAATTTGATCCCCGGGCATTCCACAATTTCATCATTTCCGCTCCGCTGACGTGGGATTCGTTTTCGATGTATTTGTTGACGGTCAAACTGTGCAATTCCGCCTCGTGCGAGTGCGTTCCGACCTCTACCAATTTGACACCGTGGTCGGATGCCTCCAAGGACACATTGGAATTGCCTTCAATCCAAGGTTCGGCCAAATGCCCGAAGTGGTGGTCCATGAAGACAGCCTCACCTTCTTTCATTTCGAACACGGTCCCATTGTCTGCGGTCACCGTGACATCGGAGCCCAATTGGAACATCCCGCCACTGCCGTGGATGAAGTGTGACCACTCCCATGCTTGAGAACCCAGGAAGAAAAAACCACCAATGATGGTCAAGCCCATCCATTTGAGGACGCCTGACTTGTCGTTCCTGTGTCCGGATTCAACCGCCAGCACCATGGTGACCGAAGAAACAATCAAAATGAAAGTCATCAGGGCCACATACATCAGTGGATACTCGCCTTCTAGCCCTGGCAAAGCACGAAATACCTGCTCACCAATGGGCCAAGGGGACTCACTTTGCGCACGGGCAAACCCATATGCAGTCAGCAACCCGCTGAACGTTAAAGCGTCCGAGACGAGGAAATACCACATCATCATCTTGCCGTAGCTCACGCTGAACGGGGACCTGCCACCTCCCCAGAGGATGTCCTTCGAAATCGCTTTTGTTGCTTCGCCTCCCATGTCGAGAATTTGGCCGCAAACTTAAGAAAGGAATGCCAAATTTGGCCTCGTTTTCTCCTGAAAAATCGCGGTTCCCACCCGATTCGGAACGAATCTAAACAAGGGAGTCGGGATTCGGATGTAGACGGGATTCGTCGTCAGTAGAGCCAGAACAGGAAACCAAAGAGATAGAGCCACAAAATCCCAAGAAAGTGCCAATAAATGCCGAGGGCTTTCAGCCGAACGGGATCGCCAGTGTGAATCGTTCCTGTGAACAGGCGAAGGCCATTGATGATCAGATACACAAAACCAAAAATCAAGTGAAGAATGTGCACGCCGATCAGGGCCCAAATGTAGGCGCCTCCTGCGTTGCTGGTTCGCTTCACTTCGCGGGTGATAGGCGCCACCATCAGGGCGTCATTTGGGGCATAGAAATCCTTGGAATTGGGGTTGAAAAGAAGCTCCACATTGTTCTGTGAGACCGTGTATTCTCGGCCATATTCGGCTGGACCATTGAGCAATGCTTCGATGCTGTTCCAGCGATATGCTTTCAATCCAGATTCCGTTTCGTTGATGGTCCAACCCATGCCCATATCACTCAGCGCTTTCCAACCTTCTGCTTGGGAGACAGTGAATCCGATGCCGAGCAGCAAGGTCAATGCAATGCCTGACAAGGCTTGGCTTCGGTTGCCCAAACGGTTGGCACGTGTGGCCCACCACAACGTCACTGAGGACAAGGCAATGAGCGCATTCGAGACCCACAAAGCCGTGGGCGCGGTGACATGCACCCAGTAAGCACCCATGTTCGAGACAATGTAGGCACTGGTGAAGCCGGCAAAGAGCATCACAATGGCAAAAACAATGAAGTACATCAACATCGTCTTTGTGCGGGCTCGAACTGCGGGGTCAAGACCTTCGAAGACGTCGGGCTTGCGAATGGGTGTAGCGGTTTCAACAGACATCGAGAGAACTTTAAATTTTGTCAAGCACATAGGTGATCTGGACCAATGGCAGATATAGGAAGGAGGCAAACATGAGTTTTCGGGCGTCCTTCAATGCCAGGCTTCGCTGCAGTTGAATCGCGGGAATCAAAAAAATGATGCCTGCAATCAGACTGACCACCAAGGCGCCATTTCCCACCATGGGCTGACCTGTGGGCAAAGCCCAAGGCAACAGGGATGCGGGGATGCAAAATAAGGTGTACAGCAAGATTTGGTTGGCCGATGCTTTGTTCCTTCCAGAGGGGAAGGGCAGCATTTGGTAACCAGCCTTTTGATAATCTTCGTGGGCGAGCCATGCAATGGCCCAAAAATGCGGGAATTGCCACATGAATTGAACAGCAAAAAGCGTCCCGGGTTCAATCCCAAAATCTCCCGTCGCTGCCACGTACCCTATCATGGGCGGCAATGCACCTGGAAATGCCCCCACGAATACGCTCAGCGAAGTTTTGGCTTTGAGGGGCGTATAGATGAAAGCATAGCTGATGATGGCCGCCACGCCGAGCCATCCGCTGAGTGGGTTGAGGGAAAACAAACATCCCAGTCCGATGCCAGCAGCCAAGAGACTGTATAGCCAAGCTTCATTCAGGGTCATTCGACCTGTGGGCAAGGGGCGGTTGGATGTGCGATCCATCAAGCCGTCGATGCGGTGCTCGATGATTTGATTCAACCCATTTGAGGCCCCAGTCAGCATGTAGCCGCCACCGGCCAATATCAACAACGTCAAGAGGTTAATGGCTTCAACGGCCATGAACCACCCCAACGTGGCGGACAGGACAACGAAGAAGCCCAGTCTCAATTTGAATAAGGTGGCGATGTCTTTGATCCGTTCCGGCACGCTTGAGAGGGAGTTTGAACTCGGCGACAAAAGTAGCTCGCCGAGTTGGGTTTGCGGATGTTCAGGGTTACCAATCCCGCTCATCCCATCCTCGAGAGGCTGTCAAACCGGTTTCAAGCCGCCATTGTCCATCAGATTGGCTGATGCAACGGACAAAAACACGATGTCCAGGAATCTTGGGAATGTCTCGTTCGATGGAAGTCCAAATCGAAGTTTGCATCTGCAATTGCGCACCTTCCACCTTGCCGAGGCCTGTATTGAGCCACTCAATTCCATAATCAGCTGGGCGGGCTCCGTAACCGACCAGAGGATTCCAACCCGTGGTGAATTCAGGAGAATTGAATGCGTACCGCTGTGCGCCATCCACCCCTTGTCTTCGATGGACCACCCCCGCTTGAATCCACCATGGACCTTTGACCGACTGCCATCGCCCATGACCGCGGAACTCAATGAAATTCGCACCAGCTGGATGAGCCAATGGAGAATTTCCGTGAACCCAGGCGGTGCCAGGCCCAGCATGCCCATAGGTAAATGGTCGCGCAGCGATGGATTCAAGCAGCCCCATCCATTGGCCATCTTTGGAGTGGGCTTTCGCAGTGATTTGAGCTGCCCATTTGTTTGCCCACCAGTCCTCATTGGAGCGCAGTTCGCTCAGGACGAACTCATCAAACATCAAAGCCATGGACAGGTCGAAGGGCAAGCGTTGTGATGCCCAACCGCCACCGATTCCAACCAAGGCGTTATCTGCCGAACCGAGCATGTATTCTGTTGGACGAAAGGAAACGAAAGGAATGGCGTAAGTCCATTCAAATCGCCGAGCATGCGCACTGTCGACATGCAGCCATTTGATGGCCCCGAACAATGACCCATGGAATCCGCGACCCAAGTCGACTTCCACCATTTGGGCGACCATCCATCCAGGGACACGGGATTTGTAGCGTCCAGGATCCAGTGGGGAGGAACCTGGTGGGGTCAATGGCGGGGAACCATGTCCCCAGGCATGGGTAAGTCCCAACAGTTGTGTGTATTGCACCCGTCCAGCATCGACATGATAGCGCAGGTGAGGCATCGGAGACATTTGGCGATCGAGCCAAATGGATCTCCACCCCCGTCCCCAATGGTGGGGGTGATGGCCAATTGACAATTCGGAAGACGGCCCCAATTGGCATTTGAACGAAGCCCAAATTCGCAACAGATGCACGGCCTGCCCATCGGGTGTGGTGGCCCACCCTGCTCCACCTGCTCCACCGGTTGACCAGGCTTCGTCCCATAAATCGGCAGTGGCGGCCCCTACTCGAAAATGAGAGACCTGGACATCCAAATCCCAACGGGCATGTCCTTGTCGCAATTTTTTGGCGTGACGATGGAGGGCAAACCCCGCGGCCCAGCCCGGCCTGGCGATTTGGATGGCCCCGGCTTCGGGAACATCACGCCATGCGAGACGGGGTTCAATTCCAGCTTGCCAATGTTCTGGACGAGGAGTCAATGGCAAAGGCCAAATGCTCCCGAAAACCGTTGAATCGGAGCTTTGTTCCAGTGGCGTATGCCAAATTTCAGTTGAAAAGTCTTGGCCAGCCGCTGGGAACCAACCCAGGAGAATCAAGTACCCAAATACCTTGAAAGACCGGGCATGAATCATGAACCGCAAATTACGCAGTCGCTTCTTCGGTTCGGACCTTCTTTTTGTTTATGTATTTCGCCCATTTGCTTTTGCGCTCATCTGCTTGAGGGTCAGCTGAAGTTTCCAATGCATGAGAAATGGCGACTTTCTTCTTGTGCTCTTCCTTGATGACAACTTCATGTCGCATACTGGTGAAGCGCGTCTTTCGAAGAATTGGAAGGAACACCCCGAAGGCCAAAATCATCTCACCTGCAAACAAGGTCGTCGCATTTGTTTCCGGCAGCCAACTGCAGACAATGAATGGAATGGCCATGAAAGTCAAAGCAAAAGCATACAAGATCAACGATGTTGAAGCATGCCCTTTGCCATTCATCATAATGCGGTGATGGAGGTGATTGCGGTCAGGAGAAAATGGCGATTTCCCGCGGGACGCCCTCAGGGTGAATACCCGCAAGGTATCGACGAGTGGATAAGCCAAGATGCTCATGGCGAACAGAGGCGTGGAGATGCCCTGAAGGGCAACGGGGATTTCTGTGGCATTTGTATGCATGACTTCCGTGGCCATGCAATAAGTCACCAACCCCAACACCAGAGATCCGCAGTCGCCCATGAAAATTTTGGCCGGATGAAAATTGTAGACCAGAAAGCCGACCAAACTGCCCGCCATGGCCAAGGCCATGATGGCACCTATGATGTTCCCACATGTGATCAACCAGGCCGAAAATGCCAACATCATCAAGGTTCCGATTCCGCCTGCCAATCCGTCGATGCCATCAATCAAATTGACGGCATTCACCACTACGATGTATACAAAAAGCGAAAACGGGTAACTCAACCACAAGGGGATGTCACCGATTCCAAACAATCCGCTGAACGCATCGATGCGGAAACCTCCCCAATGAACCAACAGCACCCCGAGGACGAGGTGTGCCAACAATTTTTTGGCAGGGCTTAGTCCGAACAAGTCATCCTTGAGCCCGACAAAAAACAAGGCAATGCCCGCGACCAGCATGTAGAACCATTTTAGGTCGAAGATCTCACTCTTGGCAACAGGAATCCAAAACATGGTGACCAACAGGAAGGACAGAAAAACCATCACCCCGCCAATGGTCGGCACACTCCGTTTGTGAAGTTTGCGGGAATCTCCAGGCGCATCGACCAGCCGCTTCATCTGGGCAACTCGAATCAGCGTGGGCATGGACAATGCCACGATAGCAAAGGCAGACATAAAAACGAAGAAGTACAGCCCGTCCATTTAATTTATAAAATTAAATCAAGGCAAGCCCTCGGACAAACAATCGAAGTGATTATGTTTTCAACAAGAGCGTTGCATCTATAAACATTCGGTAAAATCTGTCAGCTTTGTTTCATACATCGGCTGGGTGACAACCAAACCACACCTAGTTGGTAAACTTGAATTTGAGGCTTCAGCCAGGAAGTTGAGGTGATCTTGATATGGACAGGCCATTGTTTCCACAATTGAATTTGATATTGTCCAAAAATGACATCTGAGTAGTCATTGCGTTCCACGCTCAGGGAAACATTTGAGCGGATTTGAGGCCAATTTTGAGACAAGTAGAGGGAAGTGGCACGCGTCCAAAGCAATCCCATGGGCAATCCAGCATGGGTCAATAGACTGTTTGCGTGGGGTGCAGTTGCGCGCAATTCAACGTCTCCGGCCTGTCTTGCGTGTTCGAGCCGCAAATGGCCATTCAGCCATTCTGCGCCTGCTACACCCAAGAGTCGACATGTGATCGGGTCAAAGGGGGCACCATTCCATTGCCGTGCAGACTCCCAAATCCCTTCGGCCCCAAACCAAAACGAATGGATTTGCCACGATGCACTTAGTCCTCCCCACCATGCGGAAGCAGGGTCAGTCCAAACCGATTGCAAACGATCTCGACCGGCCAGCCGGGTGTGCCCTGCGACGAAACCCCAATGTCGGTGTGCTTCGGACCGACGTTCATGGCCTGCGATCCAACTTTGCGTCCATTCAAAAAGGGATTCGGAGGTTGCACTCAAAGGTCCCCGTTGGTCCAAAACCCATTTGGTCGTTTCGAACCAAGTCAATGCAGAGGGTGTTCCATCATGCGTTGTCCTCTGGTGGGCTAAACGAAGACGAGGAGCCGGAGCTTGGGTGTCCGGAGAACCCAAAACACCATGTTGTGTTCCTTCCACGCCCCAGCTCCATCGGTTGACGGTAAGGTCCAGGCTCCACCCTGCCAAAGGCCCCATGGATTGGGCCTCCCAATGGAGCCCCCCCTCGGCGCGAGCAACGTCAATGTACAGGCTGTCGAGGGTGTTCCAATCGCCGTCAGATCGTCCCGTTTTGGCCCGCCCCCATCCAGGCAGGGAACCGCTGGTCTGGCACCACCAAGCATCTTGTCCCACCCGAATCGATTGATGTTCTTCAAGAGAACCCCAAGCGGACCACTGGTCGTCCCATCGGGCCGTGAAGGTGGCCCCACGGACATTTCTCCAAACACGATGAGGACCAGGAACGGTTGGCCCCCAGGCCAAGTCCAGCAAGGGGTCCACGAAAACCATGGCCCTGTCCGAGGAAAAATCAAACAAGTGGCGCGTTGAATCCACCTCTCCGTTTGAGGCGCCTGCGGCCAGAGGCCACAATAAGCAACCCCAAACCCAAAGGTTCCAAGCCTCAAAAGGAATCTCTAACTTCTGCGTAAACCTGCTCAATTCCTTTTCGAAGTTCAATGGATGCTTCCCAACCCATGTTCTGGATTCGACTCACATCCAGCAATTTACGGGGTGTTCCATCGGGTTTTGTAACATCCCATTCCAAGTGCCCCTCGAATCCGACAACATCACAGATCATTTCAGCCAGTTCCTTGATGCTGAGGTCTGTTCCGGTTCCAATGTTGACCCATTCCTCGCCATCATGATGCCACATGAGATGGAGGCAAGCCGCTGCCAGATCATCGACATGCAGAAACTCCCGTCTTGGGGATCCGCTGCCCCAAACCGGTACAGAGGCATGTCCGTTCACTTTGGCGTTGTGCGCTTTGCGCAACAATGCCGGCAGGACGTGGCTGTTTTGCAGGTCATAATTGTCCCCAGGACCGTAAAGATTCGTGGGCATACCCGAGATGAAATTACATCCATACTGGTTGCGGTAGGTTTCGCAGAGTTTGATTCCGGCGATTTTGGCGATGGCGTATGGCTCGTTTGTGGGTTCGAGAGGTCCCGTCAGGAGGTAATCCTCTTTCAGGGGCTGGGGAGCCATCTTGGGGTAGATGCAGCTGGAACCCAAGAAAAGGAGTTTTTCAACGCCAAACTTGTGCGCGGCATGAATCACATTGGCTTCCATCATGAGGTTGTCATAAAGGAACTCCGCTCGCAAGGTGTTGTTGGCGTGAATGCCACCTACTTTGGCCGCGGCCAGCAGCACATAGGTGGGTTTTGTGGTCGCAAAAAAAGCTTCAACTGCAGCTTGATTTCTCAAGTCCAATTCTTGGCTTGTCTGCGTCAATATGTTGTGATGGCCAGCTTTTTTCAAGGCCCGAACCACTGCTGAACCCACCATTCCGCGATGGCCTGCCACAAAAAAGGGCGCCTCCAGTTTCATGTTGCGAAAGTAATTGGTTTTGAAAAAGCAATTGGATTCATTTGGGTTCAATTGGCATCCAAAACCGCACGCAAACCATCCCCCAAATATGTGAACGCCAGCACCACAGAGATGATCAACAATCCGGGTGCCAAGGCCAAATGCGCGTGGTCTCCCGTGATCAAATGGCAATGTGCTTGGACAATGTTGCCCCAACTCGGCGCGGGCATTTGTGCCCCTACACCCAGAAAACTCAATCCAGCTTCCACCAGTATGGCCGTGGCAAAGTTGGAGGCGGACAAGACCAAAATGGGACCGATGGCACTGGGCAAGATGTGTCGCGACAAGATGATGGGGCTGCTGAGGCCCAGGCCCCTCGCGGCTTCGATGTAGGGTTCCTCCTTGATGGAAAGCACAACACCTCGCACCACACGCGCCACATCGACCCACATCGTCAGTCCGATGGCGATGAAGATTTGGACCAATCCTTTGCCAAAAGCCAAGGCAATGGCCAGCACCATCAGCAAGGTAGGCAAGGTCCAGACCACTTGAATCACCCAACGGATGATGGCATCTGGCCACCCTCCATGGTATCCAGCGTAGGCGCCCAAGGGCACTCCAATGAGTAACGAAATGAGCACCGCCATGGCCCCAACCCCCAAGCTGATGCCACTTCCAGCCATCAGGCGAGACAGGAAATCTCGCCCGAAGCGATCCGTACCTAACACAAAGGACTTATGCCCCCCACCCTCGGAGTCGTCCACCTCAGCTCCAGGTGGCAGGAGGGCCCAAGAAAGGTTTTGGTCATTCGCATGAGGTGTGGGATCCGGCCGCAACAAAGGTCCGGCGAGGGCCACAAATGACAAGAGAGCAATCCAGCAACCGCCGACGAGGGCTGCGCGTTGTTGTTTGAATCCCGCCCAGAAGTTATGCGGTTCTGTCATGCTTGCGAATTTAGCGTTCACGTGCCGGATTCAGGGGGCGATTTTTCCAGTGGATTTGGCGTGGAAACCCCCATGCCAAAACCACACTCGACAGCACCAAAATGGGGTACAACAGACTGAAGACTAACCAATCCAAGGCGCGCCATCTCGTTTGCATAATTCGACGAGTGAGCCATCCGTCGCATGCCACTTTCAGCACCAGGATGGGCCAGGCCATTGACAGACTTGCCACGCCGAGGATCATCCACAAGTTCATGGTGACGATGACCAAAGCCGTGTATTGAGCGGCCCGATTGGGGTAGCGATTGGATTTTCGCCCCCAGCGGGCTCGCTGCTGAATCAGGTCGAAACCGTTGGGAGTGGGGTCGACTTTGACCCGGGTCTCAAGGGCATGATTCCAGCGAACTGTTTGGCCGATTTGGGCCAAATGTTGGGCCAAAAAAACATCGTCACCAGAAGCGACATCAGCCATCAGATTGGCGGATGCCCAGATGTCCCTGCGCACAAGGAGATTGGCCCCACTGGCGTTGGCAGGTTGGCCCCGATGGATGGTCGAGGCGGCCCAAGCCATCATGACGGAAAACTCCAACCGCTCCACCGCGCCGCGCCAGCTGCCTCCAGATTCGATTTGAACTTCTCCAATGAAGAGGGCAGTTTCTGGATGTTGTCGAAGGATTTGGTGCCAACCGGCCATCCAATGGGCATCCACACGGGCATCCGCGTCCGTCAGCAGCACATGGGTGATGGATTCGGGCATGGCCTGCATGCCGGTGAGCAAAGCAGCTTTCTTCCCCGTGGATTCCCCGGCGCTCATGGCGACCACGGACAACCCGCGTGGTTTTTGAAGTGCCGCCCACTGACGGATCACTTTCAAGGTGTCGTCCTCGCTGTGATCGTCTACGAACCAAATGTCTCGGATTTTCAGCGAGTCCTGGCGTGACAGACCTTCCAACAGGGGCTGAATGCGTTGGGCCTCATTTCGACAAGCCACCAGCAAGCCCAACCGAAAGTCCTGCTCAGGGTTTGCTTGTCCAGAAAGTGTCTTTGCGGGTTTCCAGTCTCGACCCCAATGCCAGATCAGACGGGCATATGCCACCATCGCGATGCATCCGACACCTAAAATCCAATGGCCTGGGACACCTTCAATCCACATGATGGTTTTTCAAAAAGGCCAAACCCAAGATGCCAGGAAACAACAAGTTCAATGCCCACAAGGCAAAAGTGGCACAGATCACAGCCGATGAGGCATCTGAAGGTTGCAGCACCGCAAGGGCAGAGGCTTCGCGCACACCCATTTCCGCAAGCGCTCCGGTGGGCACCACAGCATTGAACAGCCAAATCGCAGCGATGTCTGCGCCGTGAATGGCCACTCCAAAGCCCTGGAGCATCAGGGCGTATTGGGCTGAAAAGACAACATATCGAACGGCGCTCCAACCCAAAATTTCCAGCCGCAAGGACAGATTCAAAGCATGGATGTCACCCATAGGCATGTGTCGCTCGATGCTTTCGGCAATGCGTCGCGGCAACCGCTTCACCCAGCGTCTTCCATCCGGTGACCATTGTAAATACAGACCGATCACGGCCGTGGCGAATATCAGGGTCAGCAAGCTCCAGCCCTCGTGCCCCAGCCACGCCAATCCACATCCACCGATAAGCAGGGTGACGCTGCCTTGGGCCGCGGATCCACTGAGACTGGCCCGAAGCCCCAATTCTCGCGCTTCTTCGGGCAGCCGCAACCAGCGGGCCAAGCCATCTCCTGTTCGATTGGGCGAAGCCAACCCGGCTGCGGCTCCGGCGAGGACATCCCCGGTGGCCAAGCGCCAGGTACGGCCAGTCATGCGGTGCCATTTGAGCACCTCCAAACCGAGGTTGACCGGCAGCAACAACACGCTCCAAGCAGCCACACCATCGGGGGGCCATGCCTGGCGGAAAGACAAGATGGAGGTCTCCGTTTCAAGAAGTCGCCAACCGACAAACCCCAAGGCCAACCCAAGGATCGCCAAACGACTCCATCGATTTGACTTGGTTGTGGAAGCAAAGGGCTGGTTGGGTTTCATCGTCTGCTTTAGACTTCATCTGCTATGGACTTCAAATGTACCTTTAACCCATGATTATTGTGGGCATTGATCCAGGGACAACCATCATGGGTTATGGGGTGATTCGCGCCACAGACAAGCGGAAGGTGGAACTGTTGGAAATGGGCGCTCTTCATTTGGCCAAATACAAGGACCATGCCCTCAAGCTGAAGCGCATCCATGACCGTGTGTCCGGGCTCATCGACGTGCATGCACCCGATCATTTGGCGGTGGAAGCGCCTTTTTTCGGCAAAAACGTCCAGTCCATGCTCAAGTTGGGCCGAGCTCAGGGTGTGGCATTGGCGGCAGCCCTCGCCCGTGAAATCCCCATTGCGGAGTATGCCCCGAGACGGATCAAGCAGGCCATCACGGGGCGGGGTTCGGCTTCAAAAGAGCAAGTGGCAGCCATGGTAGCCCGGATCCTCGGGTTGGATGCTGGTGATTTGCCCAAGGAACTTGATGCCACCGATGGTTTGGCTGTGGCCTTGTGCCACCATTTTGCCCTTGCAACCCCCAGAATGCAGACTGGTCACAGCGGTTGGAAGGCCTTTATCGCAGAAAATGCCGACCGCATTTCCAAATAATTCTTGAGGTTTTTCAGGGGTCAGCGAAGGGAAAGCGTATTTTTTTTCTCCTTTTTGCAACTTTTTTTGAACCCCTTTCGTAAATGCCCCCGAAGCCTAGAGCTTCTAACAGTTTACTTGTTTTCATTCAACAGGGAAGGGTCGTCCAACGGGATGACCCTTCTTCGTTTTGGGTGTTTTTCAGGCTGCGCCCAAAATGCGATTGATGAGTTCTTTGCGGCTCAGGCCGATGTGCTCCGCCTGCTGTGGGACCAAGCTGTGTTCGGTGAATCCAGGGATGGTGTTCACCTCAATCACGGCCGGTGGCATGTTGCCGTTCGCTTCCCATTTCATGTCTACACGCGCCATGCCTCGGCATTCGGTGATGTTGTACACCGAAAGGGCTGTGGCTTGCATCGCAGCAGCGATGTTGGAGGGAATGTCTGCTGGGGTGATTTCATCAGATGCCCCTTGGTATTTTGCGGCGTAGTCAAAAAACGCTGCATGGGCGACGATTTCTGTCACCGGCAAGGCCTGAGGTTGATTCCAATCGCTCTCGGAGGGAATGACACCGACCGAAAACTCACGGCCCGGCAGCATCGATTCCACCAAAACACTGGCTTCTTCGGCACATGCATTGAAAGCGAAATCCACGGCCTTCTGAAATTCTTCCGGTCCTTCAACAAGGCTGACACCAAAACTGGAACCGGCTTCATTGGGCTTCACAAAACAGGGGAATCCGCCGAATGTGGAGGGCTCAGGAAGCGGGGTGCCTGGACGAAGCAGCATGCCTTGGGCCACGGGAATGCCTTCAGATCGCAACAACGTCGTGGTCCAACCCTTGTGGAAGGTGAGGGCCATTGATCGAGGACTGCCATTCGTATGGGGCATGCCAATCATTTCAAAATAGGCCTGCAACCGTCCGTTTTCACCTGGGGTGCCGTGCACCATGATGAGGACTTTGGCGAATTGGTGCTTAGAAGCCTGACCTGGGATTTGAATCGAAAAGTCCAGCCGATCGATTGGGAGCCGCCCGTGCCCTTCCACTTCTGCCCACCAGCCATCGGGATCGATGTGCACGAGCGTCGGTGCCCAGCGGTTTCGATCGATGTTGTTCATCACCATCGCGGCCGATTTTCGGCTGACGGGGGCTTCCGCGGAATATCCTCCGGTCAATACAGCGATGGGGGTGGGGGGAATGGGGTGCATGATTTTATCCGTTCAAAGGTAGCTCTCCCTCAACGCTCACTTGATCGCGCAATTGTGCGATGCGTTCTTCGATTTCGGGACGACTTTGGCCTGTGAGCGTCACATGTCCCATTTTTCGAAACGGCTTGACAGCGGACTTTCCATAAATGTGGGGGTGGATGCCTGGGGTAGCCAAAGCATTGGCCAATCCCTGATAAACCGGTGTTCCGTGGGCATCAGGACCTCCCACGAGGTTGACCATTGCCCCCACGGGATGGACCGCGGAGGGATCCCCCAAAGGCAAATCCAAAATGGCCCGAAGGTGCTGTTCAAATTGGGAAGTTTGGTTGGCTTCGATGGTGTGGTGCCCACTGTTGTGGGTGCGCGGTGCCACTTCGTTGACGAGGATTTGGCCTGTTTCTCGTTCCAAAAACAATTCAACGGCCAACAGCCCTCGGAAATCCATGGCCTCAGCCACCCGAATGGCCAAGGCCTGGGCTTCTGCGGCTTGCTCATCCGAAATGGCCGCTGGCGCCAGCAGGAAGTCCACCAGGTTCGCCACAGGATCGAACACCGCTTCCACGACAGGAAAGGTGGCCACTTCGCCTGTAGAATTGCGGGCCACAATCACGCTCAATTCTTTGTCAATGTCCACGGTTTTCTCCAGCACAGCAGGAGCTTTGAAAGCCTCGTCAACATCAGAATGCAGCAACTTGACACCTTTTCCGTCATAACCCCCAGTGCGCAGTTTCTGAACGATGGGGAATCCCATGATGCCGACGGAATCTGTTGCTTCAATGAGTTGGAAATCGGCGGTCGGGATGTGGTGATCGGCGTAGAATTGTTTTTGGAGGCCTTTGTCTTGGATGATGGCCAAGTGCTCGGGGTCGGGCATGACCCGGACGCCGTGTTCCTTGAGGCGGTGGAGGCCTTCTGCACTCACGTGCTCAATTTCGATGGTGATGACATCGAGGTCCTTTCCAAAGGCGAATACGGCATCTGCATCTTTTAAATCACCTTGGACAAATCGGTGAGTCATGTGACGACACGGCGCATCAGCGGATGGATCCATGACTTCTACCCGCAAATCCAAATCTGTGGCGGCTTGAATCATCATTCTGCCGAGTTGTCCGCCACCCAGCACCCCGAGTCGAAAAGTGGGGCCAAATGCAATGTTGTTCTCCATGACGTTGCAAAGATATTCTGTGCGAATTTCGCTCCATGAAAATTTTGGAAATGGAATTCATTGGCAATCCCATTCAGGAATGGGTGATCGCTCTGGCGTGGGTGTTCAGCGGGGTGATTGTGGGCCGCTTGCTGTACCGCTGGTTTAGCAGGCGTTTGAAGGCTTTGGCCGCCAAAACTGAAGGAGAAACAGATGATTTGATCATTGACCAAATCGAAGAACCCATTGCCATGGCAGTGGTTATTCTTGGTTTTTGGTTCGGGTATGATCATCTGCATTTTGGGTTGTCAGCGGACACGTTCATGGAGCATGTGTTCAGCATTGCGGTGGCCTTGGATGTCACTTGGCTGGCGGCTCGCCTCATTGATGCCTTGGTGGGCAGTTTGTTCGACCGTTTGCAAGAGCGGACAGAATCCAAAATGGTGACCCAAATGACCCCCATCTTGCGAAAAACCCTCCGTTCTATGGTTTGGGTGCTCGGGGTGATCATGGCCTTGAACAACGCCGGATATGATGTCGGTGCGCTGCTTGCGGGGGTTGGAATTGGGGGACTTGCGATGGCGATGGCGGCCAAGGATTTCGTTGCCAACATTTTCGGCGGCATCACAGTCTTCATCGACAAACCGTTTCAAGTCGGGGATCGTGTGCAAGTGGCTGGCATTGACGGCACAGTATTGGAAATCGGCATCCGCTCCACCCGAATCAAGACTTTGGCCGGACGAATGGTCACCATCCCCAACAACAAATTCACGGATGGTGTCGTGGAAAATGTGACTGCCGAACCCGCGAGAAAGGTGCGTTTGGATTTGGGCTTGACCTATGACACCACTCCAGCGCAGGTGGAGCAGGCCATTGAAATCCTGAACGAGATCATCGTCAAGCACATCGGAACAGAGGACAACACGACTGTTTGGTTCAGTCAGTTCGGGGATTTCGCCCTCGTGGTGAGTGCCATCTATTATGTCCGAAAAGAGGCCGATGTGACATTGACTCCCGGCAACATCAACCTGGAAGTTCTCAAACGGTTCAATGCAGAAGGGTTCTCGTTTGCATTTCCTACACAAACCATCGAATTGGTGAAAACCACCGAGGGGTCATGAACGGCCTGGGCCCCAAATTCATCGCATGAAATACGATGTTCTGTTGCATCCGGATGAACCCCGGTATTGGGTCATGTTGCTGTCGACCCTCCTCGCGGGCTGGCTGCTTGTGAGGGCATTCGATCGTGTGGCGCCGGAAAATCGGGACAAGGCCCGGCGGACGCTGGGCTGGGCACTGGTGGTGGGCAACGTGCTGCTTCCATTGTACGCGGTCATTCATCCCGATCAGGAATTCAGCATCCACCGTTCCCTGCCACTCCATTTCTGTGGGTTGAATTATCTCCTGATTGCCATCAATTGTTTCGCCATGAATCGGACTGTGTACACATTCACCACCTTGATCGGGACCATCGGGGCTTTGCACAGTTTCTTGACCCCGCAGTTGACTGTGGGGGATGCACCGTTGGTCTTGGTGGACTATTGCGTCCGACATGGTGCGATTTTCTTCGTCCCTGTGGTGATGACGCGCACTTATGGCTTCCGTTTTCCCCGTTGGGGCTGGTTGCAAGCTTATGGGCTGGCTTTTTTGGCTTCCACGGCGGTGGGTTGTGTGAATTATGCCCTGAATGTTTGGTGGCCTGGGGAGGTTTCTGCGAATTACATGTACATGTGGGAGCCCCCCAAAGTGAGCAACCCATTGGTGATGCCACAGTTGGGCTGGCCAGGTTACCAAATTCCTTTGCACCTTGCCTTGCTCGCCCACCTGGTGGTCGTGAATTTCCTTTACCGAAAGGCCGTTTCTCAGGGTTGACTTTTCAACATCCTGTGGACAATCCGTTGAGGGGTTACCCATGCCTCAGTGCTATCTTTCGCATATGCGCGCTTACCATGACCTTTTGCAGCATTTGCTCGACAATGGCGTCCAGCGGGATGACCGAACCGGGACCGGGACCTTGGGTTGTTTCGGATACCAAATGCGGTTTGATTTGGCGGATGGATTCCCGGTACTGACAACAAAAAAGCTGCACTTGCGATCCATCATTCACGAGTTGCTGTGGTTTCTTCAAGGGGACACGAACATCGCATATTTAAAGGAAAATGGCGTGCGCATTTGGGATGAATGGGCAGATGAGCATGGCGATTTGGGTCCTGTGTATGGATACCAGTGGCGCAGTTGGCCCAATCCGGACGGTTCTTCGACCGATCAAATTGCGAAAGTCATCGAGGCCATTCGGAACAATCCCTATTCACGGCGGCATGTCATCAGCGCATGGAACCCCAGTTTCATCGATGAGATGGCTTTGCCTCCATGCCATTGCTTGTTTCAGTTTCATGTAGCCGAAGGCCGGCTCAACTGCCAGTTGTATCAGCGGTCCGCCGACACGTTTCTCGGGGTGCCATTCAACATCGCTTCTTATGCGCTGTTAACGCAAATGATGGCTCAGGTTTGTGGACTGGAACCCGGTGAATTTGTCCACACTTTTGGGGACGTTCACTTGTATCTCAACCATGTGGAACAAGCTCGCGAACAGTTGACTCGAGAGCCTTATCCATTGCCGGTGATGCGCATCAACCCTGAGGTCAAGGATTTGTTTGCCTTCCGTTATGAAGATTTTGAATTGGTGGATTACATCTCTCATCCGCACATCAAGGCTGCTGTTTCGGTTTGAGTCATGAGCCAAACCGCGCAAAAAGTTCTGTTGATTGTGGCCGTAGCCCGCAACGGGGTCATTGGCCAAGACAATGATTTGGTGTGGCGGCTCCGACGAGATATGCAGTTTTTCAAGGAGAAAACGGCTGGAAAACCCGTCATCACGGGTCGCCGGAATTACGAGTCAATTCCAGAACGATTTCGTCCCCTGCCGGGTCGACAGAACATTGTGATCACGCGCAACCCCGATTATCATGCACCGGGAGCAGTTGTGGTGAACAGTTTGGATGCAGCATTGGATGCGGCTCAGGGCGATGAGGTGTTCATTATAGGTGGGGGACAGATTTATCGCCAATCTCTTTCCACCGGTTGCATCGATGAAGCCTACGTGACCCATGTAGATGCTGAACCCGATGGGGATACCCATTTTCCTTTGGGGGCATTCGAACGGGGTTGGTCGGAGGAAACGGTTTTGGAACAGCCTGCCGATGAACACAATGACCACGCTTTCCAAGTGAAGCGCTATCGCAAAACATAAGCACCGCAAGACATCATGGAGGACATCTGGTTGGGCATCACCCACATCACGGACTTTGAAGGATTTGACCACATGTTGTATTTGGTGGCATTGGCGGCTTGGGCGGATCTGCAAAATACGTGGCGCATCTTGCTGATGGCCACTGCATTTACTTTGGGACACAGCATTACCTTGGCGATGGCGGGGTTGGACTGGGTAAGGCCGAATGGGGCTTGGATTGAATTCCTCATTCCGGTGAGCATCTTGTTCACAGCCTTGTACAATACACGTAGGCAGCTCACCCAAAACCGGAGAGGGCCGGAATCACAAACTGGATTTGATGCCCTGGGATATGCCGTGACTTTGGGCTTTGGTCTGATTCATGGCCTGGGTTTCTCTACTTTTTTTCGGATGACTCGGGATGGAGCAGAGGCGTTGGTTTGGGGGCTTTTGAAATTCAATTTGGGCGTTGAATTGGGCCAAATTTGCATCCTGCTCGTTTTTCTCTTCATGGCCTCATTGATCCGGGGATTTGGGGTGACCCCCAGGGAACAACAGTTGTTTTTTGCAGGTTCAGCGGCGGGGCTGTCCCTGATTATGGCCTTGGAACGCGTTCCATTTTGAAGGCATGTTGCGGCATTTTTTCATCGGCTTGGTGCGGGTCTATCAATCTGTAATTTCTCCACTTCTGGGGGCCAATTGTCGATTCACTCCGACCTGTTCGGCATATGCCATTGAGGCCCTTGAAAAGCATGGCATGATTCGGGGTGGATGGTTGGCCATTCGGCGCATCTCACGGTGCCACCCTTGGGGGGGGAGTGGCCATGATCCCGTCCCTTAAGGCAGGTCAAACGGATCCAAACGTTGGTGAAGAATGTGCGTTCTTTGGATGGAAATTGAAACCAAGCCGCAACGTCAATTTACATCCGGACTGCAGCTCTTTTTATTCTGACCATGGGGCCCAAAAGTCCATGAAGCCGATGCCCTTGAAAGTCTCTGGAACGCAGGTGTATCTAGATACTTTGTTGAGGCCGGGATTTACCACCATTGGCTCACCTTCAAATGGGGCGCCGAAGGAATTGCGACGGGAGTTTCGGAATTGACTCAGAGATCGATTTTCGTCCTTCGTTGATTTCATTGGTGGTTGTTGCATTGGAATCAGGCTTCCATTGCTGAACTTTGGGGTCAATCAATTGATGAATCCATGAAGCGTACCCTCATTTTTGTGAACCTGATTGGTGCTTGGATGTGTTTCTCTACAGGTTGTGGGGAAGGGCATCAGGCCAAATCTCCCGCCCGGCTGCAAGCCGAATCTGTCCACGAAAGCATGATTTCCAAATCGGAATCCCTACACGCGGACATCGCCGAGGGACTGACCCAAACAGAGCGGGCTGTAGATGAATGGATGAACCAAGGAGACACTGCCCGTGCCATGGTGGCGGCCCGCATCGGATCCCAGTTGTCAGAATTGGATGTGCTGTTTCATGATTGGTCAGCAACGATGGTGGAAATTCCGGGGCACGCCCATTCGCACGGTGATCACGACCACCACCATGATCACGGTGATGGCAATCATGAAGAGCACCATCATCACCATGACCATGGAAATGGAACGAGCTTGGAAGGGCTCAGCGATGATGAAATTTTGGCCATCCAAATGGCCCTTGATGATGAACTGGGGAAGTTGATTGAGAATGGGAATCGAATCCAAAAAGATTGGCACCAAATTGCAGACGAAGCCGGATTCAACCTCAGCGGGGATTCTGGGGAACTGCATGAAAACCATGATGACCACGACCACAGCCACGACCATGCCCATTGAAACAGGATTGAAATGGGCTCGGTTGGGGGGCTTGGTCTGGCTGCTTTTTGGCTCGGTTGTTGGGTCTTGGTCTCAAAGACCGCCAGACAATGTCCGCATCCATGAATGGGATGGGCGCGGTTATCAACCCTGTGAACCCAGCATTGCCATCAATCCGAAGAATCCGGATGAGTTGGTGGCAGGGAGCATTTTAAACAATGTGTACCGGTCCACGAATGGTGGATGGACATGGGAGCGGGAGGTGCTCGAGTCGCAATATGGGGTTTTTGGGGACCCTTGCATCGTTGGATCGCCCAAGGGAGACTTCTATTATCTTCATCTTTCGGATCCCGAGGGAATGGGGTGGCGCAGCCCTTCGTTGTTGGACAGAATTGTCATTCAACGGTCCACCAATGGAGGAAAAAGCTGGTCCAAAGGCACTGGAATTGGGCTCAATGGTTCGAAAGATCAAGACAAGGAGTGGGCAGCGGTTTCACCCAATGGCAAACAGGTTGTCGCGTGTTGGACCCAGTTCGATCGCTACAACAGCCAAGCACCTACAGATAGTTCGAACATTTTTTGCAGTCTGTCCAGCCGCAAGGTGAAGAATTGGACTGAGCCCATTCGTGTGAATGATGTGCCAGGCGATTGCCTCGATGGGGACAATACGGTGGAAGGGGCAGTGCCGGCTTTTGGCGTGGAGGGTGAAGTGTACGTGGCGTGGGCATTGGGTGAGGCCATTTGGTTTGACAGAAGTGAAGATGGGGGACGTTCATGGCTCAACGAGGACCGGCAAGCTGCGGCATTGGTGGGCGGTTGGGATATGGAAATCGACGGAATAGGGCGGGCAAATGGCATGCCGGTCACCATGGTCGATCACTCGGAAGGACCGCATCGTGGTCGCATATACATCGCTTGGGCGGATGGCCGGAACGGGGCCGAGGACATCGATGTTTTCGTCACCTGTTCAGATGACAAGGGAGAAACATGGTCCGCAGCTGTCCGAGTCAATGATGATGATCCTGGCGCTCAACAATTTTTCCCGTGGATGGCCGTGGATCCTGTGACGGGTGAAGTACACGTGGTCTTTTATGATCGTCGGCAATCGCATGCAGACCACCCCTCTCGTGGTGATTTGCGGCGTCGAGACACCGACGTCTACGTGGCTTCTTCATCAGATGGAGGCGAAACCTGGACAAATGCTTTGATCAGTGAAGAGCCCTTCCGTCCTGGTGGCAAGGGCATTTTCTTCGGAGATTACAACAACATTTCGGCTTATGATGGCATGGTCAGACCGATTTGGACGCGTGAAGATCGAGGCATCCTCAGCATTTGGACAGCCATTTTTGGCACCCATTGATCGCCCCATCAGAATCCTTCATTCCATGGCTTCCTCCATTTTCAGCAAAATCGTCGCCGGTGACATTCCATGTCACAAAATCGCAGAAGACGATAACTACTTGGCTTTTCTGGACGTGTTTCCCTTGGTCAAAGGCCACACATTGGTTATTCCGAAACAAGAGATAGACTACATTTTCGATTTGCCAGATGATCTTCTTTCCGGGCTGCATGTGTTTTCCAAAGCGGTGGCTCATGGCATTCAAGCGGCCATTCCTTGTGAACGCATTGGGATGACGGTCATCGGCCTTGAAGTTCCGCATGCTCATGTTCACCTCATGCCAATCAATGGGGTAGCGGACATGAATTTTGAACGTCCCAAGTTGCAGGTTTCCCAAGAGGAATTGGCGGAGACTGCAGCGGTCATCCGGCAAGCCCTCTGAGCGAATTAACGCTTGATTTCAAGGACCTCGAAGGGGATAACACCGGCTGGCACAGTCACCTCGGCCACTTCCCCTACCGATTTGCCGAGCAAGCCTTTTCCGATTGGGGAATCCACAGAAATTTTCTTTTCAGCGAGGTTGGCCTCATTTTCAGCTACAAGCGTGTACGTGACCACGGCGCCGTTCTTCTGGTTCTTCAAGGTGACGGTGCTCAGGATGTAAACCTTGCTATCGTCAATTTGGGAATCATCAATGAGGCGGGCATTGGCCAAGGTGTTCTCCAACTTGGAAATCTTCGCTTCCAAAAGGCCTTGGGCTTCTTTAGCAGCGTCATATTCTGCATTCTCACTCAGATCACCTTTGTCTCTTGCCTCTGCGATCTGTTGCGAGATGCGGGGACGCTCCACAGCTTTTAACTGGTGGAGTTCGTCTTTTAGGTTTTGCAGGCCTTCCTTCGTGTAATACGAAACATTTGACATGGGAATCATCTTTTGTGGTTGGTGCATGATGGGGGACATCACACAAAAAACAAGCCCACAGAATGAGGGCTTGTTCATGCTTCAAAGTTAAGGAAAATGCTGCAACGGCGTATCAAACGCAGCAACGGGCATGTTTACATCGCGATGTGGATGCCAATGGTGTGGTTCCCGTTGAATGGATTTGTGGTCCGATAGCCGTAATCAATCCCGATGGTGCTGCCGTTCTGACCCGCTGGCACTTGAACAGTGAATCCTGCCGAAGGACCAGTGAAAGCGGTGGTCACCGCTTCTTCGCCATTTAGACCTTGTTCCCACATGTAGCCAGCGCGCAAAACGAAACGCTCGCGAATATCGATTTCAACGCCGCCACCGAAGTTGTCCTTGGTGAAGGAGTTGGAAACGAATTGACCGGTTAAAGTGGCAGTATAGCTTTCCATCACGGCGACGTCGTAACCGAATCCAATGTTGACCAAGGAAGGCAATTCGTATCGCTCGGCACGTTGAAGCAAAGTCAGTGAATTTGCACTGTTCTGAGGTGTTCCAGTGATGGTCAAACCATCACCTGCGAAGCGCATGGGGGCTCCCACATTGCGCAGGCTGATGCCGAAATTCAACCGGTCATTGTCTCCTGAAACATACCGGATGCCTGCATCAAAACAGACCCCTGATGCCCGAACATTGCTAATCGCTTCACCCACCATGCGGACGGTGATGCCGCCATAGATGGAGTTGGAAAATGCCTTGGCATAGCTGATGCCGATGTTCGAAAAGCTGGGCGAAAACGACCCGATTCCCCCTTCAGGCAAATCTTCGGTGGTAATTGGAATGTCTCCGAACCCCATGGTCATCACGGTCAACCCCAATACGGCCCCATCTCCGACGGAGGTGGCAAATCCGATGGTGTTTACAGCGATGTCTGAACCGCTCATATACCGGGTATTGGCAAAGGTTAATTCATTCCGCTCGACAAAAGCCAGGCCAGCAACGTTGAGAAAAGAAGCTTCGAGTCCTGTGGCGGTTGCCATGTTGGTCCCTGCCAATCCGTTGGAGCCAGCCCATGGATTGATCAGCAGTTGTCCTGCACCAGCGGAACCTGCTCGATCAGGATTGCCAGCGAAGGATGCGCTGGTGACGGTCAGCAGCAAAGCTGCAGCGAAGATGGATGTGATGTGCTTGTTCATCGTTTGCAGGTTCAAATCAGAAGTTGTCCAAATCGGTTGGGCGCATGACGCC
>JBMYZL010000021.1:0-37740 GCA_049610385.1 Flavobacteriales bacterium
CAAAGGCAGCCTTGTGCAGGTGCAAGAAGACAAAAAACCCTCCTTATTGTGATGGGTCTCATGCCTCATAAAGGCAAATAAAAATGGAAAGAGGGGCCGAGTCACATCGCCCCTTTTTTTTGCCCATCATCTGACCAAATCGGGGTTGAGGGTGTTCGGCTTCTGTCCTGCTGGGTCCACAAGTAAAGTGGACTCTACATGAGGAGGGACGAGCACGGAAAATTTCAAGGATCAAAAATGGTGTATTTTTGGTTGGACGCACCATGACTGCCACAGCACCTAATACTTACATTATCAGACGAAGAGGGCGGTTGATTGTCATCTTTATCGCCATTGTGATGATGGTGGCCGCAGCCTTTAGTCCAGCAATTTTCGGCCTTACCATGATGGCATTGGAAGAGGCGCATACGGGCGTGGCCCAAAACGAGGGCAACAGCGTGTGGGGCGTACTGCCGTGGTTGAGCATGTTTACGATGGTCATCTTTTTGCCGGCCGCGGCGGTCACAGCTGCGGTAAGCTTCATCCTGATCATTCGGGATGTAGTGGTGTTGGGGCGTGAGCGGCCGGAGGTATGATGTTCATCACTACCCCCCCATCCTGAAGTCGGCACCCATCAGGGTAATCCTGCGGGAAGCAAAAATTGCGGAACAGCTTTGCAGGGCATCATCGCCTTCGGATTCATCCCACTTTCTCCAAGCCTTGACGAAAACCACTTGAGTCATGTCCTCCGCATCTTCGGTCACACCAAGCATCCGTCGGCATTGGGACAGCACCAGACGGTAATGTTCACGCATCCATACCGCAAAATGTGGTGGATTGTTATGGTTTGAGACAGATCGCACGTTCGCCGAAAAAACGGGCGAAAAGCCGAATCGTTTAACCCAAAGCCGAAGAGGGTGTTTGAAAACCCTTCTTTGATGATGCGTAAGCGGGCAGACACATCTCCTTCTTGACTCCATCGTGTGTCATTCACCTCAACAAATCGGGGTTGATGGTGTTCGGCTTCTGTCCTGCTGGGTCCACTAAATGTGGACTCTTTGTCACTTCTTTTTTCAGGGATTACTGGGGTTTCAGGCTGTATGCCTGCTGAAAGACCTCGAACGAAGCTCTGATTTTTTGCAGTGATGTGTCACAAATCGCGCTGCTGCGAAGTAATCGTTCCTAAACGCTACATGAGATGTTAAGGAAGCTACTCGGATTGGCCCCAATGTTAGAAGAGGATGGATCGTACAGTCCGTCGAAATTGGCCTTGAAATTGGGTACGGTCAAGAAGACCGATTATGACCATTCGACGTATCAGAAGTACAGAGGGCGTCGACCCAAAGTGTTGGTTGTTTGCACAGAACAAAAGGATATGCGGATGCGCAATGGCAAGCGCTTCTCCACGGGAAATCATCCGGTTGAAGCGCTGGTGCCGATGTTGCACCTGCGCGAGGCAGGATTTGAGTTTGAAATTGTAACCCCGACGGGTCAGGCTGCGGCATTTGAGATGTGGGCATTTCCCAATGAAGATGCAGCCGTTAAGGGCATTTTTGAATCGTACAAACCTCAATTCGAACAGCCTGGTTGCTTAGAAGACGTGGCTGAACGACTCGCTGATGGCCCGTCCGATGGCCACCCTTATGCAGCGATCTTTATTCCCGGTGGACATGGTGCCATGCTCGGCTTACCAGAAGATCCGAATATGGGTAAGTTGTTGGCTTGGGCCAATGAGCAGCACATCTTCATCATTACGTTGTGTCACGGGCCGGGTTCACTCTTGACGACTGCCCTAGATGGAGGCCCCTTTCCCTATGAGGATTACCAGATGGCAGTTTTTCCAGATTCAGTGGATCAAATGACGCCCATGCTGGGTTATCTACCCGGTCACATGCCATTTGGCTTGAGCGAACGTCTCAAGGCCCTCGGTGTTAAGGTGATCAACAAGAAAGGTGATGACACGGTTGTTCGTGATCGACATCTTCTTACGGGAGCGAGTCCACTTGCATCCAATAAGTTGGGAAAGTTAGCGGCAGCAACCTTACTAGCAGAATTAGATTGAAGAGGCTCTGATTGGATTAAATTGCTGCATCAGGGAGTTGCAGGGTGCCACCCAAGAGCGGTGGTCGTGCATAATTGGAATAAAAATTCCATGCAGTTTGGCAAGAAAACCCGTATCATGTGCGCTCTAGCTAACGACTCTCAATGACCGTTGACGTGGTGAGGTCGCGTGATGAAAAAAAAAGAACTTCCAGTCGGTCACAAAAACAGCGTGCGCGGAGTAAAGAGTATAAATGGAGAAGTCGTTCACCAGATTGACCTGCGCAGTTTGCGTCGTCTCGGTACTGCTTTTTGGCTGCAAAAAGGAGCCATTCGACGTGACGACTACGGAGGTGCAGGTGCCCAGTGTTGATGAGATAGCAGCTGTGGACTGTCCCGAGTTCATGCTCGACATCGGAGAACCGTGTGCAATTGGCGACCAAACGGGCATCGTCACGATTGATTGCGAGTGCATTGAGGCTGATGCTGTAGAAGTGGTTTCGGTGGAATTCATCAATGATACCGGCAACGAAGTGGTCGTTACAGTGGAGACGAGCCCCGCCTTTTTGGCTGGAAGTACCTATGCAGTGGTGCCGGTAGCGGGAATCACACTTCTCTATCATGTTCCGGTAGGAACGGATGTGTTCTCTTTGGGAGCTTACCATGCATGTGCGGACGTTGGAGTGGCTTCAGAGTCGGCCTCATTGACCTCGTCACCGTCCGTCGGCGGTTCACTTCTACAGGTCCATGTGGATTGCCCGTGATATCGATGAAGGATTGGAAGCAATTCAGTTGCCGGTGCCGGTAAGAGCCAAAGCGTCGGAGATGGAGTCATACGATCCGAATTGGTCGCTCGTACGCGGGTGCTTGGATGGCGATTCGAGGGCCCAAAGGAAGCTGTTTGACCAACTGCTGCCTTACCTCAAAAGTGCAGTTCGCCGTTACATCTGGTCCGAGGCCGATGTGCAAGATGTGCTGCAGGAGGCATTCATTCGAATTTTTCGTCATCTGCATCAGTACGACCGGACCAAAGGACAAGTGCAAACATGGGCGACCAAAGTTGCCATCAATACGGCGATTACGTTCGGAACCAAGAAGGTCATAAAAAATGATCGGGAACGAGTCCCTGAGCCTCAGGTTCACCGGCCCGAGGTGCTCGAAAAATTGGATGCAGAGGGGCTCCTCGATCGATTAAAGGCGCTGCCACGTGACCAATACGATGTGCTCATTCTGCATGCTGTTGACGGGTATTCACACGATGAAATTGCGGTGATGCTGGACATTGAACCCACGACTTCGCGAAAGCGTTTGTCACGGGCCAAACAATGGATCCTCTCTCGATTTGATTTGGAAGGAGGGGAAATGATTCTGAAAAAATCCGACCGAAATGAAATGGATTGAAGACATACTGAAAGCCAAGTTGAGTGGTTCTAAGGCCAAAGCTGATCCTGCCTTGGACAATGCACTTTGGGATCAAATATCGGCGGGGCTGAACGATGCCCCTTTGGATGGTTTGACCGGATCTGGAAGGCACAAGCGATTGAAGCAGGTCGCTGCTGCAGTGGGATTGTTTATTCTTCTGTGCATTGGATATGGCTTGAAGTGGGATGAAGGTGGGACGCTTGATGGAATGAATCCACAGGCCGAGGAAAAACAGCCCCGCAATATTTCATCAGAACCTCAAGCTGTGCTAGTGGATGACGGAGGCTTCGAAAATTCCGCGTCAGAATCACTTCTGGAGGCTTCAATGTCAGATGAACGAATCGCTGTTGAAGCCGAGACGCATGGGACTTCTTTTCCCGGGCAGCCCGGTGAGAGCGTTCAGACGCAGCAAACCGCAAGACCGCAAGGTTCTGATTCCAGGTCAAGCGCTGGAAGCCCTTCGATGCCATCTGCATCGGTGACCATCCAAATGGTGCCTGAAGATGATGCAATGCAATCTTCTTCAGTGGCGGAGCTAACCCGAAGGACCAATGAGCCAGATGCGGAACCATCAGACCCTGCAGTCCCTCTACTTTTCTTGGTGCCGATGCAACCTCTGAGCGAGCATAGACGGACTCATGCAGCCCTAGCAGGGGATGCAAAAGCAGGGCCCCATATACCGCGATATTTTGCCATTCGCGCCTACGGTGGGATGACCTTGAGTGACTTTCGCTACCAAAATGAAAATCTGGCCATCTTCAGTGATCATTTCCACACGGCTTCAAGCGCTTTCTCGGGTGTTGCATTCGACTTTGATTTCAGAAGTCACCAATGGTCGGTGGGGTTGGGGTGGTCGGACTTCGCGCAACGATTGGAATTTGAGCACACTTGGCAATCAGAATCTGTCGACCCCAACGGTATAGTTGCGGTGGAGATGGATGCGGTGTCCGGAGATACATTATCCGTTCAAACAGGACCTGTATTGGTTACTGCTAGCCATCACCGCCAGGTGCGTGATTACAACCATTGGAACGCAATGGTGATTCCAGTGGAATGGCGAAAAGAATGGCTGGTCTCTCAATGGACCTTTGGGGCGGCATTGGGCGGCCAATTGCTAATACGAACGGGTGGACGCGGCCAATCTTTTGTGGACGAAGGCACCTTGGCTGCATTTGATGATGCCGACTTGTCCCGGTCGAGGATAACTTGGTCACCGTCTGTACGGGTGTACACGGGTTATCAATTTCAACCGGAGTGGAGATTGGATCTTTCTCTTGCTGCAGGCGCACAGTCGGTGGGGAGTCGAAGCAATGAGGACCTGACAGGTTCTGTGCTCACCGCTTGGGAAGGGCAACTGCGTACGTTTCAAATTGCGGCAGGCGTGACGCGGTATTTTGAACTTCTGCGTTCACCGGCTGTCAATTAGGTGTACTCTGCGCCTATTTTATTGCATTTCATGCTGTTGAATTTGCTGTTTGCGAATTTCGTGTCACAGGAAGAGAGAAGTAGCGGTAACACGCAGTAACCAATCAAGAAAAAATGAAAAATATGAACAACACATGCGTTTGGGTACTTCTGGCCCTGCTCACATTCAGCGGCAACCTCTCTGCTCAATGGGACTTTACACTTTACGACGCACTCAATGGCCTCGCTTATGCGACGGAAAATAACGACGATCCTTGCTGCGGCCTTGCTGTCTATGCCTTTCAGGGATACAACTCAGACGAATTGTATGATGTGGATGCGGAGTACACTGTATTTGTTCCGAATCAGGCAGCTGTAGACGATGTCTTGGAGCTTATGAACTTAAACCAATGGGACATGCTCAACTTTTCTGATTTTGAGACGGCTCTGGATTACCACATCGTTCCGGGTACGTGGATGGCAGCCGATTTGGAGGATGGTATGTCACTGGTGACCTTACAAGGTCAGAGTCTTTCTGTTTCTGTCGGTGCGGGTGTCATGATTGATGAAGCCAACGTCATCGAGACGGACATTACTGCCGATAACGGTGTCATTCACGTGATTGACGCCACGTTGGCTCCTGCTGGTTATCCGGAAGCAACGGTGGTTCAAGTGGTGATGCAAAGTGAAGCCCACACGGCATTCGAGCAAGCGATTAGCAACGCCTACCTGGTAGATTACCTGTCAGCGCAAGCCTTGGAAGCTGAGGACGACAACAACGGCGATCCACTGCCTGGACCGTACACGCTTTTTGCGCCAACTGACGATGCAATTGACGCCTTTGCGGCAGCAAATGGGTATGCCGATGCAGAATCCTTCCTGGCGTCACAATTTGTGGATGAATTCATGGAACGACACATCGTTATCGGCAACTACGCGAGTGCGGATTTAAGTGATGGACAGACGCTGACTTCCATGTCTGGCGAACCCATCACGATTGCAGTCGATGCTGAAGGTGTTTCCGCTTCCGGTGCAGCAGTAGAAATCGCCGACCTCCTGGCATACAATGGTGTGGTACATTCCATTGGCTCTGTTCTGCCTCTAGATATCCCGAGCGTTTCGGGAACATGCGGGACATGGACAATCAATTTGTTCAACAACAACATGAACTCCTCATGGGGCGACAACGCCTTGGACATATATGTGAACGGAACGTTGCTTTCATCTGAATCCTGCAACGAAGTTGCTGTGGATACCGACGGTGATTTGTGGCCCGATGAAGCCGGGGTATGTACGTTTGCCTTTGCGGTGAATCAAGGTTCGACGATTGATCTTATTTACAATGGTGGTTCGGATTCATCCGAACTTGGGTACGAACTGATTGACCAAGATGGAAACGTTATTTTCTCTACATCCGGAGATACGATGTACCCTCCTGGGAGTGTTTTTGGCCTGAAACCATGCGGAATGGATTCTTCCTGCGGATTGATTGAAGTCACCTTTTCTGACGAGACGGGTGAAGCTTGGAGCGGCGGATCATTCGAAGTGTATTCGGATGAATACGGTTCTTATGCGTCAATTGACTTCATGGACGCGGTCTTCTTCCAGAGCATTTATCCTTTTTATCTGATCAAAGCCTATGTGCCGGTGAACAGCGGCGAGTTGGGATTTGCAGTGACGCCGCCTCAACAGTATGCCGACCTGTGTGGATACATCGTACGTAATCCGGCGGGTGAGGTGATTGTCAACCAAAACCTACCCCTGGTGGCTCCTGAGAGCGTGACAGGTGTTACGGCGTGCGAGGCAAGCGAAGGCGGGATTTGCAACGCAGAATTTGATGTCGAGCAAGCTACGACTCCGAATGGAACTCCCATTGCGGGAGCTGTGAATGTGGTCATCTACGATTACAACCCAAGTGCATCTTACGCTTGGGATTTCGGCGATGAGAGTGGTTCGAGCGATGAGCCGTTCCCAACGTACACGTACAACACGGATGGTCCCTACACCTTGTGTTTGACAGTTGCGGATGATGCCGCAGGATGCAGTGACACCTTTTGTCAAGCAATTTCTGTGGATTCCTTGGGCTTGTTGGAAGGATTTGTGGAAGGATTTGTCATAACGGTGATCGACGGCGGTGAAGGCGGCACGGTGAATGCAGTAGCAGAGTTGAATGCTCTATTCTCGGAAGCTAACGTTTACCCCGTTCCTGCTCATGATTGGTTGATGCTTGATGGCATCGAACCCAACGTCTTTTGGAACGCGCGCCTGATGAACATCACAGGCACAGCTGTGCGTGAGTTCAGTGGCACAGGCATGACCCAGCTGTCTTTGACAGGGGTCACTCCAGGTTTGTACCTGCTGCAGGTGTCCGGCGAGATGACTACTTCCAAAACCCTTCGCCTGATTGTGCAGTAATGCGGCCTGAATAGAGAAGAAGTAAAGTTGAATGGGAAGTCCCCCTGCGTCTATGGATGCAGGGGGACTTTTTACTTGGTGGGTGTGCTGAACCATCAGGTTCAGCTACAATGGATAAACCCTGTTGACGGCTACCGTGTTATATGAACTTGTTAACATGGATGAACGCATGGACGAGGCATGCGATCACCAGAAAACACGAGCGATACAGTACTTTGAGAGAAGAGTCAATTTCCGCCGGTTCAACATGTAAAGTGGACTTTACATGGGGTGCTCAAGCGGCATACGGCGAGGGGACCTCAGCATGTTTGCATGGCAATTGCGATGAGGTTCAAAACCTCGAAGATTATAGTCGCTTGTACAATTGGTATGCTGTGGATGATTCACGCGGCTTGTGTCCAAGCGGTTGGCATGTGCCGACGGATGGAGAGTGGATGACGCTTGAAATGGAGTTGGGGATGAGTGAATCTGAGGCCAACTCCATAGGCTATCGAGGCACGGATCAAGGCACGCAAATGAAGTCGTCCTCTTCCGATACGCCCAGTTGGAACGGTTCAAATACTTCGGGTTTTTCGGCGTTGCCGGGGGGCTTGCGCAGCAGCAGCAATGGGTACTTCTTCAATGAAGGCAGCTTCGGTTGCTGGTGGAGTGCTTCGCCCTATGTAACATCTTACGCATGGAGCCGGACACTCAGGTCCGTCAATGACAATGTCTATCGGCTCTACGGCAACCTTCGAAACGGCTTTTCGGTGCGTTGCGTGAGGGATGAATAGGAGGGAATGTGGACTCTTTGACCCTTCGACTCTTTGACTCTTTTTTTCGGCCGTCAGGCCGCAGCTCCGAGCGCAGCGAGGAAGCATTGAATCTTGATTCAATAAAAATTTGGTATCTTTTGTCAAAACTGAATTGTCATGTGGAAGTTTGTGATGGTCTTTGCTGTGGCCACTTTTTCAATCCAAAGTTGGAGCCAAAACGATTGTGGAGCATTGCATGATTACAATCAGGACGGCGTTATTGGGGCGCCAGATTTGATGAATCTATTGAGTCTTTATGGTCAGCCGTTGGAGGTGGCTGAATGGACATGCGGTGACCCCGTCAATGATTATGGATATGATTATTCGACTGTTTTGATTGGCGGTCAATGCTGGTTTGCGGAAAACCTTCGGACGGAGCACTATGCCAATGGCGACATGATTCCGGGTGAATTGAGCGATTCAGAATGGGAGACTGCGGCATCGGGTGCTCAAGCGGTATACGGCGAGGGGGGCTCAGCATGTTTGTATGGCAATTGTGATGAGGTTCAAAACCTCGCGGATTATGGTCGCTTGTACAATTGGCATGCAGTAGATGATTCTCGTGGCTTGTGTCCGAGCGGTTGGCATGTGCCGACGGATGCAGAGTGGACCCTTCTTGCGGATTTTTTGGGTGGAGCATCCATTGCAGGAGCGCCGATGAAGTCGTCTCCCTGCGACACGCCAAGTTGGGATGGTACGAATAGCAGTGGTTTTTCCGGACTTCCGGGCGGGTTTCGCAACGTCGATGGTGTCTTCGGCCTTGAGAGCCTCTCTGGCATTTTTTGGAGTGCCTCTCCGGCTTCAGAAACCTTTGCATGGGACCGAACACTCTATTACGCCGGTGATGTCGTCAATACGAACGGTTACAACCAACAAAGAGGGCATTCTGTTCGTTGCGTTCGGGATGAATGAGGAGGACTGTGATTCATGTCTAGTTGACTCTTTGTCCAATTGTTGATTGGCCTTAAGGCCGAATGGCTGAGCACAGCAAGGGCCGAAATCATCTTATACCATTTGGCGATCTTAAACTCCAAACCTTTGGTTGAGACAGTTAAACATCACACGATTTCTAATTTACCCGAGATTTGTAGGAAAACTCACAACAAACTACTGTTTCAATTGATAGGGCTAAGACGAAAATTATTCGTTTCCAAACGCCTTTGGATGCGAAGATTTCATATTCCACTAAGGCTGAGAGGTGGAGTTAAAATTAATTCTCATCGGATTCAATCGCAGTGGATTGTGAATTCATTGATTGAAGGGCTCTACGAAGGCCAAGAGGCACGTTCAATTGAGATTCTAATCCAACCGGATGACAGCGTGTTAGAGCTGGGTTCAGGGTTGGGTTACATAGCTTGCTTAGCAGCGAAAAGGGCACACCGAGGCCGCGTGCTATCTTATGAGGCGAATCCCAAAATGGTGGATTTGGCAAAAGAGACGATTCAGCTCAATTCAATTGATAATGTTGAAATCAGAAATGGCATCCTTGCATCGAAGCTGGGTACAAGGAATTTTTATCTCTCTGAGCATTTTTGGGAGAGCTCTTTAGAACCAAATCCTGATTGGACCATGATTTCTATTGTTGCGGATTCAATACAAGAGGTTTTAGGAACATTCCGTCCAAACGTGCTGATCGTCGATATTGAAGGTGGTGAGTATGAATTATTCAAAACATCTTTTTGGGATTCAAACGAAAGTCTCAAAAAGATGTCCATCGAGTTTCACAAATGTGAAGATCCACACGGTAGGTTTTCTAAGCTCAACTTTGACGGATGGGAGCCAAATAGAAATCTGGATGAGGTCCAAAATGATTTGTGCAATGGGCACCAAATTCTAGTCTTCTCAAGATTGTAAGGATTTAAAACAAACTATACTTCTTGAGAAATCGTCTGGTCTTTTTGGAACTTGAAACATGGTTGAGGTTAAAAATTTTGATTTTAAAAAAAGTTCGGAACGCTAACCAAAATGGTTCGGAAACCGAAGTAAATACATCAATTAACTTATTGATGATTTGTATATACAAAACCCTTCTTCGAGGACAAGTTGGGTCAAAAGAACGGACATTCAATCATGTGCTTGGCTGTAACGGGATGATGTACAAGAGAACAATCATTTATTTGATGATCATCTTATTTGGGATATCTACCTGGTCCTGCAGATTGTCTCGGACGTTCCAAATGGATCACTCCTCCACTCCTTTGTCTTACCATGAGGCTTATTGGGTGGCTCAAGTAAAGCCAGATGGCGCACCGGCGAAAATCACAGTGATCAATGACTTGCATGTGGACACCTCTACTCATCGAGTTACTGTTTATGCGCAGTCTCGAATGTTTGGGAAAATACTATCTCCTCCTCAAGTGGGACCAGGAGAATGTGTGATATCAAAAACAGACACATTTTGCTTTCATCCCAATGCCGTTTACCTGAATGGGGCAGGTGCGGAATTGAATCGTTCTGATGGAAGCGGTGCCTGGTGGGTTAAACATTCATGGGTTCTTGGAGGAGAAGGTTATCAAAATTGGGAATTGAAACCTGCGAAGAGCTACGGTGAAGGACACTATGTTGATGGCATCCTGCTTGAAGACGGCTTGACAATGAAAATTGGGGCTCGAAAAGATTCGATTTTTACTGATTTCAATTTAAGGAGACCCATCATTGATGTTACAAAGAGGCAGGTGCGCTATCAGGTATCACGCTATGGAATTTCCAATCAATCGGGCTCTTTGGAAGAGACATTCAATCTTGTTTGGAAATGCAAATGCAGAAAAAGCCCCCTCACAGGTGGTATTCGAACTTGCCCGAGATTAAGATAGCTCAGTTGCTCTTGAATCAACCCAAGTCCACCCTGGTCTGGGAGGAGGTCACCAACTGCATCAATAAGGTGAGGAGTTTTGCCTTTGAGTAAGGAGCCTAGGGCTGTTTTCCTGATTGGCTTTTGTCGATGCAAGGGCACTTTTTATCGTGGGTGTGCCGCCCCATCAAAAACAGTCGTGGATGGTTGCAGACAAGATTCAATTGTTTGGAATACTTCCCGTAATCAGGTTACCTTGCCGTCGCAACTAAATCAAATCCTATGCGTTGTCTGATCATCTCTTTTTTAGCTGCTTCAATCTCCCTCTCTACCAATGCACAGCAGTCCTCTGTCCAGCTTACGTCTGAGAACATGGCTTTTTTCTCGGTAACCATTGACGGCAATCGCCTGGCTGCCGAGGCCTCCGTTCATCAGGAAATCACTGGACTTCAGGAAGGCAAATCTTACAGCCTGTTCATAGATTACGTCAGTCCTGAATTCACAGATGTCCGAACAAGGTTAACCTTGGACCAGAATGGCGGTCGCGGTGCTGGTATTTACAGTTATACAATTCCTGCTTTTTTTCAGGGCCAATTGAGACTGGAGACCTTTGTTTCCACAAGCGGCATGGGGAGTGGCGCGGCCAATCTTGGGCAGATGGCACAGAGCGTAACGCAAATGGCGCAGGACATGTCCAACGCGTTTGGGGCTGGCAGCAACAGTCGACCTCAACAGGCACCACCGGCCGCACAACCGGCCGTACAGCCGGCCGCAGCGCAACCCTCGACACTGGCACCAGAGCCAGAAGTGGAAATCGTTTACGTAGAAGGTTATACAGGGGAAATTGGTTGTGAGAAACCTGTGGGTGCTGAACGATTTGAGCGCATGATGGAGCGCATCAGCGACGCCGCGTTCGCTGACGACAAGGTGAGTATGGCTAAGCAAATTCTGCGAACGAACTGCATCGTCATCGAGCAACTGGTCGAAATTCTGGAGGAAATCTCTTTTGACGATGACCAGCTGGACTTGGCCAAATTCGCGTACGAACACGTCTATGACCTCGAGAATTACTACGAAGTCTATGGTGTGTTTTCATTCAGCAGCAGCAGTGATGAGCTCGATGATTTCATTGAAGGCCAGCACTAAAGAGACATGATTGAATGCGTGCCATTGAATTTGGAAGGTGCTCGTGTCTAATCATTAAGATTTCGACAGCACCGGCAAATTCAAGACATCAGAAAATGCCTTGGAGAGGCGCATGGGTAGACAACAGCAAGCTGTTCGTAAAATAGGGGAGCAATTGAGGCCGATCTCTGAATCACCAGTAAAAACTGGCGACTCATCGGGGGTGCCACAGAGCCACCGGCCCCGCTAGTTTTGCAACATGACCAAGAAAGTCAGATTTTATCTCATCGCTTCATTCATTCTGACAACTCGATATTTCGATTGGCATTCTACACGTCTGTATACACCTGATTTATCCAATGAAGCCAATCCACTCGTATCAATGATCGGATTGGAATGATCTGGATTGACTGGGGTCCTTGTTTTACTTAAGGCGTACTGCATCTTCGCTTTGTGGCGCGCCACATTTGATGAGATTTCGTTGTGGCCCGAAGAGAAATCTCTAACCTTCATCCAGTTTTCCAAATTCTTGATGTCCGGGAGAAAGGCCCGTCGGAACAAGATGTTTCAAACCTCTCGAGGGGAGATGCGACATTTTCATGCGTACAACGGCCATGTGTTGTCCATCGGCTTGGTGTGGGGAGGGATTTTGACAACACTCATGTGGCTTGGAATCAACCATTTTGAGATTTACCCGCAATTCCACAGTACACCCGCGATTTACACGCTAGTCGTTCTAGGCTTCATTGGGCTTACATGTCGTTGGCATCTCAGGGAATACAAAAATTACATCGAATGTGCTGTCTGAGGCGCCGCCAACTTCACCAAATCAAGGTTGAGGGTATTAGGGTTCTGGACAACGTTCACAGTTGAAGGCACGCCCGTATTCGTGTCCAGTTCGTTTTGCTCCATTCTTCAGCATTGAAACATTGCATGAAACCAATGATTGTCATTGGATTTATCCGTGAAAAAAGCTGCTCATTTTGGATCCGATTTCTTTCTTTTGGTGTACTGGTTGTGTTTTGGTAAATTACGCCGAGATTATGTTTTAGTTAGATGAACTATCGTTTTTTGTCGTTTGCTTTGACCTGCTTTGCGCTTTCATCGAGTGCTTTGGGCCAAACCACAACCCTCTGCGAATTCAATGACGAGATTCACCTTGAGTGCAATTTCAACGAGATGATGGAAGCCATACGCCTTTATGAGGACACCTTGAGCGAACTCACGGAGGTCATCGTTTTCGAGGATTATTGGATCATCACTTGTGCCGATAATGGAAGCGTGCACATGGTGTACGACTGCGACACACTGCATGCAGAAACACTCGAACTCATCGCGCTGATTGAGGCCGCAAGGACCCCTCCCGAGCCACCGGGCACTTACGACCCCTGCAGCAACTTTGCGAACGTCAATTACTACGAGCACAGCTTGAGCTGCAGCGGAAGCGGCACCAACGGGCGCAACTTCACCGATAATTGCTGGTTCAGCACCAATCTCCAAAATGTGCGCTACCGCAGTGGCGACCCAATTTCCGAAGTTTCTGATGCCGCAACTTGGGCTGCCATGGATGACGTGGCTGCACGAGCACTCTACGTTGACAGTGCTTTATTGCAAGATGATTTCGGATTGCATTACACGCCGACCGCCATCCTCGATTCGCGCAAGCTTTGCCCGCCGGGGTGGATGATTCCCGATTCTACTTCGGTCCTCAATTTGGTGTCGTATGGCTCTTCTGTAATCCAATTGGACAACGCTCAACGCAGGAATACCTCCGGTACTTGGGCGCCCAAAGAATCCGTTCACATAGGAGGGGGGGTCTCTGAGGACCAGTTCAACACACAGTTCTATGCACTATCCTTTGAAGGGGGCGCGGTGGCTGATTCTTTGGCCTTCTATGCGAACAATTCAAATTTCAACACTTCGAACCCCATCGATGGAAACTACGTGGCGGCCGATTCTCCTGAAGGGATGAGCGTTAAGTGCCGTTTGATGGGAAATGATGAGGTGGCACTCGACCCCGACTACATCGCTTGGCATGCAAGACCTAGGGCACAGGCAATGGACTATCCCGAGTCATATTACAAGCAAATGCCACGTACTTACGCGGCGGATCCAACAAACGTTAGCCTCGTGCAAGGCTTCGGCACATTAAACGGCGAGTTGTGGTACACCGGTCCCGGTGCGGTGACCGCTGTCGGTTTCAAGTGGGGCGTGAGCCCGACGCTCGCAGAGGCAGATTCCGTGACTGCGGCCAGCCACAGTGACGTCGGGTATTGGGCCAGCAGCACCGACCAAGCTGTCCTCGCAGGGCCCTTCAGTTACGATCTTACTAACCTCATCTCGGGCCAAACCTATTACTATGCCCCTTGGGCGAAGAACAATTTTGGGTATTCGTACGGGGATACTATCAGCTTTGAAATGCCCCCGCCGCCGTGATATGATATTACCATGGCGAACTGCGGGGCAATGAATGACCCTGACATATGAAGGGTATGAATGCGACCTCATTGGCATCGGGGGAGATTGTCGGATTAAAGATAATTTGAGGACGACGGGGTATGCTGATGGTTCGGTAAGGGCATGGTTCTTGGGGGTGTTGTGCTTCCATCCTACTTGCGCCACTTTTTGGGTATTGATTTATTGACATGTTAGTCAATGATGTCGTTACGGAGGCCTAAGGTCTGCTTCATGGGCAATGCGACTTCTCCGGTCGTAGAATTGCCGAAATATTGGGTGTTGAAATTTCCGCCCCACCAGAATCGACCCCGCCGCAAAAATAATAGTTTGGTTTGGTGATTTCTATTCGCAGTGAGCCGTTGGCTCTGATTTGGTTATATTAGTAAAGCTAAATTGAACGTGATGAAAAAAGCCTGGCTGACAATCGGCACTTGTGCGCTTTATGGTATCGGACTTGGACAATCAACATCAACAGATTCTTCCACTTTGCCTGAATTTTCCATTTATCACTCGGTTTTGGATTGGGTCAATTCGGCAGACGTCAACGCCACCGAACAAACGATTGCGTATCATTTCCCGGGACAAGTTTTACCATCCATCGTATACGCGGAGCAGCAAGATAGTTTTATCCATGTGGTCCATCAGCAGGCACCCTTCGAGTTTTCGACTGAAGTTTTGCCCGCGCTTCCGGCGTTAAATTATACGGCCATGCGCACGAGGCCGGACGATGCGGGTCATGAAATCTGGTATTTGATGGCCAGCGAACCTTCCCGAATCCTTCGAAAGGAGGGGCTGCTCTCGGATGCGCCAGTAGAATTCTTGGTCGAATCCGATGCGGCATGGGTGAATTTTGAGGTCATTGACATTAACGGAGACGGCACCGATGAACTCGTCACTGTCGAATATGGAAACCATGCCAAGGTCATTGCTTGGTCCGATTTGAATGGCACTTTCGTCGCGCAGGACACCATTGGATTGGCAGCATATGCCACTCATCTGCATGCCCATGACTTGAACTATGATGCGGTTCCCGACTTGATCGTTCCAGGCTCGCCTTTGCGTGTGTTCACCAGCGCGAATGGCAGTTGGGAATTGACGGCGAGCGCACCCGGTCGGGGAAATGTCGATTTCGCGGATCTCGATAGCGATCACGACCTTGATCTAGCTACCACCGATTATTACGGATTGACTTGGAGTCAAATCCGAAACGAATTAAATGGCCATTTTGATATCACTTCTGCCATTGCCGACACGACTTCGGATCAATGGTATGGACAAGCTTGTCGCATCGCCGATGTAACAGGTGACGGAGCGCCGGATATTCTTCATACCCGAGCCATCGACAACATCATTTACCTCTGGCGAAACGGGTTGGATGAGATGAATGAACTCGTCGAACTGACGCCAGCCGGACAGGCAGGCAACCGACATATTTCGCTGGTCGACATGGACTTGGATGGCGATTTGGACTGGCTGGGGGCTGGACCCTACCAGCACATCGGAATTTTGGAAAACACACAGATCAAATTCGGGTGCACATATCCGTTCGCAACCAATTACGCTTCGTTGGCAAATGCGGATGACGGCTCCTGTACATTCGACACCAACAGCTGTAGCAATTGTCCTGCCGACTTGGATGGCGATTTCGAAATTGGGACGCCTGACTTGCTTCTCATGCTGACGAGCTTTGGGCAACCATGTCCCGAGCCCGAGTCGCCTGAATGGGTTTGCGGTGATCTGGTCAACTACCACGGTTACGATTACGCCACCGTGGAGATTGGTGACCAGTGCTGGTTTGCTGAGAACCTTCGCAGTGACAACTACGAGAATGGTGATCCGATTTCGGCCGACCTGACCAATGCGGAGTGGGAGGTTGCCACGGTTGGAGCAGTTGCAATTTTTGGGGAAGGCTCAGGAAATTGTTTCGAGCAGAGCGTAGAGGGTGATGCCTGTGATGAGTTCTGGTCTCTTCAAGAATATGGCCGTCTCTACAACTGGTTTGCTGTTGATGATTCGCGTGGTTTGTGTCCAAGCGGCTGGGTTGTTCCTTCAGATGAAGATTGGACAACGATGACCGATCAACTGGGTGGAATGTTGACTGCAGGTGATGCGATCAAGACCGTATCAGGGTGGCCCGAGGTATCAACCGGAACCGATTTGAGTGGGTTTTCAGGATTGCCAGGCGGCTATCGTTATTGGGACGGGACCTTCGACAATGCGGGCGGGTACGGAAGTTGGTGGAGTTCAACGCCTGCGGGTTCATCTGCGTGGTTTCGTTACGTGCTTGGTTGGTCTTCAGAAATCATGGGGCCCGCTTGGGACAAGCGATATGGATATTCAGTCCGCTGCATAAAGAACTTGGAGTAATTCGGTTAAGCCTACTTGACCAAATCGCGGTCGATGTTGGACGGATTCTGTTCTGCTGGATGCACCAGTAAAGTGGAAACTTGAACTAGATTTGAAGTCCAATCGATGCAACCGCGGTAAGCCTGGTGTCGTTTTTAACCAATGAATAAAAAAATCCCAGTTTCTGTCTTTTGCGTTTTTGTACTCTCGGGTTGCACACGAGAATATGAATGTTTGTGCGGCCAAAGTGGTCCTGAGCCTTATGTCTATATTGTAACCGCCCAAAACTTAGACGAGGCCACTGATATATGCTCGCCATTGGGGGCCGATTGTGAAGTGATCCAGTGACGGCAGCACGAAAGGCATACGTGTCGTTTCTTCATGCTATGAAGAGAACCCGTCATTTGCCACTTTTGGTCTTCTCTTTGGTCAGCATCTTCCTTGGCATCTCTTGCAGTCGTAATTGCATCGCACTCCTTTCGGAGTGCGAGTTGACCCCTGACCCTGGTCCATGCAAAGCCGCCATTCCAAAATACTACTTCGATTTGGAGTCCAAAGAGTGCAAGATATTTACCTGGGGTGGTTGTGGGGGGACTGTACCCTTTGAGTCGCTCGAGGAATGCCAGCAGTGTGAATGTTTCACTCGAAACGAAGCAAAATGACTTTTGGCCCAGGTTTTCGGCTTCTGTTCTGCTGGGTCCGAAATGCATTCTATCCCTCTGTTAGTCAGTAGATTGCATTTGAATTCAAAAGGAGCAGTGCCGTGTTGACTGAGGTTTTGGGTGTTGTTCAGCGAATGGAGCGGGGCCTCAGGAGTTCCTGAGTGGATCTCAGGAAATCCTGGGTTTTAGCAAAGCTAACGGAAGCTTACGGAAACTGTGCTTCTATGACCTGTCCTTGCCCACTGCAGTAGTCAAGAACTCGCGCAACTTCAGCGCCATTGATTTTGACACGAGTACCCGATTCCGCTTTCAAAGAAATGTCTTGGTTGGCAGGAGAGGTGAAACGTCTTCCATCACTCAACTCTACATCCAAAGGAGAGGTGGACCTGTTTTTGATGATAATGGGCAGAAGGGGCAAGTCGTACGTGACAGAAATTTGATTTCGTGCTAAATCAGAATCAATTAAAAGTCGTTCTCCGGGGTTTACAATTAATCGGGTTGTAGCCTCGGCTTTTAAGGGATAGGTTCTCAGTTGCTTCGAATTCACGCTATCCATTATGCGGATCGTTGCGCCTTCAGATTCATTCTGGATAATCGCTGCAGCCGGTAAAAACGGAGCTGGTGCATCGTCTTGGCCTGGACCACCTCCGGTGAGGAGCCAAGAACCGCCCTTTGGTATGGAAATGTTCACCACATCCTGACCAAAGGCATTCGCCGCCATTAACATTGCAATGATGAAGGTCATCAATTTCATACGTTGAAAATAATCACTTTTTTGCTCTTGTTGTTCACGAATTCTGCATTGCTCAGGTAGTGGCCAAAGACTGTCGTCTTGATTGGCTTCTGTGATTCACTGAAAGCGCGAAGACGGCGAGTATGCGGTGCTCGGGTGGTTTCCTTTGAGAAAAGGAGCAGAGGGTTGTTCTGTGGTGAGAACTGCAAGGGGCTCTTCAGGGGATTACTCAAGGTCAACCTCTTGAATTGACTTTAAATTCATGGTGTCTCGAGGGGGTGCATATTTCCGCTGACTCCACAAGTAAAGTGGACTTGATTTTGACAAAAAAGTTGTTGACAATTTTGGCCTTCCGCATTCTCCTTGAATGAGACTTTCGTCTTTCTTAGAGTGAGCAAAACACCTTATTCATGAAAAAACGAATTCTCGGAACCTTGCTTGGGTTCCTCGCCCTATTCGGCTTCGGTGCGATTTACTACGGTTTGTTGACAGCGGATTCAGCTGCAGCGCTGATGGCTGAATACGACAGCTGTCTCCATGCGCCCAATATGGGATTAATTGTGCTTGGAAATATCTTGATGGCCTATTTGCTTGTGTATTCCTTTGACAAAATGGGAGTCAATGATCCCAAAAGCGGTGCCTACCAAGGAGCGATGATCATGGCCATCGTTTTTGGTCTCTATCAAGCATTTGCTTTGGCCCAATACAGTTTTTACGATGCATCTTTCGCTATGGTCGAGTGGATTGTAGGAATTGTTCACGGCATCCTGGGCGGCGCGGCCATTGGGGCTTACAATTCAAAGGCGGCCTGATCCAAAGCAACACCACATTGAAAGGAGCAGGTCATTGGACCTGCTCTTTCTGTTTTGGAGTCAAACCACCAAATCGGGGTCGATGGTGTTTGGCTTCGGTCCTGCTGGGTCCACAAGTAAAGTGGACTTTACATGGGGCTGGAGCCTCCGTCAATTCAATTCGTGATGCAAATTTTCTGTGAAACGTACCCTTTATTGTATCCTAGGGCCAGGGTGTAGAAGCCAGGAGCAACGTTCAAGAGCAATTCATCGCCACTGGTCACATTGATCCAGCGCCTCGATGGACGACCTTGAGAATCGAACAAAGTCACTTCGTTCTCCACTTCGGATTCGGACCAACGAATGGTCAATGCTCCCGAAGTTGGATTGGGATGGGCTGAGAAAGAGGGATGTTGCGAGACTTGGTTTATCCCCACCGAATGGGACTGGAAGCGATACACGCCACCACTACCTGCGTTAATGCCACCCGCTGACACATAACCAACTCCGGTTTGAGGGTCGTAGTCCAGCTCGTGGAATACAGTGCCAGACTCCCCATAGACAATGATGTCCCAAGTATCACCACTGTCGTCCGTGTAGATCAGGACCCGACCTCGGAAACACCCGCTCGTGTTGTCTCCATATGTTTCCGAAAGGCAATAATTTCCTCCTGCAATGAGAATCTCATTTTCGTTGACGACGTAGAGTTCTCTGAAATTGATGGGGCGACGGCCTTCGGACCGCTTGATCGGATGGTCGATCACATTCCACGTTTCTCCACCGTCCTCGGTTTTGTACAGGTAGCTCTTCAGGTAATTGCTTCTGAAAATCAACCACCCCACATTTTCATTGGCGAAGCTGATGTCACTGACCGAGTGTCCCGCGTACTCATATGGGTCGTTGACGAAGTCTTCCGGCCATCCTTCACTGTGCACCTCCTGCCAAGTCCACCCCCTGTCATCGGTTTTGTAAAGGGACCATTGAACTTCTGCGTGGGTCAAATCCAGGTCCTCGTCAAACAGCACCATGTAAGCACTCGTTTCGCTGACGATGCTGACGCCGTAAGCGCCCTGGAAGTCCATGCTTTCCGGCAGCTCCACTTCTGTCCAGGAATCCCCTCCGTCGGCGGTGACGGCGACCCAGGCCGTGCGCTCAAACCAGACCCCATTCTTGTCGAAGACCCCGACTGCGATGCCGTGGTCGTCATCGAAAAAGTCGAGGTCCTCGATGAGTTCGAACCCATGCTGGGTGGGAACTTCGTGTTTCACCTCCCAGGTCGCGCCGCCATCCGTGGTTTTGATGATGGCGCTCAGTGGGGATTCATCGGCATAATATCCGGCTTCGTTCGAACACGTGGCCAGGCCCACCTCTTCGTCGAAGAAATGCAAGTTCCGGACATAGGTGAAGATGTCGCCCGAGGCGAAGTCATCGAAGGCACTGAGCGTGGACCAGTCATCCGTCAAAATGGATGCGCCATACACCTCCGCTTGAAAATCGGCCAGGTCTATCTTGCAGATTGCACCCAATTTGACTTGATCGCCCACCATGTCCACCGAAAGGGTATTAAGAAGCTCAAGGTCGATGGCTTCCTGATTGGCTGACCATTGGCTAAGGGTCGGTTGGACGATGCTCATCATGCTGATGAGCACCACTGTGGGGGTGAATTGTTTCATTGAAGTAAATATCAAGTACAAGGGGGGCAATCTGTCTCACGTTTAGGGGTGAAATCAACGCCAAGTCATGTTCAAAATCGCTATTCACGGAATGGATGCATTGCATGCACTTTGAATGGATCAAATCCAGTGTCTCAGCCTGTATTTGATGTGGTGATGGATCGCTACGACCTCCTTGACTCATGGGTTTTGAGGTTTTGTCTTTCGCAAGCAACAAAAAAGGCGAGCATTACTCGCCTTTTCCTGATCCAGTGGTTTTTGGGTTAAGTCTTTGTTACTCCCCCTTTCAATACCATGGCTATGCGCATCAACATGATGATGGCCAGAATTCCATGGAATACTGCTAGCAGTTGCGGGAAATCAGGCATTGTAAGAATCAACCAAGTTGCAGTTGCGTTGATGATGAAGACTGTGGTTGTCAGGCGCAATGCCAGTGTTCGAATGGCCTCGTGAGAAAAATCCACTTCTTCAGGGACCCACGGGTACATGATAATTGTTTGACACGCGAACATGCCGATTGACATGATTTCCGCCATTCCGCCTTCTCCCGCCGCCAAACCAAGCAGGTTAAAAGTCATCACCATGCCTCCAAAAAGGAAGTATCCCAGACGTGCGTAAAATCCTTTTTTGGTCACTACGCCAAGCACCGCCATCGCAGTAAAGACTCCGGCAAGTATCACCGGAATCAACATTTCATTTTCCATAATCGTAAGTGTTTTGTGTTGGGACAAATTAAGCTTAGAATAGGGTTCGATGGCAGATGCTCATTCCTAAGAAAGGAACATTATCCATGTTCATTCATTTACCAAATCCGGGGTTGAGGGTGTCCGGCTCCAAGCCCGCAAGGGTGGCTTCATTGCAGCGGAGTTCAAGGCCTGCCTCCACAGTGATCGTGACCCTGTGCTCGGCACCACATTGAACTTCCTTTCTTGGGCGGCCGACTTTATCGACTGCTTCGGCAGCAAGCCCATTTTCTGATGAAGCAAAGTTGGAACCACAGCGGCTCAGCATGCAGTTTGGAAGCGCTTCATGGCGGGGTGTCATGAAAACCAAGGTGAACAGCTTTAATTTGTATGGCGACACAACTGTTACCATGCGCTACTTCCTTATCGTGTTCTTCCTTGCCGCGACCGCCATTGCGAGCGCGCAAAGTCCCGCTCACGTCTTCCCTCACGAGTACACACTTCTTGCGATGCATGCGGATATCATTCCGCTGTCGGCAGGTGAAAAAGTGGCTCTGGCCGACGCCATCATCGAAGGTGAAGTGGTCGCTACACGTTCGTTTTGGAAAAACAACCGCATCGTTTCCACCCTCACCATCGCATCCGAAACCGTCCTTTACCACGTCGAGTTGATCGGTGGAGCCTTCCAGGACATGGGCGCGTTTTGTACCGGAGAGATGTACCTCAACATCGGTGCCAAGGGTACCTTCTACCTAATCGGCAGCCACGCTGATGGCTGGAAGCCTGCTTGCGGAGTTCAGTCGTATGAGCCGTTCGAACACGACGTTTTGACCATGGGTTTCAACCGCAGCACCGTCGAATTGAGCACGGACTGGGCAGCGGGCAACGGCATGGAAATGTTGACCATCATCGGTACGGGATTTGGGGCCGACCAAGGCAACGGCTATGTCACCTTTGAGACCGGTGGCGGCTACTACGATGCGGACGCAGCGGTCAATTTCAACTACACGGAATGGAGCAACACCTCCATCACGGTGGAAGTGCCGCAGGCCCAATCCAACCGCGTCCGGGTCATCACCCATGATGGCACCACGCTCGAGTCCACCGATTCCCTGCACATCAGGTACAACCTCGACTCGGAGCCGTTTAGCCCCTACGGCTACACCCACCTCTACAACAACAACGGCGACGGCAGCTACCTCTTCTATGTCAACGAAGTTCTATTCAATGAACCTGAGCGCCTTGAAGCCGTGGAGCGGACGTTGGACGATTTTGTTTGCAAGACCGGCGTGAATTTTCAACTCAGCGACGCCCCAACTTCGTTGGGCTGGGACCTCGGGGACGGGCAGAACACCATCTCCTTCGACACCCCGGACAACCCGCTTTCCCCGGGCACGGTCGGCTACTGCAATACGCTGTGGTGGAGCTGTATCCTCGACGATGTCACCTTCTACGTCGCGGGTGAAATTGACATCGTGCTCAACTCGAATTTCGATTACGAATACGGTACCGGCGACCTCACCACTGGCAACGCCAAGTTTGCCTATGTACTGATGCACGAACTCGGGCACGCCATGCGTCTCGGACATGTCAACGAATGGGGCGAGAGCATGTACCCGTCTGTCACGGATTGGCCTTCCCAGAATTGGTTTGAACGCGATACGATTTCCACCAACGATCGCCTTGGCGTGCTGCAGGTCGTGGATATCGCTTCGACGTTCACCTTCAACGCCTGTGGCATTGCTGTGATGGAACCCCTCGACATCGATTGCGAGCCGACTGTAGAAGTCGCAGAGGGTGAAGAGACCGCGTCACCAGAACCCTATCCCAATCCGTTTGATGACTTCATCAACCTGCCAACCACGGCTGTTTGGACGTTGATGGACATCACCGGTAAGGTGGTACAGCGCATTCCTGCCACAGGTAATTTCATTGCAACGGAAGGACTCCCAGCGGGGTGTTACTTGCTCCAATCGCTGGGTACAGAAGGGAACCAGACTTACCGGCTGATTAAAGAATAAAGAGGGACTGCCAATTCAATGGTACCTCTATCAGAAAGTCCCGAGCATCTCCGGACGCTTTAATCTAGAGGGACAATTTGCGATGCGGATTTGCTTATTCATCCAGCGGTGAAATGGGCGAACACCCTTTGATTAGAGCCCCTTTTGGGAGATATTCAACTTCTCCTGGATGGCAAAAACAATCAAGTGAAGGCGCTGGAGGTCTTGTGAGTTGTTCATATTGAAAGGTCTTAAGGACAGTGCCTTACATGTTCTTTATGAACAAGAGATCAAGTGTGAACAAGGAGTCAAGGGCACACTGCTCCAAACTGCCCCAGAAGGAAAAGCACATCGGTCACAGACACAATGCCGTCTTGATTGAGATCGGATGGACACGGTGCGCACAATTGAAGCATTTCTTCACCATCCGGACAGTTGTTGCCGTTGGTGTCGTACAACAACGGGTTGGTGCCTGATGTCAGCACTTCGAAACCGTCTGTCAAGCCATCGCCGTCGGAGTCTGCCCCAAAAGGATTGGTGCCCATTTCGATTTCCAACTCGTCGTCCAATCCGTCTCCATCTGAGTCTAACACTGGGGGAGGAACGATTGTGAAATCCATCACAACGGGCAGATGGTCAGAAGCGGTGTGGGTGTCGTCTTGGATCAACCCCAAGGGAGCGAGGACGTCTTCCGGAGTCGATTCGGTTTCCAACACAAAGGCGTGCTCTTTCACAATCACAGCGTCGCTGTACAAGACAAGGTCCAAGCGTCCGGGCGGGAAATTGCCATCGCCATCGTCCCGCCAGGTGTAGGTGAATGGTTGATGGGTCTGTCGGGGCAACGCGTCTGACCAAGGTGTTCCATCCCAATCCGGCAGGCCACCTGGGCCAAAGGTCTGCGTTTGCACAATATCGCCGTTTAACAACGTCTCGAGTTGCTGTGCGTATCCCACCAAATTCAAATCGCCAGCGTAAACAATGGGCGTATTGATGTTCAGGTTGCCTTCATTGTTGATCATCCAAGCCATCATTTCATCGACTTGATCTTGGCGCGACGCATCATTGCCGCAGCAACTCAAGTGGCTGTTGATGAAAAGCATGGGGCCTCCAAGGCTGTCGGGGACATTGACCAAAAGGGGGTATTGTTTGGGGATGCTCGTCCATGATTGGAGGTGATTCCATCGGGTGGCGGAAATCAAATCGCCATCCTTCGCTGTCTGCCATCCCGCGTCGCTTTCAAGAGGGAGCCAATTGTCCAGCAGCGATTTAACCTCTGCAGAGGATGTGCTTCCACATTCGCTGAAGAGGTAAACATCCGCATCCAAGGCTGAGACGATGCGCTCGAAGCGCGATTGGCGGACAGGGTGAATGAGGCCGTTGCCCAGCACATTGTACGCACAGACGCGCAAGAATGAGGGATGGCCTTTGGTCAACGAGAGCGGGGTAAGCACATCATCGTTGGCCTCGTTGAAATCGTACACGAAGGAGGCTCCCTGATCGGGCAGGTCGTCGTCGTATTGGGTATCTCTGAAGAGAAGCCCAATGGAGTCTTGAGGAAAGAGCACATCTCCTCCCTGAAGGACGACGTCACGACGAAGGCCGAATTCAAACTCCTTCGACGTCACGGTGGGAGAAGGGATGAGGCCAATCTCGGAGAAGTTGACCTGGTCGGCTGGGCCAAAATTGGTGTACGCGAACAGGCCATTGAAATCGATGCCCAGTTCAGATCCAAATCCTTCACGCACAGGATATCCTGTTGAGGCATCCATGTCAACGTCAATTTGTAGAAAGAGGTTATGCGGATAGAGGACGTCGGTCAAGTCAATGTCGGAGGCTAGACGCACGTAGACGTACAAATAATCCGAATCGCTGGTCACCTTCATCTCCAGCAGATCAACTGGCAGGGCATCGGCTGAGACCGAATCCTCGATCCCGTCGATGGTCGTCCAATCTTCGAACTTACCGTCAAGGATAATGGTCTCAATTTGGGCTTGGACGGCGAAGACAGAGGTTAGAATACCCAGGGTTGCAAAGGCGTATTGGAAACGTCTCATTCTTCTCAAAGATAGACACGGCTCCTGCTTTGGTGCGATTGGGTTTATCTTGACAAAAAGTTGTCGTCGTGTTTTTGATTGCGTTCAGGCGAACATGGTGCTTGCATCTGAAAAGCACAAGTCGCTGATCAAATCCTTTCAATTCATTTGACCAGTTGCGGGTGAAGGGTATTCAGCTTCTGTCCTGCTGGATCCACCTCAAAGGATGTGGGGGAGTCGTCCATTAAGCCATTGTTCATGGACTTTTTTGCCCCCTAAATAGCAGTTGAATCAAGTTTTCTAAGCGATTCGTCCTGTTGAGCATTTTTCCGGGCTCTTGTGAGATTTGATGACAGGCTGAAGGTGGACGAAGAGTGGGGCCTTCTGGGTGAAGAATCAAAATTGAGAGAAATGAATCTTGGCGTAACAGCCTCCAAATGCTGCAAGAAGCATGGTTTCTTTCTCGCAACATGAAGGCGCAAATAATCACCTTAATCACCTTGACTATGTAGTTCGTTTGGCAGCTCCGGTCAAATCTAATTGATGGCAGATCGGGATGGATGAAGAATCGAAAAATCCAGCAAATTTTTTCCATGTCGTATCTTGTGAGGATGATGATTCAAGGTCGTTTGGTGTTGTTTTCACTTTGTTGTTGCGCCATCTCGCTAAGTGCGCTCGGCCAGCCACCCGGACGGGTACTGATGATTGGTATCGATGGAGTACGGCCGGATGCGCTTCAGGCAGCAGAGACACCAGCGTTGGATGCGCTTGTGGCCAATGGCTATGCCTCATTTGACGCGATGAACGACGACATCACCATCAGTGGTCCAGGATGGTCCGCTATTCATTGTGGCGTGCGGTCGGGTAAGCACAATGTAGTGGACAACAGTTTTGATGGTCAGAATTATTTTCAGTTTCCTGGGTGGTTGGAGAGGCTGGAGTCGCTTCATCCCGAATGGAACACGCTGTCTGCCTGTCAATGGGGTCCGATCAATGATCAGATTGTTGGCAGTTCTGCTGATGTAGTGGTGAATTCAGGATCGGCAGCGAGTGCTGCGCTGGAGGTCGTCAATGCCCTGGAGAACGGAGACCCTCATGCGCTTTTTGTTCATCTGGATGAACCCGATTATGCGGGCCATGCGAACGGGTTTTCCCCAACCGTTATCCCTTACCTTGAAAGCATTGAAGAGATGGATGCAGAAGTGGGACTGATGGTGGACGCATTGATTGCCCGACCTATGTATGCCGAGGAGAATTGGTTGGTGATTGTGACCACGGACCACGGCGGGATTGGAACGGTTCACGGGGGGAACAGCATTGAGGAAAGACGGGTGTTTGTCATTGCATCGGGGATAGGTGTAGACACAGAACTGGTGGCGCCTGACACGCTGTCTGTTGTTGGCGTCTCGGAGAACTGTTTGGGTTCTTTTTCGCCTCTTTTTTTCCAGGACAATGCCAGGGCAGTGGTGCCGGAATCCAATGATTTTGAGGTGGGCACAACCCAGGATTTCACTGTGGAATGTCGCGTCAAAATGACACAGGCCGCTGATGTGGCTATGGTGGGCAACAAGGATTGGGATTCGGGATTGAATCCAGGTTGGGTGTTTTCTTTCGTCTACCCGTCCGGTCCTGGCTGGAAGGTGAATGCAGGTGATGGTTCGATGCGTGTGGATTTGGAAGGGCCGCCCATAGCTGATGGTGAATGGCACACCTTGTCCTGCACATTTGATCGTGATGGTCTTGCTCGCATGTACACCGATGGTGTGTTCAGTGAGGAGCAGGATATATCGGGTCTCGGTAGTTTGGATGTGGATGGCAGGTTGTTTTTTGGGGCAGATGCCCTTGCTGATTATGGAATGGAGGGTGCGATTGCTGAGGTGCGTTACTGGAACGTGGTGTTGAGTGCGGCTGAAATTTCGGATTGGCATTGTTCCGAATTGACTGACCTTCATCCCAGCATTGCTGCCTTGCGAGGTTATTGGCCCCTGAACGAAGGAGCTGGGGATTTCCTCGAGGATGCCTCGGGCCTTGGGCATCATGCAGTGAATGAAGGCGGTGTCTGGGACGCTAACGAAGAGCTGGTGGTTTGGGATTATGGCAACACGCCACGGTTGGTGGATGTGCCAGTGACGGCTTTGGCCCACATGTGTGTTCCCATCGAAGATGAATGGGACTTGGATGGCTCGCCTTTACTTGGCACTTGTTTTCCACCGGCACCGGAGTCGTGTGCAGAGGATTTGGACGGTGATGGTTTGGTGACGGTTACGGATTTGTTGTTGGTTTTGGGGGCCTTTGGACAGCCTTGTGTAGATTGAATGATGTCTCTTCTTGATGGTTCGTTTGGATCGTACCAAAACTGAAGATCACGAGGTGCTTGACGTGGTGGTAAAAATGCATCAGGTCTTTGGGGCCTTGTCTTCTTGAAGAATCTAGGGGGCGCTGTGCTTCCCCCGACGCCATCAGACACGATGGTGGAAAACAGCCCATGAGTCCAGTTTTCATGGACTTTTTTGTGTTGAAAATAGCAACAGAATCAGGCTTTGCAGCGGTGCATGTCGGATCACTGTTCTCAGCCGGTTCAAACGTGTTGAAGCGGGGACAGGGGCTCCAAAAGATTCCATCGAATGAAAAATTTCAGTACATTGATGTCATGAAAAAGGTATACCTCATCGGTCTATTGTGTTTCATCTGTTCAGGGTTGTATGCTCTCCTCCAACTTGACAATGCCGATTGCTGTACAGAACTCACGTCGAAGGATTGTCCTTGTACCCCTGACTGCATGCCAGGGGATGCGTGGTGTACGTGTCCTCAAGCCTGTAGCAATTGATTCACTGGCCTGAAGCCATGTGGTGCCGATATCTGAAAGAATCGCAACAAGGACTACAAATCCAGTGGAATCCCAATCGCGGGTAAAAACGGGTGAATTCGAAAGGGGACATTTCATACCTTTCGGGTACCGCAGAACCACCCCATGATTACCCTCCTGAAGTTGTGCACGGCACGCAACAAGACCGACTTGCTGCGCTTCGCTTTGTTTTTGTTCTCTCTTGCTGCCTCCCTGAGCCTTGCTGCCCAATGTGAATACAATGAAGTGGTCTTCACCTCAAGCACGGGCCAATGGGGCTATGAAATGACATGGGAGCTTTACTACATCTCCGATGGCAACTCCGTCCTTGTCGGTGATTTCGAGGGGACGGGAGACTTTGCTTTGACCACGGATACGCTGTGCCTTGAGGACGGATGTTATGCGCTGCTCGCCTTAGATTCATGGGGCGATGGTTGGAACGGTGGGGACGTCGTGGCCGATGCGCTGGATCAGGAAGTCGTGCTCGACGGTTTCGAATCGGAATTTGCCCTTGTCGATGGCGGATATGGTTTCCATACTTTCTCCATCGGTGCGGAGGATTGTGAATTTTTGTTGCTTGGTTGTACAGATCCGGAAGCCTTGAATTTCGTTCAAGGTGCAAACACGGATGATGGATCCTGCGCTTATGTTGAGACATTTGAGTTTGACGATGAGGGCTCCAGTTCCATGAGGGAGTATATTTACTATGCTCCGGTGGACATGGAGCCTGGGGCTCCGCTTGTGTTCGCACTTCACGGTTATTCAGGCTCAGGACTCGGGATGTACAACTACAGCGGATTTCGGGAGGTGGCCGACGAGGAAGGCTTTGCCGTGGTTTTCCCCCAGGGTGTTCAAGACTTTACGGGAACGAATCACTGGAATGCCAACTTCAATTTCACCAATGTCAACGATCACGCCTTTCTGACCCAGCTGGCTGTCCACCTGCAGGAAACCCTAGGCCATGATCCGGACTGTACGTACAGCTGCGGTTACTCGAACGGTGGCTTCATGAGCTATTCATTGGCCTGCGCAAATGCGGAAACCTTCCGCGGCATCGGCTCAGTTGGCGGCCTGATGAGCGGGAACGATTGGATCACTTGTGCCCCATCCCAGCCTGTGCCTGTCGTCCACATCCACGGAACGAACGACTTCACCGTGCCATACTCCGGTAACTCCACCGAACCGGATTGGGGAGGCAGCCCAGGTGTAGAGGAAATCGTAAGTACATGGGCAGAATGGAACAATTGCACGGAGGAGACCACAACCTTCTTTCCAGATCTCGACCCGACCGACGGCAGCACTGTTGACCTCATCACGCACTCCGGTGGCGACTACGGATACGAAGCCCGCGTGTATCGGGTGAACGACGGCGGCCACGACTGGTTCGGCTCTTGGGGCAACTTCGATATCAGCAGCGCTGCTGAGATGTGGAGTTTCTGGAGTCAGTTCTGTGGCTCGCCTATACCGGTGTCCGAATTGTTGTCCGAACAGGACGACCTCATCCGTTGGGACGGACAGCAGTTCACCGCTCTCACGTCCTGTCGACTGCGGGTGGCTGACATGGCAGGCCGGACTGTCGTCGATCGCCCCTTGCTCGCTGGCCAATCCATTCCTTTTGCCGGGTGCGGACAGGTCTTCTTGTGGTACGCCAGCAGCTCAGATGGACGCCTCCACCGCAGCAAGTTCTATGTGGACTAACTCAGCATTCCCTGCGTTTCATTCTGCGGTTCAGTGCGTTCAAGCTGCCCTTGTCTGGAAGCAGGTCTCTTGCCATCAAAAGTATGTCTGTGCCATGCTTGCAGCCAAGAACCGATGTCGGTCCCCAGAGTGCTTTCTCGTCAGGTTTCACACGGATGATGCCTGGGGGCTCAACGGGTTGCTGGGATACACCCGACGCCAACAGCAAGTTGGTTCAGTTTGACATCATTTGTCGAACTACATCACAACGATTGCTGCCGATAAGGCCAAGGTGAAAAACACTGAAGTCAATGCGATTGCAATTAAAGTTCGCAAGAAGACTGAAAAAGTCGTTCCTCCAAAAATGCTCCGATTCGCCCAAACGAAATAGCCGGACATCAATGATATACAGAAATAAGAATAGGCCGAATAAGATCCTCTTGGATGGATTTCCGGGTACCCCCGAACCGCTGAATCTGCAAGGCATTCAATTCGAAACTCTTGCCCCATCCAAAAGAGGTTGGGCAAGGAAGTCAGGACAAGAACCAACCCGAGGCAATACAACTGAATGATTACATGTTGCGCGAAATTTTGTCCCGCTCGTCGAAACATCAATTTGAAACTGAAAACAAGTGGCAACAAACATGTCGCCAGCAATATGCTTGGGTTGCCCATCAACGTCTCCAAAATCTCGATTACATTGGTCTCCCATTTTTCAATAACCTCTCTGCCCCCAACTATTTTAGCCATGCGCTCGATTTCCTCTTCCTTCCAAGCGCCTTCGATTTCCCACTTTCCTCCAAGCAAATAACAAAGTCCCATCACTGTCAAACAAAAGGACAACCATCGACCTGGCCCGAGATAGCGTTTGTCTCCCTGGAAATAAGAATCCATGACCTGCTTGGGATTGAGCAACAAATCCCGCATTGTCGGTAGGAGGCCGCGTTCGAGGCTAAAAGCCCCCAACACGTTTTCCATGACCGTTGTGAAATTGAAATCTACTTTTGGACGGTGGTCTTTGTCAGGATTATCGGGAGTCAAATCGTTATTTTTCAATGTCATCTGCTGGCATGTGAAGTTACATGCTTCAAGGGAAATCCCTAATCCTACAATTTTTATTGGCCTGCAGAGAGTGCGATTTTTCGAACAGCTGATGAATGATGTCGCCAAAAAGGCCCCCGATAAAAATCAAGGATAGAGCCAAACAATCATCTGCCCGAGATTGGACATGCATAGCATTCTCGGATGTCTGTGTTTTGGCATCTATGAGGAGGAATTCCGCTGCCATTCACGTGACCAAATCGGGGTTGATGATGTTCGGCTTCTGCCCCGCTGAGTCCACACATAAGGTGGACGTGACATCCCGGTCGAATTTGTCCAGCCTACTTACCAAATCAGAGTTGGTGGCGCATGTGAAACGTCAATCCTGGAGGCAGCGGATGGCAAATCCTAACCACTGATGGCTGCTGCTGAAGCTGACATTCTCAGTATTGAATTTCAAGGACTGGTAACATGTATTGTAGCGCCATGGTCGGTGTCGCGCCAACCTGTGCTGTCTGCTTCGGACTCGTTCATGCCCAGTTTACTTCTGTCTTATCCTCATTTGACAAATGGTGGCATTTCCCGAACTTGAAATTCGGACGTATTTTGCAGCAAAGTCGCGCAGGAATCTGTGAAATCAAATCTTCATATTCGCCTTGACAATGGGACATGGAATAGAAGGTTGTTTTAGAATTACCAAATTTTGAGACTGAAAGGGTTGATCAACAACATTTTTCCTCTGCCAGGGGATTCGTTTCGCCAAAAAGGAGACCTTTTCCGTGAGTTGCGAGCGGTTCGTCGGGCCTGGAGAATTGGTGATAGAAGGAAATCGGTTAGGCGGCGATATGCCGAATTGCTGATTCAGTGGGGGCAGTATGCGGAAGCGCGAGCACTCTTCGAGTCCCGCATGAAACGGTCACCGAGGGATGGGACAATGGGTTTGGCGCGTGTGGCCTGGGCCGAACGAAATGGAGAGCAGGCCATCAGACTGTTGGCAGATTGGGCTGGAGCGAACCCTGGAGACCTTGTTGTGCGTTTGGAGTGCACCCGGTACCGCGCACTCAGCGGTGATTTTGAAACGGCGCAGGCTCAACTTCGACAATTGCGACATGAATTTCCGGACAACATTTCCGATGTGCGCTTGGTCGAAGCACAGGTGCTGATTTTTTCCCAACAGCGTGAAGAAGCACGCAATCTTCTTGAATCGATGATTGCCGGCGGGGAATCGTCGTTTCAAGTGCGCCGAATGCTCGCCCAAAACGATTTGTTCCATTACCGGCATGAACCTGACCCCATAATCGAGAATCAGATGCTCGAAGGGCTTGAGGATTTGCCGAACGGCATCATCAAATGGGATAGCCTGATTGTGCTGGGCAAACTGGAAGAATTTCGCGAATCAACGAAGCACCTTCCTCATTCGAATTCTGTGAAGCACAGTGTCTATGCGGCGTATGCTCAACATTTGGAGGGAAGAGAGGCTGAGGTGAATCGGATTTGGTCTCGATATATCGAAACGACACCCATTCCGCAAATCTGGAAACCCGAGGAGGGAGAACTGAAGCGTCTCGATGCCCATGCACTGCCAGAAGTAGCTGATGAAATTCGGGTTTATACTGTGATTCGGAATGAGCGTTGGCGGCTGGCTTGGTTTTGCGATTACTACCGGAGCATAGGCGTGGACCGTTTTTTCTTTGTGGACAATGGCTCGACAGACGGCTCGATGGAGTGGTTGCTCGAACAGCCGGATGTGCATGTCTTTTATACGGAGGCTTCCTACGGCGGGGCGTATTCCGGCATGCAGTGGGTGAATGCCCTGGTGGATCGCTTCGGTCGTGCCGGGTGGACAATGTATGTGGACGTTGATGAGGCGTTTGTGTTTCCGGACATCGAACGGGTGGGCTTGGCGGGATTGGTGAAGCATATGGAGCGGGAGGGCTCGGATTTGGTCCAATCCTTCATGCTCGACATGTTCACCGATGCGCCCCAAGACCTTCCTGCCGATGGATTTGAGCGCAATTTCATTCGAAATTATCCTCTGTTTGAGAATCGGTATGATATCACACCCAGTCCTTTTTGTCCTTATGTGCACACCTCGGGCGGCGTCCGACGCATCTTCGGACACCACGAGAACTTGACAAAAACACCATTCATTCGCGGCGGACGGAACATTCGGTTCCTTCTCAGCAGCCACCGGGTGACGCCAGGTAGGGTCAGCGAGGTTCGAGGTGCTTGCCTACATTTTAAGCTCGCGGGGGATTACCAAGCGATTTTCGAAGAGGATCTCAAAAACAACAGCCGCATTGGATATTGTCGAATCAGACACCAAGCTTATGTCGACCTTTTGGGAGAGGATGGCATCGACTTTCGCAGCGATTTCACCTTGCGGTATGAGTCAAGCGAGACTTTGCTTGAAGCGGGGCTCATTCACGGACGAATTCAAGGGATTCCAGAGACCGCCGCAGCACAGGGTTGGGTCAAGGACATGCGCGCGGCTCGGTTTGCCCTAGATTACGAGAGGCTAGCGTCATTGATTGAAAGGCGGCTTAGTGAACTGAGTTCGCTCGAAGCGGTTAAGCCTTCAGCTTTTGCTAAAAAACCACTGTCTCCATTGCTGTTTTCCATTCAGTTTCAGGCCGATTCCGCCAGAATCAGGAGTCACCTGGAATGGTTACATAACATCATAGAAAGTGCAGCGACGGCTTCCAAAGCTCCGGCAATCTATCTCGCGCGCTGCAGGTTGCTTTTTGCACTCGGCAAGCGTGAGGCGTTCTTGAAGGAATTTTCGGAATTGCCGAAAGCGTGCAAGTCGGGCGACATGTTTCGAGGTCTGGAATTTGTGGCAAAGGCATGGTCCGAGTCAACGCTTGCAGCGAATGACAAAGTTTTTGTCATCGGTTTGAGCCGGACAGGGACTACGACCATGAATCGTGCCCTGAATGTCTTGGGCCTGATGGCTGTGCATTGGCAAAATCCAATTGACATGAAACTGCTGACGATGCGCGATTTGCCGATGTTTGATGCGTTCTCCGACATCCCGATTTCAGCGGATTTCGAGGCCATCTATGAGCAATACCCTGAGGCACGATTCATTTTTACAGACAGACCCTTGGAAAGTTGGGTTCGGTCGGTGCAAAAGCATTACGCGGCAGAAATAGGCGTCTGGAAGCCGCAGGAGCTCGAAGATTCCAGAGTGGCGAGCAGGCATGGCGGTATCGCGGTTTCGATTGATCGGAAAATCTACACGAATCATGAAACTTGGGAAGCGGCCTATGCGGCCCATAAAAAGCGAGTCCATTCGTTTTTCGGAGAACGACCGGAGGCCCGATTCTTGGTCTTTTCCGTCTTTGAAGGGCATGGCTGGGAGGAATTGTGCGGATTCCTAGAATGTCCCATTCCTTCGATGCCCTTCCCACATGCAAATGCCGCAAAAACATGATGTAATGAGAAGAGTTTTGCAAGTTTTCAAGGGGCTGTATCCAAGAAAAAAGATGAGCTCGATGTCTGACATTGCTCAACGATTGGGGCGACTAGAAGCCTCCCCTGAGGAACTGAAATCTTTGGAGAATTGGCTTGATCAGCGACCCGATCAGGCCACAAAAGACAAATGGCTAAGGGTTGCCGTTGCGAACCACAAGTTGAGGGTGGGCGATGTGGGTGGCGCGCGATTGCTTTTCGATCATTTGCTCGACGAGAAAGATTTACAAATTATCCTAGGGAAGTGGAAATGCTGCATGGCTGAAAAGGATTTTTCAGAAGCAGAGCGATTGATGCAGACTGCGATGGGCATGGAGGATGCACCGAATTGGATCGATAATCTTTATGCCAAGACCCTCTACTGTCAAGGAAAAATCAAGGAAGCGCGTCAGTTTGTCAGGAAAAACAAGGCCAACCACAAAGAATACTTTGAGCAAGCCAAAAATATACCTGGGGCTGATGGTCTTCGTTTTGATCACATCGTCATCGTCTCATATGGTCGAACGGGTTCCACCTTGCTTCAAGGCCTTTTGAATTCAATCAATGGGGTGCTGGTCAGAGGCGAGAACAATGACCTGTTTGCACATTTTTGGGAAGCCCAAAAGTCGCTGGTTATGGAGAGCGGTGAGTATTCATCCTTTTTTCCCAACCACCCATGGTTCGGTCGAGTTCTATTCGATGAACCGAGATGGTGGGAAGACTTGAGGCGTTTGGCTCGAAACTATCTTCTTGCAGACCAGCAAGACAATCTGAATATCAAATGCTTGGGATTCAAGGAGATTCGCTTCAAGGGACGAAGGGATGAACTCGAAGGATATCTCCAGTTTCTCGAGCAACTGTTGCCCGGTTGCTGTTTTTTATTCAACACACGGGACCACGAAGAAGTGCTCAAGAGCGCCTTTTACAAAAATGCAGATCATGCAGTTGCCAAACAAAAATTGTTGCAGCTCGAAATGAATTTTCATTCCTTCGCGAAGGACCGCTCGAATTGCTTTGAAATTACTTACCGCGACATGAAAACGCGCAGTCCACGATTGCAAGAGATGTTCGAATTTCTCGGCGCTACTTACGATGCTGAACGGGTTGACTTGGTGTTTCAAACTCCGCATAGTTATGCACCAACGCAGGAAGACATTCAATCTCTCTTTCAACAAAACTGAGTCTTGATGATTGATGTCAGTTTGATTTTGTGCCACCACAACGCCCACGAGCGGTTGCCCTGGACCTTGGACCGATTGAAGAACCTGGAGTCCGGAGTGACATGGGAACTTATTGCTGTAGACAATGCCTCAAAAACCCCAGCGGGCAGGCAGCTTGTGGAAGTTTTTGCGGAGGAAGTTCGTGCGCCGGTGGTTTCGCTTTTCGAGCCGCGTCCAGGTAAACAGCACGCCTTCCTCACCGGAGCCAATCGGGCACGCGGGAGATTCTGGGTGGTGGTTGACGACGACAATGGGTTGCAATCCGATTACTTGCTCCGGATGGTGGAGTCGTTTAATGCGCATCCAGACGCGGCAATGGTAGGGGGGCAGGGGCGGGCTGTCACGGAGGTGCCTCTGCCGGATTGGTTCCAGGCGGTACAGTTCCGTTGGGCCGTGGGGCCGCAAGGAGGAAGGACGGACGCAGGACCGTTGCAGTACATCTGGGGTGCGGGAGTGGGCATGCGGGCCGCTTGGGCAAAACAGATCCTCCAAGTGCAATTCCCTTTCCTCATGTCTGGCCCCACAAATGATCAAAGGCTCCAGGGTGCTGAGGATGTGGAATGGGGATTCTTGTTCCAAGCCTTGGGCAAGATGTGCTGGTATGACCCCAGTTTGGTCTTTGAACACAAAATCCCATCGGAGAGGTTGACTCAAGCCTACGCAGATGCGCTGGAAACGGCTCGAAAAGCATCCACGCAAAGGGTTTCAGCTTATTACAGACCACTTATTGCGTTTCTCCATTCATCGCGTCGAAAGAAGTGGAAGTTGATGATGGATGCACTTCGTCAGCGGGGAGAGTATCCCATGCCATTCGGCATGTTGCTGCAGCTGATGCTTGGTCATTTTTTTCAGATTGAACCACGTGTTCGGAAAATCTTGTTTTTAGAACTGACATGAAGAAGGGTAGGAAATTCAGGAATTGGGTGGGCAAAATCCTCCGCTATCTCGCCGATCAAGTCGAGGAGAAAGGAGGAGATTCGGACTTGGTAAAGCACAGCCTTGGAGACCGGAAGGTGTTTATCATTGGATACAACAAAACAGGGACAACAAGCTTAAAGCGACTGTTTCTTAACTGGGGGTTTAAAGTGGGCGATGAAGCGGTGGGTCACATACTAACCGAAGACTGGCTGATGCATGGGCGAACCGATCGCATTTTGAAGTATGCCGCCTTGTCTCAGGTCTTTCAAGACAAGCCCTTTTCGACGGATGGGTTGTACAAGGTTCTTGATGAGGCTTTTCCGGACGCATTGTTCATTCTAACAATTCGGCAGAATGAAGATGTGTGGTACAATTCCTGGGTTCAACACCACATCAATCGCTACAATGTCCGCAAAGACGGAGGCCTGCCCACGATGGCCGAATTGAAAAACGATTGCACATGGCTGTACAAGGGGTACATTTACGACAGCGATGTGATGCAATGGGGGGAAGAGAACATGTACAATCAGGCGCTGTTCAAGCGGAGTTACCTGCAACACATTGAAGACGTTCGAAATCACTTTAAAGACCGTCCGAACAAGTGCATCGAACTGTGCATCAGTCAGAAAGGAGAAATGCAGCGGCTAAAATCCTTCTTGGGGATTGAAAGTCGGGAAAATCGTTTTCCGCATGAAAACCAGGGGCGATACAAGAATGTCCAATGAAGAACAGAATCGATTTCATGATTGCAGGCGTTCAGAAGGCAGGAACGACTTCCATGCACCTTGCCTTGAGGCAACATCCGAAGGTTCGGATGTCCCGCCCGAAGGAAATGCATTATTTCGATCGAGGTCCACATCCCAAAAGCGAAGTTGACCATCGGTCCTACCATGCGCGGGGCTGGGGTGATGCAGGTTTTTCTGAGGATCTTCTTTATGGGGAGTCCACACCGAAGTATGCCTTGGCTCTGCCGAAAGGGAGGGTTCCATTTCTTCCGCGAATTCGAGCGTACAATCCCAAGATTAAATTGATTTTTATCTTTCGGAATCCCGTCGATCGCCTGCACTCACATTGGTGGATGCTGCGGCGCGGGGGGCAATTGGAACAGAGTTTTGATGAGTTTGTTGCGGAACGTTTGAATGCAGGTGGCAAAATAAGTTTTGAAAGGCACGCCCTCAGCCGCGGTTTTTACGGAAGAATTGCTGAGAAAGCGTACGAATTGTTTCCCAAAGAGCAAT
>JBMYZL010000022.1:0-37027 GCA_049610385.1 Flavobacteriales bacterium
GTAACGGAGGCTTCTAAAGGTACCCTCAGTACGGTTGGTAATCGTACGTAGAGTGCAATGGCATAAGGGTGCTTGACTGCGAGACTTACAAGTCGAACAGGTACGAAAGTAGAGCATAGTGATCCGGTGGTTCCGCATGGAAGGGCCATCGCTCAAAGGATAAAAGGTACTCCGGGGATAACAGGCTGATCACTCCCAAGAGCTCATATCGACGGAGTGGTTTGGCACCTCGATGTCGGCTCGTCACATCCTGGGGCTGGAGAAGGTCCCAAGGGTTGGGCTGTTCGCCCATTAAAGTGGCACGCGAGCTGGGTTCAGAACGTCGTGAGACAGTTCGGTCTCTATCTGTTGTGGGCGTTCAAGACTTGAGCGGACCCGTCCCTAGTACGAGAGGACCGGGATGGACATACCTCTGGTGTATCTGTTGTGGCGCCAGCTGCATCGCAGAGTAGCTATGTATGGATGAGATAAGCACTGAAAGCATCTAAGTGCGAAACTCACCGCAAGATGAGGTCTTGTTGAGGGTCGTTGGAGACGACAACGTTGATAGGCCGCAGGTGTAAAGGCAGTGATGTCAAAGCCGAGCGGTACTAATTACCCAAAAGCTTATTAGGATGCGTTTTTCTACCAGTATGTTCTCATTTGTTGAGACAGGCCGGAATCGTCCGGAACAACTGCTTAACATCCAATTTTGGTGTCTATTGCGGTGAGGTCCACCTCTTCCCATTCCGAACAGAGAAGTTAAGCCCACCAGCGCAGATGGTACTGCTACGGCGGGAGAGTATGTCGATGCCACTCTTAAGGGCCCCTTTTGGGGCCCTTTTTTTGTATATACATTTCATAGCGGCACTAAATTGTGCCTGTGAACAAGGTCATCTTCAAATGAAAGATTTGGTGGCAATAGTGGGACGTCCCAACGTAGGTAAGTCGACCCTTTTCAATCGATTGACCGAAACGCGCGATGCCATTACCGATCCCACGAGCGGAACGACAAGGGACCGCAAGTATGGATGGGCGGAATGGACAGGAAGAGAATTCCAGGTAATCGATACCGGAGGTTGGATACGGAACAGTGAAGATGCTTTTGAAGCAGAAATCCGCAAGCAAGTGGAGTTGAGCTTGGAGGAGGCAGCCTTGATTTTGTTTGTGGTTGACGCCCAGACAGGGATTACCGATATTGACCAAGACATAGCCAGATTGATTCGAAAGTCAGAAAAGCCCGTTGTTTTGATGGCCAACAAGGTGGATACGCCTGTTCATGAGGTACATGCGCATGAGTTTTACAACTTGGGTTTGGACAGCGAAGTGCATCCAGTTTCAGCAAGCAATGGACATGGCACAGGCGAGATGCTAGATGCATTGATAAGTCTGTTGCCAGAGCAAGGGGAGGAAAGGCAGGAGGAAGGTTTGCCAAGGTTTGCCATTGTGGGAAGACCCAATGTGGGTAAAAGCACCCTGATCAACACCTTGCTGGGAGAAGAGCGCAACATTGTGACTGATGTGGCTGGAACCACGAGGGATAGCGTTCACACACGTTTCAATTTGTACGGATTCGATGTGGAATTGGTCGATACAGCTGGTCTCCGAAAACGGAAGCAGGTAGACGATCAATTGGAATTCTACAGTGCTTTGCGCACAATGAAGAGCATCAATGACAGTGACGTGTGCTTATTGTTAATTGATGCCCAACAAGGTATGGAGCGCCAGGATTTGCATATTTTTTGGCAGGTTGTGAGCAGCTACCGAGGGGTGATTGTCTTGGTTAACAAATGGGATGCGATTGAGAAAGACCATTCAACCATGCAAAAAATGGAGAATGAAATCCGAGAACGGATTGCTCCGTTCTCGGACGTTCCCATCGTCTTCACATCGAATCAAACCAAGCAACGAATCCTGAAGGCTTTCGAAGAGGCCATGACTGTTTATCACAATCGCGCACAACACATTTCAACCAGTGAGTTGAATGAATTTTTGTTGCCTATTGTTGAAAACCAACCTCCACCCATGTATAAGGGGAAAATGGTTCGCATCAAATATGTCACGCAAATCCAAAGCCAGACGCCTACTTTTGCATTTTACTGCAATCTTCCGCAGTACGTCAAGGAACCATACAAGCGTTTCTTGGAAAACCACATTCGAAATGCCTACAATTTTTCGGGTGTTACATTACGACTTTTCTTTAGAAAGAAGTAAGGCTTTCTTGAATGCCTTCAAGGGTTGATCTGCGCTTGTATCCAACTTGGGTGGATGGTATGAGAATTCAATGGAGTCCTGCTGGGCGCGTGTCTCAAAGTCAGAGATGATGTCCTTGACATCCACGTCCATTTGACGAGCATTCGATGCATCCAAAACAAGGCGTCCACCTTTGGGAACAGCTGCCAAGGCCTCACGGATGCCGGCTTTGTGCAAGAATGTGACATCCGGTGGGAGCATCAAAGTGTAAGTCCCGGATTTGGGGTCCTGCTGATAATCTACAAATGGCCTGTTGTAGTGGTCGAGTAAAATGGCCACGATGGCTGCTACCAAACCAATGCCAATGCCCACCAGCAAGTCGGTGAAAATGATGCTGACGACCGTGATGACAAAGGGAACGAATTGCCGCTTTCCCAATTTCGCCATCTTCACAAATTGGGCAGGCTTGGCCAATTTGTAACCCACGACGAACAAAATAGCGGCCAAACTCGCTAACGGAATCATGGCCAATAAGTTTGGAATCAAAAGCACACTTAAAATCAAGAGAAACCCATGGATGATTGCACTCATCTTGGTCATGCCACCGCTTTGGATATTTGCTGAACTGCGGACGATGACCTGGGTGACGGGCAATCCCCCAATCAGTCCACTGAGGGTGTTGCCTACACCTTGTGCGACGAGTTCTCGGTTGGTCGGTGTGACGCGTTTGTGAGGATCCAATTTATCTGTAGCCTCTACGCAAAGAAGGGTTTCGAGGCTGGCGACAATGGCAATGGTGAATCCAAGAAGCAGAACGTCGGAGGACAATGCCATGGAAAAGTCAGGAAACCGAAGAATCGAAGTCACGCCATCCGTCATCTCAGGCAAGGTCACGAGGTGGTCTTCGGAAAGTTTCCATGCGCCAGAAGATCCAAAGTGTTGCAAAGCCACGCCTGACAGCACTGCAAGCAGGGATCCGGGCAAGAGCCTTGACCATGCTTGGGATTTCATCCATTTGGTTTCCCAAAGGAGCAAAATCGAAAGTGAAACCAAGGTGATCACTATGGCCAGGGGTTCAACGAAATTCAGAGCATGTGACAGTTCAGTGAAAGTGTTGTAACCATCCTGTTGCATGAATTCAAGATCCCCTTCTGGGTCGGAGTCATAGCCAAGAGCATGAGGAATTTGCTTCAAAAAAATAATGATGCCAATGGCCGTTAGCATGCCCTGGATGACTGCCGAAGGGAAATACAATCCGATGACTCCGGCACGCAATATGCCCAAAACGGCTTGTACAATGCCTGCGATGACAACGGCGCTCAAGAAAATCTCAAAAGTGGGCAAACTTTCGATTCCGTTGAGTACAATTACCGCGAGGCCCGCTGCGGGTCCGGAGACGCCCAATGGAGAGTTGGAAATGGCTCCAACCACAATTCCTCCGATGATGCCAGCAATCAATCCTGACATTGGTGGTGCACCAGAAGCTAGAGCGATGCCCAGGCACAGGGGCAAGGCAACCAAGAAAACGACGATCGATGCAGGGATGTCCTGCTTCAAATGTTTGAACATGAATGAATGAAATGTACTCGGAATTGGTTTCCGAGAAATATGAAAAAATGAGCAAAAGAAGGGCCATTCTCCTGTCACGGAGAATTCAAATGGGATTGCTCCCTGAAAAATCAAATGTCTTCTGGGGGGTCATGCAGCTCTGCGATGAATCCCCTTGCACTTTTGGCCAAAACCGATGCCCCTGTTTTCAAGGGATGGGTTTCGAACGCCTCAGGATAATGTGGAACCGAGAAATCCTCAGGCGAATCATCATCTTCTCCATCCTCGGCTTCTTGTGAATCTTCAACAGGCATCGGTAAGGATGCGTCAGGAAATCCATACCTCAGTCCCAAATCTGAGGTTGCAGGTTTCAAAACTGCCGAAGGCTCCATGGCGAGATGGTTCATCGACTTGCTCGTCACGAGCAAAGAGCCCACGCCGAAAATCAACAGCCACAGCCCACCGGTCAACAACAAGATGGTCTTCTCCACCCCTTTTCCCATTTCCCTCGGATTGTTCACCAGCCGTTGGGAATGTTGCTAAAAACAACTTGTCCTTTGTCCACATGATAAACACCTCCGACGATGGCAATCTCTCCGTTCTTTTCCATTTCCGCCAAGGTTGAACTTTCTTTTCGAATGCGGTCGATCACTTGATTCACATTCACCTCCACGCAAGCGTTCAAATTTTCTGGAGAGGGTTCATCTCCACGGGATGTTTTGACTTGTTGTACTGCGGGTTGCAAACGATTGAGCAACCCCGTAATGTGCCCATGTTCCACACCGTCCCATGCACCTCGAATGGCACCACACTGGCTGTGTCCCAAGACCACCAAAAGTTTCGATCCAGCAAATTTACAAGCATATTCAAGGCTTCCCAACAAATCACCATTGACCGTGTTGCCCGCGACACGGGCCACGAACAAATCTCCGATGTTCGCATCGAATACCTCTTCGATCGGCGCTCTCGAATCAATGCAGCCGAGGACAGCCGCATATGGATACTGACCGCCAGCGGCATCTGCCAAAAGCTGAACTCGGTTTCTCGACAACTTGTCTCCTTTTTTGAAACGATTGTGTCCGTTTTTCAGCAATTCGAAGGCATCACGTGGCGATAGGCCTTGTTGAAAGGCTTGACTCACAGCCCCAGGAAGTGAGATGTAATCTTCAGTTTTAGCACGCATCTAACACAATATTTGGACAAAAATAAGGCGGATCATTCAAAAGACTGCTTTGGCGATGGTGGCCGTCGGTTCGGCCTTACCCATGGTATAGAAGTGCAAGGCAGGCACACCTGCGGCTTTGAGCTCTTTCGCTTGTTGAATGCACCAGGCGATGCCGATTTCTTTGGTTTCTTCCTTGTTGTTGGACGCTTCCACTGCTTGAACCAGGTCATCGGGCATGTTGACATGAAAATTCTGCGGCAACAATTGAAGTTGTGATTTTGTCGTCAAAGGTTTGAGACCAGGGATGATCGGAACGTGAATGCCTTCTCTGCTGCAGGCGAGGACAAAATCGAAGTAAGCTTGGTTATCGAAGAACATTTGGGTCACGATGTATTCTGCCCCATCCTCTACTTTTCGCTTCAACCAACGCAAGTCACTGGCCATATTTGGCGCCTCAAAATGTTTCTCTGGATAACCAGCAACACCGATGCAAAAGTCTGTCTTATTGGAATTTTTGAGGTCTGGGTCCAGGTAGCGCCCGCGATTCATATCGGCCACTTGGTTCAGCAAATCCAAGGCATAAGCATGACCATCCGCTTCCGCTTTGAATCGACCTTCAGACCGGATGGGGTCGCCGCGTAACACCAAGACATTGTCCACTCCGACAAAATCCAAATCAATCAGCGCATTTTCCGTTTCCTCCTTTGAAAACCCTCCACAAATGATATGTGGGACAGCGTCCAAGTTGTATTTGTGGTTGATGGCAGAACAAATGCCCACAGTTCCCGGTCTTTTGCGAACGGTTCGTTTTTCCAGCAGACCGGGCTGCACCTCCCGAAAAACAAATTCTTCTCGATGATACGTCACATCTACAAAGGCAGGCTCATATGGCAGCAGTTTCTCGACCGTGCTGTGGATTTGGTTGATGTTCTCGCCTTTCAATGGCGGAAGCAATTCGAAGCTGAAGAGCGCACTCTTGGCCTCACTGAGGTGTTGTGTGATTTTCATTTTTTATCCAAAAGATGGGTCGCTAGCCACCTGGCATCTTCTTCTCGAGTCATTTGCCGCCTTTCTGCGTGATCGCGCAATTGATCCTCATCAATCAACCCGACGCCTAAATATTGGGCTTCTGGGTGGGCAAAATAGTAGCCCGAAACCGAGGCAGCGGGTTGGATGGCCAGGGATTCGGTCAACGTCGCACCCGTGTGGCTTTCCACGTTCAGGAGATCCCAAATGAGCTTTTTGTCCACATGATCTGGACATGCGGGATAGCCTGGTGCTGGACGAATTCCGCGATATTTTTCTTGAATCAGCTCCGCATTGGTCAAATGTTCATCTGGCGCAAATCCCCAATGTCTTTTGCGGATTTGCTCATGTAGCCATTCGGCAAAGGCTTCCGCCAGGCGATCTCCGATGGCTTTCACCAAAATGGCTTCATAATCATTCCCATCTTTTGCATGAACATCTGCCCACTCATCGATGCCGATGATGCTGACGGCAAAACATCCAATGTGGTCGATTGGATTGTCCTCTTCATTGGGTGGCGAGATGAAATCGGACAATGCGCGTTGCTGACCATTTCGTTGTTCAACCTGTTGCCTGAGGAATTCGAAGGCACCCAAAGGCTCAGGGGCTTCGGCATCTGACCAAATGGACACCGTTTCAGGTTGCGTGCGTGCGGCTGGAAAAATGCCCCAAACACCTCTGGCCTGAATCCGATTCGGTTGTCGCGCCATTTCATCCAGCATGGCCTCTGCATCGGAAAAAAGTTTTTGGGCCTCCAGTCCCACCACCTCATCCTTGAGAATGCGTGGGAAAGACCCCGCCAATCCCCATGAACGAAAAAATGGAGACCAGTCGATGTAGGGGCGCAGGGTCGGCAGGGCTACCGTGCCGGTCTTCTGCGCGCCGATTTGGTGGGGGATGGACAAGTTTGTGAAGTCCAACTTGGGTGCCTTTTGCCTGGCTTCTTCAAGTGACAAAAGGGACTTTGCAGCACGATCCTTGGCATACTGAATGCGAACCTTTTCGTAATCAGCTGCCACCTCATCGATGTAAGTTTTGCGTTGGGTTTGGGACAGCAAAGTCGACGCCACAGGGACGGCTCTCGAGGCGTCGTTCACATGGACGACAGGACCCTGTGCAAGCGGAGAAATTTTGACCGCTGTGTGAACCCGGGATGTGGTCGCACCTCCGATGAGCAGAGGTATGGACATGTTGCGGGCTTTCATTTCAGAAACCACATCGCGCATTTCTTCCAGGGAAGGGGTAATCAATCCACTGAGGCCAATGATTTCAGCCCCTGCACGGATTGCCTCATCGAGAATTTTTTCCTTGGGCACCATCACGCCCAAGTCCACCACTTCAAATCCGTTGCAAGCCAACACCACCCCCACAATGTTTTTGCCGATGTCGTGCACATCGCCTTTGACAGTGGCAAGCACCACTTTACCAGCTCCTGAATGGGATGCACGGCCTTGGCGCCTCTCTTCTTCCATAAATGGGGTGAGGTAGGCGACCGCTTTTTTCATGACCCGCGCAGATTTCACCACTTGGGGAAGAAACATTTTCCCTTCTCCAAACAAATCCCCCACGGCATTCATTCCGCTCATCAAAGGACCTTCAATCACTTGAAGTGGGCTGCCCAATGCAAGTCGGGCTTCTTCTGCATCGGATTCGATGTATTCGGAGATGCCTCTGATCAGCGCATGGCTGATGCGGCTTTCCAGAGGTTCTTCTCGCCATGCCAAATCGGCTCCGTTTACTTTTTTTTCATGACCCTTGACTTGGTCCGCAAAAGCCAACAACCTCTCTGTCGCATCCGCTCGGCGATCCAGCAGAACGTCTTCCACATGGGTCAAAAGTTCCGGTTGAATGTCATCATAGACCTCCAACAGTGCAGGGTTCACAATGCCCAAGTCCAACCCCGCTTGAATTCCATGAAAAAGAAAAGCAGAGTGCATCGCCTCGCGAACGGCTTGGTTGCCTCGAAAACTGAAACTCACATTCGAGACCCCTCCGGAGACGTGTGCTCCGGGCAAGTTGGTACGAATCCACCTCGTGGCTTCGAAAAAGTCAACCGCGTTTCTTCTGTGTTCGTCCATTCCTGTCGCGACAGGAAAAACATTGGGGTCGAAGATGATGTCTTCAGCTGGAAATTCTGCCTGTTGGGTGAGCAATTCATAGGCCCGGCTGCAGATTTCGATGCGGCGTTCGAAAGTATCCGCTTGACCCTCCTCATCGAAGGCCATCACAACGGCGGCTGCACCATATCGTCGTATCATTTTGGCTTGCCTCAAAAACTCGGCTTCGCCTTCTTTCAGCGAGATGGAATTCACCACAGATTTGCCTTGAACCACTTGCAAACCGGCTTCGATGATGGACCATTTGGAGGAATCAATCATGATGGGAATCCGGGCGATATCGGGTTCTGCAGCGAGCAAATTCAGAAAGGTGACCATGGCCTTTTCACCATCAATCATGCCTTCATCCATGTTGACATCCAAGATCTGGGCTCCGCCTTCCACTTGTTCTCGGGCCACATCCAAGGCTTCGTCGTATTGTTCTTCGCGAATCAATCGGGCGAATTTTCGACTTCCGGTCACGTTTGTGCGCTCACCGATGTTGACGAAATTCGTCTCTGACGTCACAACCAATGGCTCCAAACCAGAAAGGCGCAAAGTGGCATTTTGTCGGTGTGACATCACAAATTCAGGGTTTCAGGGATGGGACGAGGTGCATGCTGGGAAGCCATTTCAGCAATGGCGGCGATGTGCTCGGGCGTTGTGCCACAGCACCCCCCGATGATGTTCACCCATTGTTTGGCCAAAAAAGGCTCAACCGCCAGCGCCATGGCGGCCGGTGATTGGTCGTATTCTCCCATTTCATTCGGCAACCCTGCATTGGGATAAGCACTCACGAGGCAGGGGGCTTCGCGTCCCATCACCTCCAAAAAGGGGGTGAGTTGTTGTGCACCCAAAGCACAATTGAGGCCGATGCTCAGCAACGGGGCATGGGACATCGATATGAGAAAAGCTTCTGTGGTTTGACCCGACAGGGTTCTCCCCGAGGCGTCGGTGATGGTGCCGGAAACCAAAATGGGAACGCGAAAATCAGCTTTTTCGAAAGCCTCTTCAATGCCGAACAAGGCGGCTTTCGCGTTCAAGGTGTCAAACACGGTTTCCACAAGTAGGACATCCGCGCCACCCGCCAACAACCCCAAGGCTTGTTCTTGGTAGTTGGCCGATAAATCTCCAAAGGTCACCGCTCGGTAACCAGGGTTGTTGACATCCGGGGAAAGTGATGCGGTTCGGTTGGTTGGACCCAATGCTCCTGCCACAAACCGAGGTTTTTCAGGGGTTTCAACTCGCTCCGCTGCCTCTCGAGCCAAGGTCGCCGCGGCTTGATTGAGGGCGAACGTCTGATCAGAAAGTTGATAGTCGGCTTGCGCGATGGAAGTGGAACTGAAGGTATTGGTTTCAACCAAATCTGCGCCGGCAGCTAGATAAGCCAGATGGATGTCTCGAATGATGTCGGGGCGTGTCAGAGAAAGCAAATCATTGTTTCCTTTCAATGGCTTTGGATGATTTGCGAATGGAAGGCCACGGAAGTCTGCTTCCGTCAATCCATGCCGTTGAATCATGGTGCCCATGGCGCCATCCAAAACCAAAATGCGATTGCCGAGCTGCTTGGTTAAGAGCGGGGTTCTTCGCCGCGCGCGTTCGGCCAGGGAGGACCAGTTCATTGGATGTAGAATGCTTTCGTTGCACACATTGTTTTGTGGTGCTCTCTCGAAAGCCAGAGGCCACAAATGCGACCTGCGGTTGCTCATCTTTCCCAAGACCTGTAACCTTGGGTAGGATGTGGCACCCAGCTTCTTCCCTGGGTTGCCAAGACTTCTTCGGGCCTGTTCCCTCCGTCTTTCGCGATAAGCTCTGCAAAGATAAAACTTGACAAGGAGACTTGCTTACTTTTGCCCTCACCATGAGTTATTTTTTCACTTCTGAGTCCGTAAGCGAAGGACATCCCGACAAAGTTGCAGACCAAATCAGCGATGCACTCATCGATCATTTTCTCGCTTTTGATCCGGATTCTAAAGTGGCTTGTGAGACATTGGTCACAACGGGGCAGGTGATTTTGGCAGGTGAAGTCAAATCCCGAGCTTACCTCGATGTGCAATCCATCGCGCGAGAAGTGATTGAACGGATTGGCTACACAAAAAGTGAATACATGTTTGAGGCCAATTCATGCGGTGTGCTCAGCGCCATTCATGAACAATCCTCGGACATCAATCAAGGTGTAGAGAGAAAGAATCTGGAGGACCAAGGAGCGGGAGACCAAGGCATGATGTTCGGCTATGCTTCTCGCGAAACGGAGAATTTCATGCCCCTTCCATTGGAGTTGTCTCATCGGTTGTTGCGGGAGTTGGCGGCCATCCGACGAGAAGAGCCCAGCCCGATGCCCTATTTGCGTCCAGACGCCAAGTCGCAAGTCACCATTCAGTATGGAGATGACAACACCCCGGAGCGCATCGAAGCCATCGTTTTGTCCACTCAGCACGACGATTTTGGGAGTGAGTCAGACATGCTGGCGCAAATCAAACGCGATGTCGAAAACATTCTCATTCCGCGTGTCAAAGCCAGCATGAGCGATCGCGTTCAGAAGTTGTTCGGCGACGACATTCATCTTCATGTGAATCCGACGGGCAAGTTTGTGATTGGCGGACCCCACGGGGACACAGGTTTGACCGGAAGGAAAATCATTGTGGATACTTATGGTGGGCGCGGGGCCCATGGTGGGGGTGCGTTCAGTGGCAAGGATCCTTCCAAAGTGGATCGTTCGGCCGCTTATGCCGCCAGATACATTGCCAAAAACTTGGTGGCTTCCGGGGCTTGTGATGAGGTTTTGGTGCAATTGGCCTATGCCATTGGTGTAGCGGAGCCTGTGGGTTTTTACATCAATACCTATGGCACGTCCAAAGTGAACATGACGGATGGGGAAATGGCCCAGCGCATCGTGAACTTGTTTCCAACCAAGCCCTATTTCATTGAACAAGCGTTCAAGTTGCGCACCCCGATTTACGAGGAAACAGCCGCATATGGCCACATGGGCCGCACGCCGAGATTGGCAACCAAAACTTTCTTGAGTCCAGAAGGCCAAACCATCACTTGTGAGGTGGAATTGTTTCCCTGGGAGAAAACAGATCGCCAAGAAGCTGTTCGTGAGGCCCTTGGTCTTTGAACTCCGAGGGAGCCGGTGTTGTTTCATTAAACATGCGCACCATCTCATCGGTTTCGACCGCAGTCTGCGAACCCATCGCTGATTTGATCACATTTCGGGCATTCCCCACTCGGGATGTGGCGAATGTGAATCCGTTTTTGTTCCTCAATCACCATGGATACCAGGAGTATCCCGAGAACAACCGTGGGTTGCCATTCGGTCCTCATCCGCACAAGGGATTTGAGACGCTGACCTTTGTTTTTGAGGGAGAGGTCGCCCACCAAGATTCCACGGGCGAGACTTTTTTGACTGGACCGGGTGGGGTGCAATGGATGACTGCTGGTCGTGGAATTGTCCATGCCGAGGTTTCGCCCGAGTCATTTCGACGAACGGGTGGCCCATTGGAAATCATCCAAATTTGGATGAACCTGCCAGCGGCCCTGAAACAAACTCGCCCTTTCTACCAGGGGTTGGAGGCCTCTGAGTTGGCGATGGAAATGGGCGACGGGTATCGGTTGAACGTGGTTTCAGGCCAATCATCTCAAGGAACCCAAGGCCCGATTCAGTCTTTGACCGATTTGTTCATGTCGAGTCTGTCGTTGCAATCGGGTGCGGTATATCGAACCTCGATTCCGAAGAATCGGCAAGTGATGCTCTATGTGGTGCGCGGACAGGCACAGGTGAACGGTTTGGCCTTGCGCCAACATGACTTGCCTCACTTGGAAAAGGACCATGAAGGATTGGAGGTGATCTGTCAATCGGAAGAAGCTCTGGTTTTGCTTTGTCACGGGGACCCCATCGATGAGCCCGTTGTGGCCCATGGCCCTTTTGTCATGAACACTGTCGCTGAAATTCATGAAGCCATCGAGGAGTACCAATCAGGCAAATTCGGAACCATTGCGTGAGACCTGATGCGGTCAATTTTTGACAAAACGAACGGAAGCAGGGGGGGCTTCTGAGGCATGGCAGGTGACCATGTAAATCCCAGGAGACCAGTCAGCAACGTGCAGCACAGGAGGCACTCCACCCACTGAAACTTGATGTATCAGCTGCCCTTGGGCGTTCCGAACAACAATGCTCATAAGGTTCGTGTCATCTGGACCTTGCAATCGTATGCTTTCTGAAGCTGGATTGGGAATCACCCGCCACACAGGGTCTTCAGAAATGAGGGAGGCCACATTGTTCGGGGGATTGACGGCCTCCTCGGGCAACAACGAATCGAGCGGGAAACTCCAAATGCTTTGCGCAAAGGTGCCAGCTACCAGCCGGCCAGTCAAGGTGTCCACAGCCAAATCATACACAGGAATGGGCGGAAGATTGCCGACGGGTTCCCAATGGGTTCCCGCATTTGTGGTCCAATAAACCCCCGCATCCGAAGCCACTGCCCAAACCGAATCCCGCAGCACTTCCACATGGTTGATGGGGTGATGAGGCAAATTGCCTGCTGCCGAAATCCAACCTGCACTGCCTGCGTTGAGGGAGCGCTTGAAAATGTGTGGTGTATACGCCGCATTTCGATACCCACTGACTGTGCAGACGAGGGTGTCTGGGAATTGAGGATGAAAGACCAAATCGGTGACAAATTGACCAGGCAGTCCTTCGGAAAGTTCCTGCCAGAAGGCCCCTCCATTGGCTGTCAGCCAAACGCGTCCATCGGATGTGCCGGCTGCCACGACGTCCTCATCGTTCGGCGATCCAGCGAGGGCTGTGATGGTCCGCCACTGCAACCCAGGCTCCATGTTGGCTGTCAAGTCACTCGATGCGGGCGTCCATATGCCATATGGAGCATTCTCCATTTTGTAAGCTTGTTGCGCACCACACCAAGCTTGGTCGGGATTTGCTGGGTGCAGCATATAAGGCGCATCCCACCAGACCCTGGCATCATCAGGAATGCCATTCATCCATGATTGCCATTGAGGTTCTTCGTCCGGAAACGTGGGGCTGAACCGCATGTTGCCATACTGGTATTCTGCATAGCGCAATGCGGCATTTGTGGGGTGATATGCCGCGGTGAAGCCATCTCCACCCAAATCCCGCGTCCATTCGTTCATTGCTTCAAACGATCCGGTGGTGGTTCCGTTGTCTTGGGCTCCAGCCGTGTATTTCCCTGGATTGTGTGGGTTCCAAGTCACACGATAGAATTGGCTGTTGGGCAGGCTCTCGATGTCTTCCCAGGTGCTGCCGTGATTCGTGGTCCTGTATGCGCCACCATCTGTAGCGATGATGGCTTCGTTGGCATTGATCCAGATCAAATCGTGTTTGTCTGCATGGACTTCGTACGTCCACCACTCTGGATTCATCAAGTTCCAAGTCAATCCCCCATCCAAGCTGTTGTGCAACTCCACGCCCAAAATGGTCAGATCATTCGGGTTGAAAGGATTCACACGAATTTTGGAGAAATACCAACCAAACCCACCCAAAGCGTTTTCGGGCACTGCATCCTCCGGAATGACCGCGCTCCAAGTTTCGCCTCCATCTTCTGTTTTGTAAATGTTATCCAATTGATGATTTTCGCCCACCACCAATGCCCATACCGTCGCATCATGGACAGTGAAACCGATGCGTCCCCGGACGCCTTCTCCCCATGGATTGGGCAGAACATCCCAGGATTCCCCACCGTCTAATGAGCGATGAATGCGACAATCTCCTCCAGTGACCACCGAGTGTGTGGAAGTTCGTGTGCGTTGCCATGCCGCTGCAAGGATGACCCCACCCAAATTGGTCGTTTCAATGCCCACAACATCCGTGACCCCAGCTGAATCACTGGGCAGCAACACCTGTGTCCAATCTGAGGCTTCACCTTGAATCGGCCGGCAGAATAGCCCCCGATTTGAACCCGGAATGGCGGGGTTGCCCATGGTCCCAGCAAAAAGCCAAGGATCGCCACCAATGGGAAGGGTGATCAATCTGGAGACAATGCCCAGGGAATCCAATCCATCGGGCGACCAAGTTTGGCCCCCATCCACGGATTTGAACACCCCGCCCCCCAGTCGGGGAAAGCTGGAAATTTGGGGGTCACCTGTGGCGAGCCACATGACCGTCGCATTTGTGGGGTGGAAAGCCAAATCCCCGCAGGCCAGTTGGGGCATGTCCTCATTCGCCCAAACCCAGGTTTCACCAAAATTTTCGGTGTGCCAGAGGCCCCCGGATGCAGATCCGGCCCACCAATCTCCATTCAAGCCAGGCGTGGGCCGCAAAAAGTTCAGGCGCCCTCCAATGTTTGTGGGGCCTTCCAACCGCCATTCCCCTTGGTTCACGCGGCTCATGTCTTGCGATGCCAATCCCTTTCGCCATCTGTCCACGGCATCCAACGCTTCCTGCGCTGACTTTGGATTCCAAGATGTTTCCGGAAAGGACCATTTGAAGGCTTCAGCCAAATGCGGTTTCAGTTTCGCATCCCAAGGCTGAATGTCCTCAGTTGGGGCTTGAGGCGAGGGGCTTCCACATTGGATCAAGAAAAGGGCGAAAAACAAGCCCAAAGGGAACAGCATTCTGAGCATCATGTGGGTCAAGTTCGCAAAGTTCTTTGTCCTTTCTGGACAATCAAAAGAGAAAATCGTAACCCTCCATTTTCATTTTGTCGTAGCGCTCGCGGTTGAACGTAAACAGTTGAGAGCCTTTATGCTGACCGTGTTCTTTGCCCGAGGCCTTTTTGTTCAAGTCAATGAGGAGGGTGGTTTTGAACAGTTTCTTTCGAAAGTTTCGTTTGTCAAAAGATTTACCCAAGGCGGATTCATACAAAGTCTGAAGTTGTCCGAGGGTGAACGGATCAGGCAGCAAATTGAAACCCACTGGGCGTCTTTTGACCCGTCGTTTGAGTCGTTCCTTGGCGTATTGCACAATGTCATTGTGGTCAAAGGCCAAATCGGGCACTTGCGCCAGAGGCACCCACTGCATGCCATGCTGGGTCCAACGCTCTGCTTGGAAGTCCTCCTTCCGAACCAAGGCATAAAATGCAATGTTCACCACCCGCCCCTGAGGGTGCCGAAAAACTTTCCCAAAAGCTTGCAATTGCTCAATCACCTCGGGATCATCATATCCAAACAATTGCTCGAACATTCGCCGGGCGGATAACATCAACTCATCACTTGAATTGAGGTATCGGGAAGGGAGAAACATGGCGCCTTCAAAAGGTGGCCGAGCGGCGCGCGCAATCAACATTTGCAATTCGGCACCATCAAAACCAATCAAAACAAGGCTGGTGGCCAATGCCACATTGAAATCGGGATCGGCTTGAGGATAGGTCAACAAGTCAGTCATGTCCAAAAAATCGAAGAAGGGAAAGTGGCACAGGTGCATTGACCTGCTGTACTTGCAAAGATAGGCTTCATTCGAGAGAGGCAATGGCCAAATCCCGACAGCCCACACCCAATCCCGATACGGCTGTGGACCAACCACTGGTGGCAGTCCACTGTATCAATTGTCCCGTGCTTGCCGGTGGCGATGCGCCCAGTGCAGCCTGGACTGGATGCCAGGGCCCTGTGCGCTCAATGGCCCACCAAGATTGGGTCTGGGGATTCACGGACCAATTCGTGAGGGAACCGCCTTCCCACACATCCAAAATCCCACTTTCTCGGTGTGCAATCACCAGCAGCTCATTCTCTAGCATGGCTGAAAAGAGTTCGCCGGCGCTCGATGGCAGAAATGACATGTGCGCCAAGTTCTCAGACCAAAACCCTGAAATCTCGGTCAAATTCCCGGTTCCCGCGTCGACTCGGTTCCAACCATTTTGAGGACTGAGAAAGAGAAAGGAAGAACCGCTGCCTTCCGCTTGGAGATCATCGATGGGAAAGGGCAAATCGATCGCCGTCGTTTCGACACCGGTTTCACGATTCCAACCTCGCAAGCGACTTGTATTGTCCCCAGGTCGATCTTCCAAAACCATCAGCCATTGCTCAGAATCGTCAATTGCAAAAGTCTTGGGTAGGTGCATGCTCGAAGATGCTGGGAATGAGAATCCAACGCTTCCTTGGATTCCCAATTCGGCATATCCGTCGGCGTGCAAAACACCAACAGTGATGTCATTGACAGGCATCAAATGAACCACGGCGGAAGTCCATGCACTGCCTCCCGAAGGTTCAGACCACCAGTTGCCCATCCCGGGAAACAAACCCAAAGCCACACCGTCATCGCGTCCCACCACCAGACCTCCATTTCCAGGCCATCCAGTCAGGACATTGGGTGTCCAAGGAACGAGACCGGCATTGGATTCTCCGATGATCTCGCCATTTTCTTGGACGACCCACCAGCTCAATGCGGATGCAGGTTCAGGCACAATGTCGATTTCTTTGAATGCCGCAGCCCGATTGCCTGCTTCATCTTCGGCGATGGCGGCAAGCCAAGCACGTCCTTCCAGGAGACCTGACGAAAACACAGCTTCCGCTTCTGCCCCAGTTCCTTGCAAACGGGCAACGAGGGTGATCCCGTCTGCCTGCCTCAATTCAATGTGCCAATCGCAACGATGACATTCAACCCCGTCATCAGTGATCCTTAACCGGACGGGAATGTTTTCCGAGCTTTCAAAAACGGCGTCAAACCCACTGGGCACCTCCCACAGAATGACCGGTGGCTCCAAGTCTGGGTCTGGCTTGCAGCCAGAAAGCCAGAGAAGACTCCAGAAAAGGAGATGGATGGCTGAGAAGCGCATGTGGCGAATTTCGGCATTTTGAGTTGTTGAAAACGATGTGAATGTGTTGTGAATTCTCCAGCGACTGGGAGGGGGAGAATTGCGTCAAACTTGAGATACCTTCACAGGTTCGATTCGGAGTCGCGGGATCGGGTCAAGTCGGCGAGCATGAGAGAACAATACACGAATACAAAGGCCAAGGACAACGGGTCGGGCAGGATGTCAACTCGAGGTGGTTTGGCCATTCCCGAGGAATCACTCGGCAAGATTCAGCCACAGGCGCTGGAATTGGAAGAAGCTGTTTTGGGGGCCATGATGATGGAAAGCTCAGCAGTCAATGCGGTGATTGATGTCTTGCGTCCGGAGAGTTTTTATCGTGAGCAACATCAGCGCATTTATGAAGCGATTGTGGAACTGTTCCAAGAATCGGAACCGGTTGATTTGTTGACGGTCACTGAAACACTGCGCAAAAGTGGTCACTTGCAATTTGTGGGTGGGCCTGCGTCAGTTGCCCGACTGACAAACCGCATTGCAAGCACAGCGAATATCGAAGCGCATGCCCGCATCATTTCGCAGAAATACATTCAAAGAGAATTGATCCGTGTGGGTTCTGCCATCACCCAAAAGGCATTTGAAGAGACGACAGATGTCCTCGACTTGTTGGACGAAGCCGAGAGCAGCTTGTTTGAAGTGGCCCAAGGAAACATCCGACAGAGTTACGAGTCCATGAGCAGCATCATGCGTCAGGCTTTGGAAGACATCGACAATGCACGGAATCAGGAAGGTGGAGTTAGTGGCATCCCCACAGGATTTGTTGATTTGGACAAAATCACCGGGGGATTCCAGCGGTCAGACATGATTGTTCTTGCCGCACGACCGGGCATGGGAAAAACGGCTTTTGTTTTGTCCATGGCACGAAATGTGGCTGTGGATTACAACATTCCGGTTGCCGTTTTCTCATTGGAAATGTCCTCTGTTCAACTGGTGCAACGATTGATTTCATCTGAGACAGAAATTTCATCCGACAAATTCAGAAAGGGAACACTTGAACCCTATGAGTATGAGCAGTTGCATGCCAAAATTGGCAAGTTGTCTAAAGCACCTTTGTTCATCGACGACACGCCGGCATTGAGTGTTTTCGAATTGCGAGCAAAGTGCCGTCGACTCAAGGCCACATCAGGCATCAGCATGGTCATCATTGACTATTTGCAACTGATGAGTGCGGGCAGTGACAAGGGCAATCGAGAACAGGAAATCTCAACAATCAGCCGATCGATCAAAAGCATTGCCAAGGAGTTGGAAATCCCCATAATTGCTTTATCTCAGCTGTCCAGAATGGTGGAGACCCGGGGAGGCGACAAACGCCCAATCTTGTCGGACTTGAGGGAGTCGGGCGCGATTGAGCAAGATGCGGACATCGTTGCTTTCATTTATCGTGCTGAATATTATGGATTGACCGAGCATCCGGATGGCATTGATACAGCTGGACTGGGGGAACTGATTTTGGCCAAACACCGCCACGGTGCTTTGGACACGGTCAAAATGAGGTTTGTTCAACGATTGGCCAAATTCACCAATTACGATCAGTTTGCGAATCCTGTTTTCGACCGAGGTGGTGACGGTAAAATGGGATCAGGTTTGCGTCCCAACGATGGATTTTTGGCCCAAGAGTCCAGTGCTCCGGTGACCAAGACCATGTCCTCTAAAATGAACCAAATGCCCGACGGGGACGAAGAAGGGTTCAATTCAGAGTCTGGAGAAGGCGTCGCACCATTCTAAATATCTTCGTGCCATGAAAGGATTGGGATTTTTGCGATGTGTCGTGCTCGTCGGGGCATGGATTGTAGGGGCTGTGATTTTTGGAATGCGCGTTCAGGCCTCCCAAGTTTTAATTCCCATGGACGAAAGCCAATCCAATCATTTGAAGGCCTATGGCTTGGCCTTTTGGGTGCTTCAGAATGACATTGAAGTGGAATGGCTCTTGAATTATCGTGGGGGCAGTTTCATGATGCCCAATTTGCCGGACATCACGAACGAGTGCATGATTCGTGGCATTTCCCATCAGGTCATCGCGGATGTTCAGGCGGGTCAAATTTTTTCGGAAATCGCGAATCCAGAAATCAACATGGAAAGGGTCAAGCTCGAGGTGGCCCCGCGCATTGCGGTATACAGCCCCGATGGCAAGCAGCCTTGGGATGATGCGGTGACCTTGGTTTTGACTTATGCCGAGATTCCCTACGAGGTGGTTTATGATGCGGAAGTGATGGCTGGAGACCTATTGGATTTTGACTGGTTGCATTTGCATCATGAGGATTTCACGGGACAATATGGGAAGTTCTACCGGTCGTATCGAAATGCGGCTTGGTACCGAGATGAGGTCAACCGACAGGAGGCGACAGCACGCACACTGGGATTCAACAAGGTCAGTGTCATGAAGCGAAACGTGGCTTTGGAGATTCAGCAGTTTGTCTTGGGGGGCGGTTTTTTGTTCACGATGTGTTCAGGCACGGATTCTTTTGACATCGCACTGGCAGCCCAAGATTTGGATATTTGTGAATCCATGTTTGACGGCGATCCGATGAGTCCAAATGCCGCGAATCAATTGGATTATGAAAAAGGGATGGCCTTCCAGAATTATGCGCTAGAGACCGATCCCATGGTATATGAATTTAGCCAAATTGATGCCACCGAGGAGCACACGAAAATCAAGCAGTTGAATGATTTTTTCACCTTGTTCGATTTTTCTGCCAAATGGGATGTGGTGCCCACCATGCTGACCCAATCACACAAGCGCGTAATTCCCGGTTTCATGGGGCAAACCACAGCCTTTCGGCGCTCCTATGTTCGGTCAGACGTCACCATCATGGGAGAGAGCAAAAATGCCCAAAGTGTAAAATATATTCATGGTGAGTTGGGGCAGGGCCAGTGGACCTATTATGGCGGACACGACCCTGAGGACTACCGTCACTTGGTCAACGATCCGCCCACGGATTTGAATTTGCACCCCAATTCTGCAGGCTACCGATTGATTTTGAATAACATATTGTTCCCTGCAGCGCGCAAAAAAGAGCGAAAAACCTGACTCGAACAGGCAGTAGCGAACATTCAACTTTTGACGAGCACCCCGAGGGTGAAGAGAAAGAGACTTTCCCCGCGATCTGCGAATTCATAATTCAATGGGCCCTGGGACTTCTTGGCGATGGTCAAAAGTCCCAAACCCGCACCGCCTCGATCGCTCATCTCCCCATTGGCTAAAGTTTCTACGTATCGCTTTCGCAATTCATGATGACTGAGGCCATTGACCGAAGCCAATCGTTCCCGCAAAACGGAAGCCATTTCGAAATCGACCCAATTTCCACATTGAATCTGAAATCCCAAAGGCGTGGACTCCAATGTCAGGTAGATGTGGATGTCTCCGTTGTCGTCCACATGCCCGTGACGCGCCACGTTTTGGAGGCACTCAATCAAGACTGAAACCACACGCCGAGTGATTTTCCGGACATGACCCGAACTCTGTACCGCTTCTTCTCCCATTTGCAGCAGGGCGGTGAAGGCGCCTTCATTCAATGCACCTGTGTAGCTCATCACCACGCCACTGCTGCCCGAAGGCACAGGCTTCTCCCAGAGATGCTGTTGCATCTCAGAGAGCAATGTGGTATTGGTGAGCTCGGGCATGATGGTGGTTTTCGACTATGAAATTACAAAAAATTTCGACGAAATGACGATTAAAGCCGTTAAATAAACCCTAAAGCTACGGGGAAAACACGGTGTTTCGACACCAAAAAACAGCAGTTTTCAACCAAACTTTCCATACTTTTAAAGTGATTGGTCTTGATTTATCAATGTTCAATTCCGACGTAGTTGTCAAAAATGAGCGCTTAGGATTTCATGCACGCAGGCGACGAACAGCTGATTCGTTAATGATACTATGTCCTTCGGGTGTTTTGAGCATGTCATAGAAGGAAGGGTGCATATAATTCAAGTTCCTGTGAAAGGGGCATCCTTCGAAATGACATCGCCACACCAAGAGTGCCAATCTTTTGGTGGTGCTCCAAGCATGATTGTTGAAGCCTTGTGGTCGAGAAAAGCCGTTGATGTGCTTGCGGGCGGCTTCCAAATTGTCAATGGAACTTTGAATTTGCCAGACCGCGGGATTCATTGGGACAGCCATGAGGTGATGTTTTTTGTCTTTGATCTTGTTTGACAAGACAAACCTCAGCTCCCACTCCGCAATGTATTTGAGGAGTGAGAAAAAATCAGCAATCCTGTGCGTATTGCTTCAGGGCAGAAGATAGCTTTTGGGCAATGGCCTGCTTCAATTCGGGTGGATGAATCACACGTATTTCATCCCCAAATCCAAGAATCTGTTGAAAGAGCTCAAAGGTTTGTTGCACGCGCAACCGCATCTCAATTCGCCCGTCGGCTGATTCTGTAATGGTTTGGCTGGTGTGGATGGGCGTGGTGTGAAGATAGTCGCGGAGCACGGGGGCAACTTCAAAAACCAATTCCAATGGGGATTCATCGAGGACAGTGACTCCCAGGCTCTGGTCAAAATGCGCTGAAGCGTCAAAATCGTCGGGTGGATTGAAGCGCCTCCCCGTGTACTGCAAGGATTCAGATTGAATGCGATCCAAGCCAAAGGTTCGGATTTGGCCCTTGTCCACATCTCGACCGATGACATACCAACGATTGCGGTGCTCCTTCAACAACAGGGGCTGAAGGGTGTATCCCGCGGGCGCGTTGGCGCCAAACTTCAAATAAGTAAAGGCAATGGTCTCACGGCTGCGGATGTGCCCCAATATGGGCCCCAACAAATCAGATCCCTTGGCTTTGGGAGCCGATTCAAATTGAATGAATTCAGCATTCCGGCTCATGCGGAGATCCGGAGCAGCTTCCAATCGATCAGAAATTTTTTGAATGGCGTCATGAAATGCTTCGAAAATCGGAAAGTCTTTGAACTGGACCAAGGTGCGCGCTGCGAATTGCATGGCTTCTCGTTGTTCTTCGCTGAGGTTGAATTGTTTGATTGTGTATTCAGGCTCGGTGTATTCATAACCCCGATGAATTCGGTTGTATGCGATGGGCGCGAAGTACCCCAAGTCGACATCTCCACGCATTGCGGCAAGGTCCTTCTCGATGGTTGATTTGCTTACTTTTTCGCCCTCACTGCTGAACAATTTCTCTTCGCATGCCAGGCGCAATGATTCCAGAGAGGGATATGGCCTCAAGGTGTTGCGAAGGCAATCGTCGATGATTTGGTATCTCAGGATGGAAAATTTGTTCGCAGGCATGGTATCGAATTCAGTGGACAGCGATTGTAAGGGCTGACATCCGGGTTTTCAAAAGTGCCAGATCTGAGCCAATTCCAATTGAAGCCAACTGGAAATGGGTCGCATTGCGGGCAAGATCAAAAGTGCCGGGAGAAGATTCAGGAGTTTGAAGGATCGAATTTGGAGTAAATCCAATGCCAATGCCAAGAGCAAAATACCCCCCAACGCACCCATCTCTGTAATCAAGGCGTCGCTCATGAGCGGGCCCAAGGTCATGAAGAGAAGGGTCAGGCTGCCTTGAAAAATGAACAGGGCCAAAGCTGCCCACAAGACGCTGGCGCCGAGCGCAGCCGCCAGGAAAGCGCTGCTGATGAGGTCCATGGAGCCTTTCACCAACAAAATGGTCGGGTCGCCGTCGAGGCCATCTTCCATGCATCCCACCACTGTCATGGCACCGGTGCAGAAGAGCATAAAAGCTTGCACCCAGCCTGGGGAACCCGTTTGATTGTTTTGTCCAGGCAACCGTTCTTCCAACCGGAGCCCATGCCCCATGATGCTACCTACCACCAATGCGAGGAAAATGGCAAACGGATCCGACATGGACACTGTCATGTGGATGCCGAGGCCCAAGGTGAAAAGGCCAAGGGCAGTGAAAACAGCGCTTTGGGCAGAGGCCGGGATTTTTTGGCCCAAGGCCAAACCAGCAGTCGCCCCCACCAAAACAGTTGCAGCATTGAACATCGTCCCAACCATGTAGCGAAGTTACATTTGCACTTCGATGGAATTCACATTGCAAGCCCAAGATGCCGGCTCTCAGGCGCGGGCGGCTACCCTGACCACCCCGCACGGAGAGATTTCCACCCCGATTTTTATGCCGGTGGGTACGTCTGGTACGGTGAAGGCGGTGCCCCAAAGGGATTTGACCGAGGACATTCGGGCAGAGATCATTTTGGGCAATACTTATCACCTTTATTTGAGACCGGGAACTGAGATTCTGGAATCAGCAGGAGGCTTGCACCCATTCATGGGGTGGCAAGGCCCCATTTTGACGGACAGTGGTGGTTACCAAGTGTTCAGTTTGGCTGACAACAGGAAGATCACAGAAGAAGGAGCCACCTTTAGAAGTCACATTGACGGGAGCAAGCATTTGTTCAGCCCCGAAGCTTCAATGGATATCCAACGGAAAATTGGTGCGGACATCATCATGGCGTTCGATGAATGCCCACCATATCCATGTGAATACAGCTATGCGCGTCAATCCTTGGACATGACGCATCGTTGGCTGGATCGGTGCATTCAAAGATTGAAAGAAACCGAATCGCTGTATGGTCACCGCCAATCCCTATTCCCCATTGTCCAGGGTTCCACATTCAAGGATTTGCGCATCCGCGCGGCCGAGGAAGTGGCTTCACGCGGTGCTGGAGGCAATGCCATCGGAGGCTTGAGTGTTGGGGAACCACATGAGGACATGTATGCGATGACCGATTTGGTCTGTGGCATTTTACCGAAGGACAAACCCAGGTACTTGATGGGTGTGGGGACCCCGGTGAATTTGCTTGAAAACATCGCCTTGGGTGTGGATATGTTTGACTGCGTGATGCCCACCCGCAACGCGCGGCATGGTCTTTTGTTCACCTGGGATGGTGTCGTCAACATCAAAAATAAAAAATGGGCCGATGACCACAATCCGCTCGATCCCAAAGGCACCTCGCCCGTCGATTCTTTTTATTCCCGAAGCTATGTTCGGCATTTGATGCACAGTGGAGAATATCTGGCGTTGTATATCTGCAGTGTCCACAACTTGGCCTTTTATTTGGACTTGGTGAGAACGGCCCGCCGACACATCTTGGCTGGAGATTTCTCAACTTGGAAGAATTCGGTTGTGCCGCAGTTGACGCAAAGACTCTGACCTCAGAATGGCTCACATGATCCACAGAATCATTTCATCTCGCCATTGGACCCGCCTCGATCGTTACATCGCGGGCATGTTTCTCAAGGCATTTTTCACGATGATTGGGGTGTTCTGTGTCATTGCTGTGGTGTTTGATTTGATGGAGAACATCGGGGATTTGATCTCCAATGGTGCGCCATTGGGAGAGACCTTTCTCTACTATGTGAGCTTTTGTTTTCATTTTGGCAATTTGTTGAGTGGTTTTATCGTGTTTTTGACCATCATTTGGTTCACGAGCCGGTTGGCCCAACGCACAGAAATCATCGCCATGTTGTCTGGAGGGATGGGGTTTCGCCGCTTTATGCGACCTTATTTTGTTGCGGCGACGGCATTGGTTGGCATGACTTTGTTGGTTTCCCATTGGATTTTGCCTCAAGCCAATGCGCGCAAGGTGGATTTTGAATTTCAATATGTCCACAAGGACTTTTACATTTCCGATCAGCATTTGTACCGCGAAGTGGCCCCTGGCAGCATCGCCTATTTTCGATCGGTCAGCGTGGATCGCCAAACCGGTTATCGATTCCAACACGAAACGTGGACACCTGCCGGTCGCCTGAGTCAGCGAATTATCGCAGCCAAGGCGACCTGGATGTCAGATGACAGTTTGTGGCGATTGGTGAACGCTCGGGTTCGTGACTTTGAAAGCAATGGAGCGGAAAAGCTGAGGTATTTGACCCGACTGGACACCACTTTGACCATGCAGTTGGAGGACTTTGGTACCCGTGCGGAATTGACCTCCACCATGACAACTCCACGTCTTCAAGCCCACATTCAAGCCACCCAAGCGAAAGGCATTCCCGTGGCCAATTTGCTGCTTGAACTTTTTGGTCGGACCTCCACACCATTCGCGATTTATGTGATGACCTTTTTGGGGGTGGGGATTGCCGCGAGGAAACAAAGAGGCGGCATGGGCATTCACTTGTTTGCTGCCGTTCTGGTGGGGTTTACCTATGTGTTCACGGCCAAGTTGATTACGGTTTATGCTGCTTCTGTGGCCTTGCCAGAAGGGTTCATCTTGTCGCAGCGGGGATTGCTACTCTGGGCTTCGTGGCTGCCCAATGTGCTCTTCGCCCTTCTTGGTTGGGCCATTGATGCGCGAGCCCCGAAATGAGAATCCTTCATTCTTGGCCCATGGCCCCCACGAAGGCAGTCCAGCCCTGATTCACCGCCCGTGATTTGACCCTCTCTGCGGCTTCTAAGGTCGGGAACAGGCCAAAAACGGCTGAACCTGTTCCGGAGAGTGAGGCAAAGTTCGAACCGTCTGAAACCCAATCATGCGCCAGTTGAACCTCGGGGACGGTCTCCAGAATGCCCATTTCGAAACCATTGCGAATGCCCACAGAGGACCAAGCGTTTACCGGTTGCAAAATGGATTTTCGAAGATCGATGTTCGCCGCTTCTGTTTGTGCACCCTTGAATGCTTCCCGTGTTGAGATGTGCACACCTGGATGGATCACGGCCACGAACTGATTTCGAAGCAGCTCTCTCAACTCTGGCATGGGCTCGATGCATTCTCCTCGGCCGGTCACATGCGCTGGATCATCTTGAATAAAAAAGGGACAATCACTGCCCAAATGAGCGGCGAGTGTCAACATTTCATTGTCTTCAATGCACAGTTTCAAAGCGGCATTGAGCATGCGAAGTGCCATGGTTCCGTCGGCGCTTCCACCGCCCAATCCCGCACCCATCGGGATGCTTTTGTGCAACCGAAAGTCGACGTCGGGAAGGGTGAATTCGGATCGCTTGTCCAACAACTCGTAGGCCCGGAGCACCAGATTGCCTTCAGGACTTTCGGGAATGGACAACCCGCTGACGGTCAACATTGGCCCTTTCTCCGTGCGCTTGTCTAATACGTCCATCTCCAAGGTGTCAGTCCATCCCTTTTCACCATCCAGGGGCCAAAAAATGGAGGACAAGTCGTGGTAGCCATCCGGTCTTTTTCCGTGAATCAAAAGGCCCAAGTTCAACTTGGCTGGAGGAAAGCCGATGGATTTGTGTGCAATGGGCATGCGATCAAATTTGGATGGCCAAGGCGTTCTGAATCAGTCTAAATAACCGAAACGGCGAAGTTTCTGTTCATCATTTCGCCAATCCTCGTCAACCTTGACATACAAGTCAAGGAAAACCTTGTTTTGGACAAACTGTTCGATGTCCTTGCGCGCATCGGTCCCCACTCGTTTGATCATGCGTCCTCCTGCTCCGATGACAATTTGCTTTTGGGTTTCCCGGGCCACCCGAATTTCTGCCCGGATGCGCACGATTTCAGGCTCCTCCTTGTAAGACTCCACAACGACTTCGCAGGAATACGGAATTTCTTGCTTGAAATGAGTGAGGATTTTTTCGCGAACGATTTCGGCTACAAAAAATCGCATGGGTTTGTCTGTCAGTTCATCTTTGGGGAAATACGGTGGGCTCTCCGGCAAGAGCTGGACCAGGTGTTCCAAAATGGTATCCACATTGAAACCATGCAAAGCGCTGATGGGGGCCACTGCCGCACGTGGGATGCGGTTCTTCCAGTAAGTAACCCGCTCCGAGGCTTTGGCTTGGTCAGCCAAATCGATTTTGTTGATCAGGACGATGATGGGCACTTCCATGGCCGCAATCTTGTCAAAAGTGGCTGGATGGGCGAGATCGTCTTCAAAGACATCAGTGACCAAAAGCAGCACATCGGCATCTTGAAGTGCGGTGCGAACAAATTTCATCATGCCCTCTTGCAACTTGTATGCGGGATCCAAAACTCCTGGAGTGTCGCTGTAGACAATTTGCCAGTTCTCATCATTGACAATGCCCATGATGCGGTGTCGGGTGGTTTGGGCTTTTTTGTTGATGATGCTCAACCGTTCACCGACCAATGCATTCATCAGGGTGCTTTTGCCCACGTTCGGGGATCCCACGATGTTGACAAAGCCGGCACGATGATTGGTGTGTGCAGGAGTTTCCTGTTGTACTTGGAGGGGGGTCATGATTTCATGTCGAGGCACAAAGATAGTTCCTCGATTCAGTGCGAAGGTGGGCCTTGCCAACTCACCTCTATGGAATGCGAAAAAACGTTTGGTGAAACGGGAATAATTCCATTACATTTGCCCACCCTTTCAAGGGCACATCGCGGGGTGGAGCAGTTGGTAGCTCGTCGGGCTCATAACCCGAAGGTCGTCAGTTCGAGTCTGGCCCCCGCAACAAAAAAAATCCCAGCGCCTTGTGGCCTGGGTTTTTTTTTGATTCGAGAATGGACTATTTCTGTCATATGGTGGGACGAAGAGGGTGTCATGAACTTCCATTTGGGCGTTTGTGGGAACGCGAACCGAGAAGTTGCAGTAATGGAGGTGGGCCCAGTGGCTGATGACGTTGGGTTCATTCACAATCTTCGCCGAATACGCTGAGGAAAATCAGCAAATCAGGTGCGCCGATGATGCCGTTGTTGTCCATGTCATAGGGACCGGTCCAGGGATTGCTGACCGCGCTCAGAAAAGGCAGGAGGTCTGAAATGTTCACCACAGCATCCCCATTGAAATCACCTGTGCAGGCATTTGATGGTACAAATCCGGTGCCCCCACATCCCATGGCATACTCAGGGAAGGCATAACCCTCTGCGCAGTAAAAAGCATCCATCCCAACTTGTTGACCGATTGCACGACCCCGCCCGTCATCCATCGGGGGATGGATCCCACCCCACATGCGACTCAAAGCACTTTCGTTTGCTGCATCATAGTAGGTGGCCCATTGCAAATCAAAGCTGATGGACGGCCCCTCTTCGAAGACCAGGGCTTGGTTTTGTTCCATGTGCCAGGTTCCCAAACCTCCGGGGAAGTATGGAGTTCCAGTGAGCAAGGTCAACACTTCAGCGGCTGCCCGTGAAAAGGTGGAGTGCCCGCTGACATAACCTGCGAAAGGTGGGGTGACAAAACTCGGACGCTGATAAGGCCACCAATTTTTGGCCAACATCCAATCTACTCCGGCTTGATCAATGCTGGGAACTTCGATGTAATTGGGGCCCTGCCAAGTGAAAATTTTGACTTCACCTACAAATTGATTGTTGAATCCTGCGAGGGGATCACCTTCTTCAACGAGTTCAACGAGACCCTCAATCAAGGGCATGCCACCGGGGTTGTAATTCGGCAAAAAGGGGTCTGAAGATTGTCCCAATTCAGCCATGTAACGAACGGCTGATACGGGGCGAATGTAATCGTAATAACCTTTTACACTCCAAGTGGAGACGGCACTGTCATGCATGGCTCCGGCCAAGGCTAAGTATGCCTTTACCGTGTATTCAAGGGAATGGACCAAAGGACCTTGACCGCGCCAGCGAGGCTCAAAATCCGCATACATCATGATTTCATTGAGCAGAGTGAACCAGTGACCAGGTGGGGTCTCTGAGTCCGGACCATCGGCCCAGAATTCAGCGATGCATCGTGCATAGTCCCCACGGGGAACGATGTTGGGTTCGTAGGGGTTTCCCGTCACAGGGTTGACAGCATGCCCTTCAGTCAAATGTCCCCCCTCGTAGAAATTGTAGAAATCTTCAAAATCCTCAGGATTTGTCACATACGACCCATCGGTGCCAATGCCCGCAGGGGAGATGTCAATCATGACACCATCGAATGGGTCGTGGTGGCTCTGCCAAATGGGAACCATCATGAAATTCCACTTCCAAGGGTCTAACAATCCACCAGTTTCTGGATCGAAATAGAGCGGATCCCCGGGATCGTGCCACACATGATAAACACAGCCATCCCGTTCTTTCAAGTCCAAATCAGCGGAATCCAGGGCAAAAGGAACGACAAGTCCCCATTCTGGGCCGACAAACTCAGGAGTGCCGCTTACCGGATTTCCCGATTGATCAATGAACACGCTCAACGAAATGGCTTGCCAATGATCAGGGTCCAAAATGTCGGGATTGCCAAATTGTTCCACTTCGATGGGTGGATTCACGGGCTCGTAGCAGTTGGGAGCGAATTCTTCTTGCTCATTGGAGCCATCTTGCATCCCGAATGCAATGATGCGGTCAGCGACATAATTGCCAAATGCTGGAGGGCCATCTGCCGCGTAATCCATGGAGGAGAAGTTGGGGTCATAACCAAACTGCGCCATTCTGCCGTTGATGTTGGCAAGGGTCAAATCACCATCAGGGCTGTTGGCGAATCGATGGACCATAATCCGGTACATCGCATAACTGATGGCTTCGTGAAGGGCAGCCTGTCGATCAGCTTCAGAAGAGGGAATGTCAATTCCTTCAAAAGGGCAGGGGAACCCAGCCCACTCACTGCCCAAGAAAAATGGCTGAGCTGTTCCATTCTCATCGTAAGCGGTCCAAATGTCATACATGGCCACGCTGGTGTGCAACAGGTTTCGCGCATGAACTGTGGGGCGAGCGAAATCATTGCGGATGCCTTCCAGTACCTCCTCATTCCAAATGTGGGCGACATTTTCTTCGATTTGACCAAACGTTCCAGTCCCCAACAGAGAAAACGCGAGCATCAAGGGCCAACAATGAATTTTTGGGGGGTTAATCATCAACATTCAAATTCCAGGTGACCATCTCAAAAGGAGATTCAAGCTGAGGAACTCGAAGTTACGACGATTTCATGGATTGAAAGGGGATTCGAATTTCCCGGTTTCAACTTCTGAAGTTGTTCATTATCTTCACGCTCCGCGCCGGGAGGGCGCAGATGAATTTGGGAAATGGCTTGAGCAAACAGACGATGAAAAATGCATTTTGGGCGGTGACGATCATCGCAACAGTGATGGGTTGTGGCGAAAAATCAGAGACGCCGACAAAAGATTCAAACCCACAGGCAATATCAATCAATAAAGAGGAAGTGTGTGCCTGCATCGAGGAAATGGAGGCGGTTTTGGATCAAGTCTTGGCTGATGCCGAAGGCCAAGAACTGACGATTGAGGATTGGATGTCCAGAATCGAGACGTCTGCCGCTGACTGCATGAAAGAGGACCGTGGTGAAGAAGGAGGCCAACAATTCGTGGAATTGCAATCCGAATGTCCGCGATTTGAACAATATTCCAGCAAAGTAGAGTCATTTCGACTCAAATTGATGGAGTTGAAAGAGAAAGTTTACCCAGAAGCGGCCATTCAGAGCATGGATGATGTGGCTCCTGGTGGTGCCCAAGAGCTTCTTGACAAGCTTCGTGAGAAGCAGGATTGAATGGTTTAACTGTCTTCTTCTGGGGATTCCATGTCAATGCCCAGTTCCTTGATCAAGGAAGAGACCTCACTTTCCGTGGCATCGAGGTGGCGGTTGCAGAAGGCCAGCAATACACTTGCACGTTGCACAGCTGTGGTCAACCAATCGATGGAAACATCCGGTTTTTGAAGGGCGGTCACAATGCCGCGCAATTCGCTCAGCGCACTGTCAAAAGACTCAGGGAGGTCAGTAGATAGAGAATGACTCATGGTTTGGGTTCTTTGTCGTTGGACGTCTGAGTGGTTGCGGCTTTTGAATACCAATTCTCGGCCTTTCCACGTACGATGTGGTGCCGCAATTCAATGGAAATCGAGTCTTCAGGCACCAAGTTTTCTGGGGTTTTGATGACTTGGCCATGTCTGTTTCGGACAATGGCGAATCCACGCTCCAAGGTGCGATCAGGATGCAGGGCGTTGAGGGTTTCGGCCAGTTGCTTGAATGACTGGGTTTGCTGCATGAACAAGTTCTCCGAAAGGCGTCGAATATCAGTAGACAAACGTTGGATTTCGGTGCGCGATTGGTTCAAAGCGTTTTGACCTGAAAGTCCAAGTTGATTTGTTAGATCGGACACCCATTCCTGGCCTCGAAACAAGATGGATTGGCACTGCAACCCCAATTGCGATTGCATGCTTCCCAATTCCATTTTGTGTTGTTGGACTGCACTCCAGGCCCGTTGCGCCAATTGTTGCAGAAGTGAATCCAATTCAACTTCGAACTCAACATAAAGTTGAATGATGCCCATGGCCAATTCGGTAGGGGTTTTGAATGACTGGTTCGCACACAAATCAGCGACGGACAGATCGGATTCATGACCGATGCCAGTCCAGACAGGATGGGGCAAATGGGCCAAAGACTTGCACAGTTCAAAATCGTCGAAACACGCCAAGTCCATTTTCGAACCACCACCACGCATCATGACGATGAGGTCTGGAGACCATTCAGCAGCGTCTTTCAGGGCGTGCATCAGTGATGCAGGGGCTTCTTTGCCTTGAACAGCGGCTTGAAAGGACTTCACTTCAATGCGGCATCCAGACTCGGCTATTTTTGTTGCAAAATCGCGGTACCCGCTCGTACCTCTGGATCCGACGAGTGCAATGCGGTGTGGAAGCAAGGGTACAATTAATTCCCGATTTCGAAACATGTCTCCCGACTCAGTGAGCTTTTGAATTGTCTCTTGCCGTTGGCGTTCCATTTCTCCAAGCATGTGGCCCAGTTCGATGCGCTCTACATGCAGGGAAAGGCCATAGACCTCGTTGTAATGAATGCGTGCGCTGAAGACAATCTCTTGGCCAGCTGTCAAAACCTTGTGAGCGTCTTCTCCCAAATCCCTCAGGATGGCTTGGCCATCCGCCGCCCAGATCATGGCCTTCATTTTCGCTTGAATGCCAGAGTCATTTTGTTCCACCAAATCGATGTAAACATGTTTGACCCCCAGGTAGCCAGTGACCTTGACCACTTCGGCACGGATTAACCATGTGGCACCACCGGTGACCTTGTCCAAGGTTTTGCGAATGGCAGTGGCTACTTGCCGCAAGGAATAAATTTTTTCTTCCGCCAAGTCAGGATCTGGTTGGGTGAAATGCGCTTCAGTGTTCATGCGTGCGGCCAGAGGTTCGTTCAGTGAACAAAAACGCGGTAGGAATGGGGAACAGGACTTTCTGTGCCCAAGGCGCGGATGATGTATGCGCCAGACGGCCACCCCACAGTTGAAATGCGGTGGTCAAAATCAGATTTCAAATCCCGGGCGACACAAGCGCCGAGGGTGTTGTAGACTTCGATGCGTGTTTTGCCGCTGGGCTCACCACCAGTGATGGCGATTTCACCCATGTAGGCGATCACTTCCAAAGGCGTTGACCCCACCTCACCAATGTTGGATGAACCCTCAGGCCAGGACATGCTGCCTGAATAAACGGCATCACCACCTGTTCCCCCATTTCCGTTGGCGGCAATGCCGGCGAAATAAGCGGTTACATCACCTGTGCCAGCGGGAGGGGCGGTCCATTGCACGGTGAAGGTATTCGAAACACTCAGGTCGTTGTGCTCAAAAATGTGTCGGTTGTTCGCATTTTCCAATTGTCCATTTGCCGAAGGGTTGCTGAAAGTACCGGCGGAATTTCCGCTGGCATCGATCAAGGTGGATTGAAAACCAAATCCTGCTGCACCGCCTGAACTCTCGTTCAAAATGAAATGCAACAGGTACGTTTCACCCGGCGAATATGCGTTGAATTCCGTGGTGTTCTGCAAGTCGGTCAACATGACAAAACTGCTGACATCGAAGCTGCCACCACTGTGGCAAGCGGAACAAATGGGCTGGCTGCCTGGCGCACCTGTTCGATCCTTGCTTTGTTGTTCAGCTACGCCATTGTGATGGCTTGTCAAGAAAAAGGGAGCTGCTGCCAAGCAACCAAAAATGAGGATAGTTGTTCTTACCATGGCACCGGTATACATGTATCCTCCGAAGGTACAAATCCCCGGAGTTCATTTAACTTTGAATCATGATGCAAAGAATTTCTTTTCGGGGCTGTTTGTTGATTTTGACCTGGACCCTCAATTTAACGGCATCCGCCCAGCGTGTGGATGAGGGAGCTCCCCTTCAGCGAGAAAGCTTGGTGAAGGTGAATTTGACCGATTTCGCAATTGGTCAGTATACCGCAGCTTTTGAAAGGGTTCTTAGTGAAAATTCGACAATCGTGTTGAATTTGGGCGGAATCGGATATGCAGTGAACGAATCTCAAGTTTGGTTGGGCGACTACTACAGCGAATTGGGCAATTGGTCTACGTTGCGTGCTGATTTCGAGGCAGAAGTTTCGGGATTTGAGTTCACCCCTGAATACCGTCGGTTTGGTTATATCCATGATGGCATGCCTGAGGGACTTTATGTGAGCATGTTTGCCCAAATCAGGAAACTTACAGCGGTTGTAGATGATACCCTCCCAATCGAAGCGAGTGATGAAGTCTTTGATTTGAAATATCCACACGAGATCGACCACGAAATGAATACATTCACGGTGGGTGGTGGTTTCAACATCGGATACCAATGGATGGCTGATAATGGCCTGTCGATTGACGTGTATTTCGGGCCGATGTTCAGGAGTGTCAATACCACATATCAATTCAATGGAGATTTGCCACTCGGAGAAGAAGCGGCTGAGGAGGCGATAGAGGACCGATTGCGCAATCGATACAACCCTGGGTTTGGTTTGTCCGATGCATACAAAGCGCGAACCGGACCTTGGATTCGCGGTGGCTTAACGGTGGGTCTCGGGTTGTGAGCGGAGCATTGAAAAACACCTTGATGGGTGCGGTTCTTGCATCCACAATCGGTGCGTTTTGGGGGTACCAAATGTGGAATCGCCCTCACCGTGAATACGCTGAAGAATCGGCGGTGGTCTCACTTGAGGCACGAGATGTGTTAGACTTGTTTCAGTCCGATGCCGCTTCCGCTATGGCCCAATATGGAAACCAAATTGTGGAAATCAAAGGAACCATCCGTTCGATCAGCTCAGATTTGGTGGTCTTTGATGCAGGGGTCGCTTGTCGCTGGGAAGCGGGCACATCACCAACGGGTTGGTTATCGGGTGATGTTCACAAAGTCAAGGCCCGGATTTTGGCCTACGATGACTTGATGGAAGAAGTCACTGGAGATTTTGCGGTTCCAGTGGATTGAAGGTCGTTCTTTCTACAAGTCGGACAATGTCCGCAGAAACAGCAGCCCAAATCCCACCAAAAACAGCATCCCCACCCCAGACAATGCCATCAACCAATGTGGCGGGCGGGCTTCTGTCGGAAAGGACGAACGAGTCACCAGATGCCAATTGGCTGCAGCCACCAACGGTGCCACCAAGAAACTCAGGGTTGTGGCGATGTCCACCAACGTGCGGATGTCATCCGGGAATCCCAAAATGAGACCAAGAGACCCAGCAGCGAGCAGCAGCACGAGCCATTTGGATTTGGCGAAGTCCTTGTCCTCAAAAAGGGTCTGAAATGAAGCCGAAAGTGAACGGGTGTAACCGTCCAAACAGGCCACAATGGTCCCCAACATGGCTGAAAACGCCGAAGCTGCTACAAATGGGCGACTCCAACCGCCCAAGGCCGATGTATACAATTCCACAATCCCAGCGGCAAAAGCGGCAGTGCCTTCCGGAAGTTCAATCTGCTTGACGAACAAAATCATTGCCCCCAATCCCATGAAAAACAATGCCAAAAGGGCTGACATCCAATACCCCAAATTGAATTCGCGCAGCGTTTGTTTCAATGTGGGGCGATATCCCGTCTCCCGAATCCGTTCCAAAGTCCATATGCTGTTCCATGTGCTCATGTCCACCGCCGAGGGCATCCACCCAACCAAGGCGATGAGAAAGGCCAACCCTGCACCGTTCCATGGATTGAAATCCTCGGAGGGCCGCGGGACATCCCAAGGTGCGGTCTGCCCAGCCGCTGCGAAGAACGCGACGCAGGTACTCAGCAAGAGAACAACCGCAAGAACCTTGATGAACCGGTCGAGTCCGCGGTAGGCTCCCAGCATGAGCAAAATGGCCGAACCGAGCATTACAGCCACAGCCACAGCAGGTGTGGCTTGGGTTTGAGTTTGGCTGGAAATGCCCATTAAATCATCCAAAAATGCAGCCGTCACAAGGCCTACGGCACCCAAGACAAAAAAGCAAGTCAGCAGGGTCAGCAACAAAAATGACCAAGCTGCCCAGCGGCCCATCTGCCGGTATCCTTGAATCAGGGATTGCCCTGTTGCACTGGCATACCGGCTGCCAAATTCGAAAAACGGATATTTCGCCACATTCGCCAAGGCCACGGCCCACAACAATCCCCACCCTGCCAAAGCGCCAGCGCGCGTGGATTGGACAAGGTGACTGACCCCAATTGCTGTGGAGGCGAAGAGAATACCTGGTCCGAGGGTTTGCAGGATTTGGCGCTTATTCACGCCACCAATTTACATGTCAACAACCATCGGACTTGATTCAAGCTTTTTTCTTGTCCCCAACGAAGGTGTCCTCCTTGTATTTGAACAACACATTGAAGGTGGTCAGCGAACCATAGATGCGTGTGATGTATTGCTGAAGTTCTACTTTTTCAGAATCCTCCAGTTTGGTGTTGGCGTTGATTTTGGCCTCCATGACGCGGAGTCGATCTCGCAACATGACGATTTTGTGAAAGAACACATCAATGGGAACTTCCTTGTTCTTGAGAGATTCATCACCGGGTTGAAGCACCATGATGCCATCATCCCATTTGTCGCCCATTGCAATGACCTCTGATGTTTCGTCACCCTTGAGTTGATGGATGTACTCTTCAAATACGTGTTCAACGGCTTCGATGATGTCGCCTAGATCTGGCGTGGGATTGTCCCCTGAGGCCCCTTCCAACACTTCAAAGCCTGTGTAAGACTTGCCGATTTCCTTCTCCCCGATTTCTCGGAAATAGACACGCCAAAAATCTCCATCTTGGCCGAAAATCACACCCTCTCCATTCGATGGGTGCTTCACTTTTGCTCCGATACCTATCATCTTTTTTGATTCAGTTTTCCACGTTTGTGTCGTGGACAACCTGCCATTACGAGCGTCTAAGGCGTGAGGTTGCATTCCATCTTTGAGGCATGGACTTGCGTTTGTTGAAGAGGTTGCGCTGGGATCGGTTGGGCATGCTGCTGGCTGGCTCCGGAGCATTGGTTTTTGCCTTGGTCTCTTTTGTGTCTGCGGAAGATGAGTCCGCCGGCGAAACCGAAGACGTCGTGCTTCTCGCTCATCCGGGTGGCAATCGATCGTGGCTCTCAACTCCTGCTCCCAGTATGGATGCCCCGCATGCAGTTCGGTCGGATGAGGAGGCCATTTCCGATATTGAATCATCGACAACAACCAGCGAAGATGTGCTCCCATGCGCTTGCAATCGGCGTGTGGTTCCAATTCCGAAAAACCCATACACCGCCCATCGTTCGGCGGCGAGGTCATTGCCGAACAGTTTTTTTGTCAAAAATGACATCGAATTGCGGGCTGGGAAATCCCGTGGCAATTTGGTGGAAGTCCAGGCGGGTCGAGGATACCATTTGGCTCCCATGCGTGACTCTCATGCCATGTTGTTGCCTGAGGTTCGGGACTTGCTCATCGAAATTGGGCATGCATTTGCAGACCGGTTGGAAGGAACACCAAGTGAAGGAACGCGGTTGCGCATCACCTCCATGACGCGAACAAATGAGCAACAAAAACGATTGAGCCGGCGCAATTACAACGCCATTGAACAATCGACGCACAGTTATGGCGCCTCATTTGATGTCGCTTTTATGGACCGCCCAAACAACCAAGCCAATTGTAGTCTCCCTACGCGCGCTGCACAAGAGGTCCTGAACGCGTTTCAAAAAGCAGGCCGAATTTTGGTTATCCCGGAGGGCAATTGTTTGCATATCACCTTGCGGCGCGTTTCCTGAAGAGTTCATCCTGCCTGCCCATCCATCATGTTGGCTTATGCCCATTGGTGGACGGCTTCACAGGAGGTTCTTTTAGTAGAGATTTGCAACTGGCCCCTTGTGATTTTGACTCTATCTGGATGGATAAAAAAAGCCCCGGGATATCCCAGGGCTTTCTGTGAAGTGAATGGGGTGAGGTTTTAATCGCAGTTTGTTCCAATTTGCTGAAGGAATACCAGCAAATCTGCAGTGCCTACGTGATTGTCGCCAGTGAAGTCGAAGCACTCAATCGAACCATAGTCATCTTCGTAAACACATATTGAATTGTCTGCATCTGTGATTGCTGGATGGTAGTTCAAGGCTGTGGAATCATCACAACCCACAATTTCATCTTCGTCACAAACACCATCATCATCGGCATCGTTGATGCAGTTTCCATCGCAGTCATACCCGATTTCTGGGTAGTC
>JBMYZL010000023.1:0-36801 GCA_049610385.1 Flavobacteriales bacterium
CACGGCGTTTTCATCGTAATTCTCTGCATCCGCGTAAGTGCAACCTGCTGCCCATGCACCCGGCCAAGCGCAAGCTTCCGGCGGGAACGTGCACGAACCGTCTTCAAATGCAGCACCCGGGTCGTAATTGCAAGCTTGCGGGTACGTACAGCCCCCGTATTCCACCACTACGCACGGCCCTTCTTCCCATGATGTGACTCCCCCAAGGTAGATGGCCTCACAATCGTTTGAATAGGTCACCCCGTCGCATCCGCAAACTGGCGCAAAAATCTCAGGGCAAAAAACCGTTGGGTCGATCTGATCTTCATCCACGCAGGACGCGGGTCCGGAAACATCCACTGCTGAACCGCCACCCAGTGTCCAAGAACCGTATTCCGTTCCGTTGGGGTAGGTATAGATTTCCCAAGTAAGGTAATCTTCAACGAGACAAGCCCATGGGTATTCACTGCCGTTGTGAAAGACCGAGTCGTTGGTGTGGAGCACCGAAACGTGCAGGGTGTCCGTCAGGGGCAGTTCGAAACCGAAGCTCACCGTGCTCGCATCGACCACCGTGGTCTCATACAGCACGTTGCCCTCGGAATCTGTGAACTCCCATTCCAGCACATTCGTAGCGGGAGGCCAGGTCAAATAGGGTCCGGGATGGTAAATGCTGATCATATTCTCCTGTGAGCACACGTTGCACACGAGCCCCATGAGATCACAATCGACAGAGCTAGTGACCTCCTGTGAAGAAGCAGCGGTTTGGATGCAGCAAAAGGCCACCAGGGCCATGGAACGGAGTGCAGGGATTGGCTTTTTCATGATTCGAAGGTGTACTAAATTTAAGATAATCGGTTCACGCAAAGGGGTGAAAACGTCCCCCAATTAGCGTTTAGCGTTGAATCAGAACGCGTTGCCACCCGCCTACGGGCTGTATCTTCAACAGATACAGCCCTGACTGGAGATGGGACACATCCAATTTGAGTGCGTCAAGCCCCGACAAGGAACGCTCCATCATCAACTGCCCGCCAGCGCTGAACAGGGAAACTCCCGTAACGCCGACTGGAAGATTCAATGCATGCAGCTCATCTCGAGTCGGATTCGGAAATAGGGCTATGGGGTTTTGATCCGCCGGTCGTTCTATGGAATGAGTCGTTGGTCCTTTTATCCTCACCATCCACATGTCATATCCACCGCTGTTTGAAGGAACATCCACATCATGGGAGGTGGAATAACCAGAAAAAACAAGGCTGCCGTCATTCAATACGTCCATGGAACTGATGCGATCATCCTCTGTGCCGCCGAAAGTCTCCGACCATAGAATCTCACCTGTAACTGAGAGCTTTCCGATCCAAACATCATGACCGCCCAAATTCTGTGGTACATCCCCATCATCCGATCTGGAATTTGCCGCAAACCAAAAACCTCCTTCGGGGTCATGAATCAGGGCCGTAACCCGATCCCAATCGCTTCCTCCCACCGAATTGGACCAGACCAGGTTCCCTGAATCATTCACTTGGAAAATCCAACCGTCGTTCGACCCATTGGCATCCTCAATGTCATAATCCGACGACGTTGTTCGGCCGCAAACCAAAAAGATTTCATCATCAATCTGAAGCAGACTTTCGGCAGATTCCTCTCCCGTGCCTCCATAATTCTGCTCCCAGAGCAGCTCACCCGTCGGATCCAAACGCACCACCCAACAATCTTCTCCATCTTCATCCTCGCTGTAATTTGTGGAAACGTCTCCATCGTTAGATTCCGTTCCGGTAAGCAACAAGAATCCGCCGTCAACGAGCTGAATGATGTCCGCGACGAACTCTTGTCCGCTGCCCCCATAATTCATGCCCCACATCCATTCGCCCGCTTCGTTCAATTTCACCACCCAGGCGTCGCTCTGCCCATGATGGACCGTAACATCACCATCATTTGATTTGCAGTCTCCTGCAACGATGAATCCCCCGTCATCGGTGACATGAACCGTTCGGCCCAAATCATCGCTCGACCCTCCATACGTTTTGCTCCACTGAACGCTTCCGTCTGCAGCCAATTTTAGCACCCACAGGTCGAGTGCACCATTCGTGGACACGACATCGCCATCCAATGATGATGTTGACCCCACAACAACGTAGCCCCCATCGGACGTTTCTTCGATGTCTTCAAAGCGATCCAGTCCCGATCCACCGTAGTGATACATCCATAGAACTGTCCCTGTTGCATCCAATTTGATTGCGATGCCATCCGAGTCCCCCAAGTTGGATTCAAAATCAAAATCCTCGGAAGACGTTTTCCCGACAATGACGATGTCTTCGTTTGAATCCACAATGACATCCGTGGCGAAATCCGTATTGCTCCCACCGATGGACTGCGCCCATTCCAGGTTCATTTGTCCACTTGCTCCCATCGCCATGAGGCAGGTTAGCATTGAGAAGTAATGTTTCAAAATCATGAAGTAAGGGGTTTCCTAGCCAAAACCAACATTTTCAGCTTACAGTTGCTTACCACAGAAGTGACTACGGCATCCTACTAAAACGCACGTGAGATGCCCACGTGCAAATTCCCAGTCACCATCCGGCCTTTGAAGGAGACCGCTTCCGTTTCAGGCTGCAACGAGGGACGAGCGCCATGCCGAAGCATCGACATCCTCCACGAAATTCCCGCACTCCACTCCTCCTTAAATCGCCATGCCATGTATCCGCGAAGAAGGGGGGCAATAACGAGCCGACCCGGGAGGAAGTTGGCCTGATCGTATGCGGCAACGACATCTTCCCCTCCCGTGAAGGTTAGACCGCTCATCCCTTTTTGCCAGTGCACCAACACACCTACCGCCGCGCCAATGCTGAGCTTGGGTCCGCCGAGCCCTGCCGATTTCCGCCATTCCAACGGCACTGCGATGGTTCGCAATCGGTTGTGATGCACAATCCGCCGATGCACTGTGGAAGAAAGCGTGACATCGCCGAGCATCGTTTCGAGGGTGTCACCATTGAGAGGATCCAGCACAACCTGCAACACGGCATCTTCCGAGGTCGTCTCAACCGTTGAAAGCCCACTGTAATTCAACTGTTGGATGAACTCATTCCATTCCACACCGACGCCCCATGTTTGATGCCACCTGTTGAATTCAATCGAACCGCCAGCGCTCCAAGAGGTACTCATTCTTGAGTTTTGGTTGTGCTGCTGCTCTGTACCCGCACCGCTCTCGGTCAAGGTGAACGTGCTCCACGTAGGCCCTTGATACATTTGAATAGAAAACCTGGGCATGGCCGTGCTTTGATTTTCAGCGGCTTCGTTCATTGGAGCCGAAGGATCCACCGACGCGAATCCATCGACGTCAATTGCAACAGGGGGTCGAAAACGCAGGGGATTTACGTCGAGCCTTGAGCTCGTTTGTGTCGACTCGGCGCTTCCGGTTTCCACCGCTCCTCCAGCAGCTGCAGAGAATTTCGTTACAGATGAAGCGGGGCGGCCTCGATTTACCGCGGATTCAATTGCTGAGGCGATTGTTTTGGACACCACCTCACTTGCAGCTGGAACAGCTGAAGCCCCTGTCGTCGTTTCAACCCTAACCCCCTCCGAAATCGACTGCATTTCAGCCTTCCCTCCCTCCGATACATTCGAAGCAGGAGACGGAACGGGAGATGAAATTTCCCTTGAATTGCCAACGGTTAAATCTCTGGATGATGGCGCTTCTCCTGATGCATTCCACCAGCCCCAACCCCCGATGAGTAAAAGGATCGAAAGGGGGGCGATGAGGCGCATTCGGCGGCGGCGAGCCGCTCGCGCTCGATCAACATCCAGCGCATTCGAAATGGAACCCCATAACGACTGCACCTCTTGCCGGGTCAGTAGATTGGCATCCGAGCCCAACTTGCCTTTTATGTGGTCTTTGAGGTCTTTCATCCGCGTAATTTTATTCTGATGTTATGTTCCGCCTCCTCAATGGCGTCGAGGTGCGTTCTTAACCAAATCTTGGATCGCTTCAACCGTTGTCGCGACAGCTCTATGGAAATACCGCTAACTTCAGCACATTCAGCATGCGTAAAGCCTTCAATTTCAATGAGCATGAAAGCCCGATAGAATTCCAAAGGCATCTTCCGTATTTCGCTCAACAATTCCTCTACGGACAACGAATCAATGACAATCGGTTTGTGGCTCAATTCGACGGTGGTGTCTTCCAATGCAACGGTGGGATTGGGCGAGTTCCGCGTGCCGTGGTTGATGGCTGTATTCACTGCAATGCGTGATGCCCATGGCAAGAAGCCCCCTTTGCTCGAATCAAAATTCGACAAGCCGCGAAAGATCTTCAAGTAGACTTCTTGCAACACGTCCTTCCAACTTTCAGGGTCAAAGAGTTGGCGACGGACGACACCATAGAGGTAAGGAACCGTTAACTCGTAAAGCTCCTTTTGCGCCCTGCGGTCATCCTTTAAACACCGCTTGATTAGCTCTTCTGGAACGGAAATCATGCCAAGCCGTTCAGGGAATGCTGACGATGATTTGACCGACACACCCCGCTGCATCGGAAAACTCTATCGCATAGAATCCACTGCTCAACCCTTCCATTGAAAAGAGAGCAGATGAATCTGCGATGCTGCCCGAACCAACCGTTTCCCATTCCGATGTAAAGGCCGTCCATGCATAAGGCCCTGCCCCCCCTGAAATGTAGATGGTGGCGGATCCCGATGAGGTGCCGTCATCTGCGGTGGCTTCCATGAAGGTCAAGGAGATTGAACACCCCTGAACCGGGATGCAGGAACAAGCCGATGAGATTACCCCTGCTTCACCTTCGTTTGTGATGCACTCGTCTCCAACGTCCCCAATCCACTCTGGACAATCCCAACCGCTCAAGTCAAGTTCCACCGTAGCCACTGCAGCCATGGAACATTGCGCTTGATCGTGGACAACAAGCTGATACAATCCAGCAGGAAGTCCATCGATGATGGCTTCGCTTCCGATGAACTGCCCCGCCTGGAACCAGGCATAGGTATACGGGGGGCTTCCACCTGCGGCAGCACCGACAACAGCTCCCGAAGCAGTTCCGTTGTCAGCGGAGGTCGTTACCTCAAGGTGCAGTCCACACGACTCGGGCGAAGTGATGCATTCGCAGGCCCCGGACACCACACCTTCAATCACATCATTTTGAACCTCAATGGCACACGTATCCCCTACGTATAGCATCAAATCCTCGCAGAAATCCGGAGGAAATACCGTTTCCGTGGTATGAATGTCTGGGTTGACGATGGTTAACTCATCAATGTCCTCTTTTTGACATGATGTCCAGCCAAAGATGACGACGAAAAGCACTCCATGGATGCGAATAAGGCCCTTTGAAGACCCGATGAACTTTTGAATACGCATGGTGCTTGAATGAATAAGGCATCCCGCAAAATCTTGTGCTTGCGGGATGCCTGGTGTTGAATCACTCAGAAATGAGCGCTAACCAATTGTTACTTGATGATGATTTTCTCCGTTCGCAATGCGAAGCCGTTGCGGATATGGCAGAGGTACAATCCCGGAGCAAGCCCCGACACATCGATGGCTTGCATGCGCCCCGTCTGTTCACCCTGCCGTATCGAGAGGACTTCCTTGCCATCCATTGCATAAAGGATGTAGTCGACCGGACGAGCGATGGCTTCACTCCATTGTACCGAGAAGGAACCGGCCAATACAGGATTGGGTGAAATCCTATACTCCGGAAGTTCGAACCCGTCGTAAAAACCATTGACCACCCCTTCTTCACCGTTGAGGATTGTAATGCTGAATCCGTTCATGAAACCATTGATCCAGCCCAGGGAGTCAACTTCAATCCACTGGCAAGAGGTCGACGTGCACCCCAATTCTTCGTTGGAAACCGTCAGGCACAAATTGTAGGGTCCATCGGTTCCGTATGTCCAAGTCGTAAAGGGTTCATCACTGGTTCCTTCGTCTCCAAAGTCCCAACTGTATGTGTTGTTTTCATCGTATCCCCAGATGAACACGAACAGTTCGTAAGGGATGAGCTCGTTGCCCGAATACGCCTGGGCGACTGTAAACTCAGCTGCGCATTCGCCAGGATCTTGAATGCAATCGCAGTCTTCGTCAACGATTCCCCATCCGCCTTGGCAGGGATCTCCGAAGTTGGCCATCATATTAGGACAATCCCACGCCATCGGAACATCTTCCCAGCCAAAGGCGGGACAACCGTTCGCGTCCATGACTTGCAGGAAATAGGTGCCCGCCGACACCCCTTCCAACACCGCTTCTGTCCCATAGACAACATCAAAGAAGTCAGTCCATTCGTAGGTGTACGGAGGGGTGCCCCCAGTTACGATGGCCTCAACAATACCAGAGCCCGTTCCATCGTCAATTGCAACTAAGTTGGTTTCAACCTCAAGGTCACAGCCACTCACTTCAACGCATTCACATTCCCCGAATATGATGCCGAAGTTCCCATCGGCCGTCGTGCACGGATCTCCAATGTTTCCGCCCAATTCAGGACAATCAAAATCATTGTTTCCTCCATTGTCGCAATTTCCGTCCCAGTCATTTGCTTCCATCCAGTTGATCACCTCAGCGCATGCCTCCGCGTCGTTGGAGTTGTAAGCGAGATCCAACGTCTCGATGAGATCGCACCACATACCTTGTTCTGGATTGTCAGGGTCACCGCACTGGGAAATTGCGCAGATGAGCAGCATCGCAGCATCGTTGTTCCCCGTCAGGCAATTTGGGATTTCGTAACACTCCATTAGAACTCCATTGCATCCTTCGAAGAACACGACTTCCGCGCAAACAGAAGTGTATGGTTCGGTAACGAGCAGCCCACCGTCGGCAGTGTTAGGTCCTGTAAGCAACCCATCAATATACCATTCCCAAATGGCTGGATTAGACTCGTCCACCCCATCTCCAAACACAACGGTAAACAACTCTCCCTCATCCGTCTGTTCGACATTGATCTCAAAGGCGCAAGGATCTTGATACTCCACGCAATCGCAATTCTCATCGACGATTCCCCAGCCCCCTTGGCATGCATCTCCGTAGTTGGCCATCAAATCTGGACAATCAAAATCTGCGGGTGTTCCGCAAGCAACGACAATGACCTCCTCCATATACATATTGCCTTCATCATCAAGCTCTCCTTCCAAAATCACAGGGGCCAGGATCACCGTATCGGCTCCACAAATGATAGAAGCGTTCATCACAATGGGCACATTCAACAGCTCGTCCCACAAGTAGTTGGTGGTCATAACGCCCAGTGGGATTACGTCGAAGCTAAAAGTAGGTGGGAAATAATCCCCCTGTTCATCGCCATCCAAACCCATCGAGAATTGGAAGTCCGGCACAGGTGAAAAAGCCAACTCTATTTGTTGGATGGAAAATCCATCGGAAGGGTCATATGCCGTGAGTCCATCAATGGTCAAATACAGCGTCGTTGTTTGGGCGAAGGCCGCAAATGCAACAAGCATCATCAGGCTGGTGAGAACATGTTTCATGTGTTGAATTTAATTGCTTGGTTTGATAGGTACTACCCCGGAATTTTCTTTTCGTGACGGTACAGGCCCCATTTCTTGCAACTGACAACCATCCTCACACACAGGGGCGAAACGCCTGGATAACCGTCAGTCCAGCGTTTGACTCGGCTCCAAAGCAAGTTTGGTCACGGCGTGCACCAGTGCAATTTTCTTGTACCTCGTTTCCCCGATGTTGAAGTATCCATACATCCTGCGGAGGGAAGAACCGATGCCATCGATGCTCAGGAAGGCTCGATCGGCGATGGCTTGGTTTGTCATGGTCGGTTCTTTCATCAACAGGTTCAAGACCTTCCAATCGGTTTCGTTCAATGGCCGGTCAATGGCGGCTTCAATGGCCGATCGCTGGTCTTCCAATGAGGGCAGGGAAATCGCCATGCTTCTCATTTGCGACGCCCTCAACTCCTCTATTTTACTGAGCAGTGCCGCCTTGCGCTGTTCGTGCATGGCTTTGTTTCGCAAGGCATAGGCCACCACTCCGGCTACGACAAAACCGAAAATCACGATGAGCAGGATAACGGTTTGAAGCTGCTGGATGTACAGTCTGTCCACCTCTTCTTGGCCCTCCATCCGCAGCACGTTCAAGCGGTGCTCAACGTCCTTTTCGTACGCCGTGCGGATGACGACGAACTTGTTTCGTGCGTGCTCGACGCTGTCGTGAAACGCCAGAAAGGACTCATGCATCTCGAGAGCCCGTGCCGTGTTGCCCAATTCTTTGTGAGCGAGATACAGCAGCTCATACAAATCGCTCAACAGCTCGTGACTTTCGAGGTCCGGATGACGCACTAAAATGCCCTCTGCCTGTGCCAAAGTACCGCGCACATCGTCACCCAACTGCAGCCGCGCGAGCAACAATTGGCACTCGACCATGGCCTGCTCTGCACCCAGCCGTTCAAACAGCTTCAGGCTCCGTGTTGCGTGAAACATCGCGTCATCTACCAGGCCTTCCACTTCATAAAGTGTAGCGATGTTCTGATGGACGGCCGCGAGGTGGTAATCGGAATTGGCTTGTTCTGCAAGCGGCAAGGCTTGGTAGTACAATTCCGTCGCGTGTTGAAGGTTTCCCAACTTGTATTCACAGTACCCGAGGTTCATGTATAAGAGCCCGCGAAAGCGCGCATTCTCTGGAGTCCAATCCAATTCAGCCAGCACCTCCTCGTATTGGGTTTTGCCCAATTCGAACATTTCAATCAAAACGAAAACGTTGCCCAAGGCCATGCGCGCATTGCGTTTCCCTCGGGCGTTTTCGGCAGCCGTGTGCAATTCCAACGCCTTCGTGAAGGAATCCATCGCTTGGGCGTAATCCGCCTGGTTGGCGTACACATTTCCCCGGTTTGCGGCCAAAGACCCCATGCGCATGTCATCGTCAAACGGCCGGATGACCTCCTCTGCTCGCCGGTACGCTTTCAGCGCCTCCTCATTGAGCCCTTTGTAATTGAGCAGCCCTCCCTTGCGCAACCATGCATCATACAGGAGCAAAGGACGGTTGTGCTCCAGCGCTTTAACCGCCAACTCTTCCAATTCTACCAGCATGGTATCAGGGTATCGCTGGTGATAACCTGCGTACAGTTGATCAAATGCCGCAAATCGCACGTCGATGCTCTCAGACTCATCGTGCCATATCCGGAGCAAGCTGTCCAATTGCAGAGCATCTGTGGCTGCCGTTGGCCAAGCTGGCGCCAACAAGGCGATGGCCACGAGCAGCCAATGGCTGAGCAAAACCCTTTGTAATGTTTTCCGATGATTCATGGAGTTGCTCCTAAGTTACAGGAAGGCGAATATGAAAACATCTGTTGTTCATCATTTCACGTCTGGGGGTGAAATGCCACCGAATCGCATCCCAAGAGTGAACCTTATACCTCTAGAGATGTTCTCTATACCCGTGAACGCCTGAACAAAACATGCCATTGTCACCTTTTTCATGGACGGAGCGTTCTCGAATTAAACCACGTTGAAGTGAAACACCTCTCTCTCCTTTCCATCTTCGCCGGCCTGAGTGCCGTTGTTGCACAAGCCCAATGCGAAGCCGACACCACGGTTTATCTGACCGACTTCATTTTCACACCCAGCGAAATCACCATTTCGGTGGGACAAACCATTGCCTTCGTCAACGCCGAAGGCACGCACAACGTGGACGGAACTGCGGAGGGCAACCCGGTCTCCTTCTTTCTTGAGGAAACCGAGGGCAACATCAGCGGCGTCTGCATGGGCACTGTCACCTTTGACGTGCCGGGTGTTTACACCTTCACATCTTCTATAGGAGTCCAGCCTCAATTGGGCATGACTGGCACCATCGTGGTCGACGCAGTGACCTTAGCAGATCGGATGGTAGGCTTTTTTGGGAGCGGCGATTTGGAGGAGCTCGATGCCTTTTACAGCGCTTGGGCGTTCTTGACTTACTACAGCTCCGTTTACTGGGACGGTGCCACGCCCAACGAAGGCTGGACCGGAGACCTCGATCTCAATGGCGCTCCAGAATACACGGTATTCGTCCCTACGGATGAAGCCGTGGATGATTTAATGAACCTCATGAACTTGAGCCAATTCGATATGCTCGCGTTTTACGACATGCTTCCAGCCTTGAAGTACCACATCGTACCGGGCATTTACATGGCGAGTGACTTAGAAGACGGCATGGAATTGCCCACGGCGGAGGGCCAATCCGTCTCCATTTCCATCGGCGACGCCGGTGCAATTGTGGACGATGCGAACATCATCTATCCTGATATCACGGCATTCAATGGCGTGATTCACGTCATTGATCACATCCTGGTGCCAGCGGGCTATCCCGGCGCCACAACGTGGGACGTCATCGTCCAAAGTCCGGACCACACCATCCTCGAACAGGCGCTTTTGGCCGAAGGACTGGATAATGCCCTGCGTGGACAACCCATCTTGAACGACAACGAACCGGCTGAAGGTCCTTTCACGGTCTTCGCCCCGACGGACGATGCCTTTTTTGCCTTGGCAGAAGCCAACGGGTTTGAGAGCGTTCAAGCGTTGCTCGGATCCCAATTCATCGATGACATCTTGGATGCCCACCTCGTAGAAGCGGTATACGAGAGTGGAGACCTCTACAACGGGCAAAATTTGCCGTCATACAACAACTCAGGCATCGTGAACATCACCCTTGATGATGAGGGAATCGAGGCCAACACCGCCCCCATCATCCAAGCCGACATGCTGGCGTACAACGGTGTAGTGCATTCCTTGGGCGAAGTGATGCCTTTTGACTTCCCCGACCCAGAAGGCACCTGCGGCGCGTGGACCATCATCATGACCTGCAGCAATGGAGGCCCCTCTGGGTGGGAAGGCTCTTCGCTCCATGTGTTCGCCAACGGAAGTCAAATTGCAGCTGAAACCATGATGTCCGTCGGCAGCGAGTCGTTCTCCATCCCAGTGGACGACGGAAGTCGAATTGACGTCGTGTACAACGATCAAGGCTGGGGCGAATACCACGGCTACAGCGTCATCGATCAAAACGGCACCACCTTATTTAGCAGCTCAGGAACCCAAACCTGGGACGGCGGGGAGCCGCCCATCAGCGTGTACGGCCTCAATCCCTGTGGAGAGGAACCCAGTTGCGGCCTCATTGAAATTACCTTCACCGACAATTCCTACGACGGCTGGTATGGAGGCAGCATGGGCGTCTTCTCAGAATCCGGCCTGGAAGCAAACATCTATTTCAACCCCGATTTTGATGGAGACGGATACGCGGATTACCAATCGTTCGAGGAACGAACGGTCATGGTCACCGTAGACGAAGGAGAAATCGACTTCCTCGTCAGTTCCCCCGTGGTCTACCCCACGCAATGCGGTTATATTGTGAAGAACCCAGCGGGCGAGGTCGCCATTGATGAAACGAGCACCAGCGAAGCCCCACCGAGCACGCTCAATTTCGTCATCTGCGAGACGACTGCCTCCCTCATTGGAGAAGCAGAGGGATCAAAAACCCCTATTTCCCTTTACCCCAACCCCGTTACTGCAGTTACACAACTTCAGGGATTTGATGATTACGAAGCGTGGGAGGCAGAGATCCTCAGCGTCGATGGCAAGGTGGTCCATCGCCAGCGTGGGGTAGGCAACGGCACACTGGATGTGTTCATTTTACCAAATGGTCTGTATACGATCCGATTGCAATCCGAAGACAGCTGGCACACGCTGCGTTTCGTGAAAGAATGAGCGCTTAGCCTAATTTGATTCCACCAGTGCAAAAGAAACACCTTCCCCTCCTCTTCATCTTCGCCAGCTTGAATGCCGTTGTTGCCCGGGCACAATGCGAAGCAGATGCCACGGTCTATCTGACCGATTTCCTTTTCACGCCCAGCGAATTCACCATTTCTGTGGGGCAAACCGTCGCCTTCGTGAACGCCGAAGGCACGCACAATGTTGATGGAACCGCGGAGAGCAACCCCGTTTCCTTCTTTCTTGAAGAAACCGAAGGCAACATCGACGGCGTCTGCATGGGCACGGTCACATTCGACGTGCCGGGCGTTTACACCTACACGTCTTCCATTGGGGTGCAGCCTGAATTGGGCATGACCGGAACAATCATTGTGGATGCAGAAACGCTGTGCGATGTCATGCTGAGCTTCTGGGGTTCTGGTGCAAATGAAAACATGGACGCGTACGCGTCCGCTTATGCTTTTCAATCGTATTTCGGATGTTCGTTTTTCGGCCAGAGTGGAGGCTTTCCTGGTTCGACCGTGAACTTGGAGGGACTGGACGAATACACGTTGTTTCTTCCCAACTCTGCTGCCATCGAAGGGCTTCAGGAATTGATGAATTTAAATTCATTTGACCTCCTGTACTTCACTGAAGGCATGGTGGCGGGATTGAGCTACCACATGGTGCCGGGTGTTTTCCTAGCCGAGGACCTGCAAGATGGCGCTGTCCTGCCTACCGTGGAAGGCCAGAACCTTGCCGTTTCGGTGGCGGATGACGGCGGCATCATGCTCAACGGAGCCACCGTCCTCCATGAAGACATTCTGGCATTCAATGGCGTGATCCACGTCATCGATGAGATCCTGGTGCCGGCAGGCTACCCGAGCGCAACGACCTGGGACGTCATCGTCCAAAGCCCAGACCACACCATCTTCGAGCAGGCACTTTTGGCTGAAGGCTTGAACCAAGCCCTCCGTGGCCAACCCATCTTGAACGACAACGAACCAGCCGAAGGCCCTTTCACGGTCTTCGCCCCGACAGACGATGCCTTTGTCGCGATGGCCGAAGCCAACGGGTTTGAGAGCGTTGATGCCTTGCTGTCGTCCCAATTCATCGACAACATTGTAGACGCCCACATCGTACCCGGGGTGTACGAAAGTTCTGACCTCTTCAACGGAATGAATTTGGCCTCATACGACAACTCGGGCACCGTCAACATCACCACTGATGACAACGGGGTTCAAGCCAACACCGCCCCCGTCATCCAGGCCGACATGCTGGCATACAATGGGGTCGTGCATTCGTTGGGTGAAGTGATGCCCTTTGACTTTCCCGACCCGGAAGGGACGTGCGGCGCATGGATCATCACTATGACGTGCGACTGGGGCGGCCCAGACGGCTGGGAAGGATCGTCTTTGCACGTGTTCGCCGATGGCATCGAAGTCGCCTCTGAAACCATGCTCAACGTGGGGAGCGAGTCATTCTCCATTCCGGTGGACATCGGCCACCGCATCGACGTCGTGTACAATGACGACGGATGGGGCCAATACCATGACTACTACATCACGGACAACTACGGCAACGTGGTGTTCAGCAGCGACGAGTGGGGAGTGCCCGGAGATGACCCTTGCAATGTCTATGGATTGAACCCGTGCGATGAAGACCCCACCTGTGGGCTCATTGAAATCACCTTTACCGACGATTCCGGCGACGGCTGGTACTTCGGCAACATGGGCGTGTACTCTGAGTCGGGCCTCGAGGCCAACATCTTTTTCAACCCGGATTTTGACGGAGACGGGTACGCCGATTACATCGGTTTCTCCACCCGCACGGCCGTGGTCACCGTCGATGAAGGGGAAGTTGACTTCTTGGTGAGCGCTCCTTTATCAGATCCCACAGAATGCGGCTATTCGATCAAGAATGTTGAAGGCGATGTGGTGATTGAAGAAACGAGCACAAATGAGGTTCCTCCAAGCACCTTGAATTATGTCATTTGCGAGAGCAACGCATCAGATATTGTTGAGACTACATCCACAAATGAAGCCTTGTCCTTCTTCCCAAATCCAGTCTACACGAGCGCTCAATTGCACGGGATCGACGCCCATGAAGCATGGGAAGTGAACATCATCAGCATGGATGGCAAAGTCGTTCATCAGGAGCAAGGATTTGGGGACGAATCCATTGACTTGACCAGCTTGATGTCAGGTGTTTATGTGGCACAAATCAAACGGAACCAACTCGAAACCGAAATGCATCGCTTCGTCAAGGAGTGATGCTACAGAAAACGTGTGTTGGCAGGGCCGATTGCTCCACCCAATGGGAAGGCTGCCCAATGGATGACTCGCTGCTCTGCATGAAGCAGGTGTGCTACCGGTGAAGCAGAGAAAAAGACCATCATCACCAAGACGGACTGATCCAGCGTGAAGCATTGGGCGCAACGAAACCGAGCTACGAGAACACGCTGAAGTGCGTCTTCAACCCGCTGGAATAGATGCGGGCGGATGGTATCGAGATGCAATACTTTTCAGCGTTTGACCAGATGTGGAAGGTGGCTTGGATACATGGTTTTGTGGACTTAAGGGCCAAAAAATGTCGGAAGTTTTGAGGTCAGATTCCCGATGGGGCTGCGGCGGTGTTGAAAACCTTCATTGGCCTGTCATACGCTCCATGGTCTGGCAATATATCTTGCGCCAAACCCTTACGTTTTATTTCATGAAAACTTCAACCACACTCACGATTCTTGGAGTGTACCAAACCCTTATTGGCTGCGTCGCCATGTTCGGCGCATCCTCCATGGCTGAGATGGCCCTGGCCGAATCTTACCAAAGCGACGCCAACCTCCTTCACCTTGCCACCAACATGCACGTGGGTGTGGGACACGCCTTCTTTATGATTGGCATCCTTTTGTTGGCTTCTCGGAAGGCGAGCATCGATGTGGCCAAAACCATCATCATTGCCTACCTTATCGGCATCGCCGCGATGTTTGTGGTCATGAACATGGTCATCGGTCAAAGTGAACTGATGAACTTCAGCATCGAAATGATCGCTCCTGACATGGTGTTCTTCGTGCTCGCCATATTCGGATACATCAAAGCAAAGTAACCCCCTTCTCTGAGACTTGGAAAAGGCACTCAGTTGGGTGCCTTTTTTGCTTGACACACCAGGGGTGCCACCCACTTGTCAGTTGATGCTTGTCTAGATCAACCACCTTCCATTGGCGATGAATGACATTCATTGTCGTGGAAAACTTGCAAAGAAAAATCTCCTACATTTCATTTTCCCTGTCACAACATTTTCATGAATCTGAAGAGCATCAAGTCCGCTTCGTACAACTGGGCAGCAACAAGCCTTGCCCTGGTGTTTGGAGTGAATTTATTGATTCGAAGTTGGCATTGCACCGAGTGGATACCAAATGGGGACGAGCCCTTTTCGCTGTATTTCGCTCAGTGGAGTTTTGAGGGCATCTCATCGGTGCTCATGAATGGAAACAACCCACCTGTCTACGAATGGGTGCTCCATCTGCTTCAGCATTGGAATGGATTCAACTGGCAAAGGGCAAGGTGGATATCAGCCATCTGGGTGTCCATAGGCGCCATGGCACTGTGGGGCGCCAGCCTGAAAAAGCAGGGTTGGGGAGCGATGTTTTCGGCTTGTCTGTTTTTGGCTTCAACACAAGTGATGAGCGCAAGTCACCTGATTCGGGCCTATGCCCTTGAAATCGGTCTGATTTGCTTGTTGTTGTGGTGCACAGAAACGCTCGTGACGCAAGATGATGATGAGAAGAGAAGGCCACAGAACCGATATCTTGGGTTGGCATGGGCTTTGTTGGTCGTGCTCGTGCCCTGGGTGCATTTTTATGGATGGTTACTCATTATTCCTGCAATCCTTCGATTGGATTTTCGGAAAAACTGGAAACCCATCCTGTTGGCGGGCTTGGGATTGGCCCCCTTGATTTTGCATACTGCAAATCGGTTAGCATCGACTTTGGATACAGGAGTCGCGCTGGATCAACCCAATGGATATCCCATGCTGCGGGACATTTTCTTGGTCTTGAATGGGAGCTCCACACTGACCATTTTGGCGTTGGTCACTTGTATCGGGTCGCTTTTTCTAAGTTTGAGAAAAGGCTGGGGAAGCAACCCCGTCTGGTTGTCACCCTTGGCACTTTATGGCATCGGATCGTTGTGCACACCCATGTATGCTCCTCGATACGTCGCCTTATTTGCGCCATATTGGTGTCACTTCTTGGGTCAAAGCCTCGCTTTTCTCATTCAGCATACATCAATTCCATTCAAGTTAAGGGGAGTGTCGCTGTCAACTGGCACAATGCTGGGCTTGTATTGCAGTGGGTTCATCCTTTGGCAAACCCAACCACAAACACCTGTATACGCCCCCCTAAACAACGCGGTCAAAGTCGTTCCAAGAACTACGTCGGTCGCTTACATCCTGGCACCGCAATATTGTGATTTGCCTTTTGCAAGAATCCTTCGGCCTGAGGTGTTTGAACGCGGGGCATTGCACGAAAAGCGATGGTCCAAGGGCGATGACATGAACCCCATAGATGCTTTGCATGCAGACTTGATCGAATCAGGAGTGCAAGTAATCAACGCTGGAGGTCAAGAGGTTCAAATTGCGGAGAAACTGCTACAAGCCGACACCCTTTGTCTTTGCGACTGTGGTCTTTGGCGCTACCCGAAGGCAAACATTCCGGATATCATCATGGATTCTCATCCACGAGAAGTATTCGATTTTCAAGACAACAGCATCCGTCTAAAATGCTTTTCACGTTATTGAGATGCACACATAGGTTGAATAATCAACAGGGAATATCTCCCTTCAATCCGTGAACCTGGCAGGGAACCTTTTGCCCAAGTTTTGAAAGGCACCACCGCCATGGACTTCGGCTTTTTTCGCAGGCCAATAACACACCAAAGCGACCACCTGTCTTGACGGCGTTCACCCCGCAAGTCCCGGACAAACGGTTCAATTGACATGTACCGAATGCACTCCGATGGATGGCCTGTTGTTCAACGGAATCCATCTTCACACCAACATTTTCACTATTTTTAAATTTATTTTCAATTTCATGTCACACTTGAAATATTTGCTGGTCGCATTGCTTTTTACCACCGGCATAAGCGCTCAGTCCCCGTGCGATTATTTCGACCACGACGGCGACGGCTTTATTGGCGGTAACACCATGTTGTACGCCTTGGGCAATTACGGCGTCGTGGGAGGTCCGATGGATCCAGATAGCTCGGGCGTCCAAGATTTGTCGGACTTCCTGAGTTTTCTGCCCTACTTCGGCAACTCGTGCAGCAACATCGACTGGTACGATACCACCACAGGCCACATCATCGATCTGGCCGTTGTGGAATACGCCGTACACACCGAAGACCTCATGGGCCTAGTCGGCACCTTGCCCGCAGGGTCTGTCACCTACCATGTTTATGCCTTGCTGGAAGACCCAGACGACTACTTGCTCGCGGTATTCGGTGACGAAGACCGGCCAATGGTGTTGGAGACGGCGGATGCTTTTTACGGATTCGGCTACGACCTGGGTGAGACCGTGGTTGTCAGTTCCTACCAGCCACTCTTCAACAGCGCCTTTCCAGCCAATGAATTCTCCTCGTGGTTCAACGCCGGCATTTCTGCGGACGTAAACTCCACAGCCACGGTCTCTTGGGTCGAAGGGTTCTCCAACTGGGTTGACAGCTTGGATCCCGGCTCCATTATCATGGACGACAGCATCGGCGGGGCGTTTTTCCCCAATTTTCCCGCACCGACTTCGAACAACGGCGCTGTGCCCATCGGTCAGTTTACTGTAACCGACCCGTCCTCATTCAGCGGGACCATTAACCTGCTCGCCAAAACCGTTATGGCAGATGGGACGGAAGGCATTGAATTTGCCGAGGGCCTCACCTTCTCAAGCGCCGACCTCACCGTTTTCGGATGCATGGATGAAGAAGCGACCAACTTCGATACCGAAGCAACCTGGCAATTGGATGGCGACTGCGCGTACCCGGGCGATTTCAACGAGGACGGTGAGTTCACCGTGGAGGATTTGCTCGGCATGCTTGCTGACTTTGGGTGCACCTCCTGTCCGCAAGGCGACATTAACGGCGACGGGATAGTCAACGTTCAAGACATCTTGCTCTTCCTGACCTTAATCTGAATCCTTTGAAATGGGCACCGAACCCCCGTGTGGTCCATCAGTTGGAATCATCCATTCACAAAACCTATGCTCAAAAAGCTACTGAAAACAAGAAAAAAAAAATGGGACTCTTCTTTTCGTAATCTCAAAAAAATCCCTCCTTGGAGAGGACGTGAACAACTGGATGTCCTCGAGCGAGCATTGGATGAAGGCTGGATTCCGCAAAACGGAAAATTGGTGGATATTGGATGCGGAAATGGAACCCTCACCCTGCGGCTAGCACAACGCACTTCTTGCTCCGTTCTTGGCATCGATATCTCCACTGTTGCGCTGGATCAAGCGCGAGCCTTAGCATCGAAACATGCACCGGATGTCAAAGCACGTCTCAGCTACCAAGACGTCGATATTCTTCATTCAACGACTTTCTCCAAGGCCTATCGTCATGTCTTCGGCGTGGCCACCGACGTCGGCTGTTTCCATAATTTCGAGGCTGAAAGTCAGCAACGTTTCATTGCGGAAAGGATACATGAAATGTTGACGGCTAACGGCAAATGGCTGCTGGTCAAACGCGCATTCCGGGGGGACAATGAAGAGGACTATCCAATGGAACAAGAACGCATGACTGAGGGCATCAAGCACGTGACGGCTGGCCTGTTCAATTTGAAACGTGTGGAACCATGCGACTTGACTGGACCGAATGCCCAACAAAAGATGCCTGGTTTGGCCTTTTATCTTGAAAAGTCGCAAGAACCATGTTGAACATCATCCAGAAAAGGTTCTTCAACTGATGTCAATCAGGCGCTGTCATTGCCAGTCAAACGTAACACCAGATTCAGCCTCATGTAAGAATTCCATCAACCGTTCGGGCTGTGTTTTGAGGAACCTGCGCAGCCACTTCTGCTTGATTTCGAGATCGCTCGCTTTGATGTGATTGAATCGTTGAATCATTTCGGGGTAAACAGGGTTCATCTTGTTCAGCAGCATGTTTCGCCACGTGTCTGTTTTTTCATAACTGAACAGACCGTCTACGTAGAACTGTGCGATGTCAATGTAGGCCTTTCTGAATCCCGCATTTGACCAAAGCTTGCGCAACATGAGTCCTGCTTGGGGCGTGGTTCTGCACAAGGCGCATTGACTTTCGCCCATGGCGTGCAAGAGCGGATTGAAATCCTGAAAAAGAAAGGCAGCATCACCGTCATAAAAAATCGGCCGCCACTTGGCTGTCGAATCAGCCTCATCCCGCCAAAACTTCACATTTCCACATGGCCAATCCCGGTTCATGATAAATTGTTCCAACACCTGGTACTGGATGAATGCCTTCAAATCCAAGACAGAGTCGATGAATGCAAACTGAAGGGGATCGGCAAGGTCAGCCGACTCCAAAAACGCCATCATTTCAGCGAAATCAGCATGGGTGGTATCGCCCCATGAAGAAGCAATGGCGGGTTCTTTGGCTCCCGTTCGATCCTTCAGCCAATCACATTCAACTCGTTCTTGAATCGTGTAAACGCCATGGTAAACCCCATTGATGTAAACTTCCACAAATCGTTGATGTGGAGCCTCAAGCTCGAGGACAACCGCCAGGAAACAACTCAGGTGATCTTCTATACCCAACCCAGAATAGGTAATCGTCGTCGGTTTCAGTACACACTCTGTCAACACGACATCCCTTCCAAACATGGAAACCTCCAGTTGTTCACCGCCATATTCCTGACGCGCTTTCAACCGCAAGCCCTTTTGCTGGGTCTGCCGAGCAGTACCACCGTGGCATCGCAATCCCATGGCCAACGACTGTGTCGGACCATCTAACGGCAAGTACATGACCTTCACTTCTCGCTCGTATTCACGTCCACGCAAATCACAATTTCCTGCTTTCAGGCTGTCGCGGAGTGTGCCTGAATTCAAAATCCCGCGCTCATAATCGAACAGGTCATGTTCATCGCCAACAATTGAAAGAACCGGCATCTCATGGACATTGGACTCAAACACGTAGGTGCGGTATGTGGTGGGACATTGTTGCATCCCGGTTTTCGCATCAAACGACGCGAAGCCGATGACCACGACGCGTTTGACACTGTCATCGTAATGCCATGATCGCCCAAATGCACTGATGTTGACACACTCATTTCTGCTCCTCGAAAGAAGGTCCGATTCAAGGGACTTCTCACCAAGCCATTTGGGAGAGAGCAAAGTCGGATCGCTGCCATCCAATGTAAACTTCAAGACACCTCCCTCTGCATTGGTCTTCGCATCCAGTGCGGTACCCTCAGGGTAAATGCCCGAAGGAAGTGATACCTGAATGCACTCCGTCTGCGACCACACCGGGTGGGTGAGGACACTCAAGCTGTAAAATACCAGAACGACGAAGTTTTTCCGAATGGGGAACATTTGCAGCATTACGCATTTCAATGGAATTGGTTACACGCGCAACGAGCTGAATCTTTGGGGGAGCAAGGAACTGCAATAAAATCAGGGGGGGTGGTCGCAAAAAAAAGACTCGTCAGAAGGTTTTATTAAGGTATTCCGCAGGGAATTCGCCCCCTGGAAATCCGGGCCCCGTTGACATTTTTGGGGAAATACTCTACCCCCCGTAAACACTCAGGACAACTTGTTCTCAACTGCAAAAACAAGAAAAAAGATGTGCCGCATTCGTGTTGAAAAATGTCCCCAATAACCAACGGTGAAAAGTCATGCTTGATATAAATTAGAAATCTGAAGTCATCACCATGAGGTTTCTATTTGCTGCTCTAGCTTATTGGATTTGTGTTTCTCACGCACTCGGTCAAGATTTTACTGAAAGTCATTTGCCCATTGTGGTGATTGAATATGAGAATGATGTTGACGACATCCCTGACGAACCCAGAGTTTTAGCGGTAATGGGGATGATCAACAATGGTGATGGTGAGATCAATCATCTTGACGATCCACATAACGAATATTCAGGCAATATTGGTATCGAGACAAGGGGCAATTCTACGCAGTTGTATGAAAAGAAAACATATACAATCGAGTTGTGGGATGAAAACCTAGAAGATCAATCGCAATCTTTATTGGGAATGGGAGAAGAGGAAGATTGGATTTTACATGCGATGGTTTTAGACAAAACACAGTTTCGTGTGCCCTTATGCTTTGACCTTTCTCGTGAGATGGGTCATTATGCGTCCAATTATCGATTTGTAGAATTGGTCATAAATGATGAATACCGAGGACTTTATATTCTCACTGAGAAAATTAAACGAGACAACAACCGTGTTGATATTGCAAAGCTTGACAGCACGGATATTGAAGGTGATGCGTTGACAGGAGGTTATATTCTGAGGATAGACTGGACTTGGGATGTTGAAGATGATGAATATTTCACCTCAAATTATAACTCACAAGGAGGAGTGCCCTTGGCATATCGGTACTATTATCCAAAAGCGGATCAAATTCACCAGAATCAAAAAGACTACATAAAAGGGTGGATGGATGCATTTGAGAATGCTGTATTCTCAACAGATTTCTACGCTGATGGAATGCGCTACACAGAGTTAATTGACGTTACAAGTTTTACTGATTTTCTAATTGTTAATGAGCTGTCTAAAAATTCTGATGGTTACAAGCTAAGCACATATATGCACAAGGACCGCGTAGATGCTGATGATAGATTACATGCTGGTCCTATTTGGGACTTTGATCAAACTTATGGGTTGTCTCTGGTGTGTTCAAGCCACGATCCTACAGGCTGGACTTACACACAAGAACAAGAATGGTGTGAAGATGTACAAACGATGCCAATGTTTTGGCAATCCATGATGACAGATACTGTTTTCACAAATCATTTGGCATGCAGATGGAGTACCCTCAGACAAGGTCCGTTGGATTTGGATTCTCTATTTCAACGAATCGATGACATGAATTCACATGTAGGCGAAGCCATTACACGCAATTTTGATCGGTGGGATTTCCTGGGACAAAATATATGGTTTGAACCCGATCCTCTTCCTATGGAAACTCATGAAGAGGAGGTTGAATACATGAAAAACTGGATTCAAGAGAGAATAGAATGGTTGGATATACACATGCCAGGAAATTGCATGAACGACGTGATTTCCAAAATCCCAGAGCAGGAAGAAAATTTGTTGTTGCGTGTATTTCCAAATCCGTCCTCGAATTACATAACAGTTGATTTTGGTCATTCGAATGGGGTTCAAACAACCATTAAACTCTATGATTCATCAAGCCAACTTGTTTTTGAGAAGCAATCAACCTCAACTCTAACGATTGATGTCTCTGGATTTGCTAAAGGCATGTATTCACTTGAAGTTTCAACGGATGAACAAGTCTTGAGGAGCAAAGTAATTGTTCAGTAATTCCCACTCATCCTGAAGTCCAAATATTGGGCCATTGGCTCAGTTGATTGGAACGTTATCTAGAAAGGATCCCCAATGTCCGACCAGTTACGCGGCGGCGAGGTGTGACAATCGCGGATGCGGGACAATTGAGGAGCAATTCGAACCCTAGTGGAACGAATTGTGCGTCGACCTCAAATGTCGAGCATCAAGTTGCTGTGTCATCCTTGGGGTCGAGGGGGCTAACGCCATCGTCCCGTTGCCTGCAGGGAGGCGAATTCAAGCGAAGCTAAGCCATGTGTCGCGGCCGTTCATACGCGCTGTAGGTTCAGCAACTACATGTTGTTTGAAAGCGATTTGATTTGCTGCGCCGGATGGAGTATATTTCAACTAACCAAATTTTCGTTTTGATGAGGTATGTTCTTCTCTGCTTTGCCGCATGCGCAATGCACCCATCCTTGGCTCAATTTGATACCTTAATCACTTCGGGCCGTATGTACCTCGATGTGAATTTGAGTGAAACCGAATTGGTGCCCGATACCAACCAAATTACCGATAAGGTTTATGTCGACTGGGTCAGTCATTTCCCTGACTCTGAACGCGCGACGGACAAGGTGTACTTGCGAAGTCCTCTTGATGCCAATCCTTGTGAAGGCATAGAGTCGGTGACATACAACAGCGTTGAATACCGGGTGGTTGCCATGAATGGCCAATGTTGGTTTGCCGACCCCCTGATGACGGAATCGTACCGCGATGGTTCCGCGATCCCTGAGGTGACGGACAATGCGGCTTGGGTGGGAGTCACCACGGGAGCTTGGTGCCATGCCGAGAATGATCCGGCCAATGATGAGCAATTCGGCTATTTCTACCACTGGACTGCTGTAACGGATTCACGGGGCCTGTGCCCGACGGGATGGAAGGTGCCCGATCAAGATGATGTTGCAGCCTTTGATGAGTCGTTAAGCCAACCCTACGCCACCGAGTGCGCATCGGAACGGGAGGATTTGTTTTCAGCGGATCCCGGTGGCTACAGGGAAGGGGCTGCAGGTCCCAACATCGGGAAATTTTACATGGGAGGACCGAAGTATTGGACCACTGGGAACCCGGATTATCCGAGTTATGGTGAGTTGTTCCATGCCTCTTGCTCTTGGTTCCAACAATCCCTTGTTTCAGCCCGTGCGGGTTTGCCGATTCGCTGCTTGAAGGAGTAGGCCCGTCCTACCGCCGTTCATGGGTGCTCTATGAGCGCGCTTTACCGCATAAAGGGGCGATTTTCAGGTTGTTTTTGCACCTCGAGACAACCATGATCAACATCTCCCTCCACGACGGTTCTGTCCGCGAAGTGGAAACCGGCACGACAAATCTCGAAATGGCCACAAGCATCAGCAAAAGCTTCGCGCGAAACGTGTTGTCTGCTGAATTGAAAGGTGCAGTCCGCGATCCGTCGCCCATCTGAACGTTCGGCGGTTTCAATTGTCAACATTCCCGCTCCATGGGGGAAGCAGGGAATTCGCATGGCTGCCCGTCGGGTGCATTCAGTATTCCGCAACCTGCCGCCGATGTGTATTCACACAGTCAACTGATCACAGCACTGTGAACCGCACGGGTTTTTGCCCTTCCATCCTGATCAAGTAGCTCCCTGCAGGCAACGCTGGGATGACGCAGGTCCGCTGAGCAGGGGTTTGTGCAACGGTTTTACCCAGTGCGTCTTGCCAAAGAATGGTGCCGGTGCTGTGGCACACAATCGCCTCTCCGGGGTGCCCGAAATTTGGCAGAACCAACGCTGAAGTGACTGCAGCCGTTGCCACATCTGCCGTGCAACCCAGCGCTTCTTCCCCAGCTGCAAACACGTCCTCTTCCAAGGTGTAGAACGCGGAGTTGTTTCCAAAACTGTACCCGTTCCAGGCGCCGTTGGTCAAGAAAATGACACCATCCTTGGTAACGGGATCGAAGTACCAATCGCTAATCAGTCCGTACGCCTCGCCCGGATGCCCCCACATCTGCAGTTCCGGAAAGACGATGTCGCCCATAGCGGTGTTGGTGACCCGTTGAATCCCCAGCCCCCAGCTGTTGAACAGATTGTAGTAATTGTTGCCGTTGCTGCCGTCATAAGTCCAGTGCTCGGTGAGCATGGCCTCTACGGTTTCGGGAGCCAGCACCGCGGTGCCGTTCGATGCGACGCCGCCGTTGAATAGGACCGCCATCAATTCGTAGAGTTCCGCCGCACTGGCGCGCAGTCCGCCTTGTGGGGCGAATCGCGAACCGTTGCTGCCGGGGGTGTATGCGGCCAGTTCGGGTGAGCCGGGACTCACGCCGTTGAATTGATCGGCTTGGGCCATCCAACCGCCTTGATTGCGGTAGAGCGCGGCCAAGTTTTCAATCCCTTCCAGCGCGCCGACATCATAAGAACACCCGAGTCCCATGGGTTGGAAAATCAGCTCGTCCATGAGCACATCAAACCGCAGTCCGACGGCAGCTTCCATGACCGTCGCGACCAAGCCAAAATTCAGGTTGCTATAAGCAAAATGGGTGCCTGGGGGCTCCGTGCGGTACATGTTAGAGGTGTACCACGCTCCTGTGGGTTCCAGCAATTCACCCAACGAAGGGAGGTTATTCGTGCTTTGGTAGGTTGCCGTTAAAAACGGGCTGTAGCCGTCGCCGTCTTGCACGCTGGAGGTGTGGCTGAGCAGCATTCGAAGCGTAATCGTGGCATCCGGATGGTTGGGGTTGTTGATGTCAAACGGCAGGTATTCCGAGATGTCAAGGTCCAGGTCGAGTACCGATGATTCCACGAGTTTCATGCACCCCATAGCGGTGACGCTTTTGGAAATGGAGGCAATGCGGTAGCGGGTCGCTTCATCAACAGACCAGTCGTTCTCGTAATTCCGGAGTCCACCGTAATACGCTTCCCCAATTTCTCCATCGCAAATAACAAGGGCGGACATGCCCATCACTCCATGCGTTTCCATGGCTTCGTCCATGGCCTCGGAAAAGGTTTGTGCAGTGCAGCTGTTCAAGAAAATGGAAGCAATGAGAAGAAGGCGTGTTTTCATGACGCGAGGCATTAGCGGACCAATGAGAGGTGGCCGTGGGAGGGGTTGTTGTGGGGGTCGTTTTTCGCTGTTTTGAAACAAAATCAAGGTACAGTCTTTTCTTCCTTTCCGCAACCTTCAACATTGTTTCCCCAGTATTTAAAGGGGTTTCAGGCACCCCTTCTGATCTGCAGATTGCTCGGAAGTTATCTCCGGTACCGAAGCGTCCGGAGAATCAGCCGAGCAACATATTGTTGAGATTCTGAGTCCAGTCCGTGATACAGGGGCAGGCACAAGACACGTTGACTAATGTCCTCGCTGTTCGGGCATTCACCTCCCCATCCATTGACCTGATTGAGACTGGGCCAAAAATACCTTCGTGGAAACACCTCATGCTGCTGAAGAGTAGTCTGCATGATTTCGGTGATTTGGCTTGATTCAAAAACGACAGGATAATAGGCGCAATTCCATCCAGGAGTGTTCAAATCCGGCAATAAAATCGAATCCTCTTCAGACAGAAGGTTGTTGTAGTTTGCGCATTGTTGTCTTCGTCGGCTCAGAACGGGGTCAATGTGATTGAGATTTGCCAAACCCATAGCCGCGTGCATTTCTGAATTCTTTCCATTGATGCCTATGCCAGCATACACCCCAGGCCCATTATGCCCGAAATTTCGCATCCATGAGGATTTTTTCAGGGTGTCCGGATCTTTGGCAAAAATGCCGCCACCTTCAACCATGTGGAAAATTTTTGTGGCGTGAAAACTGCACGTACTGATGTCTCCGAAAGCAAATATGGATTGACCATTTACAGTTGAGCCAAATGCATGGGCACCGTCATAAATCACTGGAATGCCTGCCTTAGCCGCAAGAGCATCAATGGCCACAACGTCTAACGGAAACCCAAAACAATGAGTCAGCAAAATGCCCTTCACATCTTCTGTTAGCTGAGATTCAAGGGCTTTCGGAGTGACATTGAAATGATCGTGAGCAATGTCTACAAAAACCGGCGTACACCCTTCCCAGGCCAAGCTGCTTGCAGTGGCAATGTAGCTGAAGGGCGTCGTCAATACCTTTCCTTTGACGCCCAATGCCTTGATTGCAATTTGCAAAGCAATCGTTCCATTGCTGACAACAATTGCGTGATTCAGGTTGAAACGGTGCTTCAGTTTCAACTCGAGTTCATTCAGCAAGGGGCCGTCGTTGGTTAACCAATTCCGTTTCAAAGCAGATCGAACCAGCGTCAAATATTCATTTTCAGGTGGCAGAAAAGGCTGGTTCATTGGAATCATAATGCTGCAAATTAAAGGGAATGGGGTGGCGCAATTTTCAATTTGTCTTGTACCTTCCGAATCACTTTACGACAAACGAGTTGAGAGGTTTCGATTAGGATGCTGGCGAATCAGTCTGTAAATGGCCGTCGCGATTTGAATTCTCTCATTGGTTTTCCCAAAAAAAAATGACCTTTTTCGTCACAGGAGCAGCAGGATTCATAGGTGCCGTTACAATCCGTCGCCTGTTATCAAAAGGATACCGCGTGGTGGCAATCGACAATTTCAATGCCTACTACGACCCAGCCTTGAAGCGCCACCGCCTGGCTGACTTGCATGGCCATTCCGCCTTCACACTCCTGGAAGGAGATATCCGAGATCGTAACACATTGGATACCATTTTTGCGCAGCACGCCATAGATGGCGTGATCAATCTTGCGGCCATGGCAGGCGTGAGGTCTAGCATTGAGAATCCGTTCTTGTATTCGGATGTCAATTCAACTGGATTTCTGCAATTGTTGGAATCAATGCGAAGACATGGCGTAAAAAAGATTGCTCTGGCCAGTACCTCTTCGCTCTATGCAGGTTTGACGATGCCGTTCAATGAGGAACAAGATGTGCGCAAACCCATTTCACCGTATGCAGCATCGAAGTTGGCGGCGGAGGCCATGGGCCATGTATATTCAGAAATCCACGGATTCAACGTTTTCGTTTTGCGCTATTTCACGGTTTACGGACCCGCTGGCCGTCCGGATATGGCGATATTCAAGTTCATCGAATCTTGTATTCGGGGCGATGTGATTGAGTTGTTTGGAGATGGTCAACATACGCGGGACTTCACTTTTGTTGAAGACATTGCAGAAGGGACAGTGCGGACGATGGAAGCGGAACTTGATGGGTTTCACATGTTCAATCTTGGTGGGGGAAATACCCCTACATCTATGTTGGATCTTATTCGCATGATTGCCAGTGAAGTGGGGTGTTCGCCAAAGATTCTGAAGAATCCGCCGATTCAAGCTGATATGCTGCACACTGGGGCTGCGGTTGAACGGGCGAAGAAATGGCTCAATTGGTCCGCGAGCACTTCTCTCAATGAAGGCATACGTCGAACTGTCCAATGGCACCTTGCCCATCGCGATTTGTTGGACAGGCTAACACCCTTCAATTGATCAATTTGCCAGAAAACATCAGGCGAAGGAAGGACTTGAACTTCAATTCCTGAAACAAAATTTTGATGGATTCCATTCGGTTCAGTTTTCCTTCTCCGACTTGGATGAACCATTCAGACGGGGTCTCAGAGGGCTCAATCAACATTTCAGAGGTTGGACGAAGGCCCATTGAAATCTCCTGAGAGAGCAGTTGATGCGAGCTGATTTGGGGGTTGAATCGAAAAGTGAAACATATCGGCTGATGCTCCATTCCTTCGATTTGCAGCTCATCGATCAGATGAAAAGCACTCAACAAACGCCTCGACCAAGGTGTCAAGTAGATCAAGCGGTTCACATATCTTACCAAATGGCGAGGTCCACGCGCCTCAGCCGCTTTGTAGCCTCGTACGAAGGCAATTCGGTTGTTAGATCGGGGGATGCCAGCTTTCAGTTGCTCGTGTACACGATTGACTTTTCGAACAATTTGTTCAGGGTGGATGAAGTCGAAATGGACCAGCAATATGTCTTGGGTCCAAACTTCGCGGATCGGTAATTTTTCCGCGCCCTCCGCCCAGCTGACATAGCCATGGTGGTGCAAGCGACGGCGGGTGTGAGCCTTGAATACGGATTTGGCAAAATCATTCGCTAGGAACAACCCACCATTGTTCAATGGATTTTGGTTGAAAGCAAGCCACTTGACAGCACGCACCAAAAAGGGTTTTTTCCACCCGAAGGGCAGTCCCCATTTGACAGTAGCCTGGAATGGAATCAAATCATGAGATTCCCTTGATTTCAAGGCGTATTCCAGGGGCCAAAAACGCAATTCAATCGGGTTTGAATTCTTGTCCAGGATGTCCTGCAAAGGATGGTCTGAGGCATATCTCAGGCGCGGCGGGATCCACAGTACCTCGTCAGAATCAATTGATGCCACCCATGACCCTTCAGGCATGATCAATCTTGCAGAATTGAGGTTTTCTTTTTGCCGCTTTGAGGTGAGCAACTTAGAAGACTGTGCAGAATGAAAGACTTGGACTTCAGCGGAAGGACACTTGGACTGGAGAAAATCCCTGAGACGTTCGCAGTCAATGGTCAGGTCATCGATGTACAGGATGAAATTGCGCAGTCGCGCACAGGAAACGTTGGCATCCACCCACCGAGCAAGCGCGGCGGGATTGTAAATGGTAGTAGTAACTACGTAAATGGGATTGCCAGCCATCTTCAGTCTTTCGAGTCAAAATTGGGCCTCACATTGAAAAGCCCCAGAATGAGACTTCTGAGCGAAAGCATGGTAAATGAATTTTCAGGCACGAATCCTGACCAGAATCGGAATGGTGGACGCCTTCGTAACCACAAGGGGTCGTGTCGAAGAGCTCTCCACGTCAGTTGGAGACGAGTGTGATCTTTCAAACTCTTTTTCGTCAGAACAAAATGTCTTTCGAATTCCGCCAGAGACTTCCGGATGTGGGCCCGCGCATTTCGGGGAGCAAAAGGCTTCACATAAAGCAACATTTCATAAGTACCCTCGAGCAACAAATTGCGGTATTTATCACTTTGCGTGATTCCGCCGGGGTTTTTTCGCTTGCGAGCCATAGGTCGATCAATGTAGTAACCATTCCCCAAGCTGAGTAGAAATAAAAACAACCGCAGATCTCCAGAAATCACTGAAGCGCGGTATTTCGCGGGAGGGAGGCGCTTGAAATCTGCTGTTTTTAAGAGTATGGATGCACTTGAGAAGAAGGGCGAAGTCAATTCTTCGAGAAATGAAAATTCGAAATCCCCTGCTTTCGGTTTGGTGTAAAAATTACTCTGGGGTTTGACCCCATGCTCAAAAGTCAAATCGACACCATGAGCACACAAACTCAAATGTGGCTGGCGTTCTAGCACATCCACTTGACGTTGAAGCTTGCTTTTGTCCGTCCAGAAATCGTCTCCTTCGCAGAAGGAAATGTACTTCGAATGCACATGGGGCAAGACGTACTTCAGGAGCGGTTTGACACCTAAGGCGAATTGATTTTCGGATTGAAGTGTCAATCGGATTTGATCGGGATGGCGAGATTGGTATTCGAGCAAAATGGCCTGGGTGTCATCTGTGGATGCATCATCATGAATCCAGATGGCAAAGGGAAAATCCGTTTCCTGCATCAGGAATCCATCAAGGGTCTTTGCGACATTGTCTTCATGGTTGTATGTCATGCACAAAATGCTGACGAGAGGGGATTCCATGGGATGCGAGTTTTCCATCGATAGGACCCTATTGATTTGTAGCGTTTTCCCAGGGGAATGCCTGATGTTTTGTCGTCAACTGAAGAAAGTCTTGGAAGGCTTTGAAAGCGTGTTTTTGTGCCAAATCGATTACGAGCAACTGCTCTGGTCGCAAGGCAAAGTGCGCTTGAACTTGCGCGTTGTGAGTCTCGTAGGCGCGAATTTTTGCCTCATGATCATCAAAATGGACACCTCGTCCAAAGATGCCTTGGTGTACCTCATAACTCCAGCTCTTCCACACATAATCGGATTGCTTTAAAGTCTCGAGATCGGCATTCTCGCCCAAGCGGTGTCGGACAAAGTTGAGATGAGACCGGAGCCAAGTCATTGACGAATTTCGAATGGTCAAGATGAATTTGGCTTGCGGAAATGCACGATCCAGGTGAACAAAGGTTTCAGGTGCGCTGAAAGGAAAATCTTGAAAGGCCCTCGCTGATTGACAGTAATCTACAATGGGATCGAAATCACCGGCAAGGTAGTGGGGCAACAGCTTTTCTGCTCGTCGTTGATTTCCAACATGAATGCCCTCCCGAGCCAATGCCTTTGCCAGTGACGTGGTGCCGGTCTTGTTGAATCCAATACAAAAGATTTTAGATTCATGCGGCTTTTTCCCGCGCTTGACAAAATTGGCGGTGCACTGGGCGAGATGGCACCATTTCGGGAATTGCGGCATTCAAACAAAGGAATCGCGATTAGCGTCTCGTGTTACCAGAGCACCTGGTTGACTTACCACAATTCATGGTTGAAAACAAACAATTCGAATAGGCGCTCATCCGGAGACTTCTCTTTTTTTTTGTCGCAGTTGATTCAGGTATTCTTTATTGCAGAGAAATGAAAAACTTATTGATTCTTGGGGCAAGGGGGTTTGGTCGTGAAGTTGAGAGCATTGCCAAGCGCGACCCTGGATATGGATCGCAGTTCAGGCTGAAAGGGTTTTTGGATTCCGACGCCCACGTACTCGATGGCATGGGGTCTGATTTGCCCATCTGTGGCACGCCAGAATCCTACGTTATTGAGCCAGGAGATTGCTTTGTTTGTGCCTTGGGCTCTCCGGTGAACAGACTGAAATATGCAAACATGATTGCCGACAGAGGGGGTGAGTTCATCAACTTGATCGATCGATCGTCGGTTGTCAACGAAGGTGTGAAATTGGGGCGAGGCATCATTGTGCAAAACCACTGCATCATCAGCAGCGATACCAAGTTGGGGGATTATTCGGTCGTGCAGAGCTTTACCGCGGTTGGACATGATGCGGTTGTAGGAGAGGCGGCACATATCAGTGCTTACGTTTTTCTAGGAGGAGCATCAGAAGTAGGTTCTTGTGCTCAAATTTGGACGAGATCTTCGGTCTTTCCTGAAGTAAAGATTGGGGCCCATGCAGTTGTAGGAGCTCACTCATTATGCAATCAGGATGTTGAAGCCTTCACCACTGTTTTTGGGACTCCGGCTCGACCACAAACTAAAAAGACGAATGATTGAGAAGTTTGAAAGCCATCCATTTGGGGAAAAATTATGGATGACGCGTAACCTTGAAGTCAGCCACTTTCGAAATGGAGATGTCATTCGAGAGGTGACCTCGAATGAGGCCTACATCCGTGCTGGAATTGACGGCGAGCCTGCATGGTGCTACTACGGAGATCATGCTGAGAACGGTTTGAAATGGGGCAAATTGTACAATTGGTTTGCTGTGCATGACCCCAGGGGACTGGCGCCGGAAGGCTGGCGTATCCCCACTGAGGCGGACTGGGAACATCTCGATGCCTACGAAGGATCAGATCAATTTTTCAAGTCCCAATTGGGGGGGAGTCGTGGAATCAATGGGGCATTCGGCGGCGGTGGCATCAGTGGTTACTGGTGGCAATTCGATCCGAATACCCCAATTCGTAACTGGGGACGGAAAATTTCCGTACAAAGCTGGGAGCGGATTGATGGGTTCAAACGATTTGGATTCTCGGTTCGCTGTCTAAGACGCTGAACCATGCTGAACAATTTCAAACCGGATTCTACCCTCCATAAGGCTTACAAGATCGACGGCGCAGTGGTGTTGCGCGGTTTGTTGAGTCATGACTTCATTTCTGTCATCCAAGAACATTTTCAACATCTTGTTTCCTCCCCTACGGACAAATACCAGAGTGGTTTTTCACGAGTAGGTTATGACTTATTCGAAGATCTTGACATTCTGAACCCATTGCTCTCGAACCCTGATTTTAGAGATCTGATGTTTGCTCTGCATGAGGAGGAGTTGATTTTCACCCAGGCGCTCGGTTTTGAATTGTTGGCCAACTCCAGCTCAGGATTTCCGTGGCATATCGGGACGCAGAGTTTTGGATTCCAGCGGGCAGAGGATTTCGGATGCACCATTTGGATTCCGCTTGTCAACATCAACCCGAAAGGGAAAAGGGGTGGAATGAAATACGTCAAACGGAGTGATATTTCGGGAGAGTTCATGTACCAAAGTGTTGATCCTAAAGTCTTCGAGATACTCGAAAAGCGTGAAGCTGAGGGAGAGGAAGTGAGCGTAGAGGAATACAAAATGTTGCGCGATGGCCCCCTGAATGATCCGGGAATGAGCCAGATTTTGGGAAGCTATGAAGTAGAGCCGGAGTTGGCCCTTGGGGATGCCATTTTATTTGACAAGAACATCATTCATAGCAGTGTTCCCCTTCTATCGCATGACACGGATTCCCGGCAAGCCTTGGCCATTCGTTTCATCTCTCCGAATTCAAGATTCGATCATCAACGTGCAAATCGATTGGAAATCCCCAGACGCATGTTGGATTTTAGAGGTCCAACATCATTCCACCTCACCTTGGGTTTAGAGGATGGTCAGTTATTGAAGGATTCACCCAAACTGGCTCCAACACTGGAAAAACGGTGGTTGGTCCGCCCAGAATCCGAAGGGTTCAAGCTTTGACTGGAGAAAAGACCAGATCTTGTGCTCGGATTTGTTTGGCCTGATTGCATCGCGCGAGGATGTTATATTTGATGGGAAACAAGGGGCGGTCAGGCGTCTTCAATTCATCGATTCGGAGGATGTCGAAATCCTTGAGCAAAACGCGCCATCCGAATTCAGTGAATCGCCAACAATCAGGCACAGGACCATGAATCCGGAAGTTCAAGGGTGCAGAAATCAACAAGTAGCCACCATCTTTGAGCATGCGCCTCAATTCGGTGACAGCATCAAATGGCTGCACAGTGTGTTCCAGCACCTCAAGGCAGGCAATGACATCGAATGTTTGGTCAGGAATTCCTGGATTGAAGGTAGTCAGGTCACCCACGAAGTCCGGTTCGTGGGAGTCGACGATGTCAAAACTTTGGATGGTGAATCCACTGAATGCATCGCGGACCTCTGAACGCCCTTGGCCGCCGATTTCCAGCAATAATCCTTCCTGCAGGGGCATTTCATCTGCAGCTTCGCGAATGAAGTTGTCCAGATGATCCCTACCCATTCGAAGAAAGCTGCGGTCGTCGTCTGAGAGATTGGGATTCACAGTTCGAAGAATCGGTTTGCATACATCTCTGGAGCATTCGTCATCCAAGGAGCCATTTTGCGATCATCAGGAATGAAGTTGGCGACAGGGGCGCTCGTCATGCGAAATTGTCCCAATCCGTTGAATTCGTCTTCAATGCACAGCATCATGCCGGTCGTGTAGTCTTGAAAGGATTTGCCATCAATGGTGCCGTTGAAGATTTTCTGTTGTATCCAGGGCTGGAGGACCATGTCTTTGATTTGATCATTTTCAAAGGCCCTCGCCCACATGGCCTCTTCAACGAGAGGACCGGGGACAATCCCTTCGCTTTTGCCCAACAACTGGGGTTTCAAGATGTATCCATCCTTGTTCAAGCGGGCCTCTTCCCAAATCTCAGGGTATTGATTTCGTGTGTATGTCGGGATGAGAAACGGTTTCAGAAAATCGGACTCTTCTGGGGTTAGGGATTCCGACCGAAATTCATCATCCCAAAGAACTGCAAGAAAGCGCTTGTCATGCAGGAGCATCACCGTCGACAGCGGATTGAGGCAATTGGAGGACGCCACGGCTTCAATTTCAGTGGAAGTCAGTGCCTCAAGCTCCATTTGAGAAAAAGAACTCAGGACTGGCCCATCTTTGAGCAAGTGCAAATTGTCTGCGATTGTATCCGGATAGATATATTGAATCGGTACCCCAATCTGTTCAAAATAAGGACGATAAAACCGAATATCACCTTCCCGGTCGCGCCCCTTGAGAATGGTCAGTTGCTCGAGTCCACCCCACCAGCGTTCAGCTTCCTCAATCACCACACGGGTAATTCGCTTCCCATTGAGGTCGTTTCTGCATTGGGAACGCTTCTCCATGATGTATTCCGGGATGCCATGTCCCCAATACGCCTCGTAATAACGAGCCCCAAGCTCGCATACCTGAATGCCACCTTGCTGGTTGACCACAAAGTCAGGGCGATAAAAACCGATTTTGACGTTGGCCAAGTCGAATTGGTCAACGATTTGTCTGGTTTTTTCTGAATAGGTGATGATGTGCTCGTAGTTTCGGTATCTCGGGAGGAAATATTTGAAACTTTTGTAGAGCAAGTGTTGAATTCTTTTAAAACGGGATTGACTTTTTGGGCCAATTGCACAGGGCTCATCATAGTAATAGGGATAACGCAGGTGGCTCTCCTTTTCACAAATGGCCCAATAGGTATCAAACTGTTCGTCAGTCATGAATTTGAAGGCAGGTCATTGCCATGGTGTTTATCGTAAAAGGCCTTGAGTTTTTGACTGCGGGAACTCACGAAAAGGTGATCCATGTCGCGGTTAATCAAAGCGCCATTGAAGCTCCAATCACCTTTCTTAGAGCCGCAGATGTTGCCTTGGCTGTACGGGCTTTCGGATGGAACCAAATGCAATTCCAAATACACCCTGTCGGAACCTTCATGGTTGATTCCGGACTCATGCCAAGCTGCACTGTGCATGACCAGCACATCACCAGGGGACAGATGTGCTCGGAGTATAGGCAAGCCTTCCGGCAATACATCCGCATTCAACTCCCCTGCGTCTCCGAGATATCCCAATTTGTGGGTGCCCAAATAAACGCCAATCCCCCCGTTTTCTGAGTGGTTGGGTGTTAAAGCTATAAACAGGGAATAACGATCTCCGATGCCCATCTGGTAGCAAAAATCTTGGTGCAAAAAAACTGGCTTTCGATGTTGTGAATCTTTGCGAACAATTCGCAAGAAGTCCCAACCTGCTTCTCCATCGAAAAGCGTCTCTGCAATACCTTGAATTCCAACTTCTTCCGTGAAGTTCCCCAGTTGTTCGAGGGATTCAAGTCTGATTTCTGTAGGGTGCTCAATCGCCTCATTCGGTTGAGCTTGCGACAAACGATTGTACCGCAACAGCAAGTCACTCAATCTCTGCTCACCGAGCACGTTTTGCACAACATAACAACCAGCTTCTTGAAGAACTTCGAGGTCCAAACTTGAACCTGTCAATTTCTCTCGATGCAGGCTTTTCAATCGCGCGACAGGTCCACAGAAGAGTTTTTTCATTTTGGTTCCGTTCAGCGCAAAAGTTATGCATTTTACAATTATGTGTGAGTATGCCAACTCACCACTGAGCCTGAACTTTTTACCCGACGAGTTCATGTCGTCGCATCAAATGGCAACAGAAAATTCAGATTTGGACTGATCGCCAATGGATTTGTTCTCAACTCTTTCCAAGCTTTGATGAATTCAGGTTTCTTGACGTTCTAGACTTCCTCATGTTTGGCTCCGACTATCAGCAGAGGCCATCCCATAAAACCAATTGAAAATCAGTTTCAAACAGTGGCAACTTCTAAAAAGCAAAGCCCCTGATTTGCAACTTGAATGGTGGAAGCATCAACAATTAGGCACGGATAGAATCATCGAGTTTTCTGTGTTCTATTCGAGCAGGTATCATCGTCAATCGCATCCTCACCAAGTACAACGGCCGCCTGCCCAAGGTCATCGGTCTTGTCTTGGATGAACGCAAGCTCGGAAGGGCATTCTCCCTTGTTTGCCATCCACTCGGCCTCCAACAATTCGGGAAAGCGTTTGAGGTCGGAATACCGCACCCCCGTCCAACACGCCACCACGAAGAGGTCACGCACGGCATGAAGCGCCTTGAGCTCCTTGCCATTCTTCCCCACCGAGGGCAACTCAGCATGCTCCAACACCTCGAGGTCGTCGAGGGTGAGGTGAACCTTCAAGCCGCGGTGTTTGGGCGGCACGAAGTAAGGTTCGAGGTAAGAGCGGTTGTCGTGCAATTTGCGGTGGTGGGCCTTCTTCAGCCACACCTTGATGACGGCGAGGTCCTTGCCGATGGTGGACCCCTTGCACCCCTGTAAGGCGCGAAAGGACTTGTAACGATTCACCAGCTCCTCGTTCCAGTCCTCGAACTTCATGCCTCGGCCCAGATGGCCTCGGGCGAAGTCCTTGAGTTGCGTGAGCACGGTGCGGTATTTGGCGATGGTCCGTGGGTGTAGCTTTTGTCCTTTGGCGTTGGTTCTGTGCTCCTCGGACTCTGTGATGAATTCCTCCACCCACTGGTAAAAGGTGAGGGTCGTTTCGTTGATGTTCTCCTTTCCCGCATTGAGGCGGTCCAAGGCCGAACTCAACTCCTCCCAAGTCGGCTCCCGTTCAAGCTCATAAGTGAGGATGTGAACCGCATCCTGAATGGCCTTCACGTGGTGCTCAATGCGCTTGTTCAAACCCATCAAAAAGGTCCGTTCGTCACGGTGCAAAGAACCACTGACTTTGATGCGTTGGCGGTTCTTGTCCCACCGATCAGTTGGCACCGTCACACCGAGGCCTTTCCGCCGTTTAACACCCCCAAATTGGAAGGATGCAACGGTGCCACATTCGGACTTGGAAGGACGGAGGAGAAGGACGGAGGAGAAGGACGGAGGAGAAGGACGGAGGAGAAGGACGGAGATGTTCATGAACTTGGAAGGCGGGATTGATG
>JBMYZL010000024.1:0-34247 GCA_049610385.1 Flavobacteriales bacterium
CCCGGCACAGCAAAATTGCTTTTGGGTTGTGCTGGCTTTTCTTCGATGCTTAACACACGATCTTCCTCATCAAAATCCACCACGCCATATCGTTCTGGGTCGGTCACATAATAGGCATAAACGATGGCGCCTTCAGGATCGGTATTGGCCCGCAATTGGCGTCCAAAACTCTGTCCATAGAAGATGTTGTCTCCCAGAACCAAAGCCACTTTGTCATCTCCGATGAACGATTCACCGATGACAAAAGCTTGCGCGAGACCATTTGGCTCCGGCTGCTCGGCATAGGTGAAGTCGCACCCCAATTCACTTCCATCCCCCAATAATCGTTGAAATCCCGGAAGGTCAGTAGGCGTTGAAATGATCAAAATTTCTCGAATGCCACTCAACATCAAGGTGGACAGCGGATAGTAAATCATGGGTTTGTCATAGACGGGCATCAGTTGCTTGCTGACGGCCTTTGTCAACGGCCAAAGTCGTGTGCCCGATCCACCTGCGAGGATGATTCCTTTCATGGCCTCGAAGGTAGCCAATCCCACCCAGATGAACGGCGCAGTCCCGCGGTCATTCCCGCCGTTGCTGCAGGTCTTCGTGCTGCTCTTCTCCCTTACCAGGCGCCAAACCTTGCTCGACTTCCAATTCGGCCAATTCAATGTCTTCTTCCTCATCCAAGATGGAGATGAAGGGTTCTCGAAAAGATTGGGTGGTGAGAGAACGCTCGAAAGCCAAGAGCAAAGACGGAAGCAACAACAAGTTTGTGAACATGGCCACCCCAAGCGTGATGGAAACCAATAAGCCCAGCGAACGGGTGCCATCAAATTCGCTCATGGCGAACATCAAAAAACCGAAAAACAGCACAACGGATGTGTACATCATGCTGACCCCGGTTTCCTTCAAAGCCAGAATCACAGATTCTTTGATGTTCCATTTTTTGAGGTTGAGTTCCTGGCGGTATTTGGCCAAAAAGTGAATGGTGTCATCCACACTGATCCCGAAGGCGATGCTGAACACCAAAATCGTACTTGGCTTGATGGGGATTCCCGTCCAGCCCATGACCCCCGCTGTGAACAACAAGGGGAACAAATTGGGCAACAACGCGATCAACACCATTCGGGCTGATCGAAACAAAAGCGCCATCATGGCCGCGATGACACAAACAGCCAGTGCAATCGAAATTGCCAAATTGCGCACCATGTAATTCGTGCCTTCCAAAAACACGACACTCGTACCCGTGAGGGTCAAACGAAACGCATCAGACGGGAAAATGCTGTCCAATCGCGGCCGCAATTCAGACAGCAAGGCTGCCATTTCCAAAGTGCCGATGTCAGCCATTTGAGTCGACACCCGCGTCACCGCCATCGTGGAATCGAAAAAGTTGCCCGCCACGCCATTCGCGGCCGCACTTTCTTCGGCGGCTGCAGCCGAGCCGCGCATCCATGGGCCGATGAAAGATCGCTCTTGACGGGTGGGCAGACGATAACGCTCAGGTCTCCCCATATAAAAGGCTTGCACGGCAAATTTGGTCACCTCTACCGCGGACAAGGATCGGCTGAATTCGGAATATTCAGCGAGGACCCCTTGCAGTTTCTCAATGCGCCGCAAAGTCGCATCACCCGTCGCCCCATTGGGGCGATTTGCATCCACGAGAATCTCAAAAGGCATCACCCCGTTGAAGCGGCTTTCCATCCACTTGAGATCGCGAATCACCCGATCTGAATCGGGCAAATCATCCACGATGTTCCCTGTGGTCTGCATTTGAATCAAACCCGCGAAGGAAAAGGCCAAAACCAATCCCGCACCCAAGTAAACCTGCTTCCGACGATTCTGCACAATCCAAACCAACCGATTCACAAAATCAAACATCCACTTGCGATCCAAGTGACGGGTGTGCTTCTCCTTCGGAGCCGGCAGCCAAGTCATCAAAGCCGGGATGATGGCAATGGAAATCAAGAACACGGCCATGATGTTCAATGCGGCCACAACGCCGAAATGCCGCAAAACATCGGAATGCGTAAAAATGAATGTGGCAAAACCCAAGGCCGTCGTGAAATTGGTCAAAAGCGTGGCATTGCCCACCTTGATGATCATGCGCTGTAGGGCCATGGCCTTGTTGCCATGTCGCTTGAACTCTGCATGGTATTTGTTGACCAAATAAATGCAATTGGGGACCCCAATGACAATCATCAGCGGGGGAATCAGGCTCATCAACAGGGTGATGGGAAAATCGAAAAGAACCATGGTTCCCAGCGACCACACCACCCCCATGGCCACAACAATCAGGCTCACCCCCATGACCACGGGGTTGCGAAAAAACAGGAAGAGCAACAAGGCCGTCACAATCAAAGCCGCCGCAATGAAATACCCGATTTCACCCTTGACTTTGTTGGTCATTTCTGTTCGGATGAACGGCAGCCCACTCAAATGAATCTCAATGCCATGCCTCGCCGACCATTCGTCGGCAATGGCTGTGATGTCCTCGATGACACGGCCTCGCTTCGAACTGTTGAAAAGTTGGCTGTCGATGAACACCATCATCAACGTCGCATCTCCACGTTCCGTGAACAAAAACCCTTCGTAAAACGGCAAGTTGTGGAGTTCCGCGGTGATGGAATCAGCCAAATTAGCGGTCATCTTCCCACCCATTTCCAGTCGTCCGGGCGGAACCACTGGGCGCAAAGCAAATCTCCGACGCGCCGTATCCTTTTCAATGGTATAGGCGTGGGTGGTCGCAAAGACGCTGTCGATCATTGGCAAGGAAACCGGATTGTCCTCGCCGTCTCTGGTGGTGTCCACCTGCACATCAAAAGTGCGAATGGTTTCCGCCAATTCGAACCACGCTTGCATTCCCTCTGGCGTGGTCACCTCTTTCTCATCGGTGCCGATCAACAACACATTTCCCTCCGCGCCAAAATGCGTCAAGAAACGATCGTATTCCAAGTAAGTGGAATCGGTTTTGGGCAACAACCCGCCAAACGTGTATTGCAACCGCAAGTCCGGGATCAGAGAAGCCATAAAAGCCGTGGCCAAACCCAAAGCAATGAGAATGGGCAATCGTTGACGGATGATGATGGCTGCGAGTCGAGTCCACATGGTTAGCGATGCAAAGAAACAGGAAATTCGCAGGGAAGCCACGCCGCCGTTTTACCTTTGCAACATGGAACAATACGACGTGGTTGTCATTGGCAGCGGTCCAGGTGGGTATGTGGCCGCCATTCGCGCAGCTCAGTTGGGCAAGAAAACTGCACTGATTGAGAAATACGCTTCGTTGGGAGGCACTTGTTTGAATGTGGGTTGCATTCCTTCCAAGGCATTGTTGGACTCCTCGGAGCACTTTCATCAAGCGAAGACAAAATTTGCTGACCATGGCATTGGGGTCAAGGAGTTGGATCTGGATTTTGGCCAAATGATTGCCCGCAAAGCTGGCGTCGTCTCCCAAACAGTCGCAGGCATTGAGTTCCTCATGAAGAAGAACAACATCGCTGTCCACACGGGCGTGGGAACTTTTGTGGATGCCCACACACTCTCCATTCAACCTGAAACGGGTGATGCCGTGCAAATCAAAGCGGCACATGTCATCATCGCCACCGGATCCAAACCAGCGAGTCTGCCTTTTGTGGAGATTGACAAGAAACGCGTCATCACTTCAACTGAGGCGCTGAGTCTCCCCAAATTGCCAAAATCCATGGTGGTCATCGGTGGCGGTGTGATCGGTTTGGAGTTGGGCAGTGTCTACGCCCGTCTGGGCACAGAGGTTCACGTGGTGGAATACCTCGACACCATCATCCCCACCATGGACAAATCCGTGGGCAAGGAACTGATGAAAACCATGAAAAAGTTGGGGGTCAAGTTCCACCTTTCTCACGGGGTCAAAGAAGTGAAATCCACCTCGCGCAGTGCAACAGTGAAGGCAGACAACAAAAAGGGAGAAGAAGTCACTTGGAAAGCAGATTATTGTCTGGTCTCCGTGGGACGTAAGCCATATACCGAAGGTCTGAATTTGGAAAATGCCGGCTTGTCCACAGATGATCGTGGGCGCATCTCAGTGGATGATCAAATGCGCACATCCGTGCCGCACATTTTTGCCATCGGGGATGTGGTGCGCGGGGCCATGTTGGCTCACAAAGCCGAAGAAGAAGGTGTGGTGGCGGCCGAAGTGATTGCAGGACAGCACCCGCACATCGATTACAACCTGATTCCCAATGTGGTTTATACCTGGCCCGAAGTGGCTGGAGTGGGGGCTACAGAAGAGCAATTGAAAGCTGACGAAATCGACTACAAATCCGGGTCTTTTCCCTTCAAAGCCAGCGGCAGGGCGCGTGCATCTATGGACACAGATGGCTTGGTGAAAGTCCTTGCCGATGCCCAATCCGATGAAATCTTGGGCGTTCACATCTGCGGTCCACGCGCCGCTGACATGATTGCCGAAGCCGTGGTTGCGATGGAATACCGTGCCACTGCTGAAGATCTTTCCCGGATGTCGCACGCCCACCCCACGTTCACTGAAGCCTTGAAAGAAGCGGCCCTCGCTGCAACGGAGGACCGGGCTTTGCACGTTTGAGTCCTCGACGTTGAAGGGGGCAGGACGGCATTTCATGCCTTAAATTCGCGGCATGCCACCGGTCACCTCTCCTGAAACCACCGGCACCCGATCCGTGTCGGCCGCTGCCATTGGGTTGCCAAACCTTTCAGAGTTGATCGCCCAAGAACCACATGTTTTTGTGTTGTTCGATGGGAGGCAAGCCGCTGGCGAACCCCCTTCAAGAAAAGATGACACTGGTGAGCATTTGCTCGCTGTCGGAGCCAAGCGGAGACTCACTTTGACCGATGCAACTGGCGCACTGGATGCTCTGGATGCATTTCTGGCCATGGAAGAGGCCACGGGCTGGGCGTTTTGTGCTTTGTCCTACGACCTGAAGAATGGGATTGAGAAGCTTTCATCCCAACGAAGCGATCCCGTCGGCTTTCCCGTCCTGCATGTCATTGAGCCACGGGTGGTCATCCGTTGGGGAGGACAGTTGCGTCAGCCCGTCATTGCCCATGGCGCTTTTGAGCCCGATGCCGCTGCGTGGCTTGGGGGGTTGGGACAATCCTTGCCAGAGCCCTTGCCCAAGTCCCAATTCGCCATGCGGCCCAAATGGGATGAAGCCACATATCAACAGCGGTTTGCGCGGGTTCAGCGGCACATCCAATGCGGAGATATTTATGAACTCAATTTGTGCCAAGAATGGCGAGCAGAGGGTACGCTCAATAAGCCTTGGTATGATTTTGTCCGGTTGGTGGAAGCCACCCGGGCTCCACACAGTGCGTTTGTCCAAATCGACGGCAAACGTCACGCACTCTGCGCCTCTCCTGAGCGGTTTTTGCGGCGCCGAGGCATGGAATTGATCTCATCGCCCATCAAAGGCACCGCCAAACGCGGTGCTTGCGCCGCAGAAGATGAAGCGCTGAAAGAGGCATTGCTCAACGACCCCAAGGAACGGGCAGAAAATGTCATGATCTGTGACCTTGTACGCAATGATTTGAGCCGTGTAGCTGAGCCTGGGACTGTTGAAGTTTCTGAGCTGTTTGGCATTCATTCCTTTGCCACCGTCCACCAAATGATTTCCACAGTCCGCTGCAAGGTGAGGCCCGAATGCACGTTGGGCGATATCCTGCGCGCAAGTTTCCCCATGGGTTCCATGACCGGGGCACCCAAAATCCGAGCCATGCAACTCATTGACGAATTTGAGGCCATACAACGTGGCCTTTATTCCGGTAGCATCGGCGTCATCCAACCCAATGGTGATTTTGACTTCAATGTGGTGATCCGAACGCTGCTTCACAACGCGGATCGCGCCATCTTGAGCCTGCAAGTTGGTGGTGCGCTCACCGCGCAAGCCAATCCCAACAATGAATACGCAGAATGCCTTCTCAAAGCGGATGCGCTGCGAAAGGTCCTCGGAGATGGTTGAAGGATTGGCACCACTGCAAGGCGATGCCAGACGGGGATTGGCTCAGATTCAACGCGTCTTGCTCGCGGCCCAAATCAAGCCGGACGAACGGTTGATTCTGGGCATCAGTGGCGGCGTCGATTCCATGATTTTGTTGTTTCTGATGGCCCATTCACCATTTGCTGACCAAATCATCGCTGCGCACTACAACTACGGTTATCGGGGGACAGATTCAGATTTGGATGAGGCCTTGGTTGAGGAGGTTTGTCGTGCATGGGGCATCTCATGTCGAAGCCAACGCCGCCAACCGGGTCCGGAGCTTGGAGGGAGGCAAGCGGATGCCCGGCGGCGACGTTATGCATTTTTTGAATCCCTCGCTGCATCTCCCAAGGGATTGGGGTCGCGGTTGGTTTTGGCCCACCACGCGGATGATCAAGCAGAATCCTTTTTGCTCGCAGCAATTCGGGCATCTGACCCCATTGCCTTGGGCGGGATGCGCGAGATTTCCCATGGGGGGCGTCGCCTCCGTCCACTTTTGAGCCTACAGAAAGCGGAACTCCAAGCATGGGCTCAAACCCATGACATTCCGTTTCGCGAAGACGCCACCAATGCCCAGAGACAATATCTCCGCAATGCCATTCGGCTGGATATTTTGCCTGCCTTGGACAAAGCGAAAACTGGAGCCCGTCAGAAGCTCTGCGATTGGGGACCGCGACTGCACGATTGGGGGGAACTTGTGAATCGCGCTTTGGCGGACCACCCCAGTTGGCCGGTCCCAGATCCAGAAGACGGACCTGCCCAGTTGATTCTGCCCCATGGAGGGGGCAGTGCGGCGGATCGTGAGGTGCTTCGGCAGTGGTTGGCCTGTTGGCGACTCAACGCCTCAGCCGCCACAGAAATCCTCAAATTGAATCAACCAGGTACTTCATGGTCTGGACAAGGGGTGCAAATCCTGCGGGAACGGGAGCATTGGCTTTGGATGAATGAGCCTTCGCCCGAAAATCCAGAATGGTCCTTGCATGAAGAAACCGTTGAGGCCGGGACATGGTCCTCACCCAGCAATGGGGATGAAACGGCGTGCTTCTGTGATGGATCTGCCTTGAAGAGACCATTGGGCATTCGGCCATGGATGCCAGGTGACCGGATGTTGCCATGGGGTTGGGAAACAGGCACCTCTGCGAAAATCTCAGACTTGCTCACCCAGGCCAAAGTGCCTGCGCGGGAGCGGGCCAGCTGGCCCGTGGTGACGGACGGAGCAGGGGAAATTCTCTGGCTGCCTGAAATTCGTCGTTCTCAGACGGCCCCCGTTCATGCCAAATCCGAACACATCGTCAGGCTTGTTTGTCATCGAGTCGACCCGAAACCCTCAGCATGATCCTGCAACCGAAATCTCTTACGCCCTCCCAACGCGACTTGGCGATGCGCATTTTTCTGCTCTTGTCCGCTCTGTTCATCGCCAGTTTGGTGGCTTGCAATTTGATTTTCAGAAAGTTCTTTCACCTTGAAGGGTTCGGGGGAGCTCTGGTGTTTGAGCAAAGTGTTGGATTGTTGCCTTACCCCGTGACATTTTTGGTGACCGATTTGATCAGCGAGTTGTATGGCAAACGCAAGGCCAACACTGTTGTGCTAGCGGGTTTGGTCGCCAGTGGATTTACGCTCATCATCATCTGGGTGAGTCAGGGAGTGCATGCGGCTGAATGGTCTCCGGTGAATGATCTTGAATTTGACCATGTCTTTGGGTCAACTGTCGTTGCAGTCGCGGCATCGATGAGTGCATACTTGTTGGCTCAGTTCCTGGATGTGCGGCTGTTCCATTTTTGGAAAAATTGGACAAACGGCAAAAAACTCTGGCTTCGCAACAACCTCAGCACCATCCCTTCTCAGTTTGTCGACACGTTTTCCGTGCTGTTTCTGATGTGTGCCGTGGGTGAAATCGAGTGGGTCCTTTTTGGCGGGCTTCTACTCAATGGGTTCATTTTCAAAGTTTTAATCGCTGTTGTTGACACACCTTTGGTGTATTTGGGCAGTTGGTTGGTGCGCCGCCAATTTGGTTTGCGTCTGGGCGAAGAGATTGCCCTTTGAATCACACCCAAACACCCACCTTTCAAGCCAAAATGGAAAGTGGCTGCCTGACTCCCTTGCTTTATCTTCGCAAGACCATGAAAGGAACCTGCAAATTCTTTGTTGCCGTTTGGGGTTTGTTCGCAGCGGCGTTGCTCCCGGGTTTGGCCACAGGCCAAATCTTGGATCCTGTCAATTGGGACATCGCCTTGTATCCGAGTGCTTCGGAGATCGAGGGCGAATTTGATTTGGTCTTCCATGCGGAAGTCGACCCCTGCTGGCACATCTACAGCCAGTTTTTGGAGAGCCAAGACGGGCCGTTACCCACTTGGATTGACATCTCGCTCCCCACCGGCGTCGACTCCATCCGCCACGCCAGAGAATGTGAACCGCGCGTGGCATATGACCCCAATTTCATGATGGATTTGCAATTCTTCGAAGAAGAAGTCAGCTGGGTCCAAACCCTGCGCATTCCATCGCCATCAGATGCCGATACCCTCTCTGGTTTCATCAGCTTCATGGTTTGTGATGACTCCCGTTGCTTGCCCCCTGAGGACATCGACTTCGCTTTGGCCACTTCAGACATTCGTTCGGATACGGAGCGTCCTGAATATTGCCCGCCCTCGAAACACTTGTGCAATCACAGCCACGATGAAGCCGATGAAGGCCATGGTCCGCAAGAAGAACAACTGGAGGAAGACAACAGCGATGCGTCATCTGAAGAGAGCATCTGGGGGGTGTTTTTGCTCGGCATGTTGCTTGGCTTCGCAGCCTTGTTGACACCCTGTGTATTTCCCATGATTCCGATGACGGTGAGTTTTTTCACCAAGCAGTCCAAATCGCGGAGTGAAGGCATTCGAAATGCCCTGATTTATGGCTTTTTCATCATTTTCATCTACACGGGGCTCGGACTTGTATTGACCGCCGTGTTCGGGGTGGACATCCTCAACGTCATTTCCACCGATCCGTTCTTCAATTTGTTCCTGTTTTTGCTCTTGCTGGTCTTTGGGGCAAGTTTCTTAGGCGCCTTTGAAATTCAGCTCCCGGCATCTTGGGCCAACAAGACGGACGAAGCCGCCGATCGCGGGGGCATTGCCGGCATCTTTTTCATGGCCGCCACCTTGGCCATCGTCTCCTTTTCATGCACGGGGCCGTTGGTTGGAAGTGCTTTGGCCGGAGCCGCCACAGGCTCTTTTGCCGCACCAGCAGCCGTCATGTTCGGGTTTTCCTTGGCACTCGCCATTCCGTTTGCCTTTTTCAGTGCCTTTCCCGGTTGGTTGAATTCACTGCCTCAATCGGGTGGTTGGTTGAACAGCGTCAAAGTGGTTTTGGGCCTTTTGGAAATCGGGTTTGCCTTCAAATTCCTCTCCAATGCCGATCTCGTCCTCCAACTGGGTCTCCTGCAACGCGAATTGTTCATCGCCATTTGGATTGCGGTTTCCTTGGCCATTGCCTTTTACCTGTTCGGCTGGATCATGTTTCCGCATGACTCGAAAACAGAGCGCATTGGGGTTTTCCGGTTTACCATGGGGATGTTGTTTTTCACGTTGGGCATTTACTTGGTCCCAGGCCTCTGGGGGGCGCCAGTGAATTTGATTTCCGGGTTTCCACCGCCTGCTTTCTACAGCGAGTGGTCTGGCAGCGGCTCCGGGCATGGAGATGCCCAATCGGGAGGTGGTCATGTAGAAGCACTGTACACCGATTATGAAGACGGATTGGCCGCAGCCCAAGCCGCTGGGAAGCCCATGCTGTTGGACTTCACAGGTTGGGCGTGTGTGAATTGCCGAAAGATGGAGGAGCAAGTTTGGCCCGATGCAAAAGTGCGCCAAATCCTGACCCAGGATGTCATACTCGTATCCCTGTATGTGGATGAACGCACTGCTTTGCCCGAAGATGAGCAACGCATGGAATCCTATGGCGGGAAGGATTTCAAAATCAAAACCATTGGCAACAAATGGAGTTACATGCAAGCGGCGGATTTCAACACCAATTCCCAGCCCTTTTATGTCATGGTGGATCACGAAGGGAACCAAATTGGAGGCACCGCCGGTTACGATCCCGATGAACAGGTCTTCATCGCGTTTTTGGAAGACGGTCTCGCGGCTTTCAACGCCCTGTAAATGTTCACTCGCAAAAGGAATTGTGACGATGACAAATCTGGCGTCCAATCGAAATGGAAGAAAAACGTGTTTTGCCGGGTAAACCCAATTCAATGCAGATGAATACCCCATCAGCTGATGCCCAAATCCAGGACCTTCGAAGCCACTTCGAAGAAGCCGCAACCCTCACGGAAATCATCCTGAAGGACGAAGACTTCATCAAGAAAGTGGGGTCGTCTGGTCGCCACATGGCTTCCGCTTTGGCCCAGGGAAAGAAAATCATGTCATGCGGGAACGGTGGATCGATGTGCGATGCGATGCATTTCGCCGAAGAGCTCAGTGGGCGTTACCGAGAAGATCGTCCGGCCTTGGCCGCCATGTCCTGTCATGACCCAAGTCACCTGACCTGTGTGGGCAACGATTATGGATTTCAGCAAGTGTTCCAACGTTGGGTTGAAGCGCTGGGACAGCCTGGGGATGTCTTGGTGGCCATTTCCACCAGTGGCCGGTCTGAAAATGTCCTGGCTGCTGCGAAGGCCGCTCGTGACTGCGGCATGACCGTCATCGGCTTGACGGGAAAAGACGGAGGTCCACTAGCGGCCTTGTGCCACCATGAGATTCGCGTCCCTTGGAATGGATTCGCTGACCGGATTCAAGAAGTTCACATCAAGATCATCCACAGTTGGATTGACCTCATCGAAAAGTCGCTGACCCGCGATCAATCCATCGCCTCAGCCTAATCTGCACAACCATGATTTTCAAGACTTTTTCGGCCCCTGCAACGGGGCCGATAGCCACGGTTGTGACCCTACAGTTCCGGGTGGACCGCGGTTTGCAAGCCCACATCAGTGGTCTTCCCGCTCACACTGCACGGGATTTGTTGATCAAGTTGAATCAATGCTTTTTGGAACACAAACTCCATTGGCCTCGTGCAGCGATGACATGGCACTTGATGCCCAGTTTGTCCTGGGATGCACATTCTGGATTGGACCTGGCCATGGCTCTGTGCCTCTTGGCCGCTGGCCAAAATATCCAAGCCCGTCGAATTCAGCAAGTGGGCAGTTTGGGGTTGGTGGGGCTGGATGGCCAGATCTTTGCACACCCCCACTGGACGCGCTGGACCCTGCCGGATGACAACATCAAAGAATGGTTGATTCCCGCCAAATGGTCCCCCGAACTGATGGATATACCGGACAGCGTGACCCTGTACCCCGTGCACAATCTCAACGAAGCCATACAACACTTGTCAGGGAAACGCACCATTCGCCCAACCCAGTTGACAAGAGACCGTGGATGCAAACCCATGGACGACTTGGCCCCAGTGGACATGAAAAGCCTGGACGGGGAATGGCCGGCCCGGCTGGCCATGTGCCTGGCCATCATCGGCCACCATCCCCTGATCTTGATGGGGGGTCCCGGAACGGGGAAATCCATGTGTGCCCGAATCCTTCATGGCCTGCTGCCCAAGCTCAGTTTGGCACAAGGACAAATCGTACGAAGAAGACACACCGCCCGCGGACTGGCACATGAGGCTCTGCTGGTCCCCCCTTTCAGAGCACCCCATCCAGCTTCTTCCTTAGCCGGGATGATGGGACAATGTCCAGAAAACAGAGGTGCCTCTGGGCTGCCCATTCCGGGGGAGGTGACTCTGGCCCATGATGGCGTCTTGTGTTTGGATGAATTCACGGAGTTTTCCCGCCCCGTGATAGAAGGCTTGCGAACTGTCTTGGACCAGGGTCAAGTTGCACTTGCGCGCTCACGTGGTGTTGTCAAATTGCCTGCCGCACCTTTGTTGATCTTCACCACAAATCCCTGCCCCTGCGGCCACAGATTCGGTCATCGAGGAAACCGCTGTCGATGCACCCCTGCTGAATTCAGGAAGTACATTCAAAAAATCCGAGGTCCTGTCTTGGACCGGCTGGCCCTGCACATTGAAACCGGACTGCCCCGGGTCGAACCCGAAACTGCAGTCATGAAATCTCTGAAATCGAGCGCAAGTGCTCGAGAACGCATTCGAAAGGCCATGGCCATGAAGCACAAACATCACAGACAACAACGTCAACACATGCATCCTGAAGCTTTGTCCATGTTGGAGAAATCATCTCGGTCATTCGGTTGGTCCCTCCGAGCCAAGGCCAGTTTGGCACAAGTGGCGGCCTCCCACATGTGGTGGAGATTAGCGGCCCAACCTGGCCAACAAGTCATCCAAAAGGAGGACATGGAAACTGCGATCAACTTTCGCATCTTTGACCGCAACACCTGGATGGAGGAGCAATCCGGTTTCCCCTCACCAGGGAAGCACGTGAAAGACATCACCCAAGCAGACCGCTCATGAACTCAAGTCCCTGTATCCTGCCCTTTGATGGTCATATGCCACAAGTACATGAATCCTGTTGGCTAGCCCCCAATTCCACCCTCGTGGGGGCGGTCCGAATTGAACGCGACGCCTCCGTCTGGTTCCAAGCAGTGCTCCGTGGAGATGTTGCACCCATCCACATCGGTGAAGCTGTGAACATCCAGGATGGGGCCATCATTCATGCCACGATGAATCACTCCCAGACCACCATCGCTGCAGGCGCCTCCATCGGTCACAACGCCATCATCCATGGGGCGCACATCGGGGAAGGAGCTTTGATTGGGATGGGGGCCATCATCTTAGACCAAGTTTCTGTAGGGAAGGGAAGCGTAGTCGCTGCGGGCGCTGTGGTGCTTGAGGGAACTGAAATTCCAGCAGGTGAGTTGTGGGCCGGTGTTCCGGCCCAATCCAAAGGTCCCGTCAGCTCCGATTTGGCCAAAGTAGCGGCCGAAACTGCGCCGCATTACCAAACTTATGCGGATGGGCTCCGTTCGGTTTCCCGCCATATCGGACAGGCAGACAACGCCACGTCCTCTCCAAAGAATTGACGGGCACCAGCTGCAAACGTCGCCGTCAAATCAGACACATAAAACGCATGTTTTGATGCAGACGGCAACCCCAAAGACATCGGAAGTTGTTGCTTTGCGGCATGAGCCACCAGACTTGGGGTATCCAAAATTCGAACCGTGCCTGGTAAATATCGAGATATTTGATTGGAAATCAGTGGATAATGAGTGCAACCCAACACAAAAAGATCCACTCCATCAAAATGGCCATCCCCGAAATAAGCCTGTAGCAAGGCCTCGCTCACCTCGCCATGGGCAAACCCCTCTTCAATGGCAGAAGCCAGAAGTGGCGTGGATCGCGCATGAACTTCAGCGCCCGTGGCTGAAAGCGCTTTCTGGTAAATTCCAGAATCAATGGTGGCGCGGGTTCCAATAACCCCAACCCGCAGGTGACCCGAAGGCAATTGGGCCTGGGCCTTTTGAACCTCCTGCACGACCGGAGAAATCACATCGAGCACCGGAATGTCAGGGCCGGCCACATCGCGCACAGCATCAAGTGCGTTGCTCGACGCAGAATTGCATGCGACAACCACCATGCTGCAGCCCGAGTCCACCAAATGACTGGCAATGCGCGAAGCATATTTCCGAATCAAATCCGGTGACTTTTCGCCGTAAGGCAAATGCGCTGTATCCCCGAAATAAACAAACGAAAAACCGGGAAGAGAGGCCTCCATAGCTCGCGCCACGGTCAGTCCCCCGATCCCGGAATCGAAAATCCCAATCTTCGAAAGGCTCCTCACATGCCAAGCTTGGCGCGAACCAAATCGCCAACGTCCTCTCCACCGTTGTACAAGGTGGCCCCAGTGCTGGCATCAAAAATGTAAGTGAAGCCATTTTCCGCCCCCACTTCATCAATTGCAGTTTGCACCCGCTCAATCATCGGCGTCAACAGATTCTGTTCCAGAATTTGCAATTCCTGCTGGACCGTGGCACCAAACTCTTGGAGCCCTTGATCCAGCGCCTGAAGCTCTCGTTCTTTTTGTTGGCGAATCGCCTCAGGCCATGTGTCGGCCTTCTGCTGGTATTCAGTGAATTTGCTTTGGAGCTCTTGCTGCATCCGGGCCATTTCTTGCTCGTACTCTCCAGCCTGGCTTTCAATTTGAGCCTGTGCATCTGTCCGCTCTGGCAAGTTTAACAAGATGGATTGTGCATCCACATGTCCAAATTTCTGGGCTACAGCCTCAGAGTTTTTTCCCACAAGCATGCCAGAAATCAGTACTCCGGCCATCAACAATTGTTTCATATTCATTCGTGTATTTCGCTTTCAAAATTAATCGGCAATGGATTGGATTGAAGACCCATCAATCCTTTGTTCTTGAAGTTCTTGGGGTCACTGCGCCTCGAACAGCATCCCGTCCTTGATTCACTCCGTTTTGAATCGCTTCACGACCCTTGTTGCCCGCCTCTTTGGCCTTGCCCACGAGACCGCCTTCTCCTTTTTCCTCATTTTCACCCTCAATCGTCTCACCGGGCACATAGCCCAAGGCCTTGATCAACTTGTCGGAAACGTCGTATTTCGGATTTGTATAGAGCATGTTACTCTGGTTGCTCTTGTCAAAAATGACACTGTATTGGCTGTTGTTCGCCAACTCCTTGATCTCCTCAAAAATCTGGTCTTGAATGGGCTGAATCAACTCTTGACGCTGCCGAAACAACTCCCCTTCCACACCAAATTTTTCTTTTTGCAATGCCTTGGCTTCCGCCCTTTTGGCTTCAATCTCTTCTTCTCGTTTCGCCCGCATCTCTGGTGTAAGCAATATGCGTTCAGCACGATATGCGGTCTCCAATCGATCCACTGCGGCAATTTTCTCTTCAATTTCCGCTTGCCAATCCAAGGACATTTGGTTCAAATCCTTCTGGGCATCAGCGTATTCTTGCATGTGCAGCAAAACATAATCCGAATCGATGTAAGCAAACTTCTGACCCGAAGCGTGCAACTGCAAGGCCAAAACGACCACCAGCATGGCCAGGGAAGGCATAGAAAAAGATTTGTTCATGAGACGTATCCTGAAGTGCATCAAATGGGAATTTACAAAGGGAAGCGGGGTGGATGTCACAATTCACCCATATTCATTCCAATGCTGAAGTGAAATTGGCTCCGTGCCATGTTGGGTTGGGTCGGGATGTCATCCAATCGCCAGCCGTAATCCAGTCCCAACAAACCGAACATGGGAAGGAAAATCCGCATGCCAACACCCGCTGAACGATACACTTGAAATGGATTGAACTCCCGTGCATCTGCCCACGTTTTGCCAGCATCAAAAAAGCCCAACATGTAAATGGTAGCGCTGGGATTTGTGGACAATGGGTATCGCAACTCAGCACCATATTTGGCCACCACGGGGGCCCCAGTATCGGAGCCGGGTTCTGTCAGGCTGAGGTCATCAAAACCGCGCAGGTTGATGATCTCTCGACCATCCAGAACAAAACCAGACAGGAAGACCCCGCCCAAGTAAAATCGCTCAAAAGGCGACAAGCCGACTGCACGGTTGTACTGGCCTATCATGCCCACACCTGCATGTGTGCGGAGCACGAGGGTTCTGGGGTTTTCACCGGCAGATTGGGTCAGTGGGGTGTACCATTCTGCTTTGACTTTCCATTTGTGGTATTCGACCCACTTGAACCTTTCTTGGTCCGTCATCGATTCATAATCGACACCCTCTCCCCGGAATACCGAGTAGGGCGGCGTGGCCTTCAAAGACAAATTGACGTTGGACCCCCAGACGGGGAAGATGGGGTCTGACACAGAGTTCCGACCCAACGAGAAATTCAAAGCCAAATTGTTGGAACGTCCATTGGAAAAACTGAAGAACACCCCATAATCATCCAACAAGAAGTGCTGGTAACTCAAGGCCGCCTGCATCACAAACCAATCATCGGGCTTCTTCAAGCGTTGCCCAAGACCCAATTGCACCCCGGTGATTTCGAGGGATTGGCGCAATTCGTTGATTTCGCCTTCAATTTTCTTCGCTTGACCATTCGTTTGGATGGAGCGCCAAGCCGAGAAACTCAACGAATTGGGCTTCTTCCCCCCCAACCAAGGCTCTGTGAAACTCAAATTGTAACTCTGAAAGAACAAGCCATTGGACTGGGCCCGAATGCTCACTCGCTGCCCATCCCCTGACGGAATGGGTTTCCAAGCACCCCGTTTGAGAAAATTGCGCGCGGAAAAATTGGTAAAACTGATGCCCAACGTGCCCACCACGCGACCGCCTCCCCAACCTCCAGACAGTTCAATTTGATCCGATGGCTTTTCCTCTACAGTGTATTCGATGTCCACCGTGCCATCCTCAGGATGCTGAATGGGATTGATGCCGAAAGCTTCTGGATTGAAATAGTTCAGTTGATTCAATTCCCGCTGGGTTCGGATGATGTCCGTGCGACTGAACAAATCCCCTGGTCGTGTTCGGATTTCACGATAAATGACGTGGTCATGGGTTTTGGTATTGCCCTTGACCAAAACCCGTCCAATTCGGAATTGCTTTCCCTCCATCATGCGGATTTCCAAATCGATGGTGTCATTTTCGATTCGCGTTTCCACGGGGATGGCTTGGAACGTCAGGTACCCATCATCCTGGTAAAGCGAACTCAAATCCATGCCCTTGGGGTCCATATAAACACGGGTCTCGAGTCGTTCCAAATCATAAATGTCCCCAGTTTGGATGCCCAAAATGGAATCCAGTTGGGTGCTTCGGTACTTCGTGTTGCCCGTGAAGGCGATTTCTCCAAAGTAAAATGGATTGCCTTCCTCAATTTCCAGGGCAAGACCCACCTTGCCATCTTCCAGTCGGTACAGTGAATCTTTCAAGATTCGAGCGTTCCTGAATCCTTGCTTGTTGTAAAGCGCAATCACCTGATCCTTTGACGTCTCTAAGTTGTCTTCCACAAATTTGGCCGACTTGAAAATCCGCCACCATCGAGCCTCTTTCGTGTCCTTCATCGCCCTTTTGATGGCCTGTGGCTCCATCTGAACCGCTCCCATCAATTGGATTTCCCCCACCTTGATTTTGGCCCCTTTGTCGATGTTGATGGTCAACCGTGCACCGTTGTCGAAACTGGTGTCCGGCTGTTGAACAATGTCGATATCTGCATCCCAAAATCCTTTGTCCTCATAATAATCCCTCAGCCGCTTGGTCGCTGTGGCAATGACATTTTCATTAACAATCCGGCCAGTGAGCAGGTCGATTTTGGACTTCAACGTTTCCTGCTCAGAACGGCTGACACCTGAAAACGTGTAGCGGGTCAAACGTGGCAATTCATCTACGCGAATGACCAAATAAACATCCTTGTCACGGGATTCTGCAATCTCAATGGCGATGTCACCAAACAACTTTTGTTCCCACAAATTTCGAATCGCACGAGCGGTTGCTTCTCCGGGAATAGCGATTTCATCACCTACTTGCAAGGCACTGAACAATTTGATGGCTTGCGGGTCTGTGTATTCCGCACCCAAAACGGTGATGCCTGCGATTCGGTACGTATCGGAGTAACTGCCCTGACCCCACATTCCATTCCACAGGCATGCCCACGCCAAGGCCACAAGGCCCAACCCCATTCTCCAAGGCAATTTGGTTTTTGAACCGTTAAATCCCGTCAATCTCATGGTGTCGTCAAAGTTGATGCGCGCAAATCATCGGTATGATTCGTGTCCAAAACCCCACCAAAACGGCGTTCTCGGTTTTGAAAATCCTGAATCGCATGGACGAAATGTTCTTCCCGAAAATCTGGCCACAATACACTTGTAAAATGAAATTCAGCATAGGCCAATTGCCAGAGCAAAAAGTTGCTGATGCGGTGCTCACCACTGGTGCGAATCATCAGTTCTGGATCTGGTAAACCCGCTGTAGACAGGTGAAGATCAACTTGTTCTGCTGAAATGTCTTCCGGCTTCAGCCCTTCGCGCATCATGTTGCGGATTGCCTCTACGATTTCCCATTTGCTGGAATAGCTCAACGCCAAAACCAAATCCAACCCATCCATATCTTGGGTGCGTCGCATCGACTCCTGCAACTGTTCTTGGGCCCGATTCGGCAAGGTGCCGAGGTCTCCAATGGCCCGCAATCGGACACGTTTTTCGGCCAAATCGTCCACTTCTTTCACCAACGTCTTCACCAACAAATCCATCAAGGCATCCACTTCCTCCGTGGGCCGGTTCCAATTCTCAGTACTGAATGCATACAAGGTCAGGTACCGAACTCCACATTTAAGAGCCGTTTGAACCACCGATCGCACGGCGTCAACCCCATGCATATGCCCAAACACCCTTTGTTCCCCGCGGTTGTTGGCCCAACGCCCATTCCCATCCATGATGATGGCCACATGTGATGGAATCCGCTCGACATCCAGTCCATGTTCTTCCAGCCAGTTATTTTTGGTATGAGGAGTCATTGCATTCAAATTCCCTTCTGTTTCCTCCATCAGTTCCAACAAGTCGTGGGCTTCTTGCTGACCCGAAAACTCAATGAGGCCATCACAAATCCGTAAGCATCCTTCACACCGGGATCACCACGTTGCATGCCCGCTGGGTTCTCCACCTCCTCTGGCCATTCGAGGGTGGCATCTGCCAGTTGCATGGCCAGCTCCCCTTTTTCCTGCAAAAGGACCACCGGGTCCGCATAATTTGTACTGACATCGTCGAGGTAGTCCGTCCAAGTCTTGCGCATTCCCCATTCCAAATTGAAAGCGGCAAAGGGCCCGATGTTCACCTTGAATCCAAACCCGAAAGGCAACGAAAAGCCAGAAGTGCTGTATGGCTCTATGCCCATGGCCTCGCCCCAAGTGGTCCCTTGGCCTTCAGTCCCCAACGGAGCCAAAGGAAACCAATTTCCGTCCACGGAAGCCTCGGGCATGTGCGCATAAAACGCCAATCCAGTGAACAGATAAGCCGTCAAGTGGTCATCCGGATTTCCGATTTTGTGATCCAAATAATTGATTTCCGCAAGCAACGAAGCCTCTTGAATCGAATTCCGGAAGTGGAGGTTGCGGTTCTGTTGCCATGCGAGATTTGAATCTTCGTCCCAAGCCTCCACAGTGCCCTGAAAGTATTGGGCCCGAAAGCTGATTCGGCTGTCCAAATTGTACCGAAAAAAACCACCAAAACCGGGATGAAAACGCCCTGCAAAATGCCGCTTGGGATTGAGGTCACCGATGTAGTAACTCGTCCCTGCAATGGCGCCCAATTCCTTCGACTGATCGAAGCGTTTTTGGGCTTGGGCTTCTGACGAAAAGACACACAGCATCCACAATGCGATTCCGCGCACTGCCCAAACGGCCGAAAACGAGTTGCTCTTCACCATAACCTCAACGTGCGAAAGTACAATGGATTGTGTGATTGAAGACGGCTGGGGCGATTTCCTTTGTTCTTTTTGGCCTTTTCAAGCGGAAGGCACGCTCTCGCCTCCGATTCCACTCCAAATCAACGGGTTCTGGGGTCAATCCCCCAATGCATTTTGGCCCGAACGGTGCTGAAGAATTCTTGGTGCTCCAAATTGACCAAACGCAAATGAAATGGTGCCCTCCGAACCCGCACTTCCTGTCCCGCAGATAGCACAAAGGTGCGCGAGTCGAGTGAGAGCAAGAACTGGTCGGCCCGGCCATCGGCCACCAACTCCAATTCACCTTCAGCCGGTAAAACCAAAGGACGATCATTCAAATTGTGCGGTGCGATGGGGGTCAAACTCCAAACAGCAGAACCCGGCATCACAATGGGACCGCCAGCACTGAGGGAATACGCCGTGGAGCCTGTGGGTGTTGAAACGATCAGCCCATCTGCCCAATATGTATTGACAAACGTGTCATCTCGATGCACTTCTACGGTCACCATGGAGGACGTATCACGCTTCATGAGGGCCACTTCATTCAACGCAAATGGAAATCCACCAAAATCCATGCCTTCGACCTCGATTTCAAGCATCATCCGGTCTTCATGCCAGACCCGGCCGGCCGCCACAGCATCCATCGCCAAATCAATCTCTTCACTGCCTACATTCGACAGAAAACCGAGTCGGCCAGTATTGACACCGAGGATTGGGGTCAACTGATCCCGCACATAAGTGGCGGCCTCGAGCACTGTTCCATCGCCACCGATGACAACCATCAAGTCGGGTTGGCCCATGGACTCGGAAGAATCGAAGGTTTTCCAATCCTCCGCCAAACGCATTTTGTCCCTCAAAATCTCGTGAAAACGAATCTCGATGATGGGGTGGGCATCCAGCTCTTGGATGCGGCGCAAAACGTGTTTGACTGCATCGTCATAATCCGCGCTGAAAGTTTTGCCGAAAATTGCAATTCGCATGGCCAATCAAGGTTGGAGATATCGCAAAAATGCCTCGTATCGATCGCGCATGTCTTGCTCGACTTCTGGCGCGTGCAACACCGTCTGGATTTGATAACCGAACCGGCCGAAAGTCGCCACAACAGCGGCGATGTCAGGTGTATTCAGCTTCAACGTGACATGAATCAAATTGGAGTTGTCCTTGGTCGCCAAGGTCGAGGCAATGATTTTCGCATCATTCGATTCCACCAAGCGAGCCATTTCGGACAAAGACAAATCCGCATCAGCGACCTCCAAAACGATGACCCCGCCGGGTTTGGCCCAACCTGCCTGATTCGCCAGAAAGCGCAACACTTGATCGGCCTTCACAACCCCCAGAAATCGGCCTTCCTGAACCACCGGCATCACATCGACCTCCGCAGCCACGATGGCTGACACCAAATCATATACATGCGCATTGGAATCCACCGAAACCGGACGCGCATTCAAAGCGGCCATCGGTGCTTCTTCATCAATCCCCATCAGGTCGTCCTCATAGACCAGGCCCTTGAATTCCATTCCATTGACCAGGGGCAGGTGACGGACTTTCAATTCATCCATTTGGGCCAAAACCCGCCCGACGCTGTCCTCAGGACGCACAGGCAACAGGTCAGAAGTCATCATGCTCTGGGCATACATGGCGTAAGTTTGCGATTCAATTCAACCCGAAAGGTACGGATGACTTTCCTCAGCGTCAACGTCAACAAAATTGCCACCCTGCGCAATGCACGTGGTGGTGTTCTGCCGGATGTCCTTCAGGCCGCCCAACGAATCGAAGGGTATGGTGCCGATGGCATCACTGTGCACCCCCGTCCGGACGAGCGGCACATCACCTATGCCGACGTACGTCAACTCAAGAAAGTGGTGAAAGGTGAATTCAACGTGGAGGGCTTTCCCTCGCCCAGTTTCCTCGAGTTGGTGCATGAGGTGATGCCTCATCAGGTGACTTTGGTTCCCGATGCACCCGATGTGTTGACCAGCAATGCAGGCTGGGATGTGCTGGGCCAGACAGAATTTTTGGCTCCTGTAATTGCCCAACTTCAGGCAAAAGGCACTCGGGTCAGCCTTTTTGTGGAGGCCGATGAAGGCCAAATCGCTGCTGCCGCACGCCTCGGAGCCAACCGCATCGAATTGTACACCGAACCATACGCTTTAGCCTTTCCGCAAAAGGGAGCCGATGCCGCATTGCCCTATGCACGTGCCGCGGTCCAAGCCCATTCCCTTGGGCTGGGGGTCAATGCAGGGCATGATCTAAGCGCTGACAACTTGAGGACCTTTGCGGAAACCGTTCCCTACCTCGCTGAAGTGAGCATCGGTCATGCCTTGATTTCTGACGCGCTGTATTGGGGATTGTCCAATGCTGTGGCCACCTACAAATCTTGTTTGTCACCCGCATTGGCTTGAACCATGACAACGTCTGAAACGCTCTTCGTGAGGGAATTGGGGCCTGAGGACGGGCCAGTTTTGGTCATCCTACATGGGTTGCTGGGGACAGGTGATAACTGGCAATCTTTGGCCAAATCCTACGCCCAACACCACCGGGTACTGCTCACGGATGCCCGAAACCACGGCCGAAGTCCACACCACCCTGAGCACTCCTATTTGGCAATGACCGCAGATCTTTTGCGCGTCCTCGACGATCGTGGCATTGCCCAAGCTTCGCTGATCGGACACAGCATGGGGGGCAAAACAGTGCTCGAATTTGCACGGTTGCACCCGAATCGATGTCGCCGACTCATTGTGGCCGACATGGCCGCAAGACGCTACCCGATTCACCACCAATCCATTTTCGAATCCCTTCGCTCTGCGCCCATCCATGCTGAGACCACACGAGAGCGTGTTCACCAACACTTGATGACACACCTCCATGACCCCACAGTTGTCGCTTTTCTGATGAAGGGATTGCGGCGGCAGGTTCATGCCGGCAAAAATCAGTGGTCCTGGCGGCCCAACCTGCTGGTTCTCCAAGATGCCCTGCCCGAGATTGTCCGACAAGTTGACCTGGACATCAGCACGCTTCCCCTTTTGGCCATTTTCGGTGGTTCCTCAGATTATGTGAACGAGGCAGATTTGTCTGAATTCGAAACGCATTTTTTGCAATTCGAAGCGCATTGCATTCCCAATGCAGGTCACTGGATTCATGCCGAAGCTCCGGATGCCTTTTTGGAGGTGACCACGTCGTTTCTAGCTGGATGAATCCGGACGGCTGAATGAACCCAAAAGCAGGGATTCCGACTTAACTTTGACCCAAATCCTGCGATCATGTTAGCACACCAAATCCTCGTTCCCATGGACTTCACTCCTGTCAGTGATGTCGCCATGGAACACGCCTTCGTTGTGGGCAAGGCCTTCAACAGCATCATCCGCATCCTGCACATTGTACCCACGAAAAAACAGGTCAATGAAGGGCGCATGCGACTGCAGGTACTCGAGGAGAAATTGCGGGGCAAATACGGCGGCGAACTTCAATTTGAGTTGCGCATTGGCAACATTTTTGATGATATTGATGACGTGGCTGCGGAACGTGGGGCCAACCTCGTCATCATGGGAACCCATGGATTGCGAGGCATGCAGTTCATCACTGGCGGTCGTGCATTGCGCATCATCACGAGTTGCTCCACCCCAGTGATTGTGACCCAAGAGAAAGGAATCGGGGAAAACGGTTATGATGACATTTTGGTCCCTCTGGATCTGCACCAAGACACGAAGCAAAAGCTCTCCATTGTTGCAGAGATGGCGAGGTACTTTGACGGTCGGGTGCACATTTTCTCGCCTGCAGAGGATGATGAATTCTTGCGCAATCAATTGCTGCGAAACATCGAATTTGCCAAGGAATATTTTGATGAACAGGGCATTGAATACACCGTCAAAATCAGTGAACATCGGTCGGGTGCTTTCGTCAAGGACGTCATCCGGTATGGCGCGGCCATCGATGTGGATTTGATCAGCATCATGAATTTGCATGAAAAAAGCCTGATGGGCATCATCGGCCAATCTTACGAGCAACAGATCATCACAAACGAAGCCCAAATCCCTGTTTTGGTGGTGAATCCGATTGAGACACGGGTCATTCGCAACAGCGTCTTTGCCCGTTGATTCTCGAAGCTCAATCAGACCCTAACGGCAATCACAAGTACATCATCCACTTGCTGTTCATCGCCCTTCCACGTGTCGAATGTATCAGCGAACCTCGCTTCTTGCTCTGATGCTGGAAGTTTTGCCACTTCTACAAAAAGCTCACGCAGCCGTTTCCGCATGAATTTTTTGCCTTGCTCACCCCCAAATTGATCCGGAAAGCCATCTGTAGTGGCAAACACCACATCACCTGATTGAAGAGGCCGCGTGTGGAGTGTGTATGATTTGGTAGTGGGCTCAAAGGACGCTATGGCCAGTTTGTCCGGCTTGATTTCCTCAATGGAGCCTGCCGCCGAAACAATGTACAGAGAACTGTTCGCCCCACTGAATTTGAGCTCCATCCGCTCCATGTCGATGGTCACAAAAGCACAATCCATCCCGTCATTCAATTGCAAACCACCTGAATTGATTTCGCCTCCAGAATGAAGAACTTCTCGGGCCGATCGATTCAAGGCACCGAGCACGTCATTGGGCTCAGTGTACACCTTGGTGACCCGTTCAAGGCCTTGGTATCCGATCAAGCTCATGAATGCTCCAGGGACTCCATGTCCTGTGCAATCCACAGCAGCAAACATCCGCAATCTGCCTACACTGTGAAACCAATAAAAGTCCCCTGAGACCACATCACGCGGGCGGTAGAATACAGCGTTGTTCCGAAACACAGAACTGCGCTCGAGGGCCGTCGGCAGAATGGCTTGCTGAATGCGCTCTGCATACTCAATGCTGTCCTTCAAATCCCGATAGAGCACTTCAATTCGTTCTCGTTGATCTTCCACTTCTGCCGTCCGGGCTTGAACCTTCCCCTCGAGTTCGGCCTCATTGGAAGCCAAATCATCTCGCATCTTCAAGATGGCACGCCCCAAGGCATCTTCTTCACTCAGTGGGGTGTAAATCGCATCGAAATTCCCTCGGCCGACTTCGAGTGAAAAGGCACGTGTGGCTTGAAGCCCTTCAGCTAACCGATTCGCCGCAAGTGCCATCTCACCAATTTCATCCCCACGAACCGCCACAGGTGCCTCAGGAGGGACCCCTCGACCCATGTAGAGCAAGGCTTTTTTGAGGGCTTTGACGGGAACGGTGATAGAACGGGTCACGAAATAGGCAACCAAAATCCCCAGAATCAACACCCCCAAAGCCACATTGCCCGCATACAAGCGCAGCCGATTGCCCAATTGAGCCATGCGGGCTGTGGACGCACGCAGGGATTCAGTTTGAGCGGTGGTGAGGAGGTCAAGGTGATTTCGAATTTGACTTGTAAGTTTTGGCAAACTGGAACCATCGAGCGCATAATATTCCGCATCCATGGTCGCCAGCGGATCGTCATAAGCCTCGAAATCAGGTAACAGCCGCATGATTTCACCATAGACGATGAACATGTGGTCGATGGCACGCGCCAAACTGTCCTGTCGCAATTGGTCTTCTGCAGACCACTTGACAGCCAAATGGTTCAGCCTGGCAATTTGCACAGGCGTCACCTGGTTCACCAATTTCTTCAATGCCAATTTCTCGGGATCATCCGGACCGGATTGCACACTCAACCAATGGCGAATCAATACCCGCCCCTCACTGACCGTTCGATCCAAGTCTTCGAGGGCTTCTAGGCTTGGGGTGAGCACCTCATCGATGTGTTGACCCACCGCTTCGCTTTCTGCAAGGGTGCTCCGGGTCAGCAGGAAAAGGCTCCCAACAGCCACCCCAAACACAGCAAAACCGAGGGATATTCTCCACCCAATTCCCAGGCGGAGTCCGCCATGGATTCGAAGTTGTGAATCGCTTAACACTGACGGGAAAGATAGAAACCTTGTGGGAATCATCCACCGCCACCAGCACGAATCACCGCCTCAAGCTGCTGACGATACTTTTCACTGGGCTCAGGTTGACTGAGCGCATAGTGAATGGTCATCAATCCTTTTAGGGTTTCCAGCCGGTTTGGCCGCAGGGCATGGGCCTGTTCCATCAATGGCAAGGCTTCCTCGAAGAGGGCCACGCATACATCTTGGATTTCCATCAACTCAAACATGGAAGTTTCGGGGCCGATGCGTTTGAGCTGGCGAACACCGTGGTTGTAGAGGGCGATGGCCAAGTTGTACAAGGTGCTGTAATGGCCGGGTTGGTGAATCAAGCTGCGCTCATAATGGTCAACAACCTCCGCCAAGATCTGGGTTTCATCCTCGGGTTTGGCCAACCCTTGGGACAACCAATTGTTGAAGGCTTGGCCCATTTGGCGCTCCCATTCTGCCTGTTTATTGCGCAGGTCATCCCCTGGATTCAGTTGGTCCAAAATGTCCACATACGCGTTGAACCAAACCGACATTTCTTCAGCCCTTCCCGGAGAAAAACCAGCCAGACCCGCGGCTGCATCTTGGAAATACGTTTCGGCCAAATATTTCAGGGCTTGGCGAACTTGCTCGGCGGTTTGGCCTGACGGTTGCAACGCCAGGGCACGCTTCAGAGCCGTCAATGCTTCTTCCCGGTGCTGGGAGTTGGGGGCACGAGGGGTTTCTTGTTTGTAGATTTCCTTCTCGAAATAGCCCAAAACGTACCAAACCTCTGGATTCCTATCCTCGCCTTGCTCCACTGCCGCGCGGATGGTTTGCAAGGCCCGATCAGTTTGGCCTGCATCCCAAAACCAAATGGCTCGGTCCACCATCCCCTGTCCCACCAGCTGAGTCAACCCCACCAAGGTCCAAAGCAAGCCACCCAGCAAGCGGAAGCCCCAAAGTTTGATCACTGATCCGCAACTGCCCATGAGAGAATTTTGTTTCCAATCAACAATTTGCGCGCCTTGGCCTTTTCCGAATCCATCGAAAACCGGAGGCGGTTGGCTTGCGTCACGAAATTGATGAGCGCGCCCCGCTCCAGTCCACCAGATTCGTGGCTGACCAACAATGTTGGCGAGTCTTCCAGCTCCCGAGAGAGCATGCCCAAATCACCATGTCCTTGCTCCACGTACAGCACATGGCAGAAAGGTTCAGGCGGTCCGTTCTGCAAATCCTCTTGAGAAAGAGTCACAATTTCCAGCACTTGTTGCCGGATGGGCTTCATGGCATACTTGTCCACCAACTCCTCCACCAACCTTTCATTCCCGGCCACACCAATCCGGAATGTTCCCACCTTGGCCTCATCGGGCCAGTCATTTCCCGCCGCAAAGTGGAACAAAAAATTCGCCTTCATGATGGCGATGGTGTCGGTGTCATCCACCTTCGAAGCTTCCTTCTGCGGCAACAAGGCAGCGGCCGAAGAAATGACCAAAATCGCGAGCACCCATAGCCACGGATTGCGCCCATGCCGCAAACGGATGTGAGTGGGGATGGAGCGATTGGTCATCATTCGTGGGCGGCTGGTTTGGGGTCAGGCCTCCTCGGCTTCCCCGTGATCTCCAAAACCGATAATGTCCCGGTCAAACATGTACAGAGCCCCCTTGTCGTCGCCTGCTAAGGTCAGTTTGTCCAAAATTTGGCGGGCCAAAGCTTCTTCCTCAATCTGCTCAGCGACATACCATTGCATGAAGTTGTGCGTGGTGTAATCCTTTTCTTTCAAGCAGAGATCAACCACCTCATTGATGGCGTTCGTGACTCGGGTTTCGTGGTGCAGAATGGACTCAAAAACAGCCTTCAATCCTTCGTACTGGGTCACGGGTTGATCCAATGCGGGGACTTCTGCCTCTCCACCACGCTCATTGATGAAACGCATCAACTTGAGCATGTGCTGTCGTTCCTCTTCAGCATGGGCATAGAGGAATTGAGCGGTGCCGTCCAAGCCGCTGGTTTCTGCCCAGACAGCCATGGCCAAATACGTGTGAGAACTCTCTGCTTCGTGCCGCACTTGGTGATTCAGCGCGTCCATGATGGTTTGCTTCAACATGACCGCAAGTTACATTTTCCCGTCGGATTAGCTGCGGCTGACCCAACGACGAACCAAGCGTGCCCACCACCGCTCATCGCGTTTCAAAGTTTCCCCCATAAGCTTGTCCATCAAACGCCCAAAGGCCACAATTTCTTTCAATGTGGCTTTCAATTGACGGTCATCTTGTGATCGGCTTGAAGCCCCGTGGGCGCGCAGAAGCTTATTCATTTCAAGAACGGGTCGCAACTCACGCTTCCGCCGTTCTTGGGCAACTGCCGTCGCGATTCGCCACACATCCCGCTCCGCGACATACCCAATTTTGCGCGATCCCAATTGACGAACGCTGTGGGCCACCCCCCATTCCACCAATGCCTTCAACTGCATGTGGGCATTTCCGCGGCTGATGTCTAAGGCTTCCATGATTTCATCGGTGCTCCAAGCCCGATTTCGGCTGATCAAAACACCATGAACGGCCCCCATGGCAGGCGGCAATCCCCAGGCTTGCCCCGCCTCTTGCCATGCCGAAATGAACGCATCTTGAAGCGGTGAAAAAGCCTTTCCAACAGGGTGGGTGGATGACCGCCCTTGCAGTTGAGGTGGAGGTTGAGGTTGGGGCTCCGGATTCAACGCCGGTTCTTCTACAGGAATGGACTGGATTTCAATGGCCTTGTGAAGCGCTTTCGCTTGTTTTTTGGCCTTTTTCTTCGCCTTCTTTTTTGACTTCTTCTTGGCCTTTTTTGACAGGCGATCGTTGTCCATTTTTTTCATTGTTCCTTGAAAGTACGAAATCTTTTGCAGTCCAATTCGGGATGTACTTGAACACCCTTGTTTTCAACGCAAATTGAAGCAAGTTCCTCAGCAGCCCTGGGACCCACCAAAACCCCCCGCGTGCCAAGGCCATTCAGAACGTGGTACCAGGACCGATTCACCTCATCGGGTCGCCCCACAATCGGACGGCGGTCTGGGCTGGCGGGTCGAATCCCAGACTCATGGGCCACCAAATGCTTCGAAAATTCGAATGTTGGTAGCACATCTGTTAGTCCCTGTAGGATTTCATGTTTCGCTTCATCATGCTCTGAAGGTGATTGCAAATCCCAGCGGTAGGTGGCTCCCAATTTGTACCTGCGGCCATCAGCTGTGGGGAGAAGCCATTTTTTGTTGTTCACCATGAAGTTCGGCCATTTGTGCCCTTCGGGCGCCTCAGCAGTGAGGACTTCTCCATGGTTCGGCCGAACATCCAGCCCATATGCCTGAAGGTCACGTCGCGCTCCTGCACCGCGGGCGTCCATGACCCAATCAAACCCATCTGGGAGGCCCGCCGCCATGCTCCATTCGCGTATTTCCAGCCGATCATCCTCACGCAAATATTCATGAAAGGACCGCATCAAATTTCGCAAGTCCACATATCCTGCCCGTGGCACCCACCCACCTGATATTCCCTCAATTCCGGGGTCCATATGGCTTGCCCATGTCTTGGGTTCAATCCACTTGGAAACAGGGTGATCGGAATGCAAACGCGCTTCCCACAACTCACTGTATGTCAAATTGGGGAATTTCTTGAAGAGGGGACGCTCGTGCCAGAGCGGAATGCCCAATTTGACCTCCAGTGCGCGATAAGTATCGAAGGCAAGTGCCATGTGACGATCAGCTTCCCAGATGGGCACCAAACGGCGAAACGAAACCGGATTGAACATGCCCGCTGCCACCCATGTCGATGCTGGACATCGCGTCTGAGGCGCCGACCAAACCACTGCTTTGATGCCCAGTCGCCGCTCCAAAACATCCACGATGAGTACGCCCGCAAGGCCCGCACCCACCACCAAAACACGTGGTTTCGACCCGTCAATCAAATCACCTCCAATTCGCGCGCAACATCGCCAAAGGCCTGAATCGCTCGGTCCAAGTGTTCGCGGGTGTGTGCCGCAGAAAGCTGAACCCGGATTCGCGCTTGGTCCTGGGGGACCACTGGGTAGAAAAATCCAATTACGTAAATGCCATGTTCAAGCAACCGATTGGCCATCACTTGGGACAATTTGGCATCGCCCAACATCACCGGAACAATGGCTGATTCCCCATCCTTGAATGGCAAGCCCAAAGCCTTGAGTCCCGCCTTGAAGTAAGCTGTGTTCGCCTCCAACTGATCCCGAAGCGCAGGAGTCTCATCCAACATCTTAAAGACCTCAATGGAAGCCCCTACAATACTGGGAGCCAGGCTGTTAGAGAACAAATACGGCCGCGAACGCTGACGCAACATTTCAATGATCTCTTTGCGACCAGTGGTGAAGCCACCCATCGCCCCGCCCATGGCCTTTCCCAGGGTGCCTGTGATGATGTCAACCCGGCCCAAGGCACCTCGCAATTCCACACTGCCGCGACCTGTCTTGCCGATGAACCCCGTGGCATGACATTCGTCGACCATCACAAGGGCATCGTATCGGTCTGCGAGGTCGCAAATTTTGCCGATCTCCGCCACATAGCCATCCATGGAGAAAACCCCGTCGGTAACAATGATTTTGAATCGGTGCTCAGCGGCGCTGGCCTTTTGCAACTGCACCTCCAAGTCTGCCATGTCATTGTTCGCGTAACGGTAACGCGCTGCCTTGCACAACCGGACGCCATCAATGATGCTGGCGTGGTTCAACGCATCGCTGATGATGGCATCTTCTGCCGAAAGCAAGGGTTCAAAAACCCCGCCGTTTGCATCGAATGCGGCGGCGTACAGAATGGTGTCGTCCGTGTGGTGAAAGTCCGAAATGCGCCGTTCCAATTCCTTGTGGATGTCTTGTGTCCCACAAATGAATCGAACACTGGACATGCCAAATCCGTGGCTGTCAATCGCCCGTTTCGCCGCATCCACCACCCGTGGATGTGAACTGAGGCCCAGGTAATTGTTGGCACAAAAATTCAGCACCTTGGAGCCATCTGACAGTGTAATTTCCGCGTCTTGAGGCCCGGCTATGATGCGCTCTTTTTTGAACAGCCCAGCATGTTCGATGGCCGACAATTCTTGCTGCAAGTGGGCTTCCAATTTTCCGTACATGGGATGCGAATTTTCCTGCGAATTTAGGAGGTTGGTTCGGGAGACCCAGCCAAAATCACATCTGCCCCCAACACCACAGGCTGATTTTGGGGGCCATGGCCCACCGGAACATCCCAAAGAACCGGCTTATCGCTGGGCACGTGTTCAGCCACCATTTGGGAAAGGGTTCGGCAGAAGGGGTTGTCCAAAGTTTGGCCGGAGGTCAATGTATTGTCATGCAAGTCCAAAAACGACCCCATGAGCACTCCATGGGCAACATCGAATGTACCTGCCAATCGAAATGCACACAGCATGCGATCGATGTGATAGAGGTATTCATCGAGATCCTCCAAAAGCAACCAACACCCACGAACATCCGGGAAGTAAGGGGTACCCAGCAAACTGTACAAAACACTCAAATTGCCCCCAACAACAGGAATACCCGAAACCGAATGAGATGAAGATTTCAAAGCCGACCACAACTGATCGGCGGCCTCCGTCTTCCCATAAGTTGAAGCCACGGGAGCGTGCATCGCCGCCACCCCATGAGCATCTGCCCAGCTGTGCAAAGCCGTCACATCACTGAACCCAACAACCCAAGTCGGGTCCTGCTGAAACGCCAAAGCATCGAGCTGAGGGAGCAAGCGTGCACAACCATATCCCCCACGTACAGCCCACACCGCCCGAATTGCAGGGTCTCTGAAAGCCCGGTTGAGTTCAGCAGCACGGTGTTCATCAGAGCCCCCGAACTGACCGTCACGGGCAGTGAGTCCTTCGGGAACAATGGCCTCAAACCCAGCACCGCGCAGGGCCTGGACCGCAACGTCAACGACTTCGGGCATCGCAAACCGCGCCGGCGCCACCAATTGAATGGCATCCCCTGGTTTCAAGGGACGAGGAAGAGTCCGAGTTGCATGCATAATCGCAAAGATGCGATCAATCACATTGGCGATGTGGCAACAAAACTTCCAATGTTTCCACAGACAAACAGCCATCCGCATCTTTCATCCGGAACATGTAACGTCCTTCAACCATAGCACCCCAAACTGCCGAAGGATATGCCACCTCTTCATCCACCTCCCACAAATCCACAGTTCCTGTTCCACCAGTGAAATCTGGAACCAACATCCCATCTGCGGCACCGGCTTGGCTCGTCGCCTCTACATCAATTCCATTGAAATACAAAAAGGTGCAACTCGCAGGATCAGGCAGCGTTGCTGAAACGTCATAATTGCAGGCCGTTTCATCCAGGCAGCCTGTTGTGGCACCTTCCGTGATATCGCAAACACTGTTGTCATTCAAGTCCAGACAATTGCCATCGCAATCATACCCTGGGGTGCCATAATCACACGCTTCGGTCGGGTCGGCGTCAAAGTTGCAAGCGCTCGTATCCGTGCAACTATCCATGCAGTCTGACACTCCATCTCCATCATTGTCGTCATCTGCAACACCGCATCCGCAATCACCCGGATTTTGCTTGTTCACATCGCTGGGGCAATTGTCCGTTGCATTGGCAACATAACCCGAGGGCGCTTCGCAAGCGGTGCTGGAAACACTGGCATCGCCAAATCCATCTCCATCCGCATCGGCATACCACAAGGTGGCATAGGTACACGCCTCCGTGGGGTTCGCATCGTAATTGCACGCACTTGTGTCCATGCAAATGTCATTGCAATCTGCTACACCATCCGCATCATTGTCGTCATCCGCGTTATCACATCCGCAATCACCCGGTTCTTGTTTGTTCGTGTTTGCCGGGCAATTGTCGGTTGCATTCGATACATATCCCGCCGGCTGTGTGCAAGCTGAAGTGGTACTTGCATTGTCACCAAATCCATCTCCATCCGCATCTTCATACCAAGTCTGCGGAAGGACACAACTGCCATCATCTTCAGTCGCCGAAACCTCATAATTGCAGGCCGATGCGTTTGTACACCCTTGAATCTCCAACTCGTCGCAAACACCGTCTTCATCGGAATCATTGTTGCAATCCCCATCACAATTGTAAAAGGCTGCAGCAAAGGAACAGCTTCCATCATTGCTCGTGGCCGTTGCGTCAAAATTGCAAGCATTGACATTTGTACATCCTTCAATGATGCAACTGCCATCATCCTGGGTCGCTGAAGGATCATAATTGGTTGCTGCCGAAAGCGTGCATCCTTGACAAGAAACAAAATCACATGTGTCCGAGATTGTAGCAGACGCGTCATAATCACAAGCCAATGGATTCGTGCACCCAACGCAACTTGTCCACTCGCAACTGCCATCATTGTACAATGCTGTTGAATCGTAGTTGCAAGCCGATGGCTCATCGCAACCCTGACAGCTGCCGAACTCACAGCTGCCATCGTCAGAAGTCGCTTCAAAGTCATAGTTGCATGCATTTGAATCTGTGCAACCTGGTCCAGGAAGATAAGCCACGCCAGGCCCAGGCAATGACCCGATTGAAGGTGGGAATACGCAATAATCGCCCAAAGGAGCACCCTGAACTGTGGCGTTCACATCATAATTCAATGCACTTGGGATAATACATCCCACAATCTCCGTGAAACAACTGCCATCGTCTACCGTGGCCGCAGGGTTGAAGTTGATGGCGGCCTCTTGTGTGCAACCCGTGACTTCAATTTCATCGCAAATCCCATTTTGATCTGCATCATTCAAGCAATTGCCCGCACAATCCACCCAAGCGAATGCAGGGAAGCTGCAATCCACAGGCGAACTGATGGTCGCGGTGTCATCGAAATTGCAGGCTGTTGGGTTCATGCAGCCCGCACAACTCTCGAAATCGCACAGGTCCTCGTCAAAGCAATCACCTGACGGGTCATAATTGCACGCTCCTTGCAAACCACATGTGGTTATGGTGGGTGGACCACAAATGCCACAATCATTTAGAGTCAAACATTCGGTCGCCAAGGGTTGGTCATAGTTGCATGCGTTGATGTCCGTACAACCATCTTGATCATCGCACAACCCATCTTGATCCAAATCGGTATCCACTTGACCGCATCCGCAAAGGCCGGGAGCAAGTTTGTTTGTGTCATCAGGGCATATGTCACCAGCATCGGACACATATCCCTCCGGTTGATCACATGCGTACACAAAATCGTATGTGGCCCCAGTTCCATCTCCATCCGAATCTGAATACCAAATCGGAGGGAAACTGCAAGGTGCATTGCCTGCATCTCCATAATTGCAAGCCGTCATGTCGATGCAATTGTCTTGGTCGTCACAAATCCCGTCGGCATCAGAATCAGTCATGCAAGATCCATTGCAAATGCCCAAGGCATCCAAATCCGAACCCGAGCAATCACAACCCGGCAAACCACCAAAGACAGCCACCTCGGCGAGGTGAATCACATTGCAAGCATATGAATTCCCTGGCTTGATGATTCGAAGTGTCGTTCCAGTGACAGTTGCTGGTAGCTCTATTTCCAAATGGTAATTCGCAAATTGTGATTCCGACAAAGCAGCAACAATGATTTGATCATCCAGCTCTATCCTCGCCCCATTGATTCGATCCCAACAACAGTCCATACGCAAGGTCAATGCGACTTTTTCAATTTCCAACTCAACTCCAAAATCAACCTGCCAAAATGGATTGTTCGGGGATCCACAAACAGAATGGCTGAACGTATTGGGGTCACCGTCCAAGGCCAACCACGCCGGTTGGATGTTTCCGCCCGTTCCATCCTCTTCCTGAGCAGCACCATCACTGAATTGACTCATCACAATCCAATCATGGTTATCCAAGGGAAGGCAACCACATTCGAGCGATTCGCACGCAACATTGTTCTCGTCATTGTAGTTGCAAGCGGTTGTATCCACGCAATTATCCGATTCATCGCAGATACCATCCCCATCGGCGTCTTGAAGGGTCACTCCACCCTCTGCATTGCAAGTTTCGCAAGGATCATCTGCATAAACGC
>JBMYZL010000025.1:0-30515 GCA_049610385.1 Flavobacteriales bacterium
CACCTGTCGCAAATGCATCATTGGTGATATGGAAACTGTGGCGGATGCCTTCATTCTCACCGTTGGCCATCAGGAACGGAACAGGCAATTCCATGGTCTCATCTTGAACATAGTTTACCACGACATCGATGTTGTTGGCGATGTCACATTGGTCGATCAGACGGGCCTGATTGATGTCGCCGAGATCTGCGGGTGACACTTCAGAATCACGGAGTTGGTACAACAAGTAACCTTCAAAGTCGTAGGAGCGTTCCACAGTGTCAATTGGATTCCCGTCGATATCCAACTTTGGAATGCCCGGGTCCAGTTGCAAGTAATCCTCGAGGTAGTTATTGCTCAAGGGGTTGTTATTGGTCAAGAACAACACCAATTCATTTTCCAGTTCCTGAATGGTGACGTCTGGTGCATCGGGTCCAGACACAATCTCAAAGCAATTGTCGAACAAGGCCTGGGCTTTGTCGTCTGCGATTCTCATGGCTTTCACGGACTCCTGCGGGTCCCCGGCCTGCGCTTGCGCCCAGACGACACCCACGGTGATGTTGTTGTAATCTCCAGGTTCCAGGGTAAAAGGGCCTGCAGCTTGGATGAAACGACGGTCCGCAGGAGGATTGCCCGATGTCACTTCAGTCCAAGGTTCAACAGGTGTACCAGCCGTACCCCACTGAAAAGGATCGGTGTCTCCAGGGAACATGTAGGTGGCTTCAATATCCAAATTCGCACCTGTCGACGCAGAAACGCCATCGCCTCCATACGCCATGGGTTGGCCATTTTTCCAAATGCCATTCATGTAGTTGTAGTAATGGGGAGGCGTCGTGGGTTCTCCATTGATGGGGTTCCCTGAGTTGTTGTAATAAACAAAACGACGCATGCCGAAACGTTCATTGTCCACCACCCCATCGCCGTATCCAATTCCGATGCCCTCATATGGAATGCCCAATGAGTCGACTGCATCCGTAAAGACATTGGTTAAAGGGTTATCAACATCGTCTGCATCTTGGTATGGACCCTCAAAAAAATCGACGCCGATGGCGGGCGTCCGGGTACCGTATCCCGATGAACTGGAAGAAGGTTCGTCGTCCGCATCTCCATTGTAGGCATAACCCAATCCACGTTGAACATCGCAACCCACATAATCGTCAGTTGCTGTTCCGACATCTGCATCCACCCAAACTCCGAAGTATGTGTTGCTCAGCGTCTGCGTGCCCTGGTTGATCAAAACGTAGTTGTAGAAGGTCATGTTGTTGACCTCGTCATTGGTAGAGAACGCAAACGCCTGTGCCCGGATTTCCATTCCGATGGGCTCTCCTTGTGATTCGGAATGGACATTTCCCTTGTCGTTGAAAATCCAATAGAAGTTACGGTCTCCGTACAGGGGAACTTGGTCTTCACGTCGGCGTTCTTTACAATCGATTTCTTGCAAGAAATCATACCAGGGATAATCGCCTGATTGTGGGTCATAGAATCCATCCCCATCATAATCCAAGAAGGGAGAGAGGTAGAAATCTTGATTCAAGGCCGTGTTGCCATGAGCAGGGTAGTCAAAGAAATAGGAAGGGATGCTATAACCTTCCGGAAAAAGAGCGTCCATATCACACTCGGGATCGGCCAAGCAATCATAGTATTGGCGGTGGCGTTCAGCATCTGAGCGGACGGACACGAAGAATTCGTCGTACTGGGAGCAAACGGTTTCGTCCACTTCTGCAGTCCCATCATTTGTGAGTGGCCCCGTCCAGTAATCGTTTCCTTGGCGAAATTTCAAGGCGGCCAACTTCAACTGTTGGTCGGGCGAAATGCCGCCCATCCAAAGTGCACCCGCGTAGAGCGAGCTGACTTCGCCTCCCTTGGGCACCTCGTATGCTGCCCGGCTGGTTGCTCGGTCTTGCCACATGGAACCACCAGTTTCAATCAATGCCCGGACGTTGTTCCATTCCAGGTCACGTAGTGCGGTTGCTGGAGCACAGGCCGCGGCGCGCGTATCCAGCGCCACGATGGACTCGTCGTTGTCAGCTGTAGCCCCTGGGCCGTTGGGACCTGTGTATTTGTAGGCGAGTGCGGGTGAAACCAAAAAACTCGCGAGGGTCAGAAGAAATGTTGTGCGCATAGCTGAGATCAGAAGTCAAATTTCACACCCAAACGAATGGTCCTTGGCAATCCGAGGTTGAACGGTGTATCCACATACATGCTGTAGTAGTTGCGGAAGGAGTCTGGATTGTTCTGCGAATTGATGAGGGGTTGGTATTGCGCCGCAGCCAAGTAGCCATCGTCATCTGCGACGCCGGTGAAGCGATAGACACTGTTGATGTTTCGGGTGTTGAGCAAGTTTCCAATCCAGAAATACACATTGAGGTTCATGTATTTCGCGTTATCACCTTCGCCACCATATGTCAGCGTGAAGTTCTTGTCCAAATTCATATCCAAGTTGAATTGCCAAGGCAACCGACTGCCGTTGATTGAGCCTTCTGTTGATGGGCTGATTTCTCCCGTGATCGGAGTGGCAATTGTCGAAGCCGTGTATGGCGTTCCTGAACCGAGAGAAGCGATGAAGTTGATGCCCGTGTTGGACAACAACTGCACTTGCTTGGCATTTCCATCGGCATCCTTGCCCAAATTGACAATGGGACCGTTGTAGTCTTCCCCACTGCCATATCGGTAATCCAAATTGGCGACAATCCGGTGACGTTGGTCATAATTGAAGGGAGCGATGGTTCTGAGGTTTGGCAAGCCGGCGTTAATCAACGCCAATGCCGTTTGTGTTGTGGAACCTGTTCCATCAGCGAACTGCAGCGTGTAGTTGGCGCTCAAACGCACATTGCCAGTCCGGCGCAAATCATAGGCAATGGTCAATCCTTTGACAGTTCCGAAGTCCAAGTTGCCAAATGCGCGGTAGGGACGAGGATAAGCGCCGGTGAAGTTGCGCACCTGAATCATGTCTCGCATTTCCTTGTAAAATGCGGAAATCTTGAGTGATGAAGTTTTGGTCAACACCTGTTGGAACCCCAACTCATAATCAATCGTCTTCTCCGGACGGAGGTCCGGGTTGGCAATCAAATTGTTTCTGGATTCAATGAAGAAATAATCAATGGGCGAGAAGCGGTTGCTGGAAGTCGGACGCTGGGTCAGGATGTCGTAGTGCGCGAAGAAAACAGCCTCATCAGAGATGTTGAACGAAAAGGCAATACGCGGCATGATGTTGACCTGTGGATCATAATCCCGGAATGCTTTCGAAGTCAAAGGTGCATCGGGGCCTTGTTTCAGCCAAGGCGCTGGGTACGGCTCATTGACAGCCAAGACATCTGGGTCTGTAATTTCGGTTCCCGCAGCATTGAACCACGTGTCTCCATCACGGTATCCCACGACAGAACCAGGGTTTTCGAGGGCATCGACATACACCACATAATCGTCACCGATGTTCTCGGGAATGGAAGGCGCGTCATCCAGTTGTCCAATGAGTTCACCTCCCAAATCACCGACTTGGTAGCTCTCTCCAATTACATAAGGGTCTTTCAAGACCTGTTGATTGGCATCGAAACGGTCCACACGGACACCCACATTGAAGATGATGTCGTCGAATGTGAATTTGTCCATCACATAGCCTGCGATGTAAATCGGTTCATAGGCCTGGATGGGTCGGGTGTAATAACCGGCTTCGTTTTTCTCATTGAAGAAATCTTCAATGGTCGGACGAGAATTCAACTTGTTGCCATAGGGGTCGTAACCGCTGTATGTGACGTAATTTGCTCCTTGATTGAGCAAATCATCAGCTCCGAACATGTTGAGCGAAAGAAAGTCGGGGTCTATGGCGTCGATGTTGATGAAGTCATTTCCGTCAGGATCCAAGTTCAATGCCAGGCGCAAGTTGCGGTCGAACTCGAATTGGTTGTCTCCGATCAAGCGGTCGTAGGTGACGTAGAAACCTGTGCCTATGTTGTTGACGGTTGAATCATTTTCGTTGATCTCCTTGATGTGTGAATTGGCTGTGAGACGGCCGAGGGTCCAGAGGCCTGTGGGTGCCAATGAGAAAAATGCGTCTCGCCGTTGTTCGTATTCAAATCCCATTTGCAGCGCATGATCTCCGATGTCCCCCGATCCAGCGGCGCTGATCCGGAATTGGGTGTTGTTCGAGATGCTGTAAGCATTGCCCTGGGTTCCCGGATAGCTCCAGAGACCATAAGTGCTTGGAGGCGTTTGACCATTCAGCAATGCGTTTCCATTTTGAACCTCCAACAAGCTGTCATAAGGTCCGTCTTCATCTGGATCGTAAGGTTTTTGGTCAAAAAGATTGAAATACTGCTCGTTGATGGCGGCCAATTCATCATTGTGGATGGAAGGCGCAAATCTCACAAGGGTGTCTTCCCAACCATTGTGTACAAAACGACCCGTGGCAGGATTGTACTCATAGGATTCGCGACTGAAGACATTGAATCGCCCGACGTGCCCATACCGGAAGAAATTGTCTCCATGATTGGCGTCCTGTACCCGCTGAAAAGATTGGGTGTAATCAGCCATCACCGAATAAAAGACATTTTTTAAGGTGTTTGCAGATGCCTCAGTGTCTTCCTCTTCATTGATGAATCGCTGAGAGAATTTCACGTATGCACGCCAGTCAAATCCTGTCACATCCAAGTTGTTTCCCCAATTCATCAAGGAATTGGCATAACTGTAGCTGGCCCCTTGGCTGTAATTTCCAGTAGCACCGACTGTCAACGAGGTGGTTTCATTCGTGTTGACATCCACCTTGGCAACGAGGTTGGCATTTTGATTCGAAGCATTCAAGCGCGTCGGCACCCGAACGAAGTCCTGATCGGTGAGGAAATCGGCATTGTACAAAGCACCATTGACATCGCCTGAAGACGAAATGTTCTGGCGGAGTGGGTCGGCCAGAATGCCCTCGAGGGCATCCTCAGTGATTTTGTAGTTCCCGCCAAAAGTGGGTCGTGTGTCTTTCTGATACGTGTAATTCCCCGACAAGAACAAGCCCAGAAGAGGCGCGACCTTTTCGCCGTTTTCATCTTTGCGGAACAAGATGGGCCCCGACAAGGAACCCTCGACCAAGTTGTATCCAAATTTGTCAAACCCAATCGCCGTTTCACCATCTGGTAGGCCCGAGGTGATGACTTCACCGCCTCCAAACCATTTGGAAGAGGAATTGCGCAGCGAAATGTTGATTACACCGCCTGTGGCGTCACCGATATTTGCTGGGATTCCACCTGTAACCACTTGTACTTCTTCAATCGCTGACTTGGGCAACGCGCTTGAGCCGCGCACCTTGATGCCGTCGATGTAGACCCACGTGGAAGATGGACGTGCTCCTCGGATGGAAATGCCACCGCCTGTTCCCGCCGTGCTGGCACCAGCCACAGTGGTGGCAATGGCCGCCGCGGAACGACCAGGCATTTTATCGATGTCTTCGCGCGACACCGTTCCGCCTGACGCACCTCCGTCTTTATCAATCAGCGGCACCGTGTACTCGACGACTTCTGCTTCTTCCATCATCACACCGGCAGACAGGTCGGTATTGACGAATTGAATTTTGTTCGCGGCAATTTTGACCCCAGTCAATTTTCGGGACTGGTACCCCACGAAACTGAACAGCACGTCATAGGTGCCTGGTTGAATGGGTTTGATGGTGTACTCGCCGTCAAAATCGGTGTTCGCACCGGCGACTTGGTTTCCGTTGAGGAAGACCACGACGCTCGCAAACGGAAGCGGATCTTGGGTGTCGAAATCAATGACCTTTCCCTTCAAGGTGCCGGAACCCACTTGGGCGTGGGCGGCCGGGAAAAAGGCCCATGCCAGCATGGCAGTCAGTATTGTAATGCGCATCATGCGATACATCTTGTTACAGGCGTTTGGAAACAATGGCGGTAAATATAGGGCGCGGACGCCGCGCTGCGAAAAAGTGTGAACACACTCACTATCAGCGCAGAAATCTCACAGGTACAATCGAAAGTCATGAAAACTGCTGCGAAAATCGTCATGACAAGGTCAGATTCGCAAAAAGTGTGAAAAAAATCAGTCGTATCGCTTTCGGCTGAACACACGTTTCCACCAGGGCATCATCCGATTTCGACCCTGCTTTCGGGCTTCTTTCAGGCTTCGTTTCATGCGTTTTCGGGTGGCCTTGTCCTGTGAAGCATGGTGCCGGTTCCGATCGGCGTCAAGATCATTCCACATTTCCTGCCTCCGCTTTTCCTCTGCGTTTTCACTGGCAGCCTGGCTTTCTTCGGCGGTGACCGATTTTTGACGAGGAGGCCGCCGCTGTGACCAGCTGGTTTGAGGAACAGTGACCAGAATCAACAACCCCAACCAGACCGACAGGCGTTTGAATGGCTTGTGCTTCATGGGGTGTAGGATCGAAAGTCCCTCTCAGCGAACAAGGTGGAGGCGAGATCGCTTCTTGGAATGGCGAATTTCCGTGATGGAGTGAAAGCGGTGATCACACCCATGGCCACGGCGACATTGATCAACTCATCCGACCGGAGGCACATGGGTTCCGCCAACTGGGCCAATTTGTGGGCGCCTCGCGTGGATATGGCATAAGCCCAGGTACCGTCATGCAATCCGGCCTCCTGCAGTCCATGCTGACGGGCCATCGTGCGATTGGGTTCGACAACGGCTCGGGTGGCTGTCCTCGGATACCTGCGGGCGAGCAGTTGGTTGCGGATGTCCGAGCGCAGGGAACGCTTGATTTGGCTTGCCAAACGCATGGCCACATGACCGGTTGCCGCCACGGCTGGCCAATGCCACGGCTTGGATTCCGGTTCGAATCTTTCGTAGCCCAAGTAAATCAACTCAGGCAAAGGGGACCAATCGCTGCCAAGGCCTGAGAAAAAGTCCACCAGTCCCGGAACATCCGGCAAGGTGACGTCATCTTCAAGCACCAAATGCATTTCGTCCGCACCGCTGGCGGCAATGACATTCCAAACTGAAATGTGACTGGCCAAGCATCCGATTTCTCCAGGCGCCAATGGTCCTCGCCATTTGGGGCGATAACCGGCAGGCACATCTGCATCAGTTCCATTGCCCATTTTGAATTGAGCTGTGGTCGCTTCCAAACCATCTGGAGTCCTGGCATCTTGGGCATCATGCAAGGTGGTGTGCCAAGGCAAACTTGCGAGCAATTCGGTGGCCAACTGTCGTCGGTCCAATTCTGCAGCCAAGCTGATCATGTGAACACCATGAATCTTCATCTTCTGCCAAATTTACATTGAAGCGCTCGCATACAGGTTTACCTTCGCTTCCGATGGCCACATGGATCAAGATGACCCCAGAGCGGGACCGATGGTTGGCAAAACGGCTGGGGCCAGGGGCCCCAAATGTTTCCGGTTTGGTGGGCATTCGGGCCGTGATGTACGTGTTTTGGATTCATTGGAAAAATCGGCTGTTGCGGACCGAGGCCCGACGGGTCAATTTCTGCATCATCGGGGCCCAGAAATCAGGCACGTCCGCTTTGGCCAGTCATCTGAAAATGCAACCCGAAGTGTTGTTCAGCTCACGCAAGGAAGTATTTTATTTCAGCAACTTCAGGCATTTCTGGGCGCCACGAAGATTAAAGAGCAAGACAAACCACGACTGGTATCACCAACATTTCGACTGGAGTCGAAAAAGTGCTCTGGTGGGGGAAGCGACACCGATGTATCTCAACCACCAGAAAGTGCCTCAACGGATGCGGCAATACAATCCGGAAATGAAAATCATTGCCGTGCTTCGGAATCCTGTTGATCGGTTGGTCAGTGCCTGGAACATGTACCGATCAAAAAATCAAACCCATTTGGATTTCAGGGAATGGTGTGCAGCGAACCCAAGAACAATGACCGCGGGGCTCTATGCACTTAACATTGAACGTTGGCAATCCGAATTTGCAGAACCGTCTTCCATTCTGTGGATTCGATACGACGATTTGAAAACCCAACCGCGTGCGGTGTTGCAATCCATTCACTCTCACCTGGGTTTGCCTGCACCAAGCGCAATGGAGCCACCGAAGAAGAACGTCCACCCCTACATCACAAAAGTCACACTGCAGGATCGTTTGGACATGCACGCGTTCTATGAGGAAGACATCAGAAAGGTGGAAGAAATATTGGGATGGGACTTATCGGCTTGGAATCAGGTGGGATGATTTGTTGAGGAAAGCAATTCTTCAATGCTTGCGATGGCCTGTTGGGTGGTGTGGCAAGGCAATCGACAAGCCCCTCCTTGACAAATGAAAATGGTCGTCGTATTGGAAAGTCTTCCTTGTACCCATGGCGTCTGGGGAGCACATTCTGCAACATGCCCTCCATACCAGATGATGTGCGGCCACCCAAAGGTTTGTTGCAGGGTGCTGCGGATGGTTTGAATCTCAGCTGCATGTCCACCCAGAATCCCGATTTCTACATGGGTTTGCTCGAGGATCCAGGCCAATTCTGCCCATTGTGCCCCATTCGGTAGCCATTGAATTTGGGCTTGGGCACCCGCGAGCAACGTGTGGCTCCGGTCAATCCACTGGGGTTTGTCGAGAAGCCTCCCGAACCACCAAAGGTTCATGGCTGTCTCGGACCCCCCGCTGGGCATGACCCCGTCTTCCCAATCTTGTTGCTGTGCGAAAATGGAATGGGGAGAAGATTTGGCCACCATGTTCAGCATGCCTTCATCATCGCTGAACGCTTCAAGCAAGTGGGTCAAAAGTTCTTCACCACGTTCGAGCCAATGGGTTTCAAAGGTGCATTCATACAAGCAACGACAGGCGGAAACCAACGCGGCCCAATCGGCCAAGCATCCATGGCCAGTTGCAGAAAGAGATCCCAAGTGATGAACGCGATGTACAAGCCTCCCTTCAGGATGGGTGAGGTGGTCCCAGAGGAAGTGACCGGCACGGCGCGCCCGGATGATATCTTCATCGCGGCCCAGCGCTCGATAACATGCCGTGAGACCGCGAATGGCCAGTGCATTCCAGGCTGTGATGGCTTTCCAATCTGTCACGGGTCGCGGCCTGCGGTCTCGACGTTCATTCAAAGATGCCAATTGCAGTTTGCTGACACCATTTGAATGGGCTTCCAATTGGGGAGCCAATTGCCGGACCAGTACATGCCCGGACAAATCTTCATGGTCAGCCCATTCAAATCCGGCAGGAGCGGGTTCCTCCCATGGCCAAACATAGAAGCACCCTTCCCCGATTTGCCCCATTTCATCTGGCGAGTCGGCGTCCAACCCAGAGCCGAATGCACCATCCTTTCGCCCCAGTTCTCTGTCCATCCAATTGGCGGTTTGGCAAGCTGTCATGTGCCAGCGGTGTCGATCTTCCGCGGTTCCCAATCTCAATAAGAGGGCGCGCGAAAACACTTCCAAAAGTTGACCATTGTCGCAAAGCATTTTTTCGAAATGGGGGATATGCCAGCGTTCATCGACAGTGTACCGGGCAAATCCCCCGCCTACGTGGTCGTGGATGCCCCCGGCCTCGATGTGCCGCAGGGTACGAACAAGGTGTTGGGCCGTGGCCGATGACGGCCCCTCTTGCCCTGCCATCGTGATCAGGAAGTTCAAGGTGGGGGGCATTGGGAATTTTGGGGCGCCCTGTTGGCCGCCAAATCTCAAGTCCCAATGGGGTTGCCATTCGGCCCATTGGGATTCAACCCAAGCCATCCCCGTGCGATGATCTGTGGGTTCTGCTGTGGTGGTGACCATGGATGCAGCGGCCACACCGCTTGCGAGTTTGTCGGCATATTCGATGAAGGCCTCGGGGTTTTCTTGCCAGCCTTGCCGAACTGCACGCAACTGCCCCACCCAGCGCTCTGCTGGGAAATAAGTCCCACCCCATACCGGGCGGCCATCAGGTAGACAAACCACGTTGAGTGGCCATCCCCCTTGCCGCGTCATGAGTTGAACCGCGGTCATGTAGGCTGAATCCACCTCCGGATGTTCTTCACGATCGACCTTGATGGAGAGAAAATGGGCATTCATGAAATCCGCAACCGCTGAATTTTCGAAGGACTCTCGTTCCATGACATGACACCAATGACAGGTGCTGTAACCAATGCTCACAATGACCAATCGTTGTTCTGCCTCCGCACGTTGCCAAATGGCCTTCCCCCAGGGATGCCAATTCACAGGGTTGCTTGCGTGCTGTTGCAAATAGAGGCTGGCTTGCCCTTGCAATTCGTTTTGCCGAGGCGATGGGTTTTGTTGCATCTTCGCAAAGTTACTCGCGCTGCTGTGGTCAGGAATTTGAAACACAAATTGGGGTTGAAGAAAGAGGCACCTTACACGGGGCGCTTCGATCGACATGAAATTCCTTGGTTTTCTTGGCCGCGCAAGTGGTTTTTGCCGCGACAATTTGAGTCGGTACCCGAATCGGAATTGCAGCGGGCCCAAGTGGTGACCACGGTCTTGGCTTCTGCCGAGGTCATTTGTCGTTGGTTGTGGGCGAACCACTCGATAACGGGCATCCGTGTATTCACCTTGTTTGTTGAAAATCCTGAGGAAATTCCCTCGGTTCGTGCGTTTGCTGACACCCATTTGCCGGAGATTGAATTGGATATGCATCCGGCTGACATGGCCTGGTACGAAAGCCACGATGATCGATATGATGCCTCAACGCTCGGGTTTCCCACAGCACGACAAATTGAAAACTTGCAGTGGGCAAAGGCCCAGTCTCCAGCGGGCACATGGGTCGTCACATTGGACATTGATGAGGTCATTTGGTTGGCGCCCAGTCTGCGCAAACGGCATCCGGGCGCTCGCCCCATGGAACAATATTTGACCCAAGAAGCCGGACAGGTGTCTGAGGTGCGGTTTTGCATAGCGGAGTTCGTTCCGCCGCCAGAAGGTGTACGAAGGGGCGTCTTCCCTCGGGAAGTGGACGCGCGTGTAAAGCTTCAGTTGGGCCATGAACCTCGGCGCATGAGTCGATTTCAGCATGGACGTTTCATGGCTTTCACATGGGATGACCGTGAGCCTGTTGGTTTTTTGAGGAAGATCTATCGAATCTTGGCCCCTTCAACACATGACATTTTGGATGATCGGTTCTTGCGTGGCCACGGTTCATCCAAGTCTGTTTTCCGCGCTGAGATGTTTCCTGAGGTCAACATGCACGGAGGAATCCAATGGTATTTGGAAGGCGGGGTCCGAGAGATTCATCCGCTCCGGTTGAGTCAGGAAATTCATCTGTTGCATTTTGACATTTTTAATGCAGACCAATTGGCCTCCAAAACCGGTCACATTCAGAAGGTGCTGGCGCAAGGAGATACACGTTCTCCTGGCCGGACAGCGACGTTGAAAGCATTGGACCAAAGGGTCAACTCGGGTCAAATGACCATGCAAGCTTTTTTTCAGCGCTACGTGAGCATGCATCCTCACGCTCGGCGTGTGGCACGGTGGCTCGGTTTGGTCAAACGGTTTGATTTGACCGATGCAGTGGACACAATGCCGGAAATCACGGCGAACGAAGATGTGGCCTATCGGGATGAAGTCAAGGGCTGACGGTATCCGAAGTTCTTGATTGTTGGTTTTGTGATGGATTTCTTCGCATCTTCGGCCCAACGATAAAATCAGCAAAAATGAAAAACACATTGACATACAGCTTGGTTTTGGTGACGGTTGTTGGAACGGTTTTGGCTTCCAGCTTTGCCTTCAACACACCAGTTGCCGAGAAGGAATACATGACCATGACTGTGATTGAATCCATCATCCCTGCAGGCCTCGGTCGCAGCCGCATTCTCATCGACAACGGTGGTAAAATGGAGGAGTTGAAAATCAACAACTTTTACAGTGCGGTGGGCATCAACATGGGCAACATCTATGACAACGATGTGATGGTTAGTTCCAAAATCAATGACTTTGCCGCAGCGGGTTGGTCTCTCGATTTTGTCAATACCGGGGTGCAATCTCCCACTGATGGTGGCAAGAATGGCATCTATTGCACGCGATACATTTTCAGCCGCGTCCGGTAAGCGAAGGTTGCAAAACCCAACCAATGAGGGTGAGCAGCGTCTTCTGTGGACGCGGTTCACCCTTTTTTGACGCGGAAAAGTCCACCTGTGGACCCCGTGAAACTTTGCCATGCTGCTTTGAGATTCAACGTATTTTTGCCGCATGCGAGATGTTCAAATTTCAGAGTTGATTCGCCGGGAAAACCAACGGCAATTGGAAGGCGTGGAGTTGATCGCTTCAGAAAACTATGCAAGTGATGACGTGATGGCTGCCCAGGGCAGTGTTTTGACGAACAAATACGCAGAAGGCCTCCCGGGCAAACGGTATTACGGCGGGTGCAGTGTGGTGGATGCGGTGGAGCAGCTGGCGATCGATCGTTTGAAGTCCCTTTTCGGTGCGGTTTGGGCGAATGTCCAACCCCATTCGGGGGCTTCGGCGAATGCGGCCGTGATGCTTGCCGTGTTGAAACCAGGAGATGCAATTTTGGGCTTTGATTTGGCTCACGGAGGGCATTTAACGCATGGTTCTCCAGTCAACTACAGCGGCAAATTGTACCGTCCCCATTTTTATGGAGTGGACAAGGAGACCGGTCGAATTGACATGGACAAGGTGGCGGCGACTGCCGCCGAGGTGTGCCCGAAGCTGATCATCTGCGGAGCTTCTGCGTACAGCCGCGATTGGGATTATGCGCGATTCCGTGCCATCGCCGATGAGGTAGGGGCTTTGTTGTTGGCGGACATTTCTCACCCTGCAGGGTTGATTGCTGCTGGTCAATTGAATGACCCCATGCCCCATTGCCACATCGTGACATCCACCACGCACAAAACCCTTCGGGGCCCGCGAGGCGGTTTGATTATGATGGGCCAGGATTTCGAAAATCCATGGGGCATCCAAACCCCCAAAGGTGCCATTCGCAAAATGTCATCGTTGCTGGACAGTGCCGTTTTTCCGGGGATGCAAGGGGGACCGCTGGAGCATGTGATCGCGGCGAAGGCCGTGGCTTTTGGGGAGGACTTGGAGGATTCGTTCAAGGCGTATACGCAACAGGTAATTCGGAATGCGCAAGCCATGGCCGAGGCGTTTGTCGATCGAGGCTACCACATCGTCAGTGGAGGCACAGACAACCACCTGATGCTGCTTGATCTGAGGAACAAGGGCGTCACGGGCAAGCAAGCGGATGCTGCATTGGGACGTGCCCACATCACGGTGAACAAGAACATGGTGCCGTTTGACACCCTGTCGCCGTTTGTCACCAGTGGCATTCGGGTGGGAACCCCGGCGGTCACGACCCGAGGGATGGTGGAGTCTGACATGGAACAAATTGTGGATTGGATTGATGCGGTCATCTCTTCACCTGAAGACGATGCTGTCATCGGAAGAGTCGCGGAAGCTGTGCGCATGCGGATGAGAGGCCTGCCCCTCTTCGCAAACATGATTGAAGCCCAATAATTGGGAGCTTGCCCGCCTTGGAATCAAAGCGAATTGGGCACCACAGGGGTTTGGATTGCAACCAGCAAAGCGAGGAGTCGTTTTTCTTCGGTTTCCGTCTGCATGCATGGGGTTTGGAGCCAAATTTGGCTCAGGCGGCCCGACAACAAAAAACTGGCCAGTTTGGGCTCAACGAGGGTCTTGAAGTCCCACCGCACATCCAAACCTGAGATGTATTGTCTCGCAGGGGAATGCTCAGGGATGGATTCGGCGTCTGTTTCCAAGGCTTCCCCAAACCAAGCGTCGTCACCGGGATTACCAGATGCGGCTTTTGCGCATTTCGCCAACAATTCACGTGGATTCAACGATTTCAAAAGTCCCGACACCTCCGGATGACCGGGTGCAAAAATGGCGATGGGTTGATTCCAATCATGTTCCTGTATCCAGTTTTTCAGATGCGTTTTCGCGGCAATTGTCACGGATGGATTCGGCGCGACCCAATGGAATTGAACTTCTGGGAACATCGAAATCAGCCGGATGTTCTTCGCGCTCTTTCTTTTCGCAATCAACACCTGACGAAGATCATTCCGTTTGCGGAATTTGTGAATCTGATCGCAAATGACTTGATGGGAGTCATTCTGACCAAACACCAGCAAATTTTGCCCGAAATTCCGGCCTAGACGTCGGGTTTTTGGGCTCTTCTTTTGCGAGCGCGTCTCCTCGTGTTCAAAAAGTGGAGGCTCCAACAATTTCATGCCGGCCAATTTCATGCCGGCCTTCCGGATGGACCAACCCATCAATCTCTCTGCGCAATGCGCAAGATGGCCATCAATGCCAATCGGTTCGGGTTCGAATCGATCAAAATCCAAATCCAACTTGAGCATGGCGTTGAAGGCAGCACGTCGGGCGACAAACATCGACCCTCCTGGAAACTGAATGCCGGACCGTTCTGAAACCGAAATGAAACGAGACAGCCATTTGTGGTTCCAGATCATGAAATCATCGAGTTCGAAGAACCAATTTTCATGCACCAATGCACCCAGTTGAGGTTCTTTCTCAAAGCGCTCATGAATGTGTGCAATTTGAGCTTTGCTGCCCAAGCAAGAGGCCACCAGGTTTTTGCACCACCATGCACCCCGGTTATAATGCGGGGATTTTTTGGTGTGCAATTTGAAAATGAGGGTTTCCGGTGGGAATTGACGGCGCTTTAGGATTTCGAGAAAAGGGTACCAATCCCGCCCGCGGTTGGGCATTTCGTAGATGTCGACGTCAGGCCGGGTGGCCTCAATGGCCGCACGAATCCCAGTGCCCATTGGGCAAGTGACAATGACGGGAATGCCTTGCAGTTTGGGCTCCAACACCTCGGTCCATACATCCCAATGAAAAACATGAACAATCGCGACGGATGGAGGGCTGGAATGCATCACAATCGATCAACGGTCCAAACCCCTTCAACACTCAACAATTTGGTCTGCAATTGGCCGAGATGCCGGGTATCATCCACCAAGACTTTGACCCGGCCTTCAAACGTGCCATCCCGGGATTCAAAACTGATGGCACGCATGTTCACGTGCATATCGTCTGAAATCACCTTGGTCACGGCATTGACGAGCCCCACATCATCAATGCCTGTAAAGGAGAGTGAAACTTCAAATTGGGTCGCTGCCTTGCTGGTCCATTGGGCCTTCATTACGCGGTAGGCATATTTGGAGAGCAGGTTGGTGGCGTTTGGACAATTCCTGCGATGAATTTTGATGCCGCCGCTGACGGTAACAAATCCAAAAACATCGTCACCAGGAATGGGGTTGCAGCACGTGGCAAGACTATAGTCGATGCGCTGCATGCCTTCTCCGATCAACAGGGTGTCGCCTTTGACGGGTGGTGGGGCGATGTTCCGATGAATTGGATTTTCGACCGCTGGAGTTTCAATGGTTTTGGCCCAAACCAGGCGCCCCTTGTCTACCTCAAATTCGGGCAATTTGTCCAGATTCAAACGACCTGTTGCAATTCGGTAGTACAGTTCGTGAGGACTGTCCTGCTTCAGTCTTCGGGTCATGGACTGGATGTTGGCGGAAATGAAATCCAGCCCGTGCCTTCTCATCCATTTTCGAACGGCATCTTTGCCGTCTGCGGCGATGGTCCGTTCTTCCTCTCGGAGGGCGTGGCGAATTTTGGCACGCGCACTGGCAGTGACTACAAAACCCAACCAATCTTCTTTGGGTTTTTGCTTTCGTGAAGTCAAGATTTCAATTTGATCTCCACTCGCCAATTCATGGCTCAAGGGCACCAATTTGTGATTGACTTTGGCCCCGATGCATCGCGAACCGACCTGGCTGTGCACACGAAAGGCAAAGTCCAAAGTTGTTGCACCCTTGGGCAAGGTAAAGAGATCGCCTTTGGGGGTGAACACATAAATCTCATCGTTGTAGAGATTCAGCTTGAATTCGTCAATGAACTTCAGGGCATTTTCTTCGTCCGATTCGAGAATGTCCCGGATTTGGTTGAGCCAATTGTCCAAGTTTTGCTCACCGGCCACTGAAGCCCCGGGGTGAGTTTCCTTGTAGCGCCAATGTGCAGCCAGTCCTTTTTCGGCCACTTCGTCCATTCGCTGGGAACGGATTTGGACCTCCACCCATTTGCCGGAAGGGGACATCACCGTGGTGTGGAGGGACTCGTAGCCATTGGCCTTGGGCAATGAAATCCAATCCCGAAGCCGGTCGGGGTTGGGCTGATAGTAATCGGTTACCACACTGTATGTGCGCCAAGCGTCAGCTTTTTCGTGTTCCAGCGGGGTGCTCAAGATGATGCGGATGGCAAACACGTCGTAGACCTGCTCAAAAGAAACACGTTGCTTCTGCATTTTCTTCCAAATGCTGAAAATGCTCTTGGTCCTGCCTTTGATTTCGTATTGAATGCCTGTCTCATCAAGCGATCGGCGGATGGGCAGTGTGAATGCGTTGATGAAGCGGGTTCGGACGGCTTTGGTTTTGCGGAGTTTGGATTCGATTTCAGCGTAAGCTTCTGGTTCTTTGTATTTAAGAGAGAGATCTTCGAGTTCGGTTTTGATGCTGTATAGGCCCAGCCGATGGGCCAAAGGCGCATACATGAACAGGGTTTCGCTGGCGATTTTTTGTTGCTTGTCTGGCCGCATGTACTCCAACGTCCGCATGTTGTCCAAACGATCCGCGATTTTGATCAAAATGACACGGACATCATCGCTCAAGGTGAGCAGCATCTTCCGAAAGTTCTCAGCTTGGGCACTGGTCCCGGGCTCAAAAACCCCACTCATCTTCGTCAAACCATCCACAATCTCACGTTCCTTGGTGCCGAAGAGCTGTTCGACATCTTCGAGGGTCATGTAAGTGTCTTCGACGGTGTCGTGGAGCAGGGCAGCTACGATGGAGGTCGTGTCCAAGCCCATTTCTTCAGCCACCACCCGTGCCACGCTGATGGGGTGGTAGATGTATGGCTCTCCACTCTTCCGCCGCATGTCCTTGTGGGCATCCAAAGCGATGTCGAAAGCCTTGCGGATTTTTTTGCGGCTGGTTCGGTCCTTGCTGTGAATAGCTGCCCGCAAAAGCCCACGATAACGCCGCAGAATTTCTTGCTTTTCTGCCTCGAGTTCTTCTGGTGTCAGTGTCACGCCCATCGCTCCTCAAATTTCGGGAATATTTCAACAACTTGTTTTGGGTTCATCACCCCAAGGATTTCCTGTTGACTGAACGGAAAGCCCGTTCCTTAATTTCGCAACATGATTCTCGCAAACAATCCACAATTGACTTCCTGGGTGCCGGTCTCGTCTGATTCGGATTTCCCCATTCAAAATTTGCCCTTCGGAATTTTCAGCACGGCTGATCGCCCGAAGCGGGTGGGCGTGGCCATCGGAGATTCGATTTTGGACCTGAAGGTCCTCCACATTCTGGGCTATCTCGAAAACTTGCCATTCACCTTGGAAGATGTGGACAGCCCATCCTTGAATGCACTGATGTCTCGCGGTAAACAAGCCACCAGAGAGCTGCGGGAACGCGTCAGCAAATTGCTGCAAAGTGATCGCCCAGACCTGAGGGACAAGGAACATCATGCAAGTCAGGTTTTGGTGCCCATGTCAGAAGCGGCCATGCACATGCCTGTTGAAGTCGGGGATTACACGGATTTTTACAGCAGTGAGGACCATGCCCGCAACGTGGGAAAGATGTTCCGGGATCCTGAAAATGCGCTGTTGCCCAATTGGAAGCACATGCCGGTGGGTTACCATGGGCGTGCGTCGAGCATCGTCGTTAGTGGTACGCCCATCCGCCGGCCGCATGGACAACTGAAACCAGCTGATGATCAACCCCCAGTCTATGGTCCATCTCGCCTGTTGGATTTCGAATTGGAAATGGCTTTCATCACGTTCAATGGCAAGCCCATGGGGGAGTCGATTTCTACGGCAGAGGCGGAAGACTACATTTTCGGCTTGGTGTTGTTCAATGATTGGTCCGCTCGTGACATTCAGAAATGGGAATATGTTCCGCTCGGTCCCTTTTTGGGCAAGAATTTTGGTTCAAGTGTGAGTCCCTGGGTTGTCACGCTGGATGCTTTGGAACCTTTCCGTGTGTCGGGTCCAGCTCAAGACCCTGAGGTGTTGCCGTATTTGGCTTTTGAAGGAGATGGTCATTATGACGTGAGCCTTGCTGTTGACATCATCACCTCCGATGGCCACCAGAAGCGGGTCTGTGATTCCAACCTCAAGCACATGTACTGGAACATGCGACAGCAGTTGGCTCATCAAACAGTTGGAGGATGCAATGTCCGGGTAGGCGATATGCTTGCGAGTGGCACCATTAGTGGGCCTGAACCAGGTTCTTTTGGATCCATGCTCGAAATCAGTTGGCGCGGGACGAAGCCTGTGGCCATGCCCGATGGCAGCGAGCGCAAATTCATCTTGGATGGTGACACGGTGCGAATGACAGGATATGCCGAGAAGGCCGGGGCTGCGAGGATTGGATTTGGGGAAGTTGTGGGGCGCATCGGCTGATGTCGGAGATCACATTCAGGAACTTCCGATTGCAACTGCAGGTCACCCGATGAATCCAGCCCCCACAGTCAGGTTGGTTCCGGGATCGACCAAGATGAAGGAACCTGTGATTCGGTTTCTGCGGTAATCATCGACCAAAAGGGGAGCGGCAACCCTCAACTTGATGCGCGCGATGTCATTCACACCAATGTTCAGGTCTTCCTCATTCCTGTGCAGGGTGTTGATGTCAATTTTGTACATCACTTCTCTGATCATGGCTTTCACCTCGCGGGTGGCGTGTCGAATGATGTATCGCACCGCTGGATTCAACGGTTCTTCATTGACCCAACAAATGCGCGCATCCAATTCTTGGACGCTTTCCGGCTGATTGTGCTCCCGAACCAACATGTCGCCACGTGACAAATCGATGTCATCCGTCAAAGTCATGGTGACGCTTTGAGGTGGGAAAGCATTTTCCACAGCTTTCTCACCGACAAATATCTCCTTGACCGTAGATTTCAAGCCACTGGGCAGGGCAATCACCTCGTCTCCAGTCTTGAAGATGCCAGAGGCAATTCTTCCCGCGTAACCACGAAAATCGCGCGCATCATCTGTCTGAGGCCGAATCACATATTGGATGGGCATGCGGCAATCTTGCATATTTCGGTCGCCACTCACGTGCACGTCTTCAAGGTGTTCAAGCAGCGTTCCACCATTGTACCAACTGGTGTGGGCGGATTTTTTGACCACATTGTCCCCCAAAAGCGCGCTGATGGGAATGAATTTGATATCTGGAACATCCAGCCGAGCTGCAAAATTTCGGTAGGCATCGGTGATTTCTCGGAAGCGTTCCTCGCTGAAATCAACCAAGTCCATTTTGTTGACGCAAACCACCAAATGCTTGATGCCCAGTAGCGAAGCGATGAAGCTGTGGCGGTGGGTTTGCTCAACCAGTCCGTGGCGGGCATCGATCAGAATGACAGCCAAATCAGCGGTTGATGCCCCCGTCACCATGTTTCGGGTGTATTGGATGTGACCGGGCGTATCTGCAATGATGAATTTTCTTCTCGGCGTGGCGAAATACCGATAGGCCACGTCGATGGTGATGCCTTGTTCCCGTTCGGCTCGCAATCCGTCGGTGAGCAAACTGAGGTCAGCCGTTTCCAGTCCTTTCTTTTTGGAGGAAGATTCGACAGCTTCCATTTGGTCTTCAAAAATGGATTTGCTGTCGTAGAGCAACCGCCCAATGAGCGTGCTTTTTCCGTCGTCTACACTGCCTGCTGTGGTGAACCGCAGTAGGGAATTTTGATTGTTGTTGCCCATCAGAAATATCCTTCTTTTTTGCGGTCTTCCATGGATGTTTCGCTGCGCTTGTCATCCACGCGTCCACCCCTTTCTGTCACACGTGTTGCCGCGACTTCAGCCGCGATTTTCTCATTGTTATCTGCCTCGCTCTGGATGGCACCTGTAATGGTCAAGTCCCCCAAGGTCCGAAACCGGATTTGCATCTTTTCCGGGGTTTCACCTTCTCGCAAATTCAAGTATTCGCTGTACGCCAGAATCACTCCGTCTCGAATGATGCACTCCCGTTCATGTGCATAGTACAAGGAAGGCAGGGCAATGTTTTCTCGCGTGATGTAGTTCCAAATGTCCAACTCGGTCCAGTTGTTCAGCGGAAAGACCCGGAAGTGTTCTCCAGGCATGTGCTTCCCATTGAATAAGTTCCAAAGCTCGGGGCGTTGGTTTTTCGGGTCCCATTGACCGAAGTCATCGCGGTGGGAGAAGAAACGTTCTTTGGCACGGGCCTTTTCCTCATCGCGGCGAGCCCCCCCAACACATGCATCATATCGTCCGGCTTCAATGGTCTCGAGCAGGGTTGTGGTTTGGAGTCGGTTGCGCGAAGCATGGGCACCGGTCTCTTCACGGACGCGGCCCGCATCGATGGTGGCCTGCACACTCCCAACCACCAACTCCACACCCAATCGCTCAGCCAATCCGTCGCGAAAAGAGAGGGTTTCTGGAAAATTGTGACCGGTATCAATGTGCACCAGTGGCATGGGTATGCGGGCCGGTGCAAATGCTTTCGCTGCCAAATGGGTCACGACAATGCTGTCCTTTCCTCCAGAAAACAGAATGGCAGGGCGCTGAAATTGGGCCGCGACCTCCCGCAGGACAAACATCGATTCCGCCTCCAATTCATCGAGGTGGTCCAAATTGTATTCATTCATATCGCTGTGAATCTCTCGACCCGATTTTTCATGGTTTGTGGCGCAAATTTAAGGACTGTCAACCAGCTGAATGCCCCATCATTTGCCTTCTTCTCTTCCCAATTTCCCCCAGCGGAACCAAGCCCGCTCATGGAAGTAATACAAAATCATTTTCGTGATCACTTCAAACCCGCCGATGGTCAAACCAACCTTGGCATCGCCGGAAATGATCCAACCCAGTACAATGGTGTCCACCGTACCGACGATGCGCCATGTGACCGTTTTGGCCAAATGACGCCACCTCGCTTGTTTGACGTCCATGGTCATGGCAATTGGGGTGGAGCAGCGGCCCAAACCTCTTGAACACAATCCGCGATGGATCGACCGGTGGTCTCGACGTTGATGAAATTGGCAAGGGGCGGCTCGTAATCGGAAGCATGCTTGTCCTCACGTCCTCGTTGTTCGGTGGTGTGTACATAGACTTCCACGACGTCTGTGGCGGCTTTCAACTCTTCTCGAATGGCCCGATACGGTGCCACGAGAGAAACAACCACCGTGTGTCCTTGGTTGTGCAAATAATGGGCAATGGTCTGCGCACGTCGGATGTTTGCTTCCCGACCTGCCTTCGAATAATCTGCATTCGACGTCAATGCGCGCAAATCATCGCCATCAACATGGAAAGGTGAGATGCCTTCGCTTCGCATTTGCTCCATCAAGGCTACTGCCAGGGTCGTCTTCCCATGGCCAGGTTGTCCTGTGAACCAGTATATCATGAGGGTTCTGTTGAAATTCGAAAATACAAGTGGAATGGATACGGCTTGTATTCATCCAAGGTTGCGTTTGGTCCAATTTCTTGGAGATTTCCTTCGGAGCACTTCTCAGCGCACCGATGCGCCTTCACCTTCAGCGGGTCAACGTTTGTCTCCGATCCGGACCCACAGACACTGTGCGAATGGGTACACCCACTTCGGATTCAATCCACCCGATGTAGGATTGCAGGGTCTGGGGCAAGTCGTCAGCCGACTCAATGGACGTCAAGTTTTCAGACCAGCCAGTAAAATCCCGATATACAGGCTCGAGTTGTTCGTCCGTCAAGTCATAAGGCAAGTGCTCGAGCAACTTCTCGCCTTGACGGTAATGTGTGCAAACTCGAATGGTATCGATTCCACTCAGCACATCAGCTTTCATCATGGACAACTCGGTCACGCCATTGACGGCGATGGCGTATTTCAATTGGACCAGGTCCAACCAACCACAGCGTCGGGGTCTCCCCGTTGTGGCTCCGAATTCTCCTCCGGCTTGTCGCAGTGCTTCGCCTTCTGCATTGTCCAATTCCGTGGGGAAAGGGCCTGAACCCACCCGGGTGCAATAGGCCTTGAATATGCCGATAACATCCCCAATGGCCCCGGGTCCTACCCCCAAACCTGTGCAAGCACCAGCGGCAACTGTGTTGGATGACGTCACGTACGGGTAAGTTCCGAAATCGATGTCGAGCATCGTTCCCTGTGCGCCTTCGGCCAGCACACGTGCGCCAGACTTGAGTTGGTCTTGCAGGAAGTTTTCAGAATCGACAGCGGTCAATTGCCCCAATTCTTCAATGGCAGCCAGCCATTCTGGCTCCGATTGGGACAAGTCCCAAGTAAAGCCTTCAAATTGTGACAACAGCTTCAAATGTTTGTCGCGCAGTGCCTTGTAACGTTCGGCGAAATGACCAGATTCAATGTCCCCCACACGCAATCCATTGCGTCCTGTTTTGTCCATGTAGGTGGGACCAATGCCTTTGAGGGTGGAGCCTATTTTGGCCTGGCCCTTCGCTTGTTCCGAAGCGGCATCGAGCAACCTGTGGGTGGGCAAAATCAAATGTGCCCGTTTGGAAATCCGAAGATTGGGTCGAGGGTCGACACCTGCTGAGATCAGTTGGTCAACCTCTCCTTTGAAGATGATGGGATCGATGACCACACCATTTCCCACCAAATTCAAGGTGTCCGTCCGAAAGACGCCGGATGGGATGGTGTGCAGAACATGTTTTTGGCCATCAAAAATTAAAGTGTGGCCGGCATTTGGCCCCCCTTGAAAGCGCGCGATGACATCGTATTGGGGTGTCAAAACATCCACGATTTTCCCCTTTCCTTCATCGCCCCATTGGAGGCCCAGCAAAACATCAACTTTCATGTCTTCGGTTGTGAGCGGCAAAATTGAGCCAAATCATCGAAATGTCGAACTTTTGTTGATGGCAAATCTCATTTCTTTTTCAGTCTTTCTGCACACTGTATTTGGCAAAGACACGTTGCAGTTTCTGCAAGCGTTTTGGGCGGACAGGCCCCATTTGGCCACAAATCCAATCCCAGAAAGCGGCTCTGCGGAGATACAATGAGTATCGATCGACATGTGCATTTGTGCTGAAGGCCCAGCGGAAGAGCCCGAACAAGCGCATCCGATTGTGCTTTTGGAAGAACCGGAAAAACCCCCGGAATGCGTAATAAGTCCCCAATTGCAAGTGGGGGTCTGAACTCGCATTGCGTATGTGGAAATAACGAATCGTGGGGAGGCACCAAACTTGGCCTCCTGCCTGTCGAATCCGATAGCAGTAATCAACATCCTCACAATAGAGGAAAAAGGATTCGTCCCACGGCCCCAAGGTCTCCCATGCGGCTCGAGAGATCCACATGGCGGCACCTGTGACCCAATCCACTTGAAAAGGTTTCGTGGGATAATCACAGTTGGGATCCCATTCCAACGGGAAATAAGGAGCCACCCGCATCATGGGTCGTGGCGCCTCAATCGGTACTGGCGATCCGGTGCCCTCTGACTCCGGTGCGCAACCGATCCCGGCACATCCCCACAGGTCGGGCTGTGCAGCCGCTATGGACTCGCAAGCGCTGATGTAGCCGCGCTCGGGATGGGCGTCATTGTTCAAGAGAAGGGCGGCTTGTGCAGGTCCAGCACCCACCTTTTGAAGGCCCAAATTGACCCCGCCCGAAAACCCCAAATTCTCAGCAGATCGGAGGACAGTGATGCGCTCGGCATGAGGTCCGGTATAGACGAAGGGTTCATCCGATCCATTGTCAACAATCCACATGTGACGCCATTCATCCGAAATGTCCAAGCACTTTTCAATGCAATGCGCCGTCAGTTGGGGCTTGTTGAAATGCAGGGTGATGATGTCTGTTGTCGCGATGGAATCTTTCCTCATCTATTCAGAATTTCCAACGGCATTGCTGCCCTGACGTCTGGCATAAATGTTCAGTGAATGATGCAAAACTTCGATGCCAAAAAGCGCTTCCACTGTGGCTTTGATTTGCTGCACTCGGGGGTCACAGAATTCAATGACTTCGCCTGTGTCGGCCAAGATGATGTGGTCGTGTTGTTTGATGCGGTGTGACCGTTCATATTGCGCCACCTTGTCTCCAAATTGATGCTTTCGAACGAGATTGCAATCCAACAAAAGCTCGATGGTGTTGTACAAAGTGGCACGGGAAACCCGGTATTTTCGGCGCTTCATGTGGGCGTACAGGGCCTCGATGTCAAAATGGCCATCAAATTGGTAAACTTCCCTTAAAATGGCGAATCTCTCCGGGGTTTTTCGATGTCCGTTTTGGCCCAGGTACTGCTCGAAAAGCTCATGAACTTGTTTGAGGATGTCTTCAGTTACCATTTGAAGCGAAGATAAGCGCTTGTCGGAATCGTGACTCAATTGTCGGATTGAAACATTGGCCCATTGCTCATCGTAAACGGCCTCATGCAAATTGAACAAAAGGTGTCAAAAAGGGCTTTGATCACGGGCATCACGGGCCAAGATGGCAGTTACTTGGCAAGTCATTTGTTGGCTTTGGGCTATGAAGTGTTCGGTTTTGTTCGACACGACACGTGGACGAAGTGCCAAGTGTGGCCGGAGGAAGAGAAAAGCCGTTTGGTTCCTTTGTTTGGGGACATGTCGGAGGGTCAGGATATTGCCATTGCTATCAGCACCTGCATGCCAGATGAGATCTACAATCTGGCCTCAGAGAGCAGACCCAGTTTGAGTTGGAGGAATCCGGCCCGCACCCTTCAAGTCAATGGGGAATCCGCCGTTCGGCTGTTTGAAGCCGCACGCCAAATCGCACCAGAAGCACGGGTGTTTCAGGCTTCATCTTCTGAAATGTTTGGTGTCCCCTCTGAAATCCCTCAATCCACCAAGACCCCTTTCATGCCCAGCAATCCATATGCTGCGAGCAAGGTCTATGCGCACCAAATGGCAGGCATCCTGCGCAGTGCTTACGACATGCACATCAATTGTGGCATCTTGTTCAACCACGAAAGTGAGAGGCGGCCTGATCATTTTCTCACGCAGAAAATTGCCTTCGGCGCGGCATGCGCATCTCTGGGCATTCGCAATTCTGAACGCCTCAATGAAAGGGGCCGTCCCATGGTCGAGAAGGGTTTGCTGATGCTGGGGAACTTGGAGGTCAGTCGCGACTGGGGGTATGCCCCTGAGTTCGCAGTGGCGATGCACAAAATGCTGCAGCAGGAGACGCCCGGTGATTGCACCATCGGAACGGGCATCAGTTCGACCATCGGTGATTTGTGCGATGCTGCTTATTCAGCTGTTGGTTTGGATTGGCATGATTACGTGGCCAGTGACCCTGCACTCAAGCGGCCCAAGGAGACTGGGAAAACTGTGGCAGATGTATCTGAGGCGGATTTGGCGTTTGGGTGGAAAGCAGCGACGCCTGTGCGGGAGTGGATGGGCAAGATGCTTGCCGCGCAATTAGACGGGCTCACTTCTTGATGAGCGCAGGTTGATTTTTTTTGACGGCTTGTGCTTTGAGCCAATCGGAGATTTCTTCGTTTTTCGCCAATTGAAGCTTCTCGCGAATCGAAGACCGCATGTTGTAAATGTGGCCGGAGCTCACTTGCAACAGAATGCTTGATTCTTTGGCTGTGTAACCCCTCGCAAGGTGATTGAGCAAAGAGAGTTCGGATTCGGTCAAAAGGGCGATGTGTTCATCAGAGATGCTCTTGATGTCGATTTCCTGCTCGTCACCATGCAGGATGTCATTGATGTTGCTCAAATACACCAAAGCTGTATTGATGTTGCTTCCCTTTGTTATGGCATCCCGAATGGAGGAAATAGCTTGTTTCTGTTCATATTTGGATTGAATGTTCTTGTGGGAAACGGCCGCCCTCAATTTGCGCACTTGTTGGCGTTGCCAAATGGTGAGTGACGCAAACGCCAGCAACAAAAGTCCCAAAATGGAAATGATGGTCAGGATTTTCGTGGTGTAATTCAATTTCGCTAGGGCCTCCGCCATTTGGATGTTCAGCCGTTCCACTTGCTTTTTCCGTGCGACATTGAATTTTTCAAGGAGTTCCAATTCAGATTGAACACGCGTTTTGGCCATTTCCCAACGTCGGGGAAAGGGAAAGTGTTCAAAAAGGGCTTTGGATTGGTCATCACCGAAATTTACAATCGTGTTCAGGCCACTCATCCAAATTTTCGCAAAATCGGGTTGTTTGTCCACCAGTTTTTGACCCACTTCGCTGATTTGGTTATAGTGTGTGCTGTCGTCGAGAACCAGACAGGCGGTGACGACAGCCCTGAACTCTTGAAGGGATTCAGGCGTTGGAAAAGCCTCAATGAGTTCATGGAAATACCTGCGGAATTCATCGGTGTCAGTTCTCAAAAGGAGATGCGCATCCAAGCGGTTGATGAGTGCAAATCGGAGGACCTCGCCCTCGACATTCTCCCAATCCAGGAGATCCAAGGCATTCAAGGCAGCCTCAGGGTGGAAAGCCGAGTTGTGAATTCCAGCTAGATTGTTGATGGTTAAAGGATTGGGGGGTGAGTCGGAGATTTCAAGAGATCGTTCGAAATATTCGATGGCCCTTTCGGTTTCCTGCAGTTGCACGTGGCAAACGGCTATGTTTTCCAAATGATAGGCCTTGTTCGTGGCATCTGAGGTTGAATTTTTGGCTGATTCGTAGCTCCTGATGGCTTGCCGGTAGAGTCCTTTTTGATAAAGAAAGTGGCCATTGAATGAAGAGACCGATGGGTGCAAAACAGGGGCCTCATCTGGCCACCCGTCCAGAAGCCATGTTTCCAATTCTTTGGGGGTTGCGTTTGGTTCAGCAACGGCTGCCCATGTCAATTGGAATTTCCACAGGTTGATGTCCTCGTTGCTGGCGGTGGTCCTTTCGGATTTGTATAGGGGCAGAATTTCGTCGAAGATGGTGGCTGAAGATTCCGTGGTGTTCGCTCGAAATGTGGCGATGCGGTCATCCAAATTTTGCCCATACAGGTTTGTCCAAATGGAATTGAACGTGAAGATTGCCAGAATGAAAATTTTGGAAATGGGACCTCTCATGGCGGCAATTTGCAACGATGGAAAGTCGTTCTGCAAACTGATTATATCATCATGTATCATCTGCAGCAAAATGGGCAGCTATGCGGTTGGGTTTTCAGGACTATTCCTTTCAGAAATGTATCCTTGATTACATTTGAATGATGATGAGCAACTGGTTTGATGGATATGCCCGGACCTTTGAGAAGTGGATGCCATCGCCTTTTGTCATCGCGGTTTTGTTGACGGCATTGACAGCATTGTTGTCTATTCGCACCGCAGACTCAACCGAGTTGGTGTTGAGATCTTGGACCGAAGGACTGTGGAATGCGGGCCTGATCCGTTTTGGATTCCAAGCCATGTTCATGTTGGTGTTGGGACACGTTTTGGCGTTGGCCCCTCCGGTCTACCGAGGGTTGCATCGCTCCGTGTCATGGATTGTAGGCAGACCCAAATGGTGGGTGGTCAAGTTGGCCGCCATTTCCATGATTTTGGGATGGCTCAACTGGGGCTTGGGCTTGGTGGGGGGTGCCATTTTGGCGAAAGGGGTCTTGGATTTTGCGCGCGAAAACAATTGGTCTCTGAACCGTGGATTGGTGGGGGCTGCAGGTTATACGGGCATGTTGGTCTGGCATGGTGGCCTCAGTGGTTCCGCTCCTTTGAAAGTTGCTGAACAAGGACATTTGAAATCCTTGGTTTCGGACGCATCATGGTCTGCAGAGATGCCGGATGCCATTGGTTTGCCAGAAACCGTTTTCGCACCTTGGAGTTTGGCACTGACTTTGGCGGTTGCCCTGAGTGTCCTGGCCACTTTGTTTTGGTTGGTTCGTTCTTCGGCGCCAGATAAATGGACTGCCGATCGGGACGGAACGCACAAAGTGCCTGGGTTTTCTGCCGACTCCATTTCGACGGTGAAAACCCCGGTCCATGGGGCGGAACGGTTGGAACAGGGCCACCTTGTGCCGGGGTTTCTGGGACTTTTTTGTTTCGTGGGTTTGGCATGGTGGGCTCAGGCAAATGGTCCATGGTGGGCTTTGAAATTTGTGACCCCGGATTGGATCAACATGTTGTTACTGGGCCTTGCCCTTTGGATGCATGGTTCCATTCGAAGCCTCCTTACCGCATTGGACATCGCCATTCAGGGGGCATCGGGAATTTTGATTCAATTCCCGCTGTATTTCGGAATCATGGGCATGGTCACAGGCACTGGTTTGGGGACAGAAATGTCCAGTCTTTTGGTCTCCTCCACGTCCAAAGAGTTGTTGCCTCTGGCTTTGTTTGGGTCATCGGGCATTTTGAATATTTTCGTGCCCAGTGGCGGTGGGCAGTGGGCCGTACAGGGCCCCCTGGTGCTTGAAACGTGCCATGCTTTAGGTGTCCCTTGGCCACGAGGCATCATGGCCATGGCCTATGGTGATCAATTGACCAACCTGTTGCAACCCTTTTGGGCCCTTCCCTTGTTGGGCATCACAGGGCTGAAGGCGCGGGAGATTCTTCCACACACTGTGGTGTTGATGTGCGTCGCGGGTGGGGTGATGATGGTTGGCCTTTGGCTGTCTTCCTAATGGCATTCGATCATCGGAAAGACGGCGCCCTCGTGGATGTCACATGGGCTTGAGCGTTAGCATAGTCGCTCGAAGTTGATTGCCGATGACACCAGTGGTTGCCGGCCAATTTTCCACTTGCGTTTGGTTTTTCAAAATCCGCCGGGATTCGATGCGACAAAGTTCTCCCAAACGTTGAATTTCCTGGGTGCTCGACTTGGAAAACAAGACACGCATGGTCCGGAATTCTGCCGCGTGACGGTGCATGGCATCAAAACCATGTTTTTGGAGTTCGGCCAGACTCAGATGGCGATTTCGGGTCCTTGCCAATTCCCATTCATCCCCAAACTGGGCCACCTTTTGATAAGCCTTGGACCGGATGTAGAAAGGGTATTTTTTCCACTGCACAACGCCCAAGATGCCACCGCCCAAGGTGGCGAGAATTGAAATGAGTTCCAACATTGTGGGTTTTACGCTGTTGTTGGGAAAAGGTTTCTTCTCCTCACATGAACAACGAGGAAAAGGCTGAAACCTTGGCCATGGGGGCTCAGTGACCTTGTGCTCATTCACATCCGTCAACACGAACTCCGGGCAGAATTAACAAATCGTTGATCCCATTGACCCCACCTGCCCCGTGAATTCCGAAAAACGCGCCCGACTCAATGGGAACTTCGAAACTGCTTCCAAGCAAAATAGTAGCAGTAAACAAAGAATGGAAAGCCGTTCAAAATGAAATTCCCCTGTCTCATCAATTGCAGCAAAATCGTCACCAAACATGCCGCGCTGATGAACTTGAACACCATCCCATCTGCATCAGATGAATGTGTGATGAAGTAATGACGAGTCAAGAAATAGAACGTTAACAACACCCCGAACAGTCCCAGTTCTGAGGCGATTCGAAAGAACATGCTCGATGCATCAGGTGCATTTTGTCTAGAATAAGCTGAAGACATCGTATTCTCCAGAATTGTGTATTTCTCTGTGGCAGCCACGTGAGAGCCCAAACCGGTTCCGAAGAGTGGATTGCGCCTAAAATTTTCCCAGGTGATGACAGCGTGATTGTACAGAATGGCACTCGATCCATGAACATCCCGATTGGCGACTTCGGATGCGTTTAGAAGGCCTTCGATGCGTTGATTGATTTCGGGAATGGATCGAACAATTGAAAACAAGGCCAAAACAATCACAGGAGCGATAATCAATGTTCTCACTTGCCGCTTAATCAACAAGTGGAGCACAATGGAAATCAAAAAGCCTGTGAAAGCGATTGCACTGTAGGTGAGGGCCAAGGCCAGAACAATCAATATCGCTGAGAATCGATTCAGCCACAATCCTTTTTCTTGCATGCGTGAGGCCAAATTTGAGCCTTTGAAAAACAGACGAAGTAGCGCAAAAAATCCAGCTGGTGCTATGGTGTTCGCGAAGTAGGTCGGTTCGCCCAGCGTACCGGAGATTCGAATGCCAAATTCTGCAGGCGCTTTGCCAATTCGCAAAATGGAATTGAAGAACTCATAAAATCCAAAAGGCACGATGGAGTCTACAAAAACAAGTAACCCGATCGCTGAAACAATCACAGCACCTTTGAGATAGATTCGAAACCCCCGGATCACGTCTTCATTGAGGTGCTGCCACAGGTACCAATAGTAGAAATATGGCAACACGAGGCTCCCAAAAACTTTCAAAAACTCACCAGCTGACACCATGCCGCTGATGGCTCCCGAGCTCCCGACCCATCCCACAACCATCAAGGCAAACGCCACCTGGATAGGGAACTTGTAACGAATGACAAAAATCGGCAACAGTGTATACATGCACAGCAAAGGCCCATAGCCAAGAGGCCCTGGAAACAGCTGAAAGGAATACCGGAAAAGGAAGATGTCGATGAAGGGGAAGGCTGCGAAAAAGAACGTCTTGATTGCCCCAGGAGCCCTTTTCTGCGAACTCGAATCCAAGGAGAAGCCTTCTTGTTGAATTAATTTCCGCTCCTCTTTTCTGATTCCATGATACATCCCTGCAAAATTGCGATTTTTGACAAAATGATTGAGGTAGAACCCAAAAGTCAATTGCGATTGCTGCTCTTAACGGATGGGCTGGCTCCGTTTGTCACGGGCGG
>JBMYZL010000026.1:0-28322 GCA_049610385.1 Flavobacteriales bacterium
TGATTCTCTTGGTCCTGATTCTCTTGGTCCTGATTTTCCTGCTCCTCTTGCTGCTGCAATTCTTGCATGGCCCGGACCAAGTTGTAGCGGGCGGCTTCATTGCGCGGATTCTCACGGAGCGCGTCTTTGAAAGAATCGACAGCGCCGGCAAAATCTTGTTGCATCATTTTGAGGTTGCCTAGGTTGTGATGTCCTTGGCTGCGCTGTTCTGAATCGTTAAGAAGGGGAAGGGCGCGTTCAAAAGCGGCATGGGCTTCTGTGGCCAAATCTGTTGCCTCGGGATTGTCCGCTGACAATTGGTCCATCAGCGTTCGACCCAAGTTGTAGGAGGCAATGCCACCCAAATCGCTGTGCGATTCACCCAAGGCGAAGAGGCTGTCGGCACCCTCCACATTTGTGCGATACCGATCGAGGCCATCGATGATGGCGGCTTTGGCGTCGAGGTCATCGGTGGATTGGGTTTGGCCCCAAACGGGCGTCAACCCTGACAGACACAACCCCAAGAAAACCATCGGTGAGGCCACTACTTTCCGTGTGGCCAGATCGCCCACAGCTTTTCCAGGGCCGATAAGGGATTCAATTAGCAGCAAGAACAGCGCGAACCAAATGAACCACTGATAGCGGTGCTCATAATCGGTGTAGGCCACCGTGGCCACCTCTGCCGACTCCAATTCTTGGAGGGCACGCATGATGGGATTGAGGTCCACAAAACTGGAGCCAGCTCGCGTAAAGGTGCCGCGACCTGCCTCTGCAATCTGAATCAACATGGTCTCGTCGAGGGCTGTGACGATGGGGTTGCCATCCGGGTCTGTTTTGAACCCTCGCTGGCGGCCATAACGGTCATACAAGGGGATTGGGCCACCCCCGACGGACCCCATGCCGATGGTGTGCACTTCAACCCCTGCTGAGGATGCGGATTTGGCGGCTTCAACGGCGTCATCTTCATGGTTTTCACCATCTGTGAGGACCACAATGACTTTCGACGCTGTGGACGCTTCATCGAATCCCTCACGGGCTACCTCGATGGCCCGACCCACGGCAGTGCCTTGGACAGGGACGAGGTCGGTGGTGACGCCATCCAAGAAGAGCTTTGTGGCCGCATAGTCCGTGGTGATGGGGCACTGCACATAGGCATCCCCCGCGAAAACCACCAACCCGATGCGGTCCCCATCGAGCATGCCGACCAACCGTTCAACGGTCCGGCGCGTGAGCGCCATCCGTTGCATGCCCACATCTTCTGCCAGCATGCTGTTCGATACATCCATGGCCACCATGACATCTACCCCTTCACTGGTGACCTCTTGCAGACGGGCTCCGATTTTGGGGTCCAGCACACCGATTATGGCTGATGCAAGGGCCGTCCGCCACAACAGAAATCGCCACACATTGCGCACGGGCCGAATCCGCGGAAACATGCCTTTCAACATGCGCGCGTCTGCCAGTTTGTGGGCCATTCGGCGTTGCCAATTGTAATGCACAATGAAGATGATCAGGGTCAGAGGCAAGGCCAACAATGCTGGCCACCAGTCCCCATGGTCCAAGGTGATGTTGGGGGCCACGTTGCGGATGGACAACCACACCGCCAACAACCCAATCCAAAACACCACTTCCGCCAAAACCAGGGTCACGGCGTTTGCAAACGTTTTGAAAGTATCAGGAGATTGCATGGTGGAGGGTCAGTGGAGGGTTCGGATGAAAAAGTGACGGATGACAAATTCCAAAAGGAGACAAATCACGGCACTCAGGGCGAAAGGCAGGAATTCCTCGGTTTTTTGGTTGTAACGGAGGACGTTGAACCGGGTTTTTTCCAGGGTGTCAATTTCCGCATAAATCGATTCGAGTTTTTCTTCGCTGGTGGCCCGAAAATAACGACCGCCCGTCATGGACGCGATTTCTTTCAGCACAGGCTCATCGATTTTGACCTCCACCCAATCATACATGTAGTCGTTTCCCATTTTGCGGACTGGACTTCTGGCCTTGCCGATGGTTCCGACGCCGATGGTATAGACGCGGATGTCATTCAGTTGGGCCAATTGCGCTGCATCCAGAGGTTCAATCGCACCCGAGTTGTTGACCCCGTCAGTTAACAGGATGATGACTTTGCTTTCCGCGTCGGAGGATTTCAGTCGGTTGACGGCTGTCGCCAAACCCATGCCGATTGCGGTTCCGCCTTCCAGCAAACCGGTTTCGAGGCTTGAAAGGCCATTCATCACCACGCGTTGGTCCGTGGTCAACGGAATCGAAGTGAAGGCCTCACCTTCATAGGCGACCACGCCGATGCGGTCGTCAGGACGATCTTCGACGAAGTCGGCAGCCACGGCTTTCGCAGCTTCGAGCCGGTTGGGTTCGAAATCTTTGCTCAGCATGGAAGCGGACAAGTCCATGCTCAAAACAATATCCAATCCTTCACGTGTCAAATCTTCGATGCTCGAACTGCTCTGTGGGCGTGCGCCAGCGATGGCGAGGAGGAGCAGGGCGCCAGTCCGGAACCCGGCCCAGATTTCTGGGAGGACCTCACTGGAAGCGGTGTACCATTTGGGTGCAGCTGAATAGGCTTGGAGGTTGAAGGACGCCTTAACTTCCCAGCCTTTGACGAAGCGCAGCATTCGCATCAATGCATGCAGGACGCCCACCCCAAAGAACCACAAGGCCCAGGGTGCACTGAATTCATAATGCGCGCGGACATGACTCAAGACCAACATGCCGATGCCGATGGCCACCAGATGGGGAAGGGCATTCCAGAGCCAGCGCTGATTCATCGCTCCAGGGCTTCTTCACCTTCCGAAGTGGGCAAGGTGGATTCGACAAAGTGGATGGCTCGGACCACGATGCGTTCGTGTTCTTCCGGGAGGGCTCTGTATTTGGCAAATTTGACCAGATCCGACAGTTCCAGCAGTTCCAACAAGAGGGTACGCTCCTCTTCACGCATGGGCAAACCCCTGAGGCCACGACGAATCTCGAAAGTGGTGCGTTCCAGAGCCGGTAGGCCAAACCGCCTTTCCACGTATGTGCGAAGGGTCAAGCTCGTCGCGGCATGATGGCCTTTCTCGTCTCCCCGTTGCCAGACCGCACGGACCCGTATGGATTCCAATTCCCGGAGGGCGACCACATGGGCGGGCTCGAGGGGCACCTGCGGCGTGGCAGCTGGAGCAGCATTCCGAGGCCGATTCTGATGTTTTCGATACGCCCACCAACCTGCAGCGAGAAGACCCAGAATGAGCAGAATCAGCAGCACGGTTGGCAAGGCTCGTTGAACGCGCTCCTTGAATGTCCACTCGACGTCAATCACTTCGGCTGGCGCGGCGATGGCATTGGGGTCCTCGATGCGCGGGGTCAAGATTTGAAGCAACAAGGCATTCGTCTCCAGCGTATCTCCTTCGAAAACCACGGGCACGGGTGGAATGGCCCGGAACCCCGTGTCCCAGGAAGTCACCAGCCAGCGGCGCTCCACGGCGATGGCATCGTCATCGTTGGCCGTTACTGTCAGGGCGGTATCTGCACCGAGAAAGGAGAGCACTTCCAGCCCTCCGGGAATGGAGTCTCCTTCAAAAATGGGGAAGACGAAAGTGCCGCTGGACTGCGGGGTGCGAATGGCGCGAAGGGTGAACTCGGTTTGGTCCCCGATGGCCAAGACCGCAGTGTCGAGCTTCATTTCCACAGAAATTTGCGGGGGTTCTTTCGCTCCAGCCACAAGCAGGATCAACTGAAACAAGCTGGCCATGAACCCACGGCAGCTGACATTTGATGATGTTCTTTTACCCACGGCGATCGAACAATTGCATGAGAGGTTGAACGTAGGGTTGATCGGTCAACAGAACGGCTTCGTCAACGCCGCTCCGGAGAAAAGTCGATTTCAACTCTGCTTCGCGTTGGGCTTCTTGCTCAGCATGTCGGCGGCGAATTTTTTTGCGGTTCGTGTTGACCCATCTCGAAATGCCCGTCTCGGGATCTTCCACCTGAATCCAACCCACGGCAGGGAATTCACGCTCGAGCGGGTCTTCGACGCGCAATGCCACCAAATCATGCCGTCGCCCAGCACGTTTCAACATGGAATCAAATTGGCTATCCCGGAAATCGGAGATGAGGAAACAAATGGTGCGTTTTTTCATCGCCTGCAGAAAGTGGCCGAGGGCATCATTGATGTTCGTTCCGCGTCCTTGTGGTACGGTTTCGATGATTTCTCGGATGATGCGCAAGACATGGGATCGGCCTTTCTTCGGTGGGATGAATTGTTCGATGCGGTCGCTGAACAGGATGGCGCCCACTTTGTCGTTGTTGCCCATGGCACTGAAGGCCAAAACTGCGGCCAACTCCGTAATGAGTTCCCGCTTGGTGCGCTGTCGGCTGCCCGGGCTGTTGGACGCGCTGACATCCAACAGGAGGAAGACAGTCATCTCACGTTCTTCCTCAAAAACTTTGACATAAGGAGAGCCCATGCGCGCAGTGACATTCCAGTCAATGGTTCGGATTTCATCACCGTGCTGATATGCGCGATTCTCGGAGAAGGCCATTCCGCGGCCTTTGAAGGCGCTGTGGTACTCCCCGCTGAAAATGCGGTCACTCAGCCCGCGCGTTTTCAGTTCGACGCGTCGGACCCGTGCAATCAACTCAGCCGTGTCCATGGGGTGGGAATGTGATTAAGGAACCTGGATTTGATCCATGATCTCGGTGATAATCTGTTCCTGCGAGATGTTTTCCGCTTCTGCCTCGAAAGTGATGCCAATACGGTGGCGCATGACGTCCATGGCAACTGCTCGAACATCCTCTGGCGTCACGTAGCCTCGATGCTGGAGGAAGGCATGAGCCTTGGCTGCAACCCCCAGACCAATGCTGGCCCGAGGCGACGCCCCGAATCCGATCAACTGTTCCAAGTGGCCCATGCCATGGTTTTCAGGTTGGCGGGTGGCGAACACCAAATCAACAATGTACCGCTCCACTTTCTCATCCATGTAGATTTTCTTCACCCACTCTCGGGCAGTGAGGATGTCCTCCGGCTTCACCACAGCTTGCGGCTTGTGCATGCCTTCGGGGCGCAAGTTGGCCCGAATGATTTGCTGCTCCTCCTCCTTTGTGGGGTATCCAATGACCACCTTCAATAGAAAACGATCCACTTGAGCTTCGGGCAAGGGATAGGTGCCTTCTTGTTCAACAGGGTTCTGGGTGGCCAAGACCAAAAACGGCTTTGGCAGCGGAAACGTCTCTGAGCCGATGGTGACCTGTCGTTCTTGCATGCTTTCGAGCAGCGCACTCTGAACCTTCGCAGGGGCACGGTTGATTTCATCCGCCAAAACGAAATTCGCGAAGATGGGCCCTTTTTTGACCTTAAAGCTCTCCTCCCGCTGGTTGTAAATCATGGTGCCCACCAGATCCGCAGGCAACAAATCGGGCGTGAACTGAATCCGACTGAAATCCGCCCTCACACAATCCGAAAGGCTCTTGATTGCCAGGGTCTTTGCCAGCCCAGGAACACCCTCGAGCAGCACATGGCCGTTGGCCAAAAGCCCGATGAGCAATTTGTCCACCATGGCCTTCTGGCCGATGATGACTTTTTCCAGTTCCATGCGGAGTAAATCCACAAACGCACTTTTTTCAGCGATTTGCTCGTTCAGCGCGCGGATGTCTGCTCCTGCGTTCGACACTCCGTTCGTCGGCGCACTGGCGGACAGGGCCATGTCGGGTGAATTTGTCGTGGGGTTGGTCGAATTCTCCATCTGCTCATTCGTTCACTGCTCGCGAATATACTGATGAGGATTGGGGCAAGAACCAAATCAGTTTTGAAATCATGTTAACTTTCGGACATGGACATGTCTTCATCAACCCTCAAGCCAGCCGGCGCCAATCTTGAAGACCGCAGCCCGCTGACACTTCAGCAAACCATCGACGCGGTACGGCAATTTCACGACGCCTTCGAAATCCGAAACGCGCCCAGCCCGGAGGCCCAGCCCTCCGTTGACACCATCGTGTTGCGGCACCGCTTGATGGCAGAGGAAAACGAAGAGTATTTGGAGGCGGCCCAGGCCGGTGACCTCGTGGAGGTTGCCGACGCCCTCGGCGACATGCTGTACATCTTGTGCGGAACCATGTTGCAACACGGCATGCACCATGTCATCGAGGATGTGTTCCTCGAAATTCAGCGTTCGAACATGTCGAAATTGGGCCCCGATGGTCGCCCCATCCACCGAGAAGATGGCAAGGTGATGAAGGGTCCAGATTATACCCCACCTGTGCTAGCGCCCATCCTTGCTGATGCCCAAAACGCATGAATGGTTTCGTCGAAAAACTGTTTGGATGGGCATGGAAGCGTGCCCTGCAGGGCCAAACGATGTGGTTGACTCGGGTGTTTTGGTTTTGGATTCCATTCAATTGGCCGCATCGCTTCAACATTGAGCACCTGTCGGAGGGCGAGGCGAAGGTGACCTCTCCATTTCGTCGGGCAAATCGCAACCACCTCGGAACCCAACACGCTTGCGCTCTGGCCACTGTGGGTGAATTCGTTGCAGGCCTGGCTTTGTTGGGTGCTTTTGAACCTGCTGCTTATCGCCTCATCATGTCGAGGTTGGAGGTGGATTATGTCCGACGTGCGGACGCTGTGATCACAGCCGAGTCGGCCATTCCACAAGATGTGCTCTCCGACGTTCGTCAAGAACTCCAGACGGAGGGCATTGCCCGGCGCGTCATGGAGTCTCAACTGACAGATGCCCAGGGAAAACGGGTGGCCACAGTGCATACCCATTGGCAGATCAAGTCTTGGTCTCAGGTGGGCACCCGGGGTTGATGGCGTAAGGCTTCGGTCCTGCTCAATCCACCAAAAAGAACGTGAAACAGAATCCCGTGAGCCCGGTGTTCATTGGACATAAAAAGATTCCCATGAAAGGAGAGGGATTTGCCCTTGGAACCATTTCAATCAACCCTTTTCCTTTCGGACGTAGCTTTGCTTGATGCGCACAATTGTTCTCATCGCTTTCACTTTTTCCTTTTCGGCATCGGTTTTTGAATTCCAAGCTCAGACGGATTGCCATGCTGTGGAATACCAGGGCCACACGTACAGCTGTGTCCAAATCAAAGACCAATGCTGGTTTGCAGAAAACCTACGTTCAGAAACCTATGCGAACGGGGATTCCATACCCTGCGATTTGACCGGCCCAGAATGGACTTCGACCCGAGAAGGTGCGCTCACGCATTACAATCTCGATGCAAAAAACTTGGAGATTTACGGTCGCCTCTACAATTGGTTTGCCGTGTCCGATGCCAGGGGTTTGTGCCCTACAGGCTGGCATGTGCCCACCGAGGCGGACTGGCAAGAACTCGTCGATTCGTTTCTCAGGGGCTCCACTGCTGGCCAAGGGTTGAAAGCTTCAGAAAAGGACACGCCGTCATGGAATGGAAACAACCGGAGTGGTTTCAGCGGTCTCCCAGGAGGGTGGCGGTACAGCGCAGTGGGCAATTATGGCATGGAAGGGGCGAAAGGTTACTGGTGGAGCACAACCTCTGCGCCCAAAGGCCGCGCGCGCTTCATGTCCTTGAGTACAGACAAAAAAGACGTCTTGATTAATTCTGGCTACCACAGATTGGGGTACTCGGTGCGGTGCCTGCGGGATTGACACTTGGGGACGGCTTTCTCGAGCGGTTTGTTCCCATTGATTTCTACCCATTTCTCCGGCGGTTTCCGTTATTTTTGCGGTCCTGAATCTGGTTTCCATGATTGACATCACCCTTCCCGACGGCTCAGTCCGTCAAGTTGAGTCCGGCACTACGGCCTTGGACATTGCCATGAGCATCAGCGAAGGCCTGGCGCGCAACGTCTTGGCGGCGGAAGTCAACGGGGAGGTTCGAGATCCCCAACGGCCCATCCATGAAAATGCTTCGCTCAAGTTGTTGACGTGGCGTGATGAGGAAGGCAAACAAACCATGTGGCACAGTTCGGCTCACCTGCTGGCCGAGGCGCTCGAGGCACTCTATCCGGGAATCAAATTCTGGGTGGGACCGCCGGTGGAGAATGGATTCTACTACGACGTGGATTTTGGGGAGCAGACCTTCACGGACAAGGACTTCGCGTCGGTAGAGAAGAAGATGCTGGAATTGGCGAAGCAGAAAAATCCATTCGTCCGGTCAGAAATGTCCAAATCTGATGCCATCGCTTACTTCTCGGAGAAAGGCGATGAATACAAACTGGACTTGTTGGAGGGACTCGAAGACGGCACCATCACCTTCTACAATCAAGGAGGATTCACGGATCTGTGTCGCGGCCCACACATTCCTCATACAGGTCACATCAAAGCGGCCAAGGTGATGTCCATCGCTGGTGCTTACTGGAAGGGCGACGAGAACAACAAGCAATTGACCCGGGTCTATGGGGTCACCTTTCCGAAAAAATCAGAGCTGAACGAGTACCTCGAATTGCTCGAACAGGCGCGACAGCGAGACCATCGCAAACTGGGCAAGGAAATGGACCTCTTTCATTTCAGCGAAAAGGTTGGACAGGGGCTTCCCTTGTGGCTTCCAAAAGGTGCGGACCTCAGGATGCGTTTGGAGGCGTTCCTCAAAGAAGCCCAGCGCCGTGCCGGTTACCAGCCGGTGATCACGCCGCACATTGGCAACAAAGATTTGTACGTCACATCCGGGCACTATGCCAAGTATGGCGAGGACAGCTTTCAGCCCATTCACACCCCGAACGAAGGGGAGGAATACCTGCTGAAGCCGATGAATTGTCCGCATCATTGCGAAATTTTCAAATCACGTCCCCGCAGTTACCGGGACCTGCCGGTTCGTTTTGCCGAATTCGGGACGGTTTATCGCTACGAGCAATCCGGAGAACTCCACGGCCTCACGCGGGTGCGTGGATTCACCCAAGATGATGCGCACATCTTTTGCACGGTGGACCAAGTGAAAGAAGAGGTGGGCAAAGTTATCGACCTCGTTTTGTACATCTTCAAGACGTTGGATTTCGAAAATTTCCAAGCGCAGGTCAGCTTGCGAGATCCGGAGAACCCATCCAAGTACATCGGTTCACATGAAAATTGGGATGCGGCGGAAAAAGCCATTGCGGAAGTGGCCGAGGAGAAAGGCCTGGACACCGTTGTGGAATTGGGTGAAGCCGCGTTTTATGGCCCCAAGCTCGACTTCATGGTGCGCGATGCCATCGGCCGCAAATGGCAGTTGGGTACGGTTCAAATCGATTACAACTTGCCCGAGCGTTTTGAGTTGGAGTATGTCGGGGCAGACAATGCCAAGCACCGACCGGTGATGATTCACCGCGCGCCATTCGGCTCCATGGAGCGTTTTGTGGCCATCCTTATTGAGCACTGTGCGGGCAAATTCCCGCTCTGGCTCACCCCGGAACAGGTGAAAATCCTGCCCATTTCAGATCGTTTCAATGAATATGCCCAAGGGGTTTTAAAAGTCCTTGAAAATCACGATATTCGCGCCCTCGTTGACGACCGCTCTGAGAAGGTGGGCAAAAAGATTCGGGACGCCGAATTGGAAAAGGTGCCCTTTATGCTGATTGTGGGAGAAGATGAGGCTGCCAAAGGAACCGTCGCCGTGCGCAAGCAAGGTATTGGAGATCAGGGCAGTATGAGTGTGGAAGCGTTTGCGGCATCGGTAAATGCTGAAATTGCAGAAATGCTCAAACAGGATTGATTGTTGAACCAAAACACCATTTGTTATAGCTATTCGCAGAAAAAAGAAGCCTTTCCGGGGAAGGGTTCGCCAAGAAGATCCACATCGGATCAATGAAAGAATCAACGTCGATACCGTGCGAGTCGTCGGCGACGACGTGGAGCCGGCCGTTATGTCGACCCCAGATGCGTTGAAACTGGCTCGTGAAATGGAGCTGGATTTGGTTGAAATCTCACCCAAAGCAGTTCCTCCAGTTTGTCGCATTGTTGAATACAAGAAGTTTCTCTACGATCAGAAGAAGAAGCAGAAGGAAATCAAGGCGAAGCAGCAAAAGGTAACGGTGAAGGAAATCCGTTTTGGACCCAACACCGACGATCATGACTTCCAGTTCAAGCTGAAGCATGCTCGAAAGTTTTTGGAGGACGGTGCGAAATTGAAGGCATATGTGTTTTTCCGTGGAAGAACCATCGTGTTCAAGGAGCGTGGCGAAATCCTGTTGTTGAAGTTTGCTCAGGAACTCGAGGACGTCGGGGTGGTGGAGCAAATGCCGAAGTTGGAAGGGAAGCGCATGACCATCATGTTCAACCCGAAGAAGAAATAAGAACACTAATCCATAAAAATCCGAGGCCATGCCGAAGATGAAAACCAAAGCGAGTGCCAAGAAGCGCTTCAAGTTTACTGGATCGGGAAAAATCAAGCGGAAGCACGCCTTCAAGAGTCACATCTTGACCAAGAAGGGCACGAAGCAGAAGCGCAACTTGACCCATGCCACAACCGTTGACAAAGCGGATGTAGCTGGAATCAAGAAGCAGCTTTGCGCGTAAGCGCTTCCGTTCATTGAAATTTTTCGGTTCCAATCAGTTTCACCCGGCTTGAGGTTCGTCCAAGTCACTGGCTGTTCAGAAGCAATGCAGCCAGGCGCCTGAAGCCAAAAAACAAACATTGAACAATGCCACGTTCTAACAATGCAGTTGCCTCTCGGGCCCGTCGCAAGAAGGTCCTGAAAATGGCCAAAGGGTACTACGGTGCCCGTAAAAACGTATGGACCGTCGCGAAAAACGCGGTGGAGAAAGGCTTGCTTTACGCTTACATCGGGCGGAAGCAGCGCAAGCGCCAGTTCCGCTCTTTGTGGATTCAGCGCATCAACGCCGGCGCTCGTCAGCACGGCATGTCTTACAGTGAATTGATGGGCAAATTGTCCAAAAAGGAAATCGCATTGAACCGCAAGGTTTTGGCCGATCTCGCGATGAACCACCCTGAAGCCTTCAAGGCGGTGGTGGATTCTGTAAAGTGAGTTGACCTGACGATTTTCTGTACAAATGAAAAACCCCTGAACCGTTGTGAGACGGTTGAGGGGTTTTTTCGTAGGGCTTTATCCTGGCCTAGAACACCTCGAAAACAAGACGGCAGGCCATCAAGAGGCCGATAGGCTTTGCAACACCCGTTCCTTGGCCAAGGCTGCGTTCGTGTAATCCGGTTGCAACCGAAGGGCTTCATTGTAATGGTGCAAAGCAGAATCGAGTTCATTCAGACTCTCGAGCGCCAAACCGCGGTTGTAAAATGCCTGGTGGTAATAGGGCAGACGGAAAAGGGCTTCTTGAAACCAATGCGAAGCGCTGTCATAGGCCTGCAAATATTCCAAGAAGATGAATCCTTGGTTGTAAGCAGCGGTGGCATTCTCAGGATCAATGGCAAGCATTTTCTTGTACAAAGAAAGGGCCTCCTCATGCCGGCTGTTTTCCTGGAGGAACAAAGCCAAATTGTACAAAGGCTCCACGGATTGAGGCCGCAGTTCTTGCGCTGAGAGGTAATATTCTTCGGCGATGTTGTTTCCTCGTTGCGCGTGAAAAATCCCCAAAGTGATGAAGCCATCGAAAAAGTCAGGATTCACCTCCACGGCAGTGGCATAGGAGCTTGCCGCTTTGTCATCGGCGCCGGTTTCCTCATAAATTTTCCCCTTCATCCAGTAGGCCTCATGCAATTGATCGTTGATGCGCAATGCAGCGTTCAAGTCTTGAAAGGCATTTTCATACTGCCGCAAGTGAATCGAAAATTCGGCTCGTCTCAAATGGCACGGGATGCTTTCTGGAATGTAACGGATGCACGCTTCGACATGAGACAAGCAGGGTTCAAATGCTTGCATCTCGAACAACAAATCGCTTTTGTCCTCCCAGGCTGGCGCAAAAGTGGAATCGGCTTCAATGGCCAAATTGAAATCGGCTAGCGCTTGCTTGGGGTTTCCGGCTTGAATGTGCCACATGGCCCTGGCGTGATAACCTCCAGGTGCATTGGGCGCGGCCAAAATGGTGGAGTCGAGGGCTGCCAACGAGCGCTCATCGCTTAAGGGCACCGCTGCAGCCTCTGAATCATCATTCGGGACCTGGCAGCCAAACATCATCAGTGCCAAGCCCCAACCGAGCAACAACTCGGTCGTACGGCCGCAGGCCGTGGGTTCCTTGAGCTGCATGTAAATCATGCTTCGAGCACCGGCTCAGCTTCTTCGGCAGTGCCCGTGGAAATGGCTTTGATTTTGCTTTCAAGTTCCTCGAACAATTCGGGATTGTCCTCCAAAAGTGTCCGAACGGCATCACGGCCTTGTCCCAACTTCGTGTCTCCATAGCTGAACCAAGAGCCCGACTTCTTGATGATGCCCATTTCCACACCGAGATCGATGACTTCACCAGACTTTGAAATGCCTTGTCCATACATGATGTCGAATTCGGCACGGCGGAAGGGAGGTGCCACTTTGTTCTTGACAATTTTCACCTTCGTGCGGTTGCCAATCACGTGGTCGCCATCCTTGATTTGAGAGGAGCGGCGAATGTCGATGCGAACCGAAGCGTAGAATTTGAGCGCGTTTCCACCCGTGGTGGTTTCTGGATTGCCAAACATCACGCCGATTTTCTCCCGCAGCTGGTTGATGAAAATGCAGCAGCATCCGGTCTTGCTGATGGAGCCAGTGAGTTTTCGCAGGGCTTTCGACATCAGTCGTGCTTGCAATCCCACAGAAGAATCAGACATTTCGCCTTCAATTTCCGCACGTGGGGTCAAGGCCGCAACGGAGTCAATGACCAGTAAATCGACCGCCCCTGATCGAATCAGATTGTCGGCAATTTCCAGGGCTTGCTCTCCATTATCGGGTTGCGAAATCAACAAGTTTTCTGTGTCCACGCCCAAGTTCTCAGCATAGAATTTGTCGAAGGCATGTTCCGCATCCACGATGGCACAAATGCCACCTTGCTTCTGAGCTTCAGCAATCGCATGGATGGCCAAGGTTGTCTTGCCCGAGGATTCCGGTCCATAAATCTCTACGACACGGCCACGGGGATAGCCATTGATGCCCAAGGCCAAGTCCAAGTTCAACGATCCCGATGGAATGGCATCAATGGCCTCGATGGCCTCATCACCCAATTTCATAACCGTGCCTTTTCCGTAGGTCTTGTCCAAGCGATCCAGGGTCATCTGGAGTGCCTTCAGTTTTTGCGTATCCTCTGCCATGATTGTGAATTTTCAACGAAGATATCGGACGCACTCCGTAACCTAATTGAGGAGTGCCCCGAAATTTGTCAACGAACGATCATTTTTTGTGGATGATCAACCAAAAGCCTCCAAAATTTCTGCAGCGTGGTCCTTGGTTTTGGGCTTGAGGATGGTGTGGGCAATTTGGCCCTGTTCATCGATTAAAAAAGTAGTTCGGTGGGTTCCTTCGTACTCCCTTCCCATAAATTTTTTCAAGCCCCAAACCCCAAACGCTTCATGAACGCTGCGGTCCTCATCTGCCAACAGGTCAATTTTCAATCGGTGCTTGTCTACGAATTTCATGTGTTTGGCCACCGGATCGGGACTCACGCCCAGCACCGCAATGCCGGCTTCGCGGAGGGAATCGAAATTTTCTGTGAGGTTGCAGGCTTGCGCTGTGCAGCCGGGCGTCATGTCTTTTGGATAGAAGTAGAGGGCCAATTTTTGTCCGGCATAATCTGCGAGGCTGCGGGTGTTTCCATCTTGGATGGTTCCAGAAAATGCTGGGGCCGCGGTGCCAGCTTGGAGGGGAGAAGCTTGTTGTGACATGGTGGAATATCGTTGTGTTCAAGGTAAGGAACAAACCAAATCCCCATCCTGTTCGCATTTCCGCCACAAGCATTCTAAATTGCAGCTCCCCCCTGATGCACAGGGGCTGAGGCAGGTCAAATCGGATGGCGGAATTGTCAGCATTGGAGGTCGATTGGTATGCAGATGTGGCGGTGCCTTTGGCGATGCCACTCGCGCTGACTTACCGCATTCCCAAATCCGATCAGGAGGGGTGTCTTCCGGGTGTGCGCGTTTTGGTTCAAGTGGGGGCACGCAAGCAATACACCGGGGTGGTGCTCAAGGTTCACAATCGGCCCCCCGCCATCGGCCGGGTTCGTCCCTTGGAATCGGTGATCGACGACGGCCCGGTGGTGTCAACCGGGTTGCTGTCCATGTGGTCGTTTATTGCAGACCACTACATGTGCTCCATAGGAGAAGTGATGGCGGCTTCGATGCCCGCTGGTTTGAAATTGGCCAGTGCCACGCGCATCCGACGGCATCCAGATGTCATCCAAGGACCTGAAGGCGGAAATCTAAGGGTCATCTGGGATGCGCTGGGGGTGCGGGAGGGGATGGGGCTCCGGGATTTGGCCTCAATTCTGGATGTCAAACACCCCCAACGGATTTTGAATCAGCTCATCGAAGGCGGCTGGGTCATCACAGAAGAAGAACTGCACAATCGGTACAAGCCCAGGATGGATACTTGGGTGCGGATGACGCCTGAATTTGCGCAGGATGAAGCCTTACTGAATGCATTCCTCGATGACCGAAAAGCGCTCAAACAAGTGCATCTCGTAATGGGGTATTTGTCGCTGGTTGAGGACATCGGAGGCTCAGTCCAACGCAAACGGCTGTTGAAACAGACTGAGGTCTCTGCCTCCATTTTAAAAGCGGTGGAGGCCAAAGGCGTGCTCGAATCCCATGAAGAACCGGCTGAGCCTTTGGCGGGTCAAAATGCCGCGGCGGGCGCTCGTGTGCCCCTGCCTCAACTCAGCCGCGCCCAGGCCACCGCACTTCAAGCGGTTCGCGAGGCTGCTCCCAAGCCCGCTCTGTTGCATGGCGTAACCGGATCGGGCAAAACCGAGATATATGTGCACCTCATTGCCGACGCTTTGGAACGCGGTGAACAGGTGCTGTTTTTGGTGCCCGAAATCGCATTGACGGCCCAATTGATTCAACGGCTTGATGTCCATTTTTCTGAATTTTTGTCGGTGTACCACAGCCGATTCAACACGCGCGAAAGGACAGACACTTGGTTCGAGGTGTTGCATGAAGGCAAACGGTCAGCCCAAGGGGGCAGCAAGGGCGGTCGGTTGGTGGTGGGGCCTCGGTCGGCCTTGTTGTTGCCGTTTGTGCATTTGGGTTTGGTGATTGTGGATGAAGAGCACGAACCCAGTTTCAAGCAACACGACCCGTCCCCGCGCTACCACGCCCGAGACGTTGCGATGTGGTTGGGGCATGGCATGGGGACACGTGTGGTGCTGGGCAGTGCCACGCCGTCGGTGGAATCGGTTTGGCTGGCCCAGCAGGATCGGGTGAAGCACGTGGGGCTGACCGAGCGTTATGGCGGGTTGATGTTGCCGGAAATTCAATGTGCAGACTTGAAACGGGCTTTCAAGCAACGGGCCATGTCAGGACCGTTCAGCCGTGATTTGTTGCAGGCGATGGAGGCGACGTTGGATGAGAATCGGCAAGTGATTCTGTTCATCAATCGCAGGGGGTTTGCACCGGTATGGATGTGTGACGCTTGCGCATATGTGCCTGAATGTGAGCGATGCGATGTGCCCTTGACCCATCACAAATGGAAAGACCAATTGGATTGCCATCATTGTGGATATCACAAACCGGTGCCCAAGATTTGTCCATCTTGTGGGAGCACGGCCATGGGACCGAAAGGGGCGGGTACGGAGCGGGTAGTCGAGGATTTGGCGGAGTACCTGCCCAAAGCCCGGGTGGCCAGGATGGATCTCGATACCACGCGCAGCAAACATGCACACAGCCGGTTGGTGGAAGCGTTCGGTCGCCGGGAGTACGACGTGCTTGTCGGCACCCAGATGGTCACGAAGGGCCTTGACTTTGCGCATGTGGGGCTGGTTGGGGTGCTGAGTGCTGATCGCCTCCTCAACCATGCGGATTTCCGTTCGTTTGAGCGCGCATATGCCATGTTGACCCAAGTGTCTGGCCGTGCTGGACGTTCAGGCCAGCGCGGCAAGGTCATCCTGCAAACTTTCAATCCCGACCACTGGGTGTTGGACAAGGTCATGCGCCATGATTTCGAAGGGTTGTTGGACCAAGAACTTTTGGATCGCAAGGAACATGGGTACCCGCCGTTTACCCGGCTGATTCGTTTGGTTTTGCGGCATACAGATGTCCAGCGTTTGTCTGCCGCGTCGTCGGCGTTGGCGGCTGCCTTGCACGTGGCTGTCGGTCAACAGCGGGTCGTGGGGCCGGAGATACCGCCCATGGCTCGAATCAATGATTTGCACCACCGGGTGTTGTTGTTGCGATTTGAACGTTCGGCCTCACCGGCCAAATACAAACCTGTCATCCAACAAGTTCTCACACAGTTTTCGACCACGGATGCCTACAAGCGAATCCGTGTCACCGTTGATGTAGACCCAGTGTGACCCGGGTTTGGCATCCCGAGGGGTCTGTCCAAACGACCCACTGGGCACCGGGAAAGTCGATGTTGAAATCCAACTCTGCAGGAAAGTTGGAAATGAAATGAACCGATTCGGCAAGCAATCGGCCGGAGGAATCGCCGGCACTGCAGCGCCATGCTCCCGGCGTGCCTTTGATGGCTACCCAAGTCGCGTGGGAGAGATGTTGAACATCGCAAGGAGTTCCCGTTTGGGGCACGAGAGGTTCCATCCCACTGCCCCCTGAGAAATCATGGAGAGTTAGGGTTTGGTTACCTGAATTGGCTACCCCCAAGACTTGATTGGTCGGGTTCCAAGAAATATCTGCCGGTGAGGCCAACCCCCCGGACACCACAGTCTCCGCTTGCTGGAAGTTGTCGGTATAACGTGTGATCCGAGCGGGTGACCAGGAACTGACGTAGAACGAGCCATTGCCATCACCGTCCAAACCATCGAGGTTGCCCAGCCCCGTGTTGTTCACGACCTGACTGACGTTTCCTGTTTCCACATCGACGGCATGGATGTCCGCGGAACCACCCCAACAAACAAAAAGCAGACGCGATTCGCCCGCATCCCAGGTCACCCCATTGGGGGTGCAGGGTGTGCTGGGCACGAGGACGCTCTCGGTCATGACTGCCGGATCGCTAACGTCTATCGCATGGATGCGTCCACCAGAAAAATCACTCACATAAATGAAGCCCGGCCGGCTGCCCATGCCATTCAAAAAGGAGGCCCCAGGCACGGAAAGACTTCCGAGAAATGAGCCAGTACTCGCGTCATAAGCGCGCACCAAATTGCCGCTTGTGGTGAACAGCTGGCCATCGATGACTTCCATGCCATGTGATCCTTGGGCTTCGCCAAAAACAGTCCAATCATCCCCGTCCACCGTCGAAAGGATGTTGCTCCCGTTGGACACGAGCCATCGATCCGTGACGGGATTCCATTCTGCAGCTTCGATGTTCGTGGGGGTTTGGCCCAAGGCCTGAATGGCGACACAGGTCCAACCCATCGCCCAAAAAATCTTGCGGTTCATGTACGCAAGGTAAGGGGTCATGTGTTCTTTTCCTTTCGAGGAGAATGCTGAACGTAAAGTTTCGCTGTGACCCACCAGAACGCCGAAAAAATCATCACCGCACCGATGCCATAGTAGACAAAAGTGTCAGGTTCGGATACATCCGGGGGAGGTGGGGGAGTGGAAAACGCCGATTGCTCAACACCATTCATCACAGCCCAAGTCCGGCGCCACATGATCTGCATCAGGCGGTAGCTGGCATATCCCACCAAGGGAACCAAAACCAGCCAAGCTTTGAACCAAGGCTCGTAATGATCGCGCCAAGCACTCATGGCGACGGTGCTTTGCGGGCCCCAAAAATGGCACTTCCCACCCGGATCATCGTTGAGCCTTCATCCACGGCAATCGGCCAGTCTCCACTCATGCCCATCGACAAGGTGTCGAATTGGCTGCGGCCTTTTTCAAGTCGTTCATACAATGCGCGCAAGCCCTTGAATTCGCGTCCAACCTGGCGTTCATCGTCGGTGAAGGTGGCCATGCCCATCAGCCCACGAACCACCACCCCTTCGAGAGATTCCAAATCCCCTGAATCGACCCATCGTTCACATTCGTCGTGGGTGAGTCCGAATTTGGCCTCTTCTTGCGCGATGTGTACTTGGAGCAGCACTTGCACGGGGGCCTCCCGCAACCCCGCTGTGAGGGATTCTGCCGCGCGTCTCTGAACTTCATCCAACAACCGATGGCTGTCCACGGCATGAATCCAAGCGACATGGGGGATGACTTGCTTCACCTTGTTGCGCTGCAAGTGCCCGATGGCATGCCAAATGCAATCTGCAGGCAAGTTTTCGGCCTTTCGCACGAGTTCCTGCACCCGATTCTCCCCAAAATGACGCTGCCCCGCTTCCTCAAAGGCATCTTCAATCATTTCTTCGGGCTTGGTTTTGCTGACAGCAATCAGTGTCACTGACGGAGGCAGATCGTTTTGGATATTCAGAATGCGTTGTCGAATGGAATCCATCATTTCACAATTCATAAACAAACAAACCGCTTCGAAGTTTGGGTTCAATCCAAGTGCTTTTTGGTGGGAACACCCCACCCGCATCCGAAATGGCTTTCAATTGTTCCGTGGTGACCGGGTGCATCACCCAACCGCAGGAGTCCGGTCGAATCAACGTGCGGGCCTGCAACTCTGAAATCCCTTTGGGTCCAGCCATGTAGCGAAGTCTGTCATCCGTTCGGGGTTCTTGAATGCCCAGGATGGGAGCGAGGATGTGGTTGCCCAGCCTGTCCGCGTCTGTGGTTTCAATGCCCACATCCACGAAGTCAACAATCCAGCAACCGGAGGCGTGCACCAGATGGATCGACCCCATTTTATCGACTTCGGGGACAGGTTCACCTGCGTTGCAGAGCGGACGCACTTGTGCAACTGCCGTGCTCGCTTTCAAATGAGAAAGCAGGTCTTCGATGGGCATGCCCATGGGACGGACCCAACGGTGGTATCCCCGAATTTGCAAATCGCGTTCGGGCAATACCATGGTCAGCAACCCCTGTTTGGCCGGGCGATCGGGATGCGCGTCGGCAAGCCGCAAACTCGAAGCCACACGGTGGTGACCGTCAGCCAGATATAGGCACTCCGTTCGGGACAATTCCTGTGCCAAGGCCGCGGCCTGCGTTTCGTGGACCCACCAGACGGTGTGCCGCACTTGGTCGGTTGTGGTGAAGTCCAAATCAGGTTCTTTCACGGCAATGGCATCCACCATGGAGTCCACTTGGGATTCCCCTGCATGGCCAGCAGGTCGGGCGGCCAAAACGGGCTCGGCATGACATCCCACGGTTTCGAGGTAATCGGCAAAGAGCGATTCCCGATCTGCCAATGTGGATTCATGCAATTTCAGCCGGCCTGTTCGGAAAGCCGTCAACTCCATCACGGTGATGATCCCTGTGAAAATGGCATCTTCTGTGGTTTGCCGGTACACGGCGAGTCCCAAGCCTTCAGAATCCACCAACCAATTTCGTTTCCGAAATGCTTGGTACGCCTTCCGCACTTCTTCAAAATAAGCTCGTGTTCCGGAAGGAATGCCGGCTGTTTTTGCCGCATCGGGATTGATGACGTGGAGGTAGGAGTACGGGTTGCGCTCAAGTTTGTCTTGCAACTCTTGGGCATCATAGGTCATGTACGAACGGGTGGCCACGATGTGCGCTTTGTCTCGCGGGGGATGGACCCGACGAAACATGCGAAGCCAATTTCCCTTGCGGCTCAAGCGGTTGCGGTTTCGTTGAGTTGAGAAACAATCTCGGCAATCTCCAATCCGATGCGATCCTGTGCTTCCAATGTGGCTGCCCCGGTGTGTGGGGTCAAGGCCAATCTCGGGTGCGCACAAACATCAGCCCGTGGACTGGGTTCCCCAACAAAAACATCCAAGGCGGCAGCGCGAACTTTCCCAGCGTCCAGCGCCGAGAGCAAAGCGTCTTCATCCACGACGCCACCGCGTGCAGCATTGACCAGCAACACGCCATCTTTCATTTGCGCAATGGCGGCTCCATCGATGACAGCGCGCCCATCCGATTGTGCGGGAATGTGCAAGCTGATGGCATCGGCCATCGGCAAAGCCTCAGCAAGTGTCACGATGTTGACCTGGGCAGATGCCGAGGCCCCATTCCCCAACGCAAGAGGCACTTCTGTTGAGCCCGTTTTTTGATCCACTGCCACCACGTTCATCCCACAACCGAGTGCATAACCAGCGAGGGAACGGCCGATGCGACCGAAGCCGACAACGGCCAAGGTTTTGCCGCGCAGTTCAGTGCCTTTTCCATACGTTTTCTTCAGGGTCTTGAACTGCGAGGGGCCTTCTCCGGGCATTTTTCGGTTGCTGTCGTGCAAGAATCGGCTCAAAGAGAACAAATGCCCCATCACCAACTCCGCAACACTTTGTGAACTCGAGGCGGGTGTGTTGGACACCACGACCCCTTTGCTTCGTGCGTAATCCACATCAATGTTGTCCATGCCTACACCGCCGCGAATCACAAATTTCAGCGCGGGACAAGCATCGATGAGGTCGGAGCGAACCTGAGTCGCGCTGCGCACCAACAAGCCATCAATGCCTTCCTTCCCGATGAAATCGGCGAGCTCTCCTTGCTCAATGAAGGTGGTCAAAACTTCGTGTCCGTCAGCTTCCAAGGCTGCCTGCCCTGCGGCGCTGATGCCGTCATTCGCCAATATTTTCATGTTCATCCTTTGGTGCGTTCCAATTCAGCCATCACGTCTACAAGTACTTGGACGCTTGCGAGTGGCAGGGCATTGTACATTGAGGCCCGGTATCCCCCGACACTTCGGTGACCTTTCAATCCAGAGATGCCTGCAGCAGTCCACAAGCGGTTGAAATCATCGGCCAAACGTTCATCCGTCAAGCGGAAGGTGGCATTCATGGCTGAGCGGCTGTCCTCTTGGGCATGTCCTTCAAACAAGGGATTGCGGTCAATTTCGCCATAGATGGCCGCAGCTTTGGCAGCATTTTGCTTTTCGATGGCGGCCACCCCACCTTGGCCTTTCAGCCACCGCAAGGTCAGCATGGAGGTATATACGGCGAACACGGGCGGCGTGTTGAACATGCTGTCCTTGTCCAGATGGACACCGAGGTCCAAGTAAGAAGGAATTGCCCTTCCTGAATGGCCCAAAGCCTCACGGTCCACAATGTACATCACCGTTCCTGCAGGTCCCATGTTTTTCTGGGCACCTGCATAAATGAGGTGAAAAGGTTCGGCATTGAATGCCCGTGAGAAGATGTCCGAACTCATGTCCGCCATCAAAGGCACGTTCCCGACATTCGGCATGTGCGCATGCTGCGTTCCAAAAATCGTATTGTTTGTTGTGAAATGGAGAAAGGCGGCATCCTCCGGCACCGAATAACCCGAAGGGATGTGGTTGTAGTTGCTTTCCTTGGCGGAGGCGAGCACATCCACTTGGCCCAGGCGCTGGGCCTCTTTGATGGCTTTTGCCGCCCAAGTCCCGGTATCGAGATAGGCTCCTTTTCCGCCTTCAGGTAAGAAATTGTATGCGGCAGTCAGGAAGGCCAAACTCGCTCCTCCCTGCAAATACAAGACCTCAAACCGCTCCGGCAAACCCAACAATTCCTTGACGAGCGATCTGGCCTCCTCCATAATTGCCACAAACGCAGGGCTGCGATGAGAAATTTCAATCAGGCTGAGGCCCATGTCATCCAATTCGATGACGGCGTCGGCCGCTTGCTTCATCACCTCCTGGGGAAGGATGCAGGGACCGGCTGAAAAATTGTGAATGTGCATGTGGCAAATTTCGATGATTCCGAGGGCTTGTCCCCAGTTTAGAAAGTCAAATTTTTGTCAATCTGAGGACATGTTCTCCACAAGTTTCCTCGCCCTGTTTTCCATGGTTTTCATGACAAACAAATCAGATAGAACGATGTTTTCAGGTTCGCTGCAGTGTGGGAGGAGCGATTGAAGAAGGGACAATCGTCTGTCTTCGCTTTGGACGTGGGCCATGAGGCCATGGATTTGGTCGGATGAGAAACACCGGTTTTCTGCAAAGGCCAAAATTTTGGGCATTCGTTCCCGTTCGAAAAGGACGTCGGACAATGAAGCCTCCAAAGATGCCAAATCGGTCGAAGAGATGGGGGGGAAGCAGCTTCCGTCTCGGGCATATTGCCAATCCAAATGCGCCAACTTTTCGCGGGTACACCGGACCCAAGCCCTCGGGGTCAGGGACATTTCGGCCCCGGATGCTTTCTTGTCCAGCACACGTGCCAACAGTTCCGGTGGGATGTCCGTGGCCGAAACCGCAGGGGACGGCGAGAGGTATGAAGCGGATTCACCTCCCTCATCTTCTGCATTTGTTTCGGTGGAATCCACATCGGCATGCACCCATTCGCAAGGCCAGTTCAACAAGGCGAATTCGCCCGCGCGGTCGAATCGAAACGTCATGACGCTGTCGAGACACGTCCCGCGCCACACCCAAGTGCTGTCTGCCCAGAGTGAATCCAAGTGTTGTCCTGGCCACTCTGCCCGCACACGCCAGGCTTCCCAGACCAGCGTGTCTTGCGGAAGGGCAGCTTCGGTTTGGCTGATCGCATTCCCGATGATCCCCCATGAACAGATCCCAGAGAAGAGAAAGAAAGGGAGAAGTTGAATCGGGTGTCGTGACATGTCCTCAAATCATTTCAGGTCGGCAAAGTTACAATGCACGAATGTGCCCATCTTGCTCAAGTCCTGAGCTCATTGCGCAAGCGATAGGCCGCGCCACCGACGACCAAACCGAAGGCCATCAAGGCGCCAGACAACCGGCCCGCAAGGCCCCATTCTGCCGAAATGGCAAGCCAAGCCATGGCCGAAACGCCCACCCCAAAGGCCATGAGCGTACCCGGAAGAAGGGCTGCAAACCAAGACCGCCAGGGCCAACCCACAATTTGAGCCGTCAACAGCATCAGGAGAAGCCACTGCAGCCATGTGGCCACGACAATTCCCCAAGCGACATCGATCAAATCCATGCCTCGCATCAGCATTGCGCAGGTCGTGGCCACAATCGACAGCAAATAGATGAATTTGATCCACAAGGCTTTTTGAAGGTGATCGGTGGCGCGAACCACAGCATCACTCAGCTTAATCAGTCCCCTTGCTGGAATGCTCAAAAACAACACAGAGACGATGGGGACGGCAGGACCATAGTTGGTCCCGAGAAACAACAAGGTGAACTCTTCGGCACACAACCAGAGCAAAATGGTGCCCGGCAGAACCGCCATCCACAGCAATTTTGTGGCTGAAAGAGCTGTTGTCCGCAAGGATTCCGGTCGGTTCTGCAAAGCCGACAACCCGCTGAACAGGACAGAGTCTGACAATTTGCCGAGCACGGTGACTGGCAACCCCATCAAGTACATGGAACGGTCATAGAAGCCAGTGGAAGCCCAGCCAGCGCCGAGCCGACCCACGATCAGGGTGTCTGCCTTCCCAGCTGCATAATTGGTCATGTTGAACAAGGTGGATCGGGCCCCATATCCCAGCATTTCTCGCAAGGCCGTGCGGTCCCATCTGACCCCCACTGGAACAGGAGAAAACCACCAATACATGATGCCAAGTAGGGTGTTTTGGCTCAACAGCGCAGCGACATAGGCCCATATTCCAGCCCCTTTCCAGGCCAGCCCCAATCCGATGCCCCAGTTGCCCAGCAACATGGCCACGACGGCCGAAATGAACAGCTCTTTGAAGCGCATGTTTTTCACCAGCAGACTTCTTGGAACGATGGCCGCTCCACTGAGAATGAAGGACAAGGATATGACGCGCAACACTGTCGTCAGGTCGCTTTCTTGATACAATTGAGCAATGGCCGGGGCGCCCAGCCACATCCCGAAGAAAAACAGCACCCCCAACAGCACGGAAAACGAAAATGCACTCTGCAAATGCCGAGGGGTCAATCCCGGGTTGTGGACAATGGAGGGCCCGATTCCGACTTGCGCAAAGATTTCCACAAACCCCACCACCACGAGGGCAATGGCCATCAAGCCAAATGCTTCAGGCGCAATCAGTCGCGCCAAAACCGCCATGAATACCAACTGCAGAACGACCTGCGTGGCGACATTGGCAGTTTGCCAACTCAGCGAAGATGCGAAGCGCGGCGTTTCCAAATTATCGGGCAATGCTCACCGACCGCTTCTCTCGGATGACCGTCACCTTCACTTGACCGGGATATGTCATTTCGTTCATGATGCGCGTTGAGATGTCCATGCTCAGCTGATCCGCTTGATCATCGGATACTTGGTCGCTTTCCACCATCACCCGCAATTCACGGCCGGCTTGGATGGCAAAGCTCTTGGTGACACCAGGATACTCCAAGGCCAGGTTTTCCAAATCGCGCAATCGTTGGACATAGGCCTCGACCATTTCACGACGGGCACCGGGTCGAGCGCCACTGATCGCATCGCAGACTTGGATGATGGGGGACAACAATGTGGTCATCTCAATTTCATCGTGGTGCGCACCAATTGCATTGCAGATGTCGGGCTTTTCCCCACATCGTTCGGCGATCTTCATGCCCAGCAAAGCGTGCGGCAATTCGCTTTCTTCGTCGCTCACCTTTCCAATGTCGTGGAGCAGTCCGGCTCGTTTTGCGGCCTTGGGGTCCAAACCCAATTCAGCAGCCATGGTGGCACACAAATTCGCTACTTCTCGGGAGTGTTGAAGGAGATTCTGTCCGTATGAAGAACGGTACTTCATGCGGCCGACCATTCGGGTCAACTCTCCTTTCATGTTGTGAATGCCCAGGTCAATGCACGTCCGCTTTCCAATTTCTTGGATCTCCTCGTTGATTTTCTTGGACACCTTGGCCACAACCTCCTCAATTCGAGCGGGGTGAATGCGACCATCGGTTACCAACTGATGCAAAGACAAACGGGCGATCTCACGGCGAACGGGGTCAAAGCAACTCAGGATGATGGCTTCAGGGGTGTCGTCCACGATGAATTCCACGCCTGTGGCAGCTTCAAGGGCACGAATGTTCCGGCCTTCACGACCGATGATGCGGCCTTTGATGTCATCGTTTGTGATGTTGAAGACGGAGACAGAATTTTCGACACTGTGCTCTGTTGCTACGCGTTGAATCGTTTGAATGACAATTTTCTTGGCATCTTGATTGGCCTTTTGCTTGGCCTCATCCATGATGTCTTGAACTTGATGTTGTGCCAGTACTTTGGCATCCTGAATCACCTGTTCCTTCAGCGCCGCTTTCGCATCATCAGCACTCATGCCGCTGATTTTCTCAAGCAACTCGACGCTTTTCATTCGATTTTTCTCCAGTTCCTTGCCCTTGTTGTCCAAGGCATCTAATCGTTGGGTGATTTTTTGTTCCTCCTTTTGAAGTTGGCGATCTCGGTTTTTTACGCGGTCTTGTTCCTTCTTGAGGTGGTTCTGTTCGTTGCGCAATTTGTCTTCGCGGCTTTGCACTTTTGCGGCGCGTTCTTTCACTTCGCTGTTGTGCTTCTCTTTCAAGGCCAAGAACTTTTCCTTGGCTTGCAAGATCTTTTTTTCTTTGATGTTTTCGCCTTTGCGTTCGGCCTCGGCAATGACTGCATCTGACCGGCTTTTCAGCAGGTTGTTGAAGATGAAATAGCCAATGCCAGCTCCAGCGAGCAGCCCAGCGACTGCGCCTGCGGCAATTGATATGGGATCCATGAGATGATAGCTTGCGCCGGTCAGGGAACCATGGATTCCTTCATCCGTTGAAGCAAGTTGACCAATTTTTCTTCATCCTGTGGCGAAAGGACCTGCTCTTCAGTGGCTTGGTTTTCCGCTTTGGGTGCTGCTTTTGTGGCCATTTGCAGGGCTGTCATGGCCAGCAAGTCCACGGGGTCGTCAACTCCATATTGTTCTTGGAAGTGCTTCAAATTTTGGTTCACCATCGCAGCCGCCGCTTGGACCGCCTCGACCTCATCGGTTGGGACGTTCAGCGGATATGACCGGTTGGCGATTTGAATTTGAATGGATTCCATGACCTCAATGCTTCAACTTCATCAGGCACGCGTCAATTTCTTCGACCAAACCGTCGATGAATTCGGGCGTGATTTCAATGGTCCCCGAATCCGGAATGAATTGGGGTGATGTATGTGATGTTCCGATTTGGGAAGCTTGCTCCGAATGCAATTCAGTGGGGGCCTCGGGTTCGGAAGTCTCCCGAGTGAAGGGATGACTTTTCATTTCGTTGCGCAAATTCTCGGCTTCTTTCTGAGACGCAGCAAGGGCCGTCTCCAACTCCGCAATTTTCGCGTTCAATGTACCAGATTCATGTTGTGCGTGCTCAGAGGCGTTTAATTGGGCTTCGGCCGCTTCCCGCAATGCTTTCTCGCGCTGGAAGGCTTCCACCAAATTTTCACTTGCTTCGGACAATTCCCGAAGCCATTCCTGAGTTGATTTCACAGACAAGATTTCCTTTTTCGGTTACTCACAAAAGTAAGGCAGGTATTTTTGCCATCACAGATGAAGCAGTTCCTTCTTCACAGCTTGTTGTTGATGCCCTCGCGTTACACATCCTGCTTCAGCGTTGGGCTGGCGCTGGTCATTTGTTTGTGGAGCCAAAACAGCCCTGCCCAAGAGCGTCGAGGCGGACAAGAAGCTCGCTCGGGTTTGGGCAGTCCATTGCCCATTCCGTTGGTTCTGGCTGGCAATTTCGGTGAACTCCGCCCCGATCATTTCCACACCGGATTGGATTTCAAAACCCTCGGCCGCGAGGGCATTCCGGTGCTTGCCGCCACGGATGGTGTTGTGGAACGAGTAAAGGTCAGTCCATACGGGTATGGCCAGGCTTTGTACCTCCGATCTCCGTCTGGCATCACAACAGTTTATGCTCATTTGGCGCGATTTGAAGGCCCGCTGGCTACATGGATTTTGGAAGAACAATACCGTCAAAAATCTCATGCCATCGACAAAAGTCCCAACCGTTCGTTTGTCTACAAGCAAGGGGATACGTTGGCTTATAGCGGAAACACGGGAGGGTCCATGGGGCCGCATCTCCACTTCGAGGTCCGTGATGGGGCCACACAACATCCCATCAATCCCCTTCTTTGGAATCTTCCAGTGCGGGATTTGACCCCACCGGAAATCGGCGGACTGTGGATCTTGCCGGTTGACGGGAGTGAGGTTAACGGCGGCACTGCGCCGTTCAAATTGGAGGGCGAACACCGCTTGGCGAAAGTGTCCGGTTCGGTTCGATTGGCCTTGGATGCCCTGGATCGCCTCGATGCAGCACGAAATGTTTGCGGGCCCTATCGATTGGTCTTGAAAGTGAATGGAGCTGTCGCATACGAGAGCATTTTGGATACGCTGGATTTCAGCTTACAGCGCGACATGAATGCACATGCACTCTACGACAGATATAGACGAAACCGCAGCCAAACCCATCGACTTCACCGACTCCCGGGCAATCGGCTTCCCATTTACAGAGCTTCATCTGCCTCGGAGGTTGTTCATTGTTCTTCAGGTGACACCATCCGGATTGAAGTGCTTGCTGAGGACGTACATGGCAACCATTCCACCCGCGAATTCGCACTTGTCGGCGTTTCTTCTGAGACGGTGACGCCTGAGTGTGTTCCTGCTGGAGCGGCATTTGTTCGTTTTGATGCTGCACATCAGTGGTGCTCCCCCGATTCGGTGGCCATTTTTGTGGATGCCGGTACTTTTTACGAGGATCATTGGTTTCCAGTGGAAAGCGGACTGAGGTCAGGGGACTGGATCATCGGGGACGCCGCGCAACCCGCGGCACAACCTTTCACCGTTCATTTGCCTCGCACAATCACAGGTCGGGGTGGTTTTTTTGCGGAATTGCTCGATGATCGGGGAGATTCGGACGGGACATTTCCCCTCAAGGATCTTGGGAATGGCTACCTCGAGTTGCGCACACGGACTTGCGGTCACTACCAGATTCGGGAGGACACGACGGCGCCAGAGGTGAAGTTGTTGGGTGAGCCGAAGGATTGGACCCGTTGGGGCGAGGTCCGCTGGGCCTTCACGGACGCTGGTGTGGGGCCGGACAGCCAATACACTGCTTCTTTGAACGGCGAGTGGGTGCGGTTGGCTTGGGACCCCCGGATCAACGAACTCCGATACGCACTTTCTGACAACCGCCACACCTCCGGGGTGCTTGGGACCTGGCGCATCGAAGCGAAGGATGAATTGGGCAACCATGTGGTTTGGTCGGAAACCCTGAGGATTCCATGATGCACAGATTCCACTTGTTGCCTCCCTTTGTCCGTGGACTGTTCATTTGGCAGCTCTCCGCCGTCAGTGGCAGCGTTCTAACAGTGGGGATTTGGATTGTGGCTCAGCGTGCTCCCTGCGACCTGGCCGCAGTAAGGTCTTACATCCTCATGTCGTGGGCCATTTCTTCGATGCTGTCGACGCCAGCGGCCATTGCCATCTTCGTATCTGCAGTCAGAACCCGCACCGACAAAATTCGCCAGCACATCATCCAG
>JBMYZL010000027.1:0-28201 GCA_049610385.1 Flavobacteriales bacterium
TCGCAGTTGCCGTCCGCAAAGACGCAGGAGCCAGCAACCGTGGCTGATGGGTCGTAGTTGCAGGCCGTTGAGTCCATGCATCCACTTGTTTCCGGTGAACCTTCATAGCAACTTGAAGTTTGGGTGAAGAACAAGTCAAAGGTGCTCGCAGCAGAACCGGATCGTCCATTGTAAAAGCTGATGTTCCAACTTCCGGATCCGGACAAACCAGTGCCCGTGAGATCAATGCTTGCCGAGTAACTACCCGAAGAAGAACTTTCCCAAGAATCCGGCCAAAATCCGCCAAACAAATCATCACAACTTGTGCCCAAATCCACCCCACCCCAATCTGTGCAATTGCCGACAGGATCAGTGATTTTGATCAAAAGGTCGGCAGCTTCGACGCCACTTCCTGCCGAGACAAAGTCGAGGTCAATGTTCAGCAGAGGTTCGACCGCTTCCCATGTGACATCGATGCTGACGCCGCTTCCACCGGACAAGGAATATCCGCTTGGATTTCCAGTTTGAGACCATTCTCCGGTTGTGGCGGTGGTGAAACAATTCCCATCGTCCACGGTTGCCGCCGGATTGTAGTTGCATGCGCTCGGTGAGGTGCATCCATAGATTTCAACGGGACATGCATCATGAAAAGTGAGCTGGGTTTGGACCGAAACGGCGGTGTTGTTGCCATTGTAAATGCTGACTGTCCAGGTCCCATCGCCTCCCAAAGAATATGATGAAAAGTCGAAAGATGCACTGTAGTATCCGTCCGTTGTGGATGACCATTCAGAGGGCCAGGCATACGCATTCGCGAAGGTGCATCCACCAAGTGGCAAATTGGCGCCAAATTGCAAACAGGTCCCATCGGGTGCCTCCAGGCGATACATCAATTCGTCGGGTGATGAATCCCCGGAGCCCGACACCTCCCAATAAATTTCAACGTCGAGTGTTGTCAAATCCCCTGTCAGCGCGGCCGTTGCGGATTGGGTGAAGAACAAGGTGGTGTTTTGGAGGTAGATGTTGTTGGCTTGAAAGACATGCGTTGCCGTGCATGAACATGCTTCTCCTGCAGGAGCATAGGTGCAGGATCCATCATTGACAGTGGCTTCAGAATCGTAGTTGCATGCAGTATCATCCGTGCAACCTGAACAAGAACTTCCATCTCCTCCGCAGAGCCCACAAGCATCTGTGGTGTAGGCACAGGTGCCATTGTCAATGGTCGTGCCTGGGTCAAAGTTGCAAGCTGTCGAATCAGTGCATCCATACACACCACAAGATCCTTCGGTTGGGCCGCATGTGCCAATGCACCCGTTGTTGTTATTGATGAACGGAATCAAGGCTTCGTTTTCCACGGTTGGGTGAAACTCAAGCACAACAGAACCGCCTGATATGGCATGGCAATAGCTCATGATTGTGCCTACTTGGGCTGTGGGGTTGTTCGTGTAGGAATCGCAAATGCCATCACCAGGCGAAGATTCCTCCAGGTTTGCGCAATTGTCGATGGGGCCAGATGACCATCCGCACCAGTGGGTGTGGTTGGAACCCAAGTTGTGCCCCAGTTCATGCGCAATCACATTCAAATTCCAGGCATAAGTTCCTGCCGTGTAGCTGCTTCCGCCGTCCATGTCCGCGCTGAATCCATAGGAGAAGGTCGGGAATGCGCACACCACACCCACATAGGCAATGCCACCTGTTCCGGTGTTGGTTCGGCGGGTCATCAAATGAACCAAGTCTCGATTCACCAACGACAGATTCGCATCGTTGTTCCATTCATCCTTAAACTCTGTGAGCATTGAGCCCGCATTATTTGTGGTGCTCGCCCAAGGTTCAGGGGTTTCCCAAACGTGGACATATGTTGCACTCATGGAGACGAGGTCATTCAATTCTGTCCGGTAGATGCCGTCTACCCCTGCGAGGGCCGCCAGTCCCCAATCTGCTGCGGCTTGACAATCGTCTCCAAAAGTTCCATAGGTGTAATGATCGATGTCGATGGCCACTTCGATGCATTGAGGGTCGGGAAGGGATTCCAGTGCTTGCGGGGAGTGGTGCTGTGAACGGGGCATGCCCATTATGTTTTGGGCCATTTCCTCCATTCCACAAGAAAAGGACAAGCCCAAATCGATGCGATCGACAGGGACCAAAGCATGGTGCCCCTTTTCGAAAGACCCCGGAACGGGAGAGATTTCGAACTGCCTGCGTCCCTGCAAAATTGTGGCGTAAATGCCAGAGGGTGTGAAGATGATGACGCCGGAGTGCACACCATCGTCGAATCGGTAGCTCAGCACATTGGGAATCCAGGCCTCTTCGCGGTATCCATTTTGTGTTGTCCGTCCGAGTCGAATGTCAGATGCAAATGTCCTGTAACGCCGGGCCCGCACAAGTGTGGGGCTGCCACGTTCGGCGGAACCGGGGATTTCCCAATGGAATTCGTCAGGGGAGGAGGCGAGAAGAACCTGTATTTGGTCGGCGTCCCACATCAACCCTTGGGCATCCGAGGGGCGCTTGGTGACGCGTTCAGATTCCTCCAATACAATGGGTTGGAACAGTTGAATTCCCTGGGTTGTGGCAGCCAAAGAATGAGAAGAAGAGGGCGACAAGACTTGGACATGCTGTTGTGCCAGACCAGATACGCTGAACAAAAGCACCAATCCTATGGTGATAAAAAACAGGTGACGTGTGAACATGATGACAATTTGGGACAAACGGCCGCAGAGCACCATGACTGGGGTCACGCAACTCCAAAGAGCCGAATGCGTTTCACTCTTCGGAAGTTAGAAAAAAACACGGCTCGACGATTTTCTGTCAGTTGCAGGATTCTCCAAATGCGGACAAAATGGCGAGAAGATCGTTGACATTCGTTGTGCCATTGCCGTCCACATCGCCTTCGCATTCCGGCTCGGGCGGGGTGACACAGGCGAAGTCAGAGAGGAGCAAAAGAACGTCTGATACAGCGATAATTCCATCATTGTCCAAATCGGCCTCACACCCTTCCAAGCAGCTGGTGTATTCACAGGAGTCGTCATCTGAAGTCGCATTGGGGTCAAAGTTGCAGGCCACTGGATCAGTGCATCCCGGAACGTCAACAGGTGGAACGCAGAGGTAGGTGGATGTGACCGTGACCTCCAAATTCACTGGGCCTGACCCGGTCCATCCATTTCCCAATGTAAATGTCCATTCCCCTTCTCCTGCCAAATTTCCCGCCACCACGACAGTGGTTGAATAAATGCCAGCCACGTTGGTCGCCCAATCGGAGGGGAATGTGGAAGCATTGCTGCATCCGAGATCGTCATTGTATCCACCGATTTCGAAACAGTTGCCATTTGGAGCATCGATGCGCAAGACTTGGTCTGCGGGCCACGTACCCGTCGAAGTGCTGTTGTCGAAATCCATTGAAATGAAGAAGGATTCCAATGCACCGCTGTAGTCAGACAAAGACGTGGCAATGGTTTGACCCGCAGAGATGGTTCCGTTCAGGTCAATGCTGGAGATGCAATTACAAGGCAGTCCTTCGGGTGGATACGAGCAATTCGCTGCATCGACGATGGCCTCGGCATCATAGTTGCAAGCGGTTTCGTCCAAGCAACCCGAACAAGCAGCATTGCCGCCGCCGCAATCTCCACAGAGATCCACCTCGGCACATGACCCGTTGTCATAAACGGCCTCCGGGTTGTAGTTGCAAGCGTTTTCGTCCATGCAACCATAGACGTCGCAGCTCGATTCGAAGGGCGCACAATCCCCGTAACAACTGCCTATTCCCGTGCTGATGGCTGGAATCAAGCCCTCAGATTCAACCGTCGGGTGAAATTCCAGGACCACTGAGCCGCCGGAAATGGCATGACAATAACTCATGATCGTGCCCACCTGAGGCGTGGGGTTGGAAGTGTAGCCATCGCACAAACTCTCCCCTTCGTAATTCGCACAATTGTCAATCGGGCCGGAAGACCAGCCGCACCATTGGGTGTGGTTGGACCCCAAGTTGTGCCCGAATTCGTGGGCCAAAACGTTCAAATTCCAGGCATAGCCCCCAGTGTAGTTTGTGGTGGCCGTCAAGGCACTGCTCAGGCCATAAGCATATGGGTCGTAGCACACCACATCAACATAGGCAATGCCTCCTGTTCCTGTATTGGTACGACGGGTCAAGTAGTGGGTCAAATCCCGCTGAACAGCGGTAAAATTTGAATTGGTTTCCCATTCATTGCGAAAGGCAGTCAACAAGGCCCCACCATCACCAGTGATGGAAGCATAAGGATCTTCGATTTCCCAAACGTGGACGAACGTCGCTTGCAAGGTCACCAAATCATCCAGTTCAGTTCGATAAATGCCGTCAACCGCTGCCAGCATGGCAAGTGCCCAATCGGCCGTCTCCGTGCAAGAACTGAACGTATTGAATGTGAAAAAGTCGATTTCCAATGCCACTTCGATGCACTCCAAGATGTTCTCACTGCTTCTTTCAGCGGTCATCCCCATGGTCCTGATAGCCACATCTTCTGTTCCGCACGAAAAAGAGAGGGGGGCGGTCAAATGGGCAACATTGAAAAAGACATGTTTGCCCGTTTCGTCGGCAGCAACGGGTGACAATTCCAATTGCCTTTGGCCCATTCGGATCGTGGCAAACACCCCAGATGGAGTCAAAATCACGACTCCGCTCATTTTGCGGTTTTGAATCTGGTAGGAAATGATGCCTGGGGCATATTCGGATTCCTGGTATCCTTCTGCGGTGGTCCGACCAAGTCGAATGGGACCTTTGTGGAAGTCATAGCGCTTGAGCTTGAGGTACATCCGATTGCCATTCCGCCGGGGCAGCGGAAGGGTAAAAGCATCTGGTGCTTGCTTTCGCATGAAATCGAGGGCACTTGGGTCCAATTGCAACCCAATGGTTTGTTCCGCATCCCGGGTGGGAATTTGGGCCTCTGGCAGGGTCACTGGGCGGAACATGGGAACCAGGTTGTTCGAGGTTTGGGCTGGCGCCAAAATGGAAAACGCCAACAACAGAATCAAACAAAAAACAGAGGGAAGAAAGCGCAGGATGGATGTGGGCATGGCGGTGGGTTAAAAGCAATTGTCCCCAAAGTTTCCGAGCAGGAGCAACAAATCCGAAATGGTCGTTGCCCCATCACCATCGACATCACCCGGGCAAGGCATCGGTGGGGGGACACAACCAAAATCAGAAAGGAACAACAAAATGTCAGTGGTCGCGATGAGGCCATCTCCGTCGAGATCACCTGGACAATCTATGCACGGTGGCTCCTGGCACGAACCATCATCAATCGTTGCTTCGGGGTTGTAATTGCAAGCATTGATATCCATGCAACCCACGCAACTCTGAGATTCACAACTGCCATCATCGATGGTGGCACCTGGGTCAAAGTTGCAGGCATCGATGTCCGTGCATCCTGCGCAACTCTCATATTCGCATGACCCGTCGTCCAAAGTCGCTGTAAAGTTGTAGTTGCAAGCACCTGCTTCTGTACAACCCGCACAACTCAAGAATTCGCAGCTGCCATCATCAACGGATGCCTCAGTGGAATAGTTGCAAGCCCCGGGCTCTGTGCACCCAAGGCAACTTTCATATTCACACGAGCCATCGTCGGTGGTGGCGGCGGCATTGTAATTGCAGGCATTCTCGTCCATGCATCCACCGGGATCTGTCGCCACACAGAGATCCCACATGGTCAACGACAAATCGAACAGGGCGCCTTGTGAAGCCGCAAATCCATTGAGGGCTCGCAAGGTCCAAACGCCTTCCCCGGTTGGGGCATTTCCCACGGAGATGGAAGCATTGTAATTCCCTTGCGCGGATTGTTGCCAAGATGTGGGCCATACACCACCAAACTCACACCCCGTGTCCACATCGAATCCACCAATTGCCCGACAACTGCCATCGGGCGCTTCCAACAAAAAAGCCAAATCAGAGGGCCGCGTTCCATCGTTGTTCACGGGGTTGAAGTTGAGGGAAACAGAAAGCGACGCCACAAACCCAACCCCGGCGACAACCGTATACACCTGTTCGCCGCCAGCAAGGAGTCCTGACAGGTTGAATGATGCTTCGCAATTGCAGGGGCCGCCTCCAGGAGCGAAGGTGCATTCCCCACTGTCGATGGTTGCGGATGCGTCGTAATTGCAAGCCATTTCGTCTGTGCAGCCCAAGCACGAAAGCCCGTCGCCTTCACATTCGCCACAGATGTCCAGCTCGGCACAAGATCCGTCATCAAACAAAGCATCCGCACTGTAGTTGCAAGCCTCTGGATCCATGCATCCGTAAGCCTGACAGGAAGTCGCAAAACTGGGGCAAGACCCGAAGCACGATCCGTCCAAATTGATGGTGGGGAGCAAGGCCACGTTTTCGACTGTCGGGTGAAAGACGAGATTCACGCCACCGCCTGCGACTGCGTGGCAGTAACTCATGATGGTTCCGATCTGTGGAGTGGGGTTGTTGACGTAACCACCACAACTGCCTTCGAGGGTGTAGCAATTGTCAATGGGGCCTCCAGGCCACCCACACCAATGGGTGTGATGTGCGCCGAAGTTGTGCCCAAATTCGTGGGCCACAACATTCAAGTTCCAGCTGTAATTGTTGATGTTGTAATTGGATGTTCCACTGAGAGAAGCACTGAAACCAGCAGCATAAGCGGAATTGCAAGTGACATCGAGATAGGCGATGCCACCGGTGCCCGTGTTCCCTCGGCGGGTGAGCAAATGAATCAAGTCACGAGGTCGATTGGACAAATCGGGATTGGTCAACCATTCTACCCGAAAGGCATCCAGCATGCCCCCAGCATTCCCTACATAAGCCGCATACGGATCTGTCTCTTCCCAAACGTTGACATATGAGGCTTGCAAATCGATGGCATCATTGAGTTCATTGAGATAGATTTCGTTGACGCTCGCCAAAAGGGCCAACGCCCAATCCACAGTGCTGTTGCAATTGCTGCCAAATGTTCCATAGGTATAAAAGTCGATGTCCAAGGCCACCTCGACGCATTCCAAGGGCATATTGCTTGAACGCTCACTGGGTTCAGGTCGCATGCCTTCACTCAAATCGTGGACTTCGGTTGTGCCACAAGTGAATGTTTTTTCACTCCGGGAATCGCTGACCAAGAAAATCACATGGCCTGGACCGCGCGCCCGTCCAATTTCGTAAGTTTTTCCATCGATTCGGAGTGTTCCGACCACATAATCGCGCATCAAAACCAACGACCCACTGCAACCTTCATTTCGCACGCGGTAAGGGCGGATGCCCACTTCGTAATCGGCCTTTTTTGAGCTTTTCGAGGTGGTCAGTCCGACTTCAAAATCATCTGTTACCGCGCGAAAAGCTTCCAACTCCAACATCCGGTGATCCCCGTTGGGCAAAGTTAAGGGGAGCCAAAAGCGCTTCGGCGTGTCCACATAAATGGCCGCAAAGGCGTCGGCGTTCATTCTCAGGCCCAAGCTGTTGTTGACATCCCAGGTCGGTGATGCCCCGGGCTCAAGTGGCTCCGCATCGAACAGGACCACAGGTGATTCCCATTCTTCACATTGCGCCATCGCATGAGAATGGTGCAGCAAAATGGCGAACAGCGCGGGAAAAAGGACGGCAAGGCTGTGGGTAGGGTGCATCATTTGGCTGTGGGTTGCTTGCAAATCAGGCGACTCAACCAAGTTAGTGGTTTTTTTCCGTCGAGTGCAACCTTCTGGAATGAATCTCGTAAGTGAAGAGGCGTTTTCTATTAAAAAATCGACGGGCTGAGTGTCCGTGCAGATAAAATTTGTATATTTAAGGTTGAATTGGATTTGCTCCGCTATGAGACAATTGACTATCACAACTCACCCCTTGCGCTTGTTGGCAATGATTTTGCCAATGATGCTTGCCGCCATGCAAGCCACTGCGGGTTTCGTCGGATTCACCGGCGAGGTCCATGCGGTGAGTGAACATGGCACCACTTATCGAATCTATGCATCCTTCGATGATGCAGGAGACGAGCTGATTGCCATTTACTCCATCGGCTCCACGGAGGCGAATCCCGTGGCGCTGAGCACCACGGTGACCACGAGCTTTTACCAAAATCCGTTTGGAGGCAGTTTGGCCAGTTCCATCAATTCAGCTTTTTTCGTAGCTTTTCCTGATTTGGCGTTTGACAGCTGGCTGACGATTGGATCGGAATCCTCTTCGGATCCAGAAGTGAGCAGCATTGGCATTTCGGGGCCCATGGGGGACTTCGAAGCGGGGCAAAGTTTCACGTTGGATGGTGGAAGTTGGTATGTGGCGCCAGGAACCAATTCCTTGGCCACTGCAGGAGAAGATTTGAAAGTATTGGTTGCTCAATTCACGGTCGTCGATGGCGGAACGGTCACCCTGGATTGGAACATGCAATACGACGCTGCAAGCGGAGAAACGATGAATGTGACGGGTGCGACTTTCGACACCTCAACAATCATCCCGCCAGTGACGGGATGTACAAATGAAGCGGCATGCAATTTCAACGCTGAGGCAAACACGGATGATGGTTCTTGCATCATTCCAGATGCCTCAGCTTGCGAATTTTGTGAAGGTTCAGCCATCGCAGTGGCTGATGCAGATGGCGACGGCACATGTGATGACGATGAGGTTTTCGGATGTACAGTTGACATTGCTTGCAACTACGATGAAGCCGCTACGGAAGACGACGGCTCTTGTGTGTTTGCCTTGCCAGGCACTTGTGAGGTCTGCGAGGCAGGCGCGGTCGTTCTCGCTGATGCAGACGGGGACAATGTCTGTGATGCCGACGAGGTCGTGGGTTGCCAAGACGAGAATGCATGCAACTTCGACGCTTCAGCCACGGATGCAGGTGCTTGTACATATGCGGACGGCAATTGTGAGGTATGCGATGGCAATGGCGGCGTGGCCGTTCAAGATGCGGATGGCGATGGAATCTGTGATGGCAATGAGATTGCGGGTTGTGACGACGAAACGGCTTGTAACTACAGTGCTGCAGCCACAGACAACGATGGCTCGTGTTTGTATGCCATGGCGGCTTGTGAGACTTGCGATGGCAACGGTGGTGTCCTGTCGTTCGATGACGATGGCGACGGTGTGTGCAACGACGATGAAGTCTTGGGTTGTGATGATGAAGCAGCTTGCAACTTCCAACCTGGTGCCACTGAAGACGATGGTTCTTGCTATTATGCCCCAGTGGGATTGACTTGCGACGATTATTGTCACTTGGGTGACTGGGATGGTGACGGAGTCTGCGATGCGGACGAGGTCGAAGGATGTACGTCATCGTCAGCAACCAATTTTGAACCTGAGGCCACGGACGATGATGGATCATGTGTCTGGGCAGACGGTTTCTTCTTGGGTCTTTCAGTGGAGCAGATTGCAATCGATTCCATTCCTGGAACCAAGACATTCCGTGTGTTCGCTGATTTCAACTCGGATGATGTGGAAATGGCGGCTGTTTTCGGAACGGATGAGAACGTTTGGAGCATTTTCTCCACTGAACCTTTCTACCAAAATGCTGCAGGCGATTTGATCGGTACCACCATCAATCCCGTGTTCTTCGCAGCCATGCCTGACTTGGAATATGACACTTGGTTGGCTTTGGGCGGAGAGCCTGGAGATTCCGATGATGCATTGACCGTCGGGATGGAGAACTTTTTCAATGATTTTGAAGATTTTGGATCCAACGTTTTGGTGGATACCGAAGTGGGTGCCTCCGTGTTTTACACACCAGGCGGTTCGGTGCATGCATTCCCCGTAAATGGCAAGTTCCTGTTGGGTCAATTCACCACTTCAGGTGTGGTATCTCTGAAATACAACATTCAATTCCGCGATCCGGATCAAGCCACCATTCAAATCCCAGATTTGAACATCACTTTCCCAGCATATGGTTTGGGTTGCACAGACAGCGACGCTTGCAACTACAACCCAGCAGCTACAGTGGAGGACAATTCGTGCGCTTATGCGACCGGCGCTTGTGAGGCTTGCGACGGAGAAGGCGGCATTGCCGTGCTTGATGCCGATGGTGATGGGGTGTGTGATGCGGACGAAATCGCAGGGTGCCAAGACGACACGGCTTGTAACTTTGATGCAACCGCAACAGATTCGGATGATTCTTGTGTGTTTGCCGACGGCAATTGTGAAATTTGCAATGACGCAGGCGGCATCGACGTATTGGATGGCGACGGGGATGGGGTTTGTGATGCAGATGAAATCGAAGGATGTCAGGATGAGACTGCTTGTAACTTCGACGCGGCAGCCACAGATTCGGACGACTCTTGCGTGTATGCGGATGGCAACTGTGAGGTCTGTGACAACGGCGCAGTGGCGGTTTTGGATGCGGATGACGATGGAATTTGCGATGCGGATGAAATCCCTGGATGTACAGATGAAACTGCGTGCAACTTCGACGCGTCAGCTACGGATTTGGATGGATCCTGCGTTTTTGCGGACAACCCATGTGATGTATGTGATGGAGAAGGCGGCGTGACCATTTTGGACACGGATGGCGATGGTGTCTGCGATGCCGATGAAGTGGAAGGCTGCACGGATGCAGAAGCGTTCAACTTTGACGAGAATGCAACGGATGAGGACGGTTCTTGCTACTTCGGCGGTTGCACCATTCTGGCTGCGTGCAACTACGAAGAAGACCCGGAGATTGCGAATGATGACATTTGTGAATTCCCCGATCCTTTCACCACCTGTGACGGCACGGCTTGTGGCGGCGACTACGATGGTGATGGGGTGTTGGAAGGCGATGAGGTGCATGGTTGCATGTCTGAGTCGGCCACAAACTTTGATTCCGCGGCCACTGAGGATGACGGTTCCTGTGTTTGGGAAAATGATTTCTTGGGACTGGAATATGAAGTGGTGGCTGAAGATGGCGTGCCAGGCATGACCACCTACCATGTTTATGCGTTGTTTAATCCCACTGCGAGCATTGATGCCATCAGTTCTTTCGGAGACGCCGCAGATCCATGGGTGATTGCCACCACCACGTCTTTCTTCCAAGCTGAATTGGGTGTGGATTTTGGAGGCAACCTGAACCCAGGTCTGTATTCGTTCTTCCCCATCCTCCAGTACGATACGTGGATGACTGTGGGCGCAGTTCCGGGCGATTTCAATGCCTTGGCGCAGACCGGAATGTTTGATTACTTGGATGCTTGGAACAACGGAGGTGACTTTGTTGTGGATGTGGATCCCGGGGCGAGCATTTTCATTCCCGAGGGGGCATCTGATCAAGGGTACCCTGATGAAGATGGGCGATTGCTTTTGGCCCAACTGACCACAGATGGAATTGTCAGTCTGCAGTACAACTTGACTTATCAAGATGCGGACGACAACCAATTTGTGGTGACCGATGTGGAAATGTCCTTCCCTGAGGTAGACGGCGGTTGTACAGATCCAGGGGCCTACAACTACGACCCGACAGCCAATTTTGAGGATTGTTCTTGCCTGTATTTGGGATGCACACACCCTGAAGCGGACAACTATGATGACCAGGCGAATGACGACGACGGCTCTTGTTTGTTCACGGGTTGTGAAGACGAATCGGCGGACAACTACTGGAGTTTGGCCAACACCGGAGACCAGGAAGCTCTTTGCGAATACTGGGGCTGCATGGATCCCACTGCGGACAACTACGATTCAGGGGCGAACTCTGATCCAGAGAACGAATGCTTGTACTATGGTTGCATGAACCCTGAGGCGGACAACTACGACGAGGGGGCGAACACCGATCCAAATGATGTGTGTTTGTTCACGGGTTGTGCCGACTCAGAAGCGGACAACTACTGGAGCCTTGCAAATGCGGGTGACCAAGAAGCGCTTTGCGAATACGAAGGCTGTACAAACGATTTGGCCACCAACTACGACCCCCAAGCCAACGTCGATGATGGCACTTGTATTTTCATCGGGTGTTTCGATTTGGATGCATGGAACTACTGGGAGCTTGCCAATACCGGTGACCAGGATGTCGAGTGCGACTATGAAGGTTGCATGGATCAGGGAGCGGTGAACTTCGATCCCGATGCAACGGTGCAGGTCGTCACCACTTGTGATTACCTCGGTTGTACCATTGACAATGCAGACAACTACGATCCGCAAGCGACCATCAACGATGGAACTTGTATCGTCGAAGGGTGCATGTATGAAGCCGCCATCAATTATGATCCGAATGCAACATATGATGCTGAATTGTCATGCGAGTTCGAGGAATGCCCAGTACCAGAGCCTTGTGCTGTGCTTGGGTGTATGGATGAAACAGCAGACAACTACAATGCAGATGCCGATACGGATGATGGCTCGTGCATGTACATTGGTTGCACGGATGCTGAGGCGTTGAACTTCGACCCTGGAGCGAATTATGACCACGGTTGTGAGTACACGCCAACCAACAATTGTTTAGGAGATTTGAATTTTGATTTGAGTGTGGATGTTCAGGACTTGCTGATTTTCTTCCAGCAGTATGGAACGCTCTGTAGTGAGTAAAAAGACCAAGACCGTGTCCTGAAAAATCGTATTCATGCGATCCGCAGGCGGGCCATCAAACTCTGATGGCCCGTTTTTTTTTGCGTGATGGGATTGCCGACAAATGATGAACTTGCAAGCCATGCGAAATGATTCCGGTTCATGGGAAGTGAGTGTTGCGGAAGTCTTGTGCAACCCGGATGTGTTGATTTTGGATACGCGATCTCCCGCTGAATTTGCACAAGGCCACATGTCCAGGGCCCACAACCTCCCGTTGTTTGACAACGATGAACGGGCCACCATCGGCACTTTGTACAAGCAGTCGGGAAAGGAACATGCCATTGACCAAGGGCTGGCCTTCATCGGCCCCAAAATGTTATCATACGTTCAATCCGCACGGGAGTTGGTGGCGGCCCAAGCATGGTCGAACCCCCAGGTTGTGGTGCATTGTTGGCGTGGTGGTATGCGTTCGGAATCTGTGACTTGGCTGCTGCGCTTGGCTGGCATTTCAGCCCGAAAAATGGAGGATGGCTACAAGGGATACCGAAGGCACATGCGGCAGTGGATGACCCAACCTTTGCCATTGAGGGTGCTTGCTGGGTCCACCGGATCCGGCAAGACCCCCGTACTTCGGGCCATGGCCGATTTGGGCATGCAAGTCCTGGATTTGGAGCTGTTGGCCGGTCATTTGGGTTCGGCGTTCGGCAATTTGTCGGAAACCCCACAGCCGAGTTCAGAACAATTCGCCAACAACTGCTTTGATGTGCTTTCGGGGTTTGATTTGAAGCGTCCCATTTGGCTGGAAGATGAAAGTCGTCGGATCGGAAGTGTTCACTTGCCGGAATCCTTGTATCAGCAAATCAAGCAGACTGAAGTGCACCTGCTGCACCGAAGTTGGGGGGAACGACTTGTGGAAGTTCTGCGTGTATATGGTGAAGGGGACATGGAACCCTTGAAGGCGGCCTTCCGTCGAATTGCGAACAAATTGGGTGGCCAAAACGTCCAACGGGCTTGTGATGCCCTCGACGAAGGAGACCTTCAGCAGGCCGCCGAATTGGCCTTGTTGCATTATGACAGGCAGTATGCACACACCATGCAACGGCACAATCGCCCCATTGCTTCTCATGTGCAGGGGGAGGGGAAAGATTTTTTTGAAATCGCTCAGGCCTTGCGCGACCTTTGAGGCGTAAGCCATGAACGACATTCGACTCACATCATTTTCTCACGGAGCTGGCTGTGGTTGCAAGCTATCTCCGGCAGCATTGCAAGAAATCTTGTCTGCGGTGGACCGTTCTGAGGTGTTTTCCAATTTGCTCGTGGGCAATGACACGCGGGACGATGCAGCCGTGGTGGACCTGGGGGATGGAACAGCCATCATCTCCACGACAGATTTTTTCATGCCCATCGTGGACGATCCCCGAACTTTTGGTCGCATTGCTGCAGCCAATGCCATCAGCGACATTTATGCGATGGGCGGAGAACCTCTGATGGCCATTGCCATTTTGGGTTGGCCTCTGGGCCAGATTCCGGAGGCGGTAGCTGGGGTTGTGGTGGATGGTGGCCGGTCGATTTGTTCTGAGGCGGGCATCCCTTTGGCAGGGGGGCACAGCATTGACAACCCTGAACCCATTTTTGGTCTTGCGGTCACCGGTCGTGTGTCCAAGCGACGAATGAAGAGGAATGCCGATGCCCAACCGGGGGATCGCTTGTATTTGACGAAGCCCATCGGGGTGGGCATGGTGACGACAGCTCAGAAGAAGGGAAGGGTGCGTCCAGCGGATTTGGCCTGGGCCGTGGACTCGATGCAGTCGTTGAATCGAATGGGCACCCAATTGGCAGCATTGGACGGGGTGCGCGCCATGACGGATGTGACTGGATTTGGTTTGCTGGGTCATTTGGTGGAGATGTGCGAAGGGTCTGGATACCAAGCAGAGGTTCAGGTTTCGCATGTGCCGACCTATAATCTGAATCGTTTGATTGAATACCATGAATGGGGTTGTGTTCCTGGAGGCAGCCATCGCAATTGGGAGAGCTATGGCCATCGCATCAGTCCGATAGAAGGCTTCGATCGGAATTTGTTGTGTGACCCACAGACCAGTGGTGGTTTGTTGGTCGCAGTGGATCCGTCAGCGTCAGGGGCAATGGAAGATCTGTTGCGGCGAAATGGCATGCCTGCCGAGCCCTTGGGCCAAATCCTGTCGGATCCCTGCCCACCTTCGGATGGGGTGTGCATTCGGGTGAGGGCTTGAGCCAAATTTGGCCACAAAAAAAACCGCCAACCCAAAGGCTGGCGGCTCTTCTTCAAAAATTTTCAGCGCTCGGTTCAGTCCTTACTTACTGCCAAGCTGTAGATGACCAAGCCGAAGCCGATCTTGTTGATGGCATCACCAATGTTGTACACAACATCCATGTTCAAGCCGATGCCGTCAACGAAGTCATACCAACCGTCTGTACCGATCATGTAACCGAGTGGGTAGATGCCCCAACCGATCAAAACAAACTTCGTCAAAATGCCATGGGCCTTCTGAACAGAAGCGGAAGATTGGTCAGCCAAAGCCTTGGCCTCACCAAACATGATCAAGTAAACGATGTAGAAGTATGCCAAGCCAGAGAACAATCCCCACATAGCGGGTCCTGTACCTGTAGTGTACACGGCTTCACCGAAGTAACCCGTGACCAACATGACCACAGATGCCCAGATCAATTTCCAGAGCAAACCCGTCTTGGCACCTGCCGCTTTCAAGATGAGATAGAACTCGACGCACATCAGGGGGACAGTCAATGTCCAGTCCACATACCGGAAGAAAGTGGGTGACTCACCGACTTCTGCCCAGTAGTCACGCATGTAGTAATAGTGTACAGCGGCAATGAACGTAATCAGTCCACTGACTAACAGAGAAGTTTTCCACTTTCCCTCAACCGTGTTGATGGAAAGAAAGAAGAAGGCAGAAGCGGCCATCATGGCCATTGTGCCTACGAAGAATGTGAATCCAACGTAGTCGTCTGCTGGCATCGCCTTGATCGCGGCTAAAATAAAAGCAGTCATTAGTTAGGGTTTTGGTTTAAAAAGGAGGTGTCCGTGTGACACTCCATCTGTTAACAAAACCCAAATCTATATGTTCTCCAAATGCTCAAAAAAGTCACAAAAAGCACTTTTTAAGGTATTTATGAACAATTTAGTTGCTTAAAGAGCAAATGAACGGGAAGGCCCATAATCGTGTAAAATGAACCCTTTATGCTGCTGACCCCCACCGCACCAATCCACTCTTGAATGCCGTATGCTCCTGCTTTGTCGAATGGCTTGAAGTGTTCGACGTAATATAACAGAACGGACTCATCGAGGTTTTCAAACGTGACTTCGGCCTCATCCAACACGCTCCAAGGGCTTTTGTCCTTCTCTGAAATGGCCAAACCTGAGGCCACGGTGTGTGTTCGGCCGTTGAGTTTTCGCAACATTTCCATGGCTTCTTCGGCATCCTTTGGCTTCTCGAGCAATTCACCGTCCAGCACAACGACGGTGTCTCCGGTGATCAGGATTTCGTCTGCAGCCAATTCACTGAGTTGCGCCCGCGCCTTTTCGAGGGCCAACCATTCTGCGACGGATGTTCCCGAAATGTGCCCGGGCCATACCTCCTCGATGGACCGCACACGCACTTCCACAGGCCGGCCCATCATCCGCACCAACTCGAGCCGGCGTGGGGAGGCGCTGCCCAAAATGATTTTTTTGTTCTCAATGTTGGTAAACCGCATGGGCAGCAAAGTTATTGCATGCGGATGGGGTGAATGAAGTGAGTACCTTCGCGCCATGCACCAGCGCATTTTGATTCTTGACTTTGGCTCGCAGTACACCCAGCTGATTGCCCGGCGGGTGCGCGAATTGAACGTGTACTCTGAAATCATCCCATGGCAGGCCTTTGAATCGTTGCCCGCCGATGTCAGCGGCGTCATTCTCAGCGGATCTCCGCACAGTGTTCGGGATGCTGAGGCGCCCCGTCCAGATTTGACCGCTTGTCTTGGTCGAGTACCGGTTTTGGGCGTGTGTTACGGGGCGCAGTATTTGGCCACTTTGAATGGCGGCCAAGTGGAGGCGTCCGATTCGCGGGAATACGGTCGTGCCCACCTGACGGCCATGGAAGGCCAAGATCCGCTTTTGTTGGGTGTTGAAACGGGCTCTCAGGTTTGGATGTCCCATGGAGACACCATTCAATCCATCGGGGAGGGTTACGAGGTGATTTGCTCCACGGGCGATGTTCATTTTGCTGGATTCCGTGACGTTGCGCGTCCGGTTTGGGGCATTCAATTCCACCCCGAGGTATGGCACAGCACTCAGGGGCCTCAGCTGCTTCGCAATTTTGTGATGGAAATTTGTGGTTGTACTGGGGATTGGACACCAGCGAATTTCATTGATGAGACGGTTGCTTCCTTGCGGCAGAAAATTGGGGATGATGCGGTGATTTTGGGATTGAGTGGCGGAGTGGACAGCACCGTCGCAGCGGAGTTGCTCCACAAGGCGATTGGAGACAAGTTGCACTGCATTTTTGTGGACAACGGCCTGCTTCGGAAAAACGAGTTTGAACAGGTTCTTGCGGATTATGAGCACATGGGGTTGAATGTCCGAGGTGTGAGGGCAGGGGACCAATTCCTGCGTGCACTCGAAGGAGAGTCTGATCCAGAGACCAAGCGGAAGGCCATCGGTCGGGTGTTCATTGAAGTGTTTGATGCGGCTTCTCATCAGGTGCCAGATGCGAAATGGTTGGGGCAAGGGACCATCTACCCCGACGTCATCGAGAGTGTTTCTGCCACTGGTGGTCCTTCGGCGACCATCAAGAGTCACCACAATGTGGGCGGTCTGCCAGACTACATGAAGTTGGACGTGGTGGAGCCTCTGCGTCTGTTGTTCAAGGATGAGGTCCGTCGTGTGGGGAAAGCCCTCGGAATTCGGGTAGACATTTTGGGCAGACATCCGTTTCCTGGACCGGGATTGGCCATTCGCATCCTCGGGGACATCACAGCGGAAAAGGTGAGAATTTTGCAAGAGGTGGACCACATTTGGATTCAAGGCTTGCGCAATGCACAATTGTATGATCAGGTCTGGCAAGCGGGGGCCATTTTGTTGCCTGTGCAGTCGGTCGGTGTCATGGGCGATGAACGAACTTATGAGCAGGCCGTCGCACTTCGTGCAGTGACTTCGACCGATGGAATGACCGCGGATTGGTGTCATTTGCCTTATGATTTCTTGGCATCGGTGTCAAACGAAATCATCAACAAAGTGCGTGGAGTCAACCGGGTGGTTTACGACATCAGCTCCAAGCCACCTGCAACCATTGAATGGGAATGATGACGCGGAAATTGTGGCTTTGGATGGTGGGCTTGTGGATGTTTGCGGGCACGGCGCTGTCGCAGCCGGATGCCCATGTCGTTCAGCCACGTGAAACTTGGTACGGCATTGCCCGGATGCACAATGTGGCTGTTGAGTCCTTGCAATCGTTGAATCCAGCTGTGATGTCCAACGGACTGCAGCCCGGGGACATCTTGCGCCTGCCACAACCAGCCACCTTGCCAGAAATTGCTCCTGTCGCTCAGGTGACCACAGCGCTTGTCCTGGATACAACGCCTGCCGTTCTGCCCGAGCTGACCGCAGCGGACACGCTCAAGGTATTGGCCATCTTGCCGTTTCAATTTGATGCGGACACGTTGATGGGTGGAATGGAGGACCCCCGTGTGGTGCGCCTGCGGCAAATCGCTTTTGAGTTTTATGCCGGCATGCGCTGGGCTGCGCAGGACTTGGCCGCAGCGGGGATGGATGTGTCCTTGCGTGTGGTGGATGCAGCGCCAGACTCTCTGGGTCAAATGTGGAACCTCTCCGACGTGTTGTGGTCCGATGTGGTCCTCGGGCCGCTGCGGCGCAATGTGTTGGATTCGGCCTTGGATGTCACCGCTTTGGTCGGCAAACCCCATTGGTTATTGACAACAGGACCTGAGGATGCGTTGGACAGGGGGGAGCACGTATTCGTTGCTCAGCCAGATGAATCCGCTGCGGCTCATCTCCTTGGCAGGACGGCTGCAGAGTTGTACGGGGAGCAGGGGGTTACCCTGTTGTTCACAGGACTCAAAGATTTTGAATTGGAACAAGCTTTCATCGCGGGTTACCAATCCGCGCAAGATTCATTGGATTTGGACCTCCGGCAGCACCAGGTTACGCCCCGATTTGCGGAGGGTGTGGCTCAGATGTTGGACACCACACGAACCCACATTTTTGCGGTGCCTTCGGGCAAATCTTCTCGGGCGATGATTGCCCATTTGCAAAATGAGTTGTTGAAAGCCGACACCATTTCCACGCGGTTGTTGATGCATCCCGATGCCCGTGACTTCGAATTTTTGGAGCCTCAGTTGATGGAGCATACGCAACTGGTGGTGCCGTCATCGGAAACGATGGATTGGACCGATTCGCTGAAGTTGGATCGGCTGTGGACATTCCGTGAGGACATGGAATCGGACCCTTCACCTTATGCGTTGTTGGCGTTCGACGCTGTGATGGAGTCGGCAAGTTGGTGTTCTGATTTTCCAGGGCCAACCCTGAAGCCCATTGCACGATCTTTCGATTGGCATTCAGCAGGATCGGGTCGCGGATGGACCAACCGAGCGTGGCATGTCGAACAGTTTCGTCAAGGTTGGTGGGCTGAGCTGGTCAAGCCCCAGGCGTACCCGATGGCGAAAGCGCCTTCCACGAACCCGAATCGTTGATCGGCACGGGCTTCTCCCGGTCCTTGAATGCGAATCCAAGGCAAGGCAAGGGCCCCGGTTTGTCCAGTACATTGGAGAAACAAATGGGAATTGGCGTAGAGTCGGATTCCACCATGAATGGAGGCCCCGAAACCGCTCAAATGCTGTCGATTTTTTGTGCGTTCCCCGGCCCAGGTAAAGTCTGTGCTGCATACAGCTAGGCCCACTGAAGCCATACCAAAGCCACGCAAGGAGGTGGCGCCCCGGGCCCAAAAAATCCGTTCGCTTTCCAGTGAGATGCGGACAAAATTCACGCCGTCACTGTGCTCAAAATTGAACCCTTTGCCCCAAAAGATGGCCGCGTCATTCAATTCCAAAGACTCGGAAGCCTCCTCATCCAGGGCGGGCAGATGATGGGCTTCGGCGAGGTCCCCGGCCGCCGCAGTTCCCGTGGCGGAGAGGGTTTGGTCCGAAAGCTTGTATTTCATGTGGTCCCACCCCAACCCCACCTTGACGCCTCCACCCAGAGATCGCCCCACGCGGACATTGAATTGAGGGATGGTAAAGAACCTCGGATGGAAGTACACCTTCGGCTGAAAGCGTTCGGGCATGTCATTCGCCTCAGCTGCGGCGAAGGTCAAATCGAACGGGCCATGCGGCCCATTGCCCACAATGTGGACATGGCTTCGGGTGTATGCCGAACGGTTGTAGCCCCAAGTGAGGTACCAGGCCGATTCGGATTGTGCCGAGGCTGCAGGAGACATGGAGTTGATGGCGAATGCGAGAAGGCCAGCTTGCCTGAGCAGGGTTGGGCATCGGGTGCATGCGCTCACCCAGTCGAGGCGCTTCACAATCTGTTGTCGATCACGGTGACGCCGGGAAAATCTGCCTCGCGAAAGGAGAATATTTCTGGATGAATGGTGGCCCCGGGCTCAAAGGTGTTGACGTCATATTCGACATCGGTGCCTTCACGGCCTTTGACAACAGCCCGCACCATTTCCATGGCAGACTCATCGATGTAAAGCACGATGGTGTGGAAGGCCTTGTCTTCAGGGTTGTTCGGGTAAAGGTTGATTTGCCGAACAGATCGCCCCTTCATTTGGACGGTTCCTTTGTCTTCATTTTTGAAGTCGTTTTCCCAAATAGTGAAGAGTTTTGACGGGTCCAAACCATCCTCGGCGAGGGCTTCGGCATCATCCACCATGCATTCATGCATGGCCACGTCATATGTCCAGACCGATTGTCCGTTGGAGATCACTACATAGTCCCCGAGGTCCAAGTGGTAATGGTCCCCGAGGATGCGGATGGTCCCGTTTTGAACGGCCTCAAAATCAGCAACCTTGTCGGTCAAGGTGGAAGTATAGGTGGCCAAAACACTGTCGTAGGTCTTCGCTTTTTCACTGAGGGCTGAGAGGAGGTCGTTGCTGGATTGGCCCAAAACAGAAGCCGGAACAAGGCTCCAGACCATGGTCATCGCACTGATCAAACAAGCCGTTTGAATCCATTTCATGTTGCAAAGGTGAGGCATGCTCAGTCCCCCTGCAAGAGTTGTTCCAAACTCATTTCATCAGGAATCAGAACCTTGCGCGCTTTGGATCCTTCGAAGGGTCCGATGATTCCGGCCTGTTCCAATTGGTCCATGATGCGACCCGCCCGATTGTACCCCAATTTCAGCTTGCGCTGCAACAAGGAAGTGGAGCCCTGCTGGTGAAGCACGATGCAACGCGCAGCATCCGCAAACATGGCGTCCCGTTCGTCAACATCAATGCCGTTGCCTCCTCCTTCACTGGTGTCCACTGCAGGTTCGGGCAAAATGAATGCATCTGGATAGCCCTGTTGACTCCCGATGTATTCACAAATTTCCTCCACCTCCGGGGTGTCCACGAATCCACATTGCAGTCGGATGAGGTCGTTGCCTGTCGACATCAGCATGTCCCCGCGGCCGATGAGTTGGTCGGCCCCACCGGCATCAAGAATGGTTCTGGAGTCGATTTTGGAGGTCACGCGGAAGGCGATTCGCGCGGGAAAGTTGGCCTTGATGGTGCCCGTGATGATGTTAACTGACGGGCGTTGCGTGGCGATGATGAGGTGAATGCCGATGGCTCGTGCCAATTGAGCCAATCGGGCAATCGGCGTCTCGACCTCCTTGCCTGCGGTCATGATGAGGTCCGCGAACTCGTCCACAATCAAAACGATGTAGGGCAAGTAGCGATGTCCCTCTTCTGGATTCAGCCGCCGACGAATGAACTTGTTGTTGTATTCCTTGATGTTGCGGCACTGGGCGTCTTTCAGGAGATCGTAGCGTTGGTCCATCTCAACGCAAAGAGAATTGAGCGTGGCGACGACCTTGGACGTGTCGGTGATGATGGCATCTTCTTCGCCGGGCAGTTTGGCGAGGTAATGCCGTTCGATGTGGTTGAACAACGTGAGCTCAACCTTTTTCGGATCTACGAGCACGAACTTGAGTTGGGACGGATGTTTGCGGTAGAGCATGCTCACCAGCATGGCATTCAAGCCCACAGATTTTCCCTGTCCCGTCGCGCCTGCCATCAGGAGGTGGGGCATTTTGGCCAAATCAAAAACATACGTCTCATTTGAGATGGTCTTTCCGATGGCTACGGGCAGGGCCCCACCCGATTTTTGGAATTTGTCCGAAGCGATCAAGGAGCGCATGGAGACGACGTCTGGGTCACTGTTGGGCACTTCGATGCCGATGGTGCCGCGTCCGGGGATGGGGGCGATGATGCGGATGCCCAATGCAGATAAACTGAGGGCGATGTCATCTTCGAGATTTTTGATTTTCGAAATGCGCACCCCCGGGGCCGGAACAATCTCGTACAAGGTCACAGTCGGCCCCACGTCTGCCGAAATTTTCGAGACTTCGATTTTGAAGTTCTTCAGCGTGGTGATGATTTGCTCCTTGTTGTCCTCAAGTTCCTCCTTGGACACCCGTTTGGCCCCATCGCCATGGTTGATGAGCAAGTCCAGTTTGGGCAGTTGGAAACGGCTCAATTCGAGCGTGGGGTCGTATTCACCAAATTCTTTGACCTTTTTGTCAATCTCAGTTTCATCAACTTGCTCCTCGGCTTCGGCCAATTTCACTTCGAAGGACACATTTTCGAGTGAATCTTCTGAAGAAGGGCTTTCCGTGGCTGGGGGTGTGGCCTCATTCGCGGCCACTGCCGGGCGGGTGTTTCCCCTTTCCGTTACTCCACTTGTATCGCTCTCCAGTCGCTGCTCTGTTGGGTTCTCGCCCAACAGGTCATCCAACACCTCGTCGAGGGTGGTTTTCGAGGTTTTTTCCGGGGCGGGTTCCGTGGCGGGCTCCGGTTTGGACCGGTTCACGGCGACAGGTGATTCCCAGGGTGCATCTTCGACTTCATTTTCGGGGATGCTCTCGGTTTGTGTGGTGCTCTCGGAATCGGTTTCCACTTTTTGATCCGCGGGCGTTTCAGGTTGGTTTTCAGTCTTCTGGGAATAAAAAAAGAGGTTGGGCACGTAATAAACCACGGCACCCAATCCCATCGTCAACATCAACAATCCGGAGCCCCACCCCCCCAGATGCAGCAAGGAGAGCTGGACCAATGCATTCCCGGAAGCCCCGATGGCATGGTCCCAAATCGGCAAACCGAGTCCGCCTCCGAGGTGGGCCAGAAATCCGAGTGCCCAGGGCAAAAACAAAGCCGCACCAAAAGAATGCCTGAACCAACGGCCCTTGTGTTGAATTGCGGTCCCGGTCACCATCGGCCAAGAGAGCAGGAAAATCCAAACCGGGACGGCCAAAGCCCCGATGCCCAACCCTTGGCGTGATAACCAAAAGGAAACCAAAGCACCTGCGCGACCCAGCAAGTTGTGAAAGGGCTCCAAATCCCCACTCATGATTTGTGGCGCATCTTCAACAATCAACAAATAATCGCGCCCCCCGGTGAACAGCCCGCTCACGAGCGCACCGGCCAAAAATGTGGCCACGCTCATGCCAAATATGCCTCGGATGCCCCGGAATCGTGGATCCATCCAAGAATTTCGGATCGCGGCCCATCGGTTCTGGGCTGCAGACTTGCGTGGCACTTTTCTGCGTGACTTGGATGTTTTGGATGGGGAGGATGTCCCGGTGGTTTTTTTGCGATTAACGGCCATATCAACAGACGAAGTTAAATGTCCTGTGCATTGCTATTTTTACAATCCCAACGGGTTTTCCACGGGATGTTGTGCGTGTCGGGTTGAATGTGCTATATTTGCACCCTCAATTCCCGAACCATGGCCAAGAAAGGCAATCGCGTACAAGTCATTTTGGAGTGCACTGAGCACAAGGAATCTGGCATGCCAGGAATGTCTCGTTACGTCACCACCAAGAACCGGAAAAACACACCGGAGCGCATTGAGTTGAAGAAGTACAATCCCGTGTTGCGCAAGTACACGGTCCACAAAGAGATCAAATAATTGAATCATGGCTAAGAAGACAGTTGCATCGCTGCAGACAGGTGGCGGAAAAGAGCACACGAAGGTCATCAAGATGATTCGCAGCGCGAAGTCGGGTGCATACACATTCAAGGAAGAAATCGTTCACAACGATAACGTCAAGGGTTGGTTCGCAAAGAACTGATTCAGACCGTTTGTTGTCTACGCAAACATTGAGAGGGCCTGTTCCACATTGGAGACAGGCCTTTTTTGCGCTTTGTTGAGCTGTAAGTTTGTCGTTTACAAACAGAAACATGGGGTTATTCAAGAAACTGTTCACGCGAGAAGACAAGCAGTCTTTGGATTCCGGCTTGGAAAAAAGCAAGAAATCCATTTTCTCGAAGCTGGCGCGTGTGTTCACCGGACGTCGCCGCATTGATGAAGACTTGCTGGATGAATTGGAGGAGGCCTTGATCACTGCGGATGTGGGGGTGGATACGACCATGCGGATTTTGGACCGAATGCGGAAACGGGCATTGGTCGAGGCTTACGTCGAGGTGGAGGAGCTCTATGCCATTCTGCGCGAGGAGATTTCAGGCCTCTTCGCAGGGGCGGACGAGCAAACGCCTGCGTCATTTTTGAGTGATGCCGCGCCCGGGTGCGGACGAACAGAGGGTCCCCAGGTCGTTTTGGTTGTAGGTGTCAATGGTGTGGGCAAGACAACAAGCATCGGCAAATTGGCGCATCGTTTCAAGGCTGCTGGCCACGATGTTCTGCTCGGGGCAGCAGACACTTTCCGTGCGGCAGCCATCGAGCAACTGAAAATTTGGGGAGAACGCGTGGGTGTGGATGTCATTGCGCAGCAAATGGGTTCCGATCCGGCATCTGTGGCTTTTGACACCCTCCAAGCGGCTGCGGCGCGCCAAGTGGATGTGGTCATCATTGACACCGCCGGGCGATTGCACAACAAAAAAGGCTTGATGGAAGAGCTTTCCAAGGTGCGACGGGTCATGGACAAGGTTGTGCCCGGGGCTCCCCATGAGGTGCTCCTCGTGTTGGATGGGTCGACCGGTCAAAATGCGTTGGAGCAAGCACGTCAGTTCACTGCAGCAACAGATGTGACGGGTTTGGTTTTGACCAAACTTGATGGCACGGCCAAGGGAGGGGCGGTGCTCGCCATTGCAGACTCGATGCACATCCCCGTTCGGTTCATCGGTGTGGGTGAGAAAATGGGGGATTTACAAGATTTTGACGTCAAAGAGTTCATCGACAGTTTGCTGCCGGCATCCTTGGCCGATGGCATGGAAAATTCAGACCCTGCATGAGAACCAAAAGCATTGATCCCCGCAAAGTGAATGTCGTGACCTTGGGTTGCGCGAAGAATGTCTTTGATAGCGAAGTCTTGATGGGCCAGTTGCGGGCGAATGCCTTTGAAGTCGAACACGAAAGCACAAAGGGCGACGCGGGCATCGTGATCATCAATACGTGTGGATTCATTGAGAGTGCAAAGCAGGAAAGCATTGACACCATCATCCGCTTCAGTGAGGCGAAACAGGAGGGCTTGTGCGACAAAGTTTACGTGACAGGCTGCCTGTCCGAGCGTTACAAAGAGGATTTGAAAGAAGGCATTCCGGAGGTGGATGCTTGGTTTGGAACACGGGATTTACCTCGGTTGCTGAAAACCTTGAAAGCCGATTACAAAAAGGAATTGGTCGGCGAACGCTTGCTGTCCACACCTGCGCATTATGCGTATCTGAAGATTGCCGAGGGGTGCGATCGGCCTTGTGCCTTTTGCGCCATTCCCCTGATGCGTGGAAAGCACCGTTCGACCCCCATGGAGGATTTGGTGACACAAGCGGAATCGCTGGCAAAGCAGGGTGTTCGAGAACTCATTTTGATCGCGCAAGATTTGACTTACTACGGGTTGGATTTGTACCGCGAGCGGAAGTTGGCGGATTTGCTTCGGCGCCTGAGCGACGTAGAAGGGATTGACTGGATTCGCTTGCACTATGCGTTTCCCAGTGGATTTCCGATGGATGTGTTGGATGTGATGGCGGAACGTTCAAACGTTTGTAATTATTTGGACATGCCCCTTCAGCATGCATCAGATGACATTTTGAAATCCATGCGCAGGGGCATCACCCAGGACAAGATGGATCGATTGCTGAATGACATTCGCGATCGTGTGCCTGGCATTGCCTTGCGGACCACGTTGATTGCAGGATTTCCGGGAGAGACGGAGGCTCACCATGAGGATGTCTTGCGCTGGGTCGAACGCAATCGGTTCGATCGTTTGGGCTGTTTTACTTACTCTCACGAAGAGAACACCCATGCGTATGGGCTGGAGGACAATGTTGCTGAGGAGGAAAAGCGGCGACGGGTTGAGGCCATCATGGCCATGCAAGAGGGGATTTCCTTGGAATTGAATGAGAAGAAAATAGGCCAAGTTTACCAGACCCTCATTGACCGCGTGGAGGAGGGTTATTGGATTGGAAGAACAGAGTTCGATTCCCCGGATGTCGACAATGAAGTGCGGCTGGCCATGCGCGATGATCAGCACCTCCGAATCGGTGATTTTGTTCAAGTGAAGGTCACGGGTGCAGCTGCATTCGATCTAGACGGTGAATGGATTGCGAATCCATGAGTGAAATGCTGATGAAAGAAACGATGTACCCTGTGATGGAGCGATTCCTAACCGTCCAAGGGGAAGGGGTTCACACGGGCCGCACCGCTTGGTTCATTCGATTGGGGGGCTGCGATGTGGGCTGTGCCTGGTGCGATGTCAAAGAAAGCTGGGATGCTGAAGTGCACCCGAAAGTTTCGACAGGTGAGCTGGTGTCTGAAGCCGTGGCATCTGGGGCGCCGATTTGTGTTATCACGGGAGGAGAACCCTTGATGCACGATTGCGGGCCGTTGACTGCCGGCTTGCGGGGTGCTGGAATTCGCGTTCACTTGGAAACATCTGGAGCGCATCGCATGTCAGGAAAGTGGGACTGGGTCGTGCTTTCACCCAAAAAATTCAAGGCGACGTTGCCCGAGGTTTATCCCCTAGCGGATGAACTGAAAATCGTGGTGGTCAATCTGCATGATTTGCAATGGGCCGAAGGGCATGCTTCAGAAATCCGATTGGACGCTGTTCGCTTGCTTCAGCCGGAATGGGATCGGCGGGAAAAGGTGTTGCCACGAATTTTGAAATACATGCAGGAGCATCCCGAATGGCGACTTTCACTGCAAACACATAAATACATCGGATTGCCCTGATGTGTGCAAGGGCCTTAGGGGAATTCCACGACCAGGGACTCCGATTGAGGCCGAGATTGACAACACAGAATTTGGTCGCCCAGTAGCGGCTTATCGGTATCTACCTGCCCTGCAACCAGTCGCGCTTTGCAAGTTCCACAGACACCACCGCGGCATTGGTGTTTGACAGGCACACCTGCTTCGATGGCCGCGGAAAGAATGGACTTGGGTCCAGCATTCATGTTGACATTCCATTCTTCCCTGCCACGCCGGAATGAAACTTGTGAGCTGGGTGTGGATGGATTCTCCTCGGCCCAGGCCATTGCGGGTGGAAAATGGAACCTTTCTGCGCGCAACTTGTGCCATGGCAATCCGGCTTCCACCCATCCTTTCCGGACGGACTCCATCACGGGCTGTGGTCCTGAGACAAACCCCAAAAAATCGGAGGACACTTCACCGGAGTGGGATGACATCATTTGACTCAGCAATTCTCGCGTTTTTTCTGGGGTGATCCGGCCATTGTAACGCAAATCGTCCATGCTTCCATCCGTGAGAATATGCCGAACTTGCGCCTGTGGATGCGCGGCCAATTCTTCGCAAGAATTGTACAGGGGGATGCTTTTCATGTTCCGGTTGCCCAAAAACATGGTCACCCGGTTGGGGTGGGCTTGTGCCAATGCATGACGAGCCAAACCCAGCAACGGTGTGACCCCGATGCCCGCCCCGAACAAAATCCAATGCCTTGGTTTTTCATCCATCCATGGTTCGTGAAGCCGGGTTTTCGGCGGGCAGACGTCCAAATGCATGCCTGGGCGCAATTCGCGATTGAAAAAGGCGCTGCCTTTGCCGCCCGGTATTTCTTTGACCACCACCCTTGGATAAGAATCATGGGGGGCGGAAACCAAGGAATAACATCTTTGCAGGACGGGGGTGGTGGGCAGGTTGAAAGTGACATACCCCCCAGGAACCGATAGCCAGTTGGCACGGTGCTCCTCTCCAGGATCCAAGGACACTTTGACCACATTGGGCCCGATTCGAAGGACCTCACGCACCTCGCACCTATGCAATTGATTGACCGCCACTACTTTCCTAAAGCTCAAATGTCTCAATAAAGTTCTTACTCCGCTCACATTCAGGGGCAAAAAGCCATGTGAAGTCCTCAGAAGAACGTGTCAACGGTGATGGAGGTCGTTGAGCAAAGCCGCCAATGTAGATCGATCCACCCGGACATAGCCTTCCGGAAGGTCGAAATCGATTTGACTGATTTCGCGGCGTGTCAGGGCTACTTGGCGCACTTCTTTCATGCGATATCGAGCGGGTCCATCCGTGATTTCAATCCCACGGGATGTGTCTTGAGTGGCCCAAGCCGGCCAAAAACAAAGTGGCCCTGGCGAGGTGCATCTTTCCACCAATGCCACCTGGTGCCCCAAAAAC
>JBMYZL010000028.1:0-20726 GCA_049610385.1 Flavobacteriales bacterium
TCTGGTGGCGTGACGTCAACAACAGAGACAGTCACCTCTGCGGATGCCTCGTTGCCGGCCAAGTCCGCGCTGTGGAACAAGTAAACAATTTCGAAGCCACCACAACAGAGTTCGGTCACCGTTGAATCGTACTCACAAGGCAAAATTCCGTCCTCTCCACTGGGCATGGCTTCACCACAATCCAGTTCAGGGAAGTAACAGTCATCCATGCAAATGGGCAACTCGACGGTCCAATCTTCATATTCCACCAAGGTCAATGTGGTGTCTGAAGGCACCCACTGGAAATAGGGAGGGGTGGTGTCCGCCACTGTGACCCAGGTGCTATCTGTAATCACATCTCCACAATCGTTTTCCGCTGTGTAGATGATTGAGGCCGTGAATTGAGCCGGGTAGAGATCGCAATTGACGTAGGAGACATTGCAAAGAACTTCTAAGGTATCCCCATTGCAGCCACCAGCCAGTGCAGTGGGGGTGGGTTGAGATTCGCACCCCATCCATTCGGTACATGCGAATGTCAGCGAGTCTGGAACAGAGACGAAATGAGGCCCCAGTGTGTCCAGCACGGTGATGGTCTGGTATACGGAATCTTGGTTCCCACAATCATCTTGTGCAAACCACCAACGTTCATAAACCGAATGGATACTGCAGTTGTCACCGGTGTAATCCACCAGCATCAAGGTGTCCGAAATCACTGTGCTGCCACAGGAATCGAAAGCCAGGGCGGTATCCACGGGGAGAGGGAAACCGCAGAAGATGTTGGTGTCTTCTGGGATATGTACAAAATGTGGCGGCAGCGTGTCAATGAATTGCACAGTCCAGATGGAATCTTGGGCATTGCCGCAGTTGTCCAGGGCTGTGAAGGTTCGGAACAGGGTGAAATTTCCAGCGCAATTTCCGGCTGCAATCGAATCCACATGGCTGACGAACAAGCTGTCTGGGTCACAAGAATCATCGGTGATTTCGATCTGGTTTTCAAAGGATGAAAGGTCGTCCCATTGACTACATGCCAAAACAGTGTCCGGCGGAAAAGAAGTGAAAAGGGGTGGAGTGACGTCCACAACTGTAATGGTGACTTGGGCTGTGGCTTCATTTCCAGCCAAGTCGTAGTGGCTGAAATGATACACAATTTCAAAACCACCGCAACACAGTGGAGTATATGTAGAATCGTACTCGCATGGAAGGGGAAGCAATGGCTCGCCACCGGGCTCACCGGGCTCACCCGGCTCACCGGGTTCCCCCGGGCTTCCGAATCCGCCCCAGCCCGTTTCGCAGTCCAAATTGGGGACAAAACAAGTATCGTAACAAACCGGGATTTCCAGACTCCAATTGAGAAATTCCTCCAAGGTCATGGTCTCATCTGGTGGGATGAAAGTGAAGTATGGAGGTTCATTGTCGGTAACATGTACGGAGATGGTGTCTGAAAGGGCATTTCCGCATGAATCCACAGCATGATAGGCCAACAAAGCATCAAACACAGAAGGCATGCTGTCACAATCCAAATAAATCACCTCGCAATTCACCTCTGCAGTGTCTCCTGCGCAACTAGAAATCGCAATTGGCAATGGAAAGGTCTCACATTCTGCCCAGTCCGAGCATTCGATGGTCCCGCCTGCAGGCATCCCATAAAAGGCCAGATTGTCCAATTCTTCAACAGGAGTGGTCACCTCACAAATGCTCACATTTCCACAAGAATCGGTGGCGGTATAAGTCCGAATCCACTGCCCGCTGGGGCCACAACTGCCGGGGATGAATGCGGTGTCAAGGGTCAATTCAAAACCCGTACAATTGTCGACAACATTAGGTAAGAATAAGGGCAAGGAATCCTGGCAGAAAATGGGGTCCGTGTCTTGGCAGTTGAGAAAGACCGGCGGTTGTGAGTCGGTGAACTGAACCACCACCGTGGCCGTGTCAGCTCCGCAGTCATTGGAAATCACAAACTCATATACGAGGTCTTCTCCTTGGCATGCCGGCCATTCTGTGGGCTCACATGACGTCAAATCCACAATCAAATCACCGACACTGGCATAAGCCTCGCCGTCCAATGTCATGGACCAGGCGAACCAGCCTCCGAGGCCATTGTTGGTGTTGTGGGTGTTCGCCCCCATACCCACTTGGAAACCATAAATTTCACTGCTCGGGTTGTGAGCCAACGTGAAAGACCAATCTGCCGTGGGGGTTCCAGGAAGACCCGTGAGGGATGATCCCAAGCTGTTCAACAGCAGATAATCCCAGGATTCAAAGTTGTTTGTCCCCAACGGGTCTTTGGCCAAACCACCACCAGCCGACCACGCTTGCCAGTCCAAATTCTGATCAAGCAAAATGTTGACCTCCAAGATGAGTTCTGGGTCCAATTCGTTGTTGACCAGACCCGTCACGACAATGTCCCCACTGGGCAAATGCTGAATGCCCAGAGGTGTGGTCCCTGTCAAAAAATAATCAGAGGGGGCAAACCCCAGTGCGGCCAGGCCGTTCAACCAAACCGCAAAGTCAGCACCGGGGCCGAATGCCGTGACACCGCCGCAATTGGGTTCACCCACCCCACCGGTCAGACCAGACAAGGATTCGAACATTGGCAAATCACAAGGATTGCTCCATGAGGGTATTTCAGGTGTGGTGAATGTGCCTCCACAAGACACATCGATGGTGTCGCTGTCGAGCGCGAATGACGGTGCACAACCCGTGCAGTCCACTTGGGCGGAGAGCACGCCCAAGCCCATAGACAGGGTGAGCGCAAAACAGCTGACCACAGTTTTCATCACCTACGAAAATACAAAATTATCAAGGATGCTATGTTGAAAACCTGACTCTGCTAAAAAAACACTGTTTTTCAAAGGGTTATGATGCAAGTCAAGTGCCTCGCGTGTCCATTAGGCCTTGTTGAATCATGTGGTGATGCAGGGCGATTCCAGCGGCCACACTGACATTCAAACTGCCCGTCGTTCCGACCATCGGGATTTTGAGTAAGGTTTGGCATTTTCTCATGCTTTCCTCAGAGAGTCCCTGACCTTCGTCCCCCAAGATCCATGCAATGGGCCCCTCAGCTGCGAAGGTTGATAAAGTGTGCTCGGCCTTTTCAGTCATTCCCACGGTTTGGAATCCATTCGTATGCAAATAATCCAAGCCATTGTCAACTGAATCCACACGCGCAACGGGGATGCGCAAGAGGGCGCCTGAACTCGATTTGATTGCATCTTCTCGCAGGGGGGCGACGCCAGAATGCGGCACAATCAGGGCGGTCAATCCAAAACATTCTGCAGAACGTGCAATCGCTCCAATGTTCCGGACATCCGTGACGCCATCTACCATCAACACATGGGGAGTGCGCCCAGTTTCCCACGATTGAGCAATCAACTCATCCAAAGGTTGGAATGCAATGGGTGAGATGAAGCCCACAATTCCTTGGTGATTTTTCAGGGTCAGTTTGTCCAGTTTTGCCTTCGGAACGCGGAGAATAGGCACATTGGCCTTTTGGGCCAAACCCAACAATTCTCCGGCCCGGTCGTCACGCGCTTCACGATTCAAAAGAATGCGATCAATGGACTTTCCCGCTTGCAAGGCTTCCAAGATGGGATGCCAGCCGATCAACAGGGATTTTTCTTTGGGCCGTTTCGGGCCGGTGTAGGGTGTGGTTTTCATCAATTCTTGGGTAGGTTGAACGGCTCAATCGCCTCGGATTCGTCCATTGCGCCAGCTCGTGACCATCCGGTCCCACGCTGCACGGTAGGTGATGCTTCGATCCAATTCAAAATCATTGTCATCCAATCCGTTCGATATTTTGTTGAACCGGAAAGTGATGGCGTTGGGTGTTCCTTCTTCGCCGTAAACCCACCATTCTTGGTCGTTGTATTTGCGAACCTTCGAAGGAACACCAAAGACAATGTGCACCATGCCACGGTCTGTCCTCCATCCTTCTTGGAGACCCGAGAAATACTGATTAGCCTCTTCTACACGGTCGTAAAAGATTCTGATGAGTTCCTTGGCTCGAGCCGGATCATCTGCGCAATCGAGCCAAAATCTATCCAATGCGGCTTTCGGGTCATCACTGGATGTCATCCGCTCATATTCCGCTCGACTCGTGATGTATCGACTGCATTCAATCAAGTCTGTCACCTTTCGTGTGTGTGGAAAATCGGGTCGGCGACCATGTAAAACAATGGCGGATTTGTAGGATCCGTCTGGGGTTTTGTTGCTACAGACCAAACTCGATTCCCCAACTTCAACCATCAGCAATCCGGTTCCAGAAGCGGATAGGAACTGGGGCTCCCCGAAAGCCAGGGAATCCTTCTGATTTCGCGAAACGGAGAAAGGTGGTGAGGGCAAAGAAGGGCTGATTCGCACGTATTGCAGTTGCCAGTCGGAATGGGGGATAGCGGCTATGGCCAAGCTGGTGTTTTGGGCGATTTGGTTGGAAGCCACAGGCCATCCATCCGCATAGAACACGGGCAGGGATGCCACAGTGGACAAGGCCACAGAGGTGCCCCGATGCACATCTGCTAAAGAACCAGATAAAGTCGGCAACAACCAAGATGCCGAGTCCATGGGCCAAGTGATTTGGAGGCGCCAGGTTTCTTGTGCATCTGTCGCCAGCGTGTCGGTCCACTCCGCATATTGGGACCCCAATGTCAATCCGATACGCGAGACAAAAGGCGCTTCCGGCTCTTCTCGCAGATAAAGAAGTTCTGGCCGTTTGACGGCGAGAAACAAGTCCACGGAATCATTGGTTCCATGTGGCAGCACCTGAAACTCCGGGTGGAGGATGCGGGCATCATCGTCATAGGGCCGCTTGTCTTTGGAAGAGGCGAGGGGTAGACTTGGGGTGCATTGGAGCCAAATCGCCAAGCCCATGGTCATGACCGACCAAACCCCGAAAGAGCTGCCTTTCATGCGTCCATCCAATTCAGGTCCAACAGAATTTCACAATCTGGGTGGAGGGATTTGGCCACAGGGCAAGTTTCAGCGGCACGTCGGATGCGGGTTCGATTGGCTGGCAAGTCCCAAGTGGGGTCGAGTTGAATGTCCATTCGGACCTCAACCTGGGCAATTCGGCGGGGTTGGTCGCGCATCACTTTGCTCACCAGGGCGCGCATATTTGGTGGCGGAAATCCCCAGTCTTTGCACCGAATGCCGATGATGGTCATCATGCAAGAAGCCACGGATGTGGCCACCAAATCGGTGGGGGAGAACTTTTCTCCACGACCGTGATTGTCCAGAGGGGCGTCGGTTTCGATGCGGGTTGAACTCGCCAAGTGCGTCATTTCTGTGCGCAAAGACCCGACATATTGAATTGAAAATGCGTCTTTTCCCATGACCTTTCAAACGCGAAGTTCGGCAATCTGTTTCGAGGAACATGCGTTACCTTTGAGTCGTGTTATCAACAAGTGCTTTTCGTCGGTTTTCTTTCACAATGGGTACAAAGGCTTGGAGGGCCTTGTACCTCGTTTTGGCGTTGGGGATGTCCGGAGTCGCAGGATGGCACGAACTGCATGCGCAGGAACAGGCAACTGGAGAGTCCTCGGTTTACGGCGCGACATCAGGGCCTGCCGTTTTGACAACAGATGAATTGTTCGCTGGATTGACTTTGCACACCCAAGGGGCTGGAATTTCACTCCGACGGGCCGTTTTCAAAAACGCCGAGAAGGCCCGATTGTGGGGGGTAGATTTGGTCTACTTGCGCCATCCGAAAGAGGAAAAAACCACCAATCCAGCTTATGAGGACGGCCGTCCCTATGTCTACGGAAAGGTGAACGCCTTTCATTTGTTCCGCTTGCTGACAGGAGGCCAAGCATTCCATTCGGTCAAGCTGCGCCACGATGCTGTGCGGTTTGCAACGTCATGGAATTTGGGGCCGAGCATCGGTTTGTTGAAGCCGGTTTATTTGCTCATCGGATATACCGATATTCCTTACGATTACCTGGCGACGGAGCGTTACGACCCGAATGAGCACTATTCAGATGACATTTATGGCGCAGCACCTTGGAGCAATGGACTGGACGAAATCGGGTTTGTGCCAGGCCTCCACGCCAGCTACTCTTTGGACTTTGAATATGGAACGGTGCGCGAGGAGCCGAGATCTTTTAGTGTCGGTGCTGCAGTCGATGGATTTTTATGGCAACCTGAAATCATCGCCAATCGCTATGAACAGAATCGCCTCGTATTTGTCACATTGTTTGCGCGGATCGAGGTGGGTAAACGGTGGACCGATTGATTCATCCGGTGCTGAGTTGCGCATTGAAGCTTGAACCATGACGAAGAATTTGCCCGAAGAACAGAAAGCGAACCTGACCCCAGGTGCACGGGTACCGAAGCCCAAATGGTTGCGCGTCAAGTTGCCAACAGGTGAAAGCTACCGGAAGGTGCGAGCCTTGGTAGACGAACACAAACTTCACACCATTTGCGAGAGCGGACATTGCCCGAACATGGGAGAGTGCTGGGGAGAGGGAACGGCGACCTTTATGATTCTGGGGAACATTTGCACCCGCAGTTGCGGATTTTGCAATGTGGCCACAGGAAAACCCCTTGAAGCGGACCTCTTTGAACCTGGACGCGTGGCGCAATCGGTGAAATTGATGGGCGTGAAACATGCAGTCATCACATCAGTGGACAGAGACGATCTGGCGGATGGTGGCTCCGAAATATGGGCCATGACCGTGAGGGCCATCCGCGAGCAGAGCCCTGGAACAACCCTCGAAACGTTGATTCCAGATTTCGCAGGCAAGTGGGAAAACTTGGCGCGAATCATTGGGGTAGCTCCAGAAATCGTTTCGCACAATTTGGAAACTGTGCGTCGTCTGACAAAGCAGGTGCGGATTCAGGCCAAATACGACCGAAGCCTCGAAGTTTTGCGCCGTTTGCACCAAGGCGGGATGCGAACAAAATCAGGCGTCATGCTCGGCTTGGGCGAAACCCGGGACGAGGTGTTGGAGACCATGGAAGATCTGCGCAGCGTAGATTGCCAAATCTTGACTTTGGGCCAATACCTCCAACCCACGCCCAAACATTTGCCCGTTCAGGAATTCATTCATCCCGATGCTTTTGCGGCCTATAAAACCATCGGTTTGGAAATGGGATTTCGCTATGTCGAGAGCGGACCATTGGTCCGGTCCAGTTACCGAGCTGAGAAGCATTTGGTCTGAGATTTTTCGTTGCCCAGCACATTCGATTTCAGGTTCATTCTCTTGGTCTTTCGTTTCGTTCCCATTGTGACACAAATGGGACGAAAAAGCGACGGCTTTTGTTGTAACTTTCCGGCCTACCTGAGTCAGACTAATCTGAAACCATGCAATTAAAGACGACATTATTTGCCGCATGCCTGCTGTTCATCGGAGGCGCGTTTTTTTGGAGTTGGACACCCACTGTGAATGAAGAAGATTCTTCAGCGGGCTACACACCACGAGAGGCAGTCAGTGCTGATGAGGAGCCTTTCGGGGCCTCTGAAATCCGCCGGTTGATGGCCGGGGATGTGGAAACAGGCGCAATCAACGAAGCTGGTTTGCTTGATTTGCGCGAAGAGGTCAATCGCTTTGCCCAGCAACAAGTTGAAGCGGGTGACCGCACAGTGGAGCATTACTGGAATGAGTTGGGGCCTGACAACATCGGAGGGCGAACGCGGGCCATTGTGGCCATCACCGAGAACACTTTGCTTACAGGTGGTGTGAGCGGCGGGTTGTGGCGTTCGGAGACTGCGGGTAACAATTGGGTGCAGGTTCATGGCTTCCCGCACATGATGGTGTCCAGCATCGCAGTGGCCGGAAACGGTGACATCTATGTGGGCACAGGCTCATTGTTTGATGACGCAGGCGGCGATGGCAACAGCGGCTTCCGTGGTCGCGGCATCTGGTATTCCAATGACAACGGAGAGACGTTCACGATGGTTGATGGCACCGACCCGGGTGCGTTCAGCAATGGCGATTTCTCGGCCACCGATGCTGTGGAGGCAGACCCGAACAATGGCAGCCGGATTTGGTACGGATCGAATGGTGGTTTCGGCGCGATGGACAATGGTGTGATGGCCGATTTGGATGTGGAAGGCCTTCCTCCTGGAACGATTGCAGACATTGCCATTGCAGCGGACGGAACCTACATGCTTGTGGCTATGGCCAATTCCAGGGTGTACCGGAGCACAAATGCAACCTTTACAGACTTTGTTTCCGTGAGTGGCAATCCAAACACGGGTCCATTCCTTCCCCAGAGTGGTGTTGGCCGCTGCCGAATCGACATCTCCATGGATGATTCCAACCATGCTTATGCTGTGTATGCAGCCAACTCAGGATTGTTTGCAGGGATGTACCACTCAGGCGATGGTGGGAACACGTGGCAAGTAGAATGGCCAGGTGGCATTGACACCAGCACCCCATTGCCTCGAGGACAGGGCATTTATGATTTGGCTTTGGGCATCAAGAAGGGTAATCCAGAAGTTGCGTTTGTTGGTGGCATTGAGCTGTGGCGAAGTGGGGTGAGTCAACAAGCGGAATTGGCGGCCATTCCGTTTGATTTCATTGGCTTTGATAACGGCGTGCACGCGGATGTGCATGAAATCATCTTCACCCCTGCAGGCACGATGTATGTCGCGACAGATGGTGGGATTTACAAGAGCACAGATGGCGGTGAGACATACTTGGCTTGCAACCGTGACTACTCCGTTACCCAGTTTTACGGCATGGACATTTCAGCCAACAGTGCAGTGATTGGCGGAACCCAAGACAATGGAACGCTGATGATTCTTGGGAATGGCTATTTCTTGAGCAACCAAGAAGCCATTGATGTGAATGGAGGGGATGGTTTTGATTGTGCCATTTCGCACGTGACAGAGGCCGCGGGTTACGAATACGCTTACCTCGCGGCATCCCAGAATGGTGGGCATGCCCGTGGAACGGTGGGACCAGGTGCGGTGAACAATTATGGAAGCTATTATGACGAGAACATTGCCGATTTGGTCAACGAGGAAGGTGAATTGGGTCAATTTTACAGCGTAGTGCGATTGTATGAGAACATGGATGATCCAGATGCGCAATCCACAGTGATTTTGGTCAATCCGCATGGCCAGACGGTCACAGATAGCACGTTCACAGTCTTCACAGCAAATCAAAATTTGCCTTTCGAGTACACCTTGGCCGAGGGCGAAGAATTGCCGTTTTACGAGGAGTTGATTCGCCCAGAACGCATTCTGGAATCGCCGCTCGAAGAGGATCCAGATTATTTTTGGTTGGAGCCGCAAACCGCTGTTGAGACTTTGGAATGTAATGTTGACAGTACTTTCTTGGGCACCGATTCAGTCATTGTAGATATCATTCCGATTTTGGATTCGAGTTACGTTGAGGAATGGGATGAGTGGGTATACACTGAAATCGGTTTAGACACCATTTACGCGGAGGTGGATTTGTACGATGTCGCTGAGATTTGTGACACGATGTACTTCCACGCCTCCGACACGCTTTTTGATGTACCTGGTCAAATCAAGGTGGTGGACCCTTACACCACCATCACAGTGTTGGGATTCAATGGTTCCAATGGGATTTGGATGAGTCGTGACGCGTTGAATTTCAACACCACGCCGAAATGGATTCGTCTAGATAACGCACCAGCTGGATTCAATGGGACCAAAGCAGTTGAATTCACGGTCAATGTCGAGCCTGAGGCCGGCAATTACATGTTTGTGAGTGGTTGGAATGGAAAACTCTACCGCTTTGATGATTTGGAAAGCATCTATGACCAAACCGATGTTCCTGACAACATGGCCAAAGAAATCCACACGGCGGGAACTGCCATTACAGGAATTTCTGTAGACCCGAATGATCCGAATCACGTGGTCATCACCGTAGGTGGCTACGGCAATGTGAGCGGGGGCAAGGTGCAAGAGTCGTTCAACGCACTTTCCGAGGACCCGACGTGGAACAACATTTGGATTTCTTCTGGGGAATTGACGCAAATGCCTTGTTATGATGTGGTGATTGACAAAATGGATGCATCAGGCCAAACCATGGTTGTGGGCACCGAGTATGGTGTCTTCGCAACGGACAATGGCGGGGATGACTGGACCATGGTGAACCTGAACATGGGTACGGGCACAGACCAAGCTTCCGCGCCGGTTCACGATGTCAAGCAACAATGGAGAGAGAGTGGACCATATAGCACCATCTCCAATGAAGGAGCCATTTACATCGCGACGCATGGTCGTGGCATCTTCCGTTCGGATTTGTATTTGGGAGATGACGAGATGGATGAAATCACAAATGCACCCCAACCGGTACTCAACCTGTACCCGAACCCGACGAGTGCAGGTGCTTTCACTTGGCAATCGGACGCCATTCAAGGTGATTTCGTGTTGGAGCTGTTTGATTTGAATGGACGCGTAGTGAAAAGTGAGTGGGTGCGTGGTTATGCGGGGGGGGCGATGGAAATGAACATCGATGGCCTGGTCGCAGGCACATATATTGTGCGCGCAGCCAATGGAAGCAATCAGTTGCTGAACAAATTGATGGTGCGGTAAACGCCGTCCTTGAGAAAGAAATGGAAATCCCTGCTTCGTTGGTTTGGACACCTGCGAAGCAGGGATTTTGCTTTCACGGCACCGACAGAAAAAAAACGATGCCCCTCGAAGGAGTCGTCAGTGATTGGGCATTTGGGCTTGCCAAGGTCCGATTCGTTTCAGTGCATTGAAATCACCCTTCTGGGTTTTTTCAATCTCATATTGATCCAATGTTGCGCCGTCTTCATCAATACGCAAAGCAGTGAAATGGTGAATCCAGTCTCCAAGGTTGATATACCGTGCGCTGGTTTCAGTATTCAGGGGAAGGTCCAAAGGCATGTGACGATGCCCAAAAACAAAATAATCGTGTGGGTCAATCGCCTGCAATTCACGGGCATATTGCCAGAGCCATTCAGATTCAGCATCTTCAAAATGGGCATCCTTTTCAATGTTTGTGGCTCGGCTGTTTGAGGATGCTGCTGCGGCCAACTGAATGCCAATATCGGGGTGAATCCAGCGGAATCCCCATTGCAAGAAAGGGTTTTTGAAAATGCGTTTCAGTCGCTTGTACCCGGCATCACCAGGGCCCAATCCGTCGCCATGTCCAATGCAAAACCGATGGCCATTGTAGACAAAAGTCTTGGGCTTTCGGTGCAATTGGACACCAAGTTCATGTTCCAAATAGCCAAATGACCACATATCATGGTTTCCGACATGATAATGAACGGTCACACCAGCATCTACCACTTCTGCGATGGTCCCTAACAGTCGCACGCCTCCTCGGGGAACGGCACGCTTGTATTCAAACCAAAAGTCAAACAAATCTCCCACAAGGTGGACTTCTGTCGCAGGACCTTCGAGTCCAGCCAAACTCCCGGCGACCACACCTCTCAACCAAGCGACAAATGCCTGTTCACGAAGCATACTCCTTCGGGCATCAGGCGCACCCAAGTGCAAATCCGATGCCAAGTGGATGCGTTCGATGGATTGGGGGTCAAGTAGTTCTCGCAACCGCAATCAGTTCATCAACTGTTCCAACTGGCCAAACAACCGGCTGCCACGCAGATTGGAAGCGATGACTTCGCCATTTCGATCCACTAAGAGAGTGAACGGGATGCTCGTGACGCCATAGGCACGCGCGGCCGCGTTGCTCCACCCCTTGAGATCGCTCACATGGTTCTCCCAAATCAAACCATCCTGGGCGATGGCCTTTTCCCAACGATCCGCATTGGAGTCCAAGGAAACGGAAAACACCTCAAAACCTTGGTCTTTGTAACGTTCATAGGCGCGAACCACATTGGGGTTTTCTCGGCGGCATGGTCCACACCATGATGCCCAAAAATCGATGAGAACCACCTTCCCACGCAGGTCGCTCAACTTGCGTTCCTCCCCGTTGATCCCATTCATCACAATGTCTGGGGCGACCGTGCCAGCAGAAGGCCTCCTGCCCATTGAGGTTGGGTTTCGATTGGAGGCGCCGCCGTTTTGCCCTCCGGGCAACGTCCGGGGTTGCTGCGGATTGCGGTTGGCCACGTAGTTCTTTTTGAGGGCTTTGTGGAATTCGCCTCCGCCAAGGGCATTCTCTGTCGCTTTCAGCGCTTTTTCAAATTCGGACCATCCCATTTGCGTCTTCACATGCTCCAAAGCACCCAAAGTTGCCTCCTCATTTTTCCCAGAAGCGAGGACTTCATTGATGAATGCTCGAGCGTCCTTGTCGGCCTCAATTTGTTGATTGATGAGTTGTTGGGACAAGGTTTGCGCAAGGGCTTGGTCTTTGTTGCCTTGCATCATCACGGTCAGCGTCCGGATGGAGTCTTGGTGGTACATGCAGGCATTGAAGTAATCCGACAAGATTGAAGTGGGTTCAGAGCCTTCTATGGAAATGTCTCTCAAGAATCCCTGAACGGGCACTTCTGCATCGATGTGCACATTCATGGTGGAATCCATGATGAGAACGCCTGAATGGAGATTGTCCACCACCAACTGGTGGTAGTCGTATCCGATGTTTTCGATGGGAACAAGTTCGAAATTGCCCTGGTCGTCTGTAAAAGTCTGACCCACCTTGATAAACTGCCCTGCACGCAATGTCTTCAATTCGACAAGCAGCCCTTCACCATTCTTCAATGTCCCGGTGATGATTCCCTCTCCTTCCGTCGAGGTGCTACCACTTGTTCCCGTTGAATTGCATCCCCAGGCCAACGCAACCACGGCCACGAGAATCATTCCAACCTTGTTCATTCCTTTCATGCTTCAAATATCTTGAATTTCTTACAGACCACCTTGGTTGGCTGACCAAACCTGACTCTTCTTCTCAACAGCGTCTTGCAACCATTGATGGAAATCCGAATTTGGCAACCATTTCGCTTCAAGTGAAACCGGCTGAACGCGCAACCCACTCATGTGTTCTTCGAGGTCCTGCATTCGCACCCAGTCTTTTTCTGTGGTGACCAGAATGTCCAAGTTGTCTTTTTGCATCTGGCGTTTCCATTCTTGGACATGCAAAGGTGTGAAGGCTTGGTGATCAGGGTAAGTTATGGCCACAGAATGGGATGAAGCACGGGTCACTGCGTCTGTGAATCTTTGAGGTTGGGCGATGGCACAGATGACGAGGGTTCTGGCAGGAGCCAAATCACGGAGTTCACGGCCCATCTTCATTGTACTGCAGAAGGTGGGAATGACACGGGAGATGCCCAGTGACTGGCGGTGTTCCGCAGTCAAGGGAACGACGGTGTTCGACGGGAGCCGTGAGACAAGGGTTGCTTCAGCAGCTTCAGCCCTGGATTTGAGGTCGCGTAATCTCCCTGCAGGAATGAGCATGTCCTTTCCCATGGGCTGTGTGGCGTCGACAAGAAGCAGGCGCAAGGTGGGGCGAAGTTTGCGGTGCTGCAAGGCATCGTCGAGGACAACCCAACGAACCTCAGGGTGATCCGCCGCGATGCGTTTCAAGCCAGTTAACCGGTCCTCACATACGGCCACCACCACTTCCGGAAGTTTTCGTTTCATCATGAGGGGCTCGTCTCCAGTTAGGGCGGCACTTTCACCGACATATACCTCTCGGTAGCCCGAAGTTTTCCGGCCATAACCCCGGCTCAGAATGGCCACTTGACCTCGCCCCATGATGGCCTCCAGGGCCTCTAACAGAAGCAACACATGTGGTGTCTTCCCAGTGCCACCCACGGTGAGGTTGCCAAGGGCAATGGTGGGCAAGGCTCCGGTTTGGGACGAAAACACACCGACATCATAAAGCATGTGCCGCATCCACAACACCCCTGCATGCAACAGCGCGGCAGGCATCAACAAGAATCTCAGAATGGTGTGGCGTGTGGTCAACGTGTATTTTTGAAACATGCAAGATGCACATTCTCCCTCGGTTCGCGAAATCGTCCGCCAGTTGAACGCATGGGCCAGTTTTCGCCTCCAAGCGTCTTATGACAATTCTGGATTGTTGGTGGGTGACCCCGAACGAAAAGTCACCCGAGCGCTGCTGGCCCTGGATTGCACAGAGGCTTTGATAGCAGAAGCTTCGGTCAAGGGCGCCCAGTGCGTCATTGTTCATCACCCCATCATTTTCAAGGGACTCAAGCGGCTGACAGGTAAAAATTCCGTGGAACGGACGGTGATGGCGGCATTGAAAGCGGATGTGGCGATCATCGCGATCCACACCAACTTGGATCATGTGATTTCAGGTGTCAACCGGAAGTTGGCCATGACGGTCGGTTGTGTTCCAGAATCACTTCGGATACTGCAACCGCTGCGAGGAGAGTTGGCTCACTTGACAGTTTATACGCCAAACACCCATGCCGATGCCGTGGAGGAGGCCATGTTTGCTGCTGGTGGTGGACAGGTGGGACGTTACGATTCATGTGCTTTCCGGATGCAAGGTGAGGGCAGTTTTCGTCCCCTGCCAGGTTCAAATCCTTTTTTGGGCCAAACTGGTGAGCGAATCGTTGCCCTCGAGCGTTGCACGGAGTTGGTGGTTTCGAGGTGGCATCTGGATGCGGTTTTGAGCGCCATGAAAGCGGCTCATCCCTACGAGGAGGTGGCACACCAAGTGGTGTCGCTCGAGAATTTGCATGGTGAAGTGGGTGCTGGCATGGTCGGGGAGCTTGCGAATCCCATGAGTGAAACCGACTTTTTGGATGATGTCAAAACCAAGTTGCCAGCACCGGTCATCCGGCATACAAAACTGCTGGACCGTCAAGTTCGCAAGGTGGCTGTGTGTGGAGGGGCTGGATCATTCTTGCTCGAGGATGCCATTGCCGCGGGTGCTGACGTGTTTGTGACCGCAGATTTCAAGTATCATGAATTTCAGGGGGCAGATGAGCGCATTGTCATCGCTGATGTTGGACATTACGAAAGCGAATGGCGAACGGCGGAATTGATTGAAGAACACTTGAAGGAACACTTTAACGAGAAATTCCCTAATTTCGCGGTTCATTTGGCACAGGAAAACCACAATCCCGTCCACTACCGCTGACAGATTCATGGCGAAGAAAAAAAAGGTGACCACCGCCGAAGACAAGCTTCGGGCGCTCTACGATTTGCAACTCATTGACTCGCGCATCGACCGCATACGCGTGGTTCGGGGCGAGTTGCCATTGGAAGTGCAAGATTTGGAAGATGAAATCGAAGGATTGAAGACACGTTTGGAGCGATTGGAAGAAGATGCAGATTTGGTCCAGCAACGCGTTGTGGCTTACAAGAACCAAATCGAGGACAGCAAGGCTTTGATCGCGAAGTACCAAGACCAGCAGAACAACGTCCGAAACAATCGGGAATTCGAGTCACTCAACAAGGAAATCGAATATCAGACTTTGGAAATTGAATTGTGCGAAAAGCGCATCCGGGAATGTCAGGCCCAGATTGAGCAAAAGGCTGAGGTGATTGACGGAAGCAAGGAGAAGCTGACCCAGCGAGAGGATGATTTGGGTGCCAAACGTGCAGAGCTTGAAGAAATCATCGCCGAGACGCAAGCTGAGGAGGAATCCCTGCTCACCTTGAGTGATGAGTTGGCCGGAAACATTGAGGATCGGTTGCTGGCGAGCTATCGCCGGATTCGTGGAGCGGCGAAGAATGGTTTGGCTGTGGTCCCGATTGAGCGGGAGGCCAGTGCTGGATCTTACATCAAGATTCCCCCCCAGCGTCAGATTGACATTGCGCAGCGCAAGCGCATCATTGTGGATGAGCATAGTGGCCGGATTCTTGTGGATCGGGAACTGGCGAATGAAGAGTCGGACCGCATCGAAGGATTGGTCAAGAAGCGCATGAGTGCGAAATGATTTTCGAACTGAATGCTTGAATGAATGGGCAAGGCGATCCGCACGAGCGGGTCGCCTTTCTTTTTGAACAGGTTCAAGCTATGGATTGGCCCTTCCTGTGGACATCTAGGGATTCTTGCTCACAAACGCACCCCGGCTCCGAACATCAGGGCGCCATGAGATTTTTTCAAGGTGCCAGGGCTGTCAGCGATGTATGTGCCATAGGGATAGATGTCTTGGGTGAACCAACTGCGGCGGTAGCCCATGTTGATGTAGTATTTGTCTTTCCGCCATCCGAAACCTGTGGAGGCGGTGTACCGTGATGCATCGTCTTGGATGTCAGCGGTCAGGATGTTGTAAGGAGAAGTTTCGTAGGATGCCCCGAGCCGGAAACGATAAGATTGTCGAATCCTCAATTCCAGCCCGGCACGGCCGATGTATCCCACGTCGTGGATGTCGAGAATGGTTTCATTGACGTCATCGTAATTGGGTGCATCGATTCCCGCGAATGCGGTGGGTCCCAATGAACCTGCCCGGTAATCTACACGTTCCACATCAGCGACGACCAATCCCCATTTGCCCATGATGAAACTAGCGCTTGCAATCCAGCGGGCAGGGGTTCGAATGATGTAGTCGTTTGACAAGGTGGGGGAGGTTCGAGAAAACTCGGTTCCGTTGTCAAATACGCTTTCCATGCGGGTGACGAAAGCCTCGCTCAGTCGGAGCCTGGTGGGGGTGTGGTAGGCCAAACCCATTCGCAACCAGTCGGTGATGACAGCAACCACGCCGAGTTTGGCATTGAACCCACTGCCCTCCACTTGCAGTTCCTCAGTCAGATTCCACCCTTGCAATGTCAAGGAATCGGTTCTGGGAATTTCTTCTGTTCGAGTGACTTCCTGGAAATCTACACGTGGCAACCCCAAGGTCAATCCGAAATAACATCGGTCCTGATATGCCCCACCTATGGAAATGGCGGTTTCCCCGAGCGTGCCCATCGCTTCAGTCTGCCGGCTCATATTGACTTTGCCATCTGGAATGGCGGTGACATAGGTGGTGGGGGCGGATTCGTTTGGATCAACAGGATCGATGAGGTAGGTGTCCCAAGCCAACGAAGTGTACATGGACAGGCTGGGGGAGATCATGAAATCATCGGGCGTGAATCCATTCGCTTGGGATTGGAATATTTCCAGGATGCTCGCCTCAAAAGGACTGGGATTGAGGGTGGTTTGGGCGTCCAGGTTGGCTCGTTGTGTGTAGGTGACACCCAAGCTGAAGAACGGCCAATCTGGATTGATTGTGGGATAGGTCAGCACCAACCCAGCTGATGGCAACGTGGCGCGGGATGCAGATTTGCGTTCTGCACTGGTTCCGTGCAAGACTTGGGCGCGAATCGTAGCGACGCCCAAGGACATGCCCATATCACCACGTCGGTACATGCCGATTCCACCCGGATTTGCACTCAGTGATCCCAAATCCGCACCGAGGGCACCGAAGGCTCCTCCCATGCCCCATGTTCGAACGGAACCTGCTGTTTCCAAATGGCTATAGCGCAGGTAATCCACCTCGTTCTGTGCGTGAGTGGTCGGTATCGACCAGGAGCACATTCCGATCATGAGCATTCCCACAAATTTCCTCATGGGCGTCGTCCGTTAGATCCGCGAGATGGGGTGGATGAACCGGATGACCGGGATGGCGAGGTTGAGGGCCGACTGGGGCTGTTGTTGGGTCGGCTGTTGTTTCCATGGTTTCGAGAGGGGGTCGCCGCTGGCGGATTGTACCGACTGGGTTCCACATTGAAACGGGGGGTGGGTGCCCGCGGCTCGCGAAATTCCTGCGGCATGGAAGGCGTATCCATCAATCTGGGAAAAGTTGTCCCCGATGCATTGTGTGAGGGCTGAGGGCCACCATCACCATTTCTCGCCCCACTTTCATCCACAAGTGCCCCAGGACGGACCTCGCCAGGGTGAGGCTCGCCGGGGTTGGCGAGAGATCGGGGCTTGGCATACAAACCATTTTCACCGTAGGATGAATTGTTGCCCGTGTTGGACAACAAGGGCAAGCGCAGTCCAGAGATTACCCCACTACCAGATCCAAATCCATCTGATGCCGTGGACCCCCACCAACCCCCATTGCCCGTATTCCAGTTGTTATATCCATAAGGATAACCGCCATAGCCATAGGCCGGTCCCCAACCCGAACCCATCCAAGGATTGTAACCATATCCGCCATAAGGAGAACCGCCCCATCCACTGTTCCAAGGGGATCCCCATCCAGTCCCCATGCCAAAATAAGTGGAAGGCATCAAGCCGTTGGCGCCCCAAGAGGAACCCCATGAGGGCCCCCAACCTCCGAACCCTGGGGCACCCAAGCCAAAGTTAGGCGAGTACCGTACATCATTGATGGAGCGGTTGGCTCGCTCAGGGTCGTAATAATCATCCTCGTTCGCGTTCTGAGCGCTGGGCGTTCCATCGGGGTTGAGTCCCGTTTGTCGCATCGCGAATGCCAAATATTCAGCATCAGTAGTAAAGGCTTCGCCACGAGCGAGATAGAGTTCATCATCCTCCAAATCAGAGGTGATCAAACCCGCAGCAGGCCCGCAGCCAGTCGAGAGAATCCACCCGCTGAACAGGAGAATTGTGAACTGGAATGGGCGGAATGGGCGGAGGAATGCTTTCATGTCTTGTTCGAAGGTAGGGAAATTGGGTAATTTCGCGTTCGATTTGGCGCCCGCAAGGGCATCTTTGTAGATTGAGTAACTGTAGAGCAAGAATCATTCCAAAATTTCCATTCTGATGGCATCCAAACTGACCTCCCGCGAAACCGACTACAGCAAGTGGTACAATGAATTGGTGGTTCAAGCTGATCTCGCCCAGCACAGCGATGTGAAAGGATGCATGGTGATTAAACCCTATGGGTTCGCGATTTGGGAACGCATGAAGGACGTTTTGGACCAAATGTTCAAGGAAACCGGTCATGTCAATGCGTACTTTCCACTGTTCATTCCGAAGAGCTACCTATCGAAGGAAGCCGATCATGTCGAGGGTTTCGCGAAAGAGTGTGCAGTTGTGACCCACTACCGGTTGAAAAATGCGGAAGACGGCAGTGGTGTGGTTGTGGATCCGGATGCCAAACTTGAGGAGGAACTGATCGTCCGCCCGACTTCGGAGACCATCATTTGGAACACCTACAAGGGTTGGATTCAGTCCTACAGGGATTTGCCCTTGTTGGTCAACCAATGGGCCAATGTCGTCCGATGGGAGATGCGCACACGGCTGTTTTTGCGCACGGCTGAATTCCTCTGGCAAGAAGGCCATACAGCTCATGAAACGAAGGAAGAGGCGGTGGTCGAAGCGCGAAAAATGCTCGACGTTTATGCGGATTTCGCAGAAGGGTGGATGGCGATGCCAGTCATCCAAGGTGTGAAGACACCTAATGAACGGTTTGCCGGTGCATTGGACACATACTGCATCGAAGCCATGATGCAGGACGGCAAGGCTTTACAAGCTGGAACCTCTCACTTCTTGGGGCAGAACTTCGCCAAGGCCTTCGATGTGAAGTTTGCGACCCGCGATGGTGGGCAGGAATGGGTTTGGGCCACGTCTTGGGGCGTATCCACCCGGTTGATGGGCGCGTTGATCATGACACATTCTGATGATGCGGGTTTGGTTTTGCCCCCGAAACTGGCCCCCATCGAGGTGGTGCTTGTGCCCATTTACAAGGGTGAAGACCAAATGGCGGAGATTGTCTCTGCATTGAATGCCATCGCGGACGAACTTCGGAAAGCGGGCATCCGCGTGAAAGTGGATGATGATGACACCAAACGTTCCGGTTGGAAATTTGCGGAATATGAGCTCAAAGGCGTTCCGGTGCGGTTGGCAATGGGGCCGCGTGATTTGGCCAATGGCACGATTGAGGTGGCACGCCGAGACAACAAAACGAAAGCGTTTTTGCCTGCCGAGGGCATTGTAAACACCGTTCAAAACTTGCTTAACGAAATTCAAGAAAACTTGTTCAACCGGGCGGCAGCGCGCACAGCAGATACCACCCGGACTGCAGACAACTGGGACGAATTCTTGGCCGCTTTGGATCAAGGCGGTTTTGTCTCTGCCCACTGGGATGGCACCGGGGAAACCGAGGAACTCATCAAACAAGAAACCAAAGCCACCATCCGTTGCATCCCCTTCGAAGGGGATGCGGAGCCCGGCACCTGCATCCGGACTGGAGCGCCTTCTGCTCGTCGGGTCCTCTTTGCGCGGGCCTATTGATGTGCACGGCATCACCCAGCGTTGACTTTTAGTTTTTCCATTCCCAAATCTCCATCCGCTTTCAACATGGATTCAAACATGCCCATCGGCCTGAACCCACAACAGACCTCTCAGTTGGTGAAAGGCCTCAATGATTTGCTTTCCGATCTCGAAATCTTTTACATGAACGTCAGGGGTTTCCATTGGAACATCCGAGGAAAAGAGTTTTTTGAACTGCATCTCAAATTCGAGGAGCTTTACACAGATTTGCAACTGAAAATTGATGAGGTGGCGGAGCGGATTCTGACCCTCGGCGGTCGCCCACTGCATGCCTTCGAGGATTTCATCCAAACCTCGGACGTCCATGTCGTGCGAGATGTCACCCATGGTGATGAGGCGATGAAGCACTGCGTGGCTGCATTTTCGGTGCTGCTTCTCCGTGAAAGGGCATTGCTCCAGCTTTCGGCAGATGCATCCGATGAGGGCACAAATGCCTTGATGAGCGATTACATCCGAGAGCAAGAAAAGTTGGTTTGGATGTATCGGGCATATTTAGGCTGAACCAGCACGTGTAGTGCTTCGAAAAAAAAGGCACCCCAGTTTGTTCGAGCCACGGGGTTGCGTATATTTGCGCTCCCATTAAAAGATGGCCCGTTCGTCTAGGGGTTAGGACGCCAGGTTTTCATCCTGGTAGCAGGGGTTCGAATCCCCTACGGGCTACAACAAGAATTCCCCGCTTCCCCCAAGGAGCGGGGTTTT
>JBMYZL010000029.1:0-19274 GCA_049610385.1 Flavobacteriales bacterium
CGCAAGGCTTCCACTGCCAATCGGTGGTCGAGAAACGGCACACGGACTTCGAGGGCATGAGCCATCGACATTTGGTCCGTATCACGCAACAGGGTGTGGCCCATGTAAGTGTGCATTTCCGCCAAACTGACCTTGGACAGAAAAGGCAGCCGGTAACCTTGACTTGTGGGGTGCAAGGCTTCCTTGATCCAGGCATGGACAGCATTTGGGGTGGTCGCCAAATCCGGCACCAAACGCCGCACGTCCGCCTCCAGCATCATTTGCCTAGACAAAGGATATGTGTGCTCCAAATCAAAGTAATCTCCAGCCAAAATGGCTGCCATTTTTCGAGAAGTCATGTTGGGTTTGGCCGCCACATAAACTCGGCCTGCGAGCCTCCGCAAACCTTTGGGCCAGGACGTCAACCAGCGTTTCTCCAGCAATTCATGAGACCGCTTGAACACGGGATAACCCGCAAACAATTCATCCCCCCCCAGACCACTCAAGGCCACGGTGATCCCGGCTTTCTTCGTGGCTTGGCTCACGACATATGTATTGGGACCGTCTCCACTGGGGTGGTCCATGGCCGCCAAAGCCGCTGGAACTTCTTCCAAAAATTCGGCAGGCGTCAATCGAATTTCATGGTGATCCGTATCAAACCGTCCTGCAATCATTCGGGACCAAGGGCTCTCGTCAAACTCCCCTTCGTTGAATGTCACGCTGAATGTCGACACACGGGTTTCAGCCACTTCCTTCATCAACCCCACAATCGCACTTGAATCAATCCCTCCAGACAAAAAGGCCCCCAGCGGCACATCCGCACGCAACCGCAAATTCACAGCATCCCGCAACGTGTCCCGAACTCGGGCCAACAATTCATCTCGCGAGCCTGCCTCGTCATGTTGCGCAACTTCGTGCGCCAAATCCCACCAGCGGATTGTTTCCATTTCAGCATCCTGCACACGGATGTAATGGCCCGGTGGCAACATCTTCACCTCGGCGAGGATGGTTCGCGGGGCATGGACAGTTTGGTACCTCAAATAATCCACCAAAGCCACTGGGTCATGCCGCCGGGAAACGCGGCCAGAGGCCAAAAGCGCCCGAATCTCAGAAGCAAAAAACAATGCCCGGCTTGAGTACGCATAGTAAATGGGTTTGATGCCCAGGCGATCGCGGGCAATCACCAACATCTTTTCACGGGCATTCCACCAGGCAAAACCAAACATGCCATTGCATCGGTGCAACGCTTCCTCAACCCCCCAAACCTGCAAGGCCGCAAGCACCACCTCTGTATCGCTGTCCGTTTGGAAGGCAAAATCCCCTGTCAACTCAGCGCGCAATTCCCGGTAATTGTAAACCTCACCATTGAACACGAAGGCATCACCTGTGGGACCGTGAAACCAAGGCTGGTTCGCGGCTTCAGAGGTGTCGATGATGCTGAGTCGCTGGTGACCCAAAACCACCTCGCGCTCATCGCTCCAAACGCCCGATGCATCCGGGCCCCGGTGCGCCATGGCGGCGTTCATTTGGACCACCACATCGGCCGCTGCACCCCAATTCCTAAAATCCTCCAGCCCGATGATGCCCGTGATGCCGCACATCAGGCCTCAGGTTCTTCTGCGCGCAAACCATCCCAGCCCTGGGCTGTCAAGTCCACGTGCATCCCATTTTTCGTCACCAACTTGTGCTCCTGAGCATCCGCAACCATGTGACCGATGACTGTGAGTTTTGGGTGATTGTGCACCTTATCATAGTCCGACTGGGCCATGGTGAACAACAGCTCATAATCCTCTCCTCCACTGAGCATGCACATGGTGGGATCGAGGTTGAATGCACGGGCAGTCTCATAGGTTTTTTCTGCAATCGGCAACTTTTCTTCGTAGAGTCGAATGCCGAGGCCACTCGCTTGACAAATGTGCAAAGCTTCTGAGGCCAAACCATCGCTGATATCAATCATGCTGGTAGGCTTGAGGCCCAAATCTGCCAATTCCTGAATGACATCCACCCGCGCTTCTGGCTTCAACTGGCGCTCCAAAATGGCCTCATGGTCCTTCAAATCTGGTTGCGCTGTGGGGGCGGCGTTAAACACCTCTTTTTCCCGCTCCAATACTTGCAACCCCATGTATGCGCCTCCCAGCTCCCCAGATACCACCACCAAGTCGCCGTCTCCAGCCCCAGAACGGGTAACCACTTGGTCGCTGTCCACCAAACCTATGGCGGTGACCCCCAACACCAAGCCCGTCCGGCTCGAGGTGGTGTCTCCACCCACTAGATCCACATTGTAAACTTCACATGCCTTGCGAATCCCAGCATAAAGCTCATCGACTGCTTGCACTGAAAACCGACTCGACAAAGCCATGGACACTGTGATGGCAACGGGTTCCGCATTCATCGCGCAGATGTCACTCAAATTCACCACAACGGCCTTATACCCCAGGTGCTTCAAAGGAACATAGGACAAATCGAAATGGATGCCCTCACACAACATATCTGTGGACACCACCGTTCGCTTGCCCGATGCATCCAACACCGCCGCATCGTCCCCAATCCCGAGCAATGTTTCTGGCCGCTTGTGTTGCAATCCCTCCGCGATCCGGGCAATCAGACCAAATTCCCCGAGGTCTTGAATTTCAGTTCGCTCCATAACCCCAAAGGTAGGGTTCACGTGGTCATACCTCGATGAATCATCCGCTGCAAATGCACCGGCAAGAATTCAAATCAGTTGGCCTTGGGCGGGACCTCGACGGCCTCAATTTGGCCCTCAAAGTGCAAATCCAATCCAGCAAAGGGATGATTGAAATCGACAACCACACTGTTGAGGCGTACCTCGGCCACCACCCCAATCAATTCCTCACCTTCCTCGGTTTCCATCGGAACCACCTCGCCTTCAGCAAACACGGATTCATCGAGCTCACCATCCACAAGGAAAGCTTCCTTCGGGACCTCGACATAGGCCTCCTCTTCTTCTGGCCCATATGCTTCCTCAGCTTTCAATGACAATTGAAATTCATCGCCCGAAGTCAAGCCCATGACGGCTTTTTCAAATGCCGAAAGCACCTCATCGTTTCCAACAATGAATTCAAAAGGGTCGTCAGCGGTGCAAACTTCGAGTTCTTCCCCTTCGGGTCCGACTTCGCGCAAAACATAGGTCAACCGCACCAAGTGACCTGTTCCGATGTGCAATGGATTCATGCGGCGAAAGTAGGCCGTAAATTGCCGCATGCTTCGATTCATTTGGATGCTTTTCGCAGGATGTCTTTTGGGGATGCCAACTGCGATGAGCCAAACCGACTCCATCCCTGCCCACCGCACCACACCTCCGCATGTGCATCACACCTTGTGCCATCACGCACAAGGGCATGAACGACCCGATCATTTGGAGGCTCCAGAACGGTTCCAGAATTATGACATGACCACATCCATCGCCCGCAGCGATTCCTTTGACATTTCCGGATATACTTTGACTTTGGACCTCACAGACTACTCCGGTCAAACCTTACAAGGCGAGGCCATCATCGCCTTGAGCGTTGTGTCCGATGGCGTGACAGATTTGTGGTTTGACTTGGTGGATTTGACGGTGGACAGTGTGACCATCGATGGCCTGGGTGTGGCTTATGACCAAACGGAAAACGAATTGCATGTCTCACCCCCCTCCGGCGGTTGGCAAAATGGCAACGCGCACGAAATCGCCATCAGCTATGGTGGCAGCCCTTATGCGGATCCTTATTGGGGTGGCTTCTATTTTGTGAACGACTACATCTACAACTTGGGCATTGGTTTGACCACCATCCCGCCCAATTTTGGCAAGGTGTGGCACCCTTGCTTTGACAATTTTGTGGAACGAGCCACCTACACCTATCATGTCAAAACCGCTGGCGGACGAACAGCGCACTGCCAAGGTACTTTCCTCGGAGAAACTGCCCTGGGCGGAGACACCGTCGTGCGGAGCTTTTCGCTCACCCACCCCATCACCACCCACCAAGCTGCCGTAGCTGCCGCTCCCTACGTGGATTCGAATGATGTCCACATGGGGGCGTATGGCGAAATCCCAATCCGGTTGACCGGCAAGGCCGGAGACATCCATCAAATGGTCAACAAATTCGCAGAACTCGGGTATGCCATTGATGCACTTGAGCATTGGTGGGGGCCCTATGCTTGGGAGCGCGTGGGATACGTGCTGACGACCGATGGGGCGCTGGAAATCCCGACGAACATTGCATACCCTGTATTCATGGTGGGAGAGGGGCTGGTGTCCAATGGCGGGTTGTTCAGCCATGAGCTGGGGCATCACTGGTGGGGTGATTTGGTCGCCCCCACCTTGCACAACCACATGTGGCTCAAAGAGGGTCCCGCGGAATACAGCAGTCACCTCTTCGTGGAATGGAAAGACGGTGAAGAAGCTTTCATTGAGACTGTGAAAGACAACCAACTCTTCGTGCTCGAACAGGCCCACATCGACGACAATGGGTTTCACCCCATGTCACCCATGCCAGACGAAGAAATCTATGGGCGACACACCTACTACAAGGGGGCTTCCGTGCTGCACAACTTGCGGGCATACCTCGGAGATGAGTTGTTCCGAAGTGGCATGCAATCCGTCATCGCCACCTTGTATGACAGCCACATGGATGCAACGTTGTTTGCCGAAACCCTGGAATCCGCAACCGGTGTGGACATGGCTCCTTTCTTCGACGCCCACATCTTCCAACCCGGCTTCTCCACTTGGGTTGTAGACTCGTTGTCAGCATCCTCAGAAACATCGACCACACTTCATTTGCAACAGAAGCTTCGTGCATGCGACAACCACCATGAAGCTGAACCCTTGGATGTTTCCTTGTACAACTTGGCTGGTGAGCGATTCGAAACGGCCATTGTGGTCGGGAGTCAATTGGCCAATGTAGAAGTGGATCATGCTGGTTTTGAAGGGCCCATTGCATTTGCCGCTTTGAATGAAAGTGGGCGCTTGAACCAAGGCCGGATGGACATCACCTACACAGTGAACGAAACATCTGGTATCACGCAGTTGCCATGGGTGGGTTTGCGGGCAGGGTGCGATGCCATTCCTGAGGGAGATTCAGCCATTGTTCGAGTGGAACACCATTGGGCAGCACCTGACGCAGTGCCCGTCGCGCCATATGTTGACGAATTGAGCTCCACGCATTTTTGGGTGGTGGATGGAATTTGGCCAGAGGGGCTCATCCTCGACGCCCGCATCCAATACGATGGCAGCAATTCTGATGAGCTGGATCATGACTTGTACGGAGTCACGGAGGCGGACGCATTTCTTGCTTGGCGCGCAGGCGCTGGAGAACCATGGGTGGAATTTCCGAACTATGAATGGCAGTCGGGGTCTTTGTCCAATGGTGCGGGCCTGTTCCGCATTCCGCAACTGTTGAAAGGCCAATATGCCTTTGCCAACGGCGATGTGTCTTTGGGTGTTGAGAACCCGAATTCCCGTTCGTGGTCTTTGGGGCCCAACCCCGCTGTGAGCGATGTTCAGGTGTTGGGCGAACATGGCGGATTCGTGGAGGTCTTCGATGGTCGTGGGGCTTGTGTCCTCCGCATTCGAAGCGATGTTGACGCACCGGTGTCTTTCTCGGTTGCCGACTGGCCAGCGGGTTTGTATGTGATTCGGTGTGCCCGAGGGGCCGTCGGACAAACCCTGGTCGTCAGTCCAAATGCCAACGAGCGATAACCCCTCTACCGGCCAGCCACACAGCCTCACCGCTTGGCGCGTACCGCGCTGTGTAATACAGCGTGTCTGAAATGGATGCTTTGCGCCAAGTTTGACCTGCGTCTTCCGATCTGTGGATGCCAGGCGTTCCCAAGGCGATCGCCCGTCCACCAGCCGGGTCCGTGGGGTCAAATTGAACGCAGGACTGGTAGCCCACGCCCTGGACAGCTTTCCAAGAAACGCCGCCGTCCTGGGTTTGGGCCATGGAGCCTTTTGTTCGTTGTTTTTGCGACCAATCCCCACCGACCAAGAGGCCCGTTTGCCCCGAACTGGAAATGGCCATTCCGAATGTTCCAGTCATCTGCCCCCCTTGATTCATGGGTGTCTCGACGGCCGACCATGACCGCCCGCGATTTGATGAATGGAACACCCGTGCTGCAGATCCACCGGTGGCGATCCACGCATGGTCTCCTTGAACGGCGATGTTGGTGTTGGAGGCGGCAAAACCCGCTTCACCCGCCTTTGTTTTGGGCATTTGGCTGCAAGGAATGAGGGACCATGTTTGGCCTGAATCTCGCGTTTCAATCACCCGTAGGCAATCATCTACAGGGTCGCCCATGGCCAGTCCCTCGGCATCATTGAAAAACACCATGCTGTCATAAAACGCCGCAGAATCAGCATCGACAAACACTGTATCCCACGACATTCCTCGATTTTCCGAACGCAACAAAATAGCAGGCGACCCAATTGTCAACAGATGCACAGCCCCACCTGCCACAGCCAGCGACCGGAAAGATCGACTCGCAATGGAATCGTGATGCCATGTATCGCCCGCATCCAGTGTATAACCAAAATGGCCGGACGAACCGGCATACCAAATTTCATTTTCAGAAACGACTTCAAGTGCGCGCACACTTGGCGCTGGAATGTCCCACCGAACCAAGGACTCTTCACGCTGAATCCGGCCGCAACCATCCGGCGGCGTCAACAGAACACCAGCGCACATACCCATCAGGCATCCAAATGCACGCATGGGTTCAAGAATTGGGGGCCAAATTCAACGATCGCACCACCGATTCAACCTCACGGATGTATTCCCGCTTGTCGAAATATGGGGCGTACACATACCCCTCCACCGTGACCAAACGGCCACGATCCGCGTCATGCACAGTAAGACTCACATAGGGGCCGCCCATGAAGTTGTTTTCGATTTTCCAAAGGCCGCGCAGTTCGCTGGCAAAAGCACCTTGATGAAGCACTTCTTCATAACTGGGGAAGAATCGCAATTCGGAAGTCATGTAGCTGCCATCTGTGGGGCCAGGCACGTATTTCCGCATGAACCGATTCCGGGCCGAAATCCGCGAGGACATCGAAAACAAGGTGTCGCTTACATACGGCTCAAAATAAATCACAAAGCCTTGCTGAACATCGTGGTTGTCTCCCCCTTTCATGCGGGTCAATTGGCGATCCATCCAAATGAACTCCTCGGTTTCTTTGACGATGCGGGCATCACGTGGCACCACCAATTGAACCCCATGTCGCTCGACCAAATCCCGCGCAATCACTTCATTGTCATCGAGTGCAACCAAATCCCCAAAACGACTGACCTCTTCTGCATGAAACAACGATGCCATTTCGGCGCGCCGGCCATCCAAAGCCAGGGCAAGCGCTTGTGCCGACCTGGCTTTCGCTTCTACAAAAATTTGGCCTGACGAAAACCGATTGCGGTAAAACTTCACGGAAGGTTCCTGCGTGTCCACGCGGTCGGCCAAATCAATCACCACAACGTTGCGATGTGGTTTCCAAAACCGGTCAAACTCTTCGGTGGGCAAATGGATCAAATCGAACAAGGGTTCGAATTGCGGCAGAACAGGCATGGACACCCCAAAAATGGCTTGTAGGGTGTCTCCCACGGGACCATTCCACGTGTCGAAATCACAGACGATCACAATCTCGCCACTTGCACCCACCCTGCCCGGCAGGGCTGCACGTGCACCTTCTTGGCTCCCACAACTTGTGATCACCATGGACAGCAGGATGAATCCGACACATGCCCACAAGAAGAAAATGCCAAAAGGAATCGGTTTAGAGCTTGCTGGGATCCGCATGTATATATAGTTTTTGGCCGGCACGAATCATCGTTCCGCGAAGATCGTTCCATTCTCTCAATTGACTCACTGTCACACCATAACGGCGAGCAATAATTCCGAGAACATCGCCACTCTTGACGCGATAAACCACCGGTTCCGGCACAAAGACAATGTCGGGAGTCTTCTCCGGTTCATGAGACAAAATTGAATCTTGCAAAGTGAGTACACGCAGGATTTGGTCTTGAGGCAATCGCAAAGGCCAAACCTCGGGCTGGCCAGGCAATATGCTGAGTCGGTACATGGGGTTGAACAGGGAAATCTCCGATTCTGGAATGCCCGTTGCCGCCGAAATCTGATCAAAGCGCATCACTGCACGAACCCCTAAAGTGTCCATCATCATGGCCGGTGGAAGGGGTTCAATGGGGTAAATGTTGTGTTCCTCCGGAAACGACATCAAATAGACCACGGCGAGAAACGCCGGAACATAATTGCGGGTTTCACGCGGCAAAAAATGGCGGATTTCCCAATAATTCCGGTTTCCACCACTTCGGCGAATGGCCTTGTTGACATTGCCAGGACCTGCATTGTAGGCCGCCAAGGCCAGCGCCCAATCCCCATATGTATTGTACAGTGTTTGAAGGAACCGGCACGCCGCCTCTGAGCTGCGCTCTGGATCCCGTCTCTCGTCGATGTATGAGTCAATCCGCAGGCCGTTCGCCTTCGCTGTGTAGTACATGAACTGCCAGAGTCCACGCGCCCCCATGGGCGACCGCGCGGCGGGATTCAAACCACTCTCAACGATGGGCAAATATTTCAACTCCAAAGGCATATCGTGCCGATCCAAAGCCGCCTCAAAGACAGGGAAAAAATGTGGGGCCCGACCCAACATTTTGCCCAAGTGCCGACGTCGATGTTTGCTGTAAAATGCGATGCGAGGATGCACAATGGGGTTCCATGCCAAATCCATAGGTGATTCCGCATCGAGCAAGGACATGCGACGAACAATTTCTGTGGTATCCAAGGGTGGAGCCTCACCCGTCGCGAATTCCCGGATGTTCAAAAGGGTGGTGTCGGTACTCAAACAATTGGCCTCCTCACACCAATTCAGCCAAACTTGCTCCCAATCTGATGACACCAGGGCAAGGTCAAAACGCGCGCTGTCACTTTGACCCACAATTGGCACCATTCCATGAACCCCAATCAATGCCAGGATCCATGCCCAAGGCCTTTCCTTTTTTGTGGGCTTCAAGTCAACCGTTCTTCTCGTCCTGCGAACGATCGTCGTCACTGCTGGTTGCGTCCTTGAACTCTTTAACCCCTTTGCCTAAACCCCGCATCAATTCAGGGATTTTGCGACCACCGAACAACAGCAACACCACCAACGCAATCAGAATGATTTGACCTGGACCGATAGCTCCCATGCTTCCAAAGTTTTCAGCGAATTTAGGGCACAATTGCGGGCTCAGGACGCTTGCTGAGGACAATGTTGTCGATGAGTCTCACCCCTTCCACTTCCGCGGCACAGATGACATGGCAGGGATGATGGGCGGGATCGGGTTGAGATTCAAAAGAGTCTGTGTGCACCACATCGAGGTATGCCAAATTCAACCCCTCCTGTACACGCAACCACCGGCGTGCATCCTCCAAGGCAGCTACCAATCGGATGCCCGCCTTGAAAGATTCTTGAACTCGTGTCAAACTTTGTGACAAGGCCAAGGCGGTTTGACGTGCTTGTCCTGACAACCGGACATTCCGTGAGCTCAATGCCAATCCATCTGTGTCCCGGATCAAAGGCGCCATGACCACTTCCACTTCGGGGTGTCGCAGATTCGCCATGGCCTTCACCACAGCGACTTGTTGCAAGTCCTTTTCGCCAAACACAGCCCGCCTGGGTTCCACCACCTGAAACAACCTGTCCACAATGGCCACGACGCCATCAAAATGACCTGGGCGATGCGCAGCCTCGAATGTCGATGTCAACACGCCAAAATCAACCGGCTCTGCATGTACATGACCTCTGTAGATTTCGTGCGCCGAAGGCGCCAAAATGACGTCTGCCCCAGCCTCGGCAGCCAATTCACAATCCAACTCGAATGATGCAGGATAGTTCTCAAAGTCCGCTGGGTCATTGAATTGGGTGGGGTTGACAAAAATGCTCACCACGACGTGGCCGTTCATTTCTGCCGCCATCTGAATCAAGCTGGCGTGGCCCTCATGCAATGCTCCCATCGTGGGAACAAAGTTCCATTGAACACCCGCATCGCGCCACAAATTCTTTCGAATCTCCCAATCTCGAATCAGGTGAATTTTTTCCATGAAATAGAGGTGTTTACCGCCGTTTTGGTGGGGTAAAAACTTGATTTTATAGGGCAAAAGTGCGTATATTTGTGGAATATTCGTCCATTTCGAACCGAATTCAGATGAGCAAAGCAAGGATCCTCTACGTCTCCCAACATATCGTTCCCTTCCTGCCATCGACTCAAATGAGTTCCGTCAGCAGAAATCTGCCTCAGGGGGTTCACGAAAAAGGACGAGAAATCCGCGTTTTCACACCACGTTTCGGGAAAATCAATGAACGCCGTCACCAGTTGCACGAAGTGATTCGTTTGTCTGGCATGAACTTGGTCGTCGATGACACGGACCACCCGCTAATTATCAAGGTGGCTTCCATTCCAACAGCGCGAATGCAAGTCTACTTCATCGACAACGACGAGTACTTCAAACGCAAAGCGGTCCTTGAAGATGGAAATGGCACATTCTTCGCAGACAATGACGAGCGTGCAATATTCTTCGTTCGTGGGGTTTTGGAAACCGTCAAAAAATTGGGTTGGGCACCAGACATCATCCACTGCAGTGGCTGGATGACTCACCTGTTGCCCGTTTATTTGAAGCAGGTCTACAGCAAGGACCCTTACTTTGAAAACAGCAAAGTAGTCTGCAGTCTTTATGACGAGGGTTTCGATGGAGAATTGGATGGACGAATGGCTGAAAAAGTGGTGCAAGATGGGATCACCCCAGAGTCTGTGGCGACTTTGGAAAAGCCTTCATTCCAAGCCTTGAACCAACTGGCTCTGGAGCATTCAGACGGTTTGGTTGTCGGTTCAGAAAACCTTGATGAAGCTCTTTCAAATGCCATCTCCCAAGTTGATGTACCTGTCCTGCCATACCACGGTGAAGAGGGTTACGTAGGCGATATCAACAATTTTTACGATTCTATTCTCGAGGGAAAGGCTGAGGCTGTCGCGGAATAACGAACTTCGCAGCATGCGGAGGAAGTTCAGCGCCGGCATCTCCCCGGCAGTCATGGCATGTATCGGAGGGCTCGCCATCCTCGCTAGTTGCAAGCGTCCAGTTACTGAAATTGGTACATCTCTTCAAGAGGACCAAGATCTACTGGGACTGACCACTGTGGACACCCTGTCCCTCGAAATGGTCACCCTACGCGAAGACAGCTTGGAAACCGATAAGCTCAGCACGGCTGTGCTTGGTCAGGCCTACTTCCCTGGATTCGGTTGGCACCGAGGAGGGCTCGCCACCCAATTGCGTTTGAGCGCTCCAGACATCGACTTCGGCTCCAACCCCATCATCGACAGTTTGTTCTTGCAATTCATCTACACTGGCGATGCTTATGGCCGTCGGGGTACTGCCAACTTTGAGGTCTATCCTTTGTTGGATTCCTTGTCATATGACAGTGCCTATTTCTCCAATCGAGTGCCCGCTTTCCTTCCAGAGAACCTTGTAGATCCCGCATTCCAACCGGTGCACGTGGACCCTGTTCAGCCGATATACATCGGCGATGACACGCTCGCACCACAGATTCGCATCTATCTGACAGATGAATTTGGTCAAAGCCTCTTGGATTTAGAGCCCGAAATTTATGCATCCAACGATGCGTGGATGTCCCATTTACCCGGTCTTTTCATCAAAACCTCCGGTGGTCAAAACGAATCTTCTGCTGCCGGCGTTGACATCGCAAATGGTGTGAGTGGCATGCGCATGTTTTACCACAATGACACCGACACACTGGAATATGCATTTTCTGTGAATGCCCTGTCCGCAAGACTGAACACATTTGACCACGTCTGGGAAGGAGAATTGGAACCCCTGAATGACCCCATGACGGAACAGATTCCAGGTAATTCTGGACTGCATGTGTTTTCTGCTGGCGGCGTCAAAGTGAAATTCACCTTGCCTAATCTTGATTTTTTGAAAGCGGATCCTGAAACAGTCATCAACAAAGCTGAATTGTGGTTACCTGTGAAAGAAGACCCCCATTTCGGTCGATTCACAAAACCATCAGAGTTGTTCATTTTGACCCAAAACGCAGAAGGGCAATATGTTTCCTCACCAGACCAAACGTCTGGAGCCGTGAACATCAATGGCGCCTATGACGCGTCCAACCAGGCCTTTCGATTTACTTTGACTTCCACTTTCCAGCAGCACCTCAATGGCCTTTTGGATTCCGATGAGTTGTTCATTGTTTCGAGCCGAGCTGGAATTTCCTTTCAAGGCGTTCACCTCACAGGCACACAGCCGGTGGAGGGAGACACCTCAGCAGTTCCCCAACATGCTCGGGTTGTATTGACATTCAGTCATTAAAAAAAGATTTAATTTCGTCAACCATGTGTGGAATTGTCGCGTATATCGGAGGCCAAGATGCCTTTCCGATTTTGATCAAAGGCCTGCAACGCCTTGAATATCGAGGATACGACAGTGCAGGTGTAGCCATTTACAATGTGGAAAATGGCATTGAAATTCAAAAAAAGAAAGGCAAGGTCTCTGACCTGTTGCAACATGTAGGTTCGGTGACGCCTTTGGGCACAATGGGCATCGGACACACACGCTGGGCCACACACGGACCCCCAAATGATGTCAATGCCCATCCCCACCACGCGCGCAATGGAAAATTGACCCTGATTCACAACGGAATCATAGAAAATTACCACACGCTAAAGGAGGGATTGGCCCAGCGGGGGCACATCTTTGAAAGCGACACGGACACCGAAGTACTGGCACATCTCATCCAAGAGATTCAGCAGACTACGGAACGAAACTTGTTCGACAGTGTTCGGTTGGCCCTGGCCCAGGTGGAAGGTGCCTATTCCATTGTTGTGATGGATGAGGATTACCCTGACGAGCTCGTTTGTGCGCGGAAATCGAGTCCGCTTGTGATTGGCGTAGGTGCTGACTCGGAATATTTCATTGCATCGGATGCCACGCCCATCGTCGAGCATACGCAAAATGTCATCTACCTCGAAGACGAAGAAATTGCTCGAATCGGCAGGGACCAAGGCCTCTTGATTCGCACCATTCAAAACCATGAGGTAACGCCGGAAATCCATGCCCTAGAAATGCAATTGGAAGCGCTTGAAAAAAGCGGTTATGAGCATTTCATGCTGAAAGAGATTTACGAACAACCGCGTTCCATCATGGATTCTATTCGCGGACGCATGAGTTTGCAGCGAGGAGAAATCAAGATGGCGGGCATCGACGATCATTGGGATCGTTGGAATCAAGCACAACGCATCCTGATCATCGCCTGTGGCACCAGCTGGCACGCAGGTCTTCTGGCAGAATACCTCATCGAAACCTGTGCTCGCGTTCCGGTTGAAGTGGAATATGCCTCAGAGTTTCGGTATCGCAATCCCATCATCAACCCCACCGATGTCGTCATTGCCATTTCTCAAAGTGGTGAAACTGCTGATACCTTGGCCGCCATTCGCATGTCCAAAGACCAAGGTGCCCATGTCTTCGGGGTTTGCAATGTTGTCGGATCCAGCATTTCCAGAGAAACCCACAGCGGAGCATACACGCATGCCGGTCCTGAAATTGGGGTGGCATCTACGAAAGCATTCACAGCACAAGTCACTGTGCTTACGTTGATGGCGTTGCACATCGGCCGCAGAAAAAATTCACTGTCTACCAACAGGTATCACCGACTCCTCGCGGATTTGGGGTCCATTTCAGACAAAGTAGAGCGCTTGCTTCAACAAGGGGATTTGATTGAAGCCATTGCCCGAGACTTCAAGGATGTCGAAAACGCTCTTTTCCTCGGACGAGGCTACAATTTCCCGATTGCCCTCGAAGGTGCTTTGAAATTGAAAGAAATCAGCTACATCCATGCCGAAGGCTACCCGGCAGCTGAAATGAAACATGGACCCATTGCCTTGATTGACGATGATATGCCCGTCTTTTTCATTGCCACAAAAGATGAGGTATACGAAAAGGTGATGTCCAATATCCAAGAAGTCAAGGCCCGAGGCGGTCGTTTGGTTGCGATTGTCACGGCTGGAGACCAAGAGGTGGGACAAATGGCCGAGTACACCATCGAGGTGCCCAAGTGTGACGATTTACTAACGCCACTGCTCACGGTCATTCCTCTTCAACTGTTGAGCTATCACATCGCCGTCATGCGAGGTTGCAACGTGGATCAACCCAGAAATCTGGCCAAAAGTGTCACTGTCGAATGACCCCTTTTGTGTTGACTTCGATGCGTTTGATTCCCGAAATCCGCATCAAATCAGAGAAATTCCCTCTTCAGAGCATCAGGGTCGGCAATTTTTCCCGTAATTGCGGCTCGGATATTAGAAACCACAACTTACAGTCATGAAAAAAATCATGTTCGCATTGGCGCTGACTGCGTTAATCTCATTCGGTGCTCAAGCACAAAAGCAAATGGGTGACGAGCACAACATCGAGGTCAGCTTCACGCCCTTCGGTTCGAACGTCATCGACGGAACCACCATCAAATACAGAAACTTCGTCGAGGACAACCGCGCATTCCGCTTGTCTGTGATTTTGAACTCTTCAATGGACACTTACGTGACCTACCAAGAAGGTGATTTCTCCGGAGAAGATCCCGTGAGCCCCCAGTTGCATGACATGGTGGGCGCCAGCACCATCGGAATTGCACCTGGCTATGAGTTTCACTTTGACGGCACAGATCGGGTCTCTCCTTACTTTGGTGTAGAGGCTTTCTATCTCCGCACAAACAACACGTATGAAGTTGAGTCTTGGGGACCCAATGACATCGACAACATCGGCCAATTGGAGAAAAACGTGACTTGGTCCGTGAAGTACTCACAAGGTGCCAACGCGTTCGGATTGAACTTCGTTACAGGTGCAGACTTTTACTTCACCGACGCCATGTATTTGGGCTTCGAAGCGGGTCTGGGCTTGTCTTCGACGAACGTGACCAATTACGAATATGAAATCAGCGATTTGGTTGCATACAATTTGAGTACTGGACAAGCGCAAGACTCGGATGCTCCTGTTTCCATTGTTGGTTTGGTCAGTGCCGATCCATTGGATTACGGTTACTTGTCATCTTTTGAATTGGGCAATATGTTCCAAGCCTCCTTGCGTGTAGGCTTTTTGTTTGACTGATTCTCTCAAAGCATGAAAAGCGACTCATGTCGCTCGGGAAACGGCCGCAACCTTATGGGTATTGCGGCCGTTTTCGGTTCACTCATGCTCTTCTTTACATGTACATAGCCCCCCAAGCCACCAGAAAACATGAAGGCCTCCCTCCCTTGCGATTTGGAAGCAACGCCCATTGACATCAGCATTCCATTGGCTGCAGGTGAAGGCAAAACCTCTGCTTGGTATGTGGAACCCATCCGCATGGAGCCCGTTCGCGCCAACGGTTTCGTGGGTTCAGTTCAAGAAGGTGGTGCTGTGAATTTTCGAGACATTTACTTCAATCCACACGGTCATGGAACCCACACCGAATGCCGCGGCCACATCACAGACTGTGTTCACTCCATTAACCAAATCCACATCCCGTGGTTGATGGAATGTGAAGTCATCACCATTGCACCTGTCGCATTGGAAAATGGCGATCAAGTCATCGATGCCCCAGCATTGGAACGAGCTTCACCATCTCCACCCGAAGCCTTGGTCATTCGAACTTTGCCCAATGAATTGGACAAACGAACGAGGTCTTGGTCGAACACCAACCCACCCTACTTGACTCGAGAAGCGGCTAAATGGCTGGTTGCCCGTGATGTCATGCACCTCCTGATTGATTTGCCGAGCGTAGATCGCGAAATGGATGGGGGGAGCTTGGCTGCCCACCACATCTTCTGGGGGATTCCGCATGCTCCACGCAAAGAAGCCACAATCACTGAGTTTGTTTATGTCCCTGAACACGTTCAAGATGGTTTTTACGGATTGAATTTGCAAACTGCGCCTTTTGAAAACGATGCCACCCCCAGCAGACCTTTGCTACTTCCACTGGCGGCCTCAAAATGATTCTTTACCCATGAAAAGATTGCTTTTCACGCTGGCATGGGCCAGCCTCATCCTCTTCCTTCCAGGATGCATGAGTTTGGAACAAAGCACCAAACTGGTCGAAGGCGAGGTGATTTTGGACATTGCTCCTGTTCAAGTTGACGTTCAAGTCGACACCACCCGATCGTTGCAGGGAATGTCGAAGACCACAGTCATCCTTGGTCTGATTCGACTCGGTGACAATCGTTACGCCGATTATCCGGGCATGCCATTTGGTCCAGGTGCGGCAACACGAGAAAAACGTGCAGCCGTTTACAAGGCATTGGATGGCACCGATTTTGACGTTTTGGTCAACCCCAAATACATGGTCAAGGTTCAACGCGCATTCTTCTTTCGAAGGACCACTTGTGCTGTGGCCGGATACGGGGGCAAATTTGAATTCCAATGAGTCCAGTGGTGATGCATGTCCAGAAGTGTTTTTTCGTTTCAATATGGGCGGTTTTAGGCCTTTCTGCAACCGTTCCAGCCCAAACCTTCGATTTGGATAACATGGATCTGAACGATGGCAAAACCGACAGCGGAAAATGGACGGATTGGTTTGATTTCAATGCAGCACCGGCAACATGGCAACCCTTTCAATTGAGTTTTGTCTCCAGCGTCGGACAGCATCAGTTGTTCGAATACAATGAATTGCAATCCTTTGCCCGTGAATGGCACGAAATGGTGCTTCCTGATGTTGTCGACAGCGAAGTCCAATTCCGGATGAACCAAATGGAAAGCAACAGTTTGTTCTACATGAACAACAATGAAAATTATGCTGGCCCGCATCGTGGCTGGCGCTTCATTTATCAGGCAGAAGATTGGATTCCGTTTGGAATCAGCATCGGTTGGCACCGCATGCCACTGCAGTGGCAAGCCTCAGGAACCACAGCGTCTGGACAAACGGTTTCAGTCAACAGTTCCCGGATTCTGGCTCAGCCGTTGGTTGAAGATTTCCTACACCTCCGCCAGATTTACAACTACTACATCCCGGAGGTTATCCAAGTGGCCAAAGCGCCTCGGTACGGACATATCGAGGTGGGGCTGACCAAAAACTTGGGGGATTGGGTACAAGTGGGGGTTTGCGGACTTGTAGCCCCAAGAGCCCAGAATCGAATCGCCTCTTGGCATGAAGAAATGACATTGGATTTGGAAGCTCCACTATTTTCCCTTAATCCTGGCGCAGATATGTCCATCCCTGTCACTTTCGGCGCCAGCATCAATGTTCGCTATTCAATGATTTCTTTTGGCCTCAGCCAATTCTTGCAAGCAGCCCCAGCAACACCTTCAGGAGGAAGTCCGCTTCAGGATTTGCGATACGGTGCCTTTCAACTTGGGTACGCCTTTTGATTCACGGGTTGGCCCAACCTGGCAAGGGCAAAAAACAAAAAAGCCCCAGGATGTCCTGGGGCTTTCTTTTGTCACACAATGCAAAACATCAGTTCACATCCCACCAAAGCTTAGTGGTCAATTCATCGTCTCCACCGTTTAACGCCACACCAGCTGTCCAAGCGGCATTGTTGAGGGTTTGCTCATCCAGTGGATATTGGAAACGAGAAGGAACGCTGCCGTCTCCCGCCAAAGCACCCGCTTCACATGGTTGTAAAACACCAAAGTCCAAACGGCGATACTCAGCCCAAGATTCATGTCCTTGCATGTACAAGGCAATCCACTTCTGAGCGCCGATTTTTTCATTCCATGCGCCTGCTGCAGTCGAGTATGCCACATCCGCTTGGCCCAAGTAATCCAAAATGGCCGCTTCATCGGTGATGCCCCAGAAATTCATGCTCAACGCAATGGCCGCATTGTAATGCTCTTCGGCAGTCAACAATGCGCCCCATCCCCGCTCAGCTGACTCAGCCAAGATAAAGTGGGTGGAAGCTGCATCGATGAAAATACCAGGCATGTCCGCCGCCAAAACTGCTGCGCCTCGCTGAGACACTGCTGTATTCGGGGTCAGAGCTGCACTCTCCTCCGACATGCCATAAACTTCGCCCACAAACGTGCCATCCTCTTCACGTGGAGAGAAATAAACGCCCAAACGGGGGTCGTTCAAGCCTGCGAGATAATCCACCATGACATTGGATGCTGCAAAGTCATTGCGGGTCTTCGCATCCTCATTGATGGGGTTGTTATTGGGCGCCGCCGTCAAATAAGAAAACAAGGCGTTGTCCTCATTGTAGGCAATGATCGCGTCTGGTCCACCCGAAATGGCAGATTCTACGGCCGCTTGAGCCGCTGATGGGTTGACATCAGCCATTCGGATGCCCACACGAAGTTTCAACGAATTGCCAAATTTGGTCCACATGGCCATGTCGCCTCCATAAATCGCATCTCCCTGAAGCGGTGTTCCTGAAGGATCGATCATGTCCAATGCACTGTTGATATTCGAAATCAAAGCACTGTAGACTTGCTCCTGAGAATCATAAGCCGGTGTGTTTGCGTTTTCTGCACGCTGAAGCGCTTCCGACATCGGAATGGCTCCAAATGCATCGGTCAAGTGCTGGAACACCCATGACTGCAACAAGGTGGCCACCGCAATTTGATTCGCGTTGGACCCAAATCCTGACACGTCATCTGGACTGTTTGTGTTCAGGTTGATGATGGTCTCCAAATCCTGAAGCGGTCCAGCGTAATAGTCGCGCCAAGAGCCGTTGGTCACTTCAGTTCTGAACTGGTAACGGCTCTCATTGGAGTACTGATTTGAAGACCAGTACTGTGACAACTGCATGCCTCTGCGTGAGCCCCAAAAAGAATCATATGTCTCATCCATGATCCGCTTTTGCGCTGATGTCAACAGGAATCCTGTCGAAACAGACGTCGGTTCATTGGGATTGGTATTGATTTCCTCAAAATCCTTTTGGCATCCTGAGAAAGCGATGGCCCCAATCAAGCCCATCAAAATCCAAATGTTCTTGTTCATAATCTGTGCTTTGATCAAGTTAGAGGCTAAACTTCAAGTTGAAACCAATCGTTCGCTCCGCGGGAAGCTGTCCACCTTCGAAACCTTGAACGTTGGAGGCAGACGTTGCCACTTCCGGATCGATGTGTGGAACATTCTTGTGTAGAATGGCCAAGTTGCGGCCATAAATGCCGATGCTGATGTTTGAAAAGGGCAAGTCACCTGTGAGATCGGCAGGCAGGTTGTAATCCAAACGCATCTCACGAAGCTTGACGAAGCTCGCATCGTACTGATCCGCTGCGTGGATGATGTAGCCTTGGTTGTAGAAGAAGTGGCTCTGTGCGTTGATGGCTGTTGT
>JBMYZL010000030.1:0-18230 GCA_049610385.1 Flavobacteriales bacterium
CAGCAGCAATGCGAGCCGCAGTCTCAGCAGCGTCAGCAGCATCACTGTCAGCTTCGTTCTGGTCAACGTCATCTTGAATGGCGTTGTCAGCAGCAATGCGAGCCGCAGCCTCAGCAGCGTCAGCAGCATCTACATAGTTCTCGGAAGCCAATTCACCATCTGTTCCTGAAACAGATGCATTGAAGGTAGCATCCCCGTCTACATTTAATGTACCGTCGAGTTGCAAGTTGCTGGTCGGTCCAAATCCACGTCCGTCGAAGAAAGTCAAATCCTCAAACAAACCTGATTCTGCAGACATTTCTTCAAAGTCAGCGTTGGACGCTCCCAAGTAGTTGAAGAAACCTGTTCCGGCAGAGAATGAACCACCCATCAAGTCCAGAGTACCGTGCACCATTAAGGTGTCGCCATCAGCGAGGGTAACTGTATTTTCCCCGAAGGTCAAAACGTTCAAAATATCTCCCAAATCAGCGGTGTTGTCCGCTACATTCGATTGCAGAATTGCGATTTCGTCGTCATTCGACTCAATCAGACCCAACAAGATCGCGTCCTGATCAGCACGCGCTTGTGTTTCGTCAGCAATCGCCGCTTCATTAGCCGCCACACCGTCGGACAAGGTCGCGAGGGTTCCGTTCGTTGCCGTAACAAAGGCATTGAAGTTACCCTCGTGATCATCCAGAGCATCATATAGAGCTTGGACATCACCTTCCCAACCGCTGGCCGCATAAATTGCGACAGGAACCGCCTGGACATCAACGTCACCAAAAGACGCATATCCGGCACCGGCATCCACTTCAATCTCGAAGTGCAACCCTGAAGCCGACCAATCTATGTCGCCGAGGTCACTCGAGCCCGAAGCAGCCATGCCATTACCAATGGTAAGGGCCATGTTCCCGAACTGGGTGGTTAACACGCTGGCATGCTCTTCTTGCCATAACGAGTTGCCATCCGCATCGCGGAGGGTCACTCGCACATCAAGTTCGGCGTCCGCCAGTGGATCGCCGTCAGCATCACGGGCCACCGCCTGGTAGGCGATGCCGTAGCTCGTATCCTGCGCTTGCAGGATCGTTAAGGCTCCGAATAAACAGAGCAGGGAGAGGAAAAGTGTACGCATCACTTTTATCTTGGTTAAGATTTCAGAACTCGAATATACGAGAAAATTCTCGACAAACAACCAAACAGCCGCGACAAATTTAAATTAAGCATCGGTCAAAGATGGTACTTTATAACCTTTCAATCGCCGTTTTGCCGCAACAATCCATGGAATGGCAGGATTATATGCGAACAAAACACATCCCGGAAATCATGTCTTCTGGGTGCTTCATTCAATACAGAATTTGCTTGATTCCACCCATGCATGACGCAGAAATGACTTTCGCTGTCCAATATGTGGCCCCTTCCGAAGCCCATTTCGAGCGATACAAATCAGATTTTGCACCTGCGCTGCAATCAGATTACCAAAAACGATTCGGACAGACCACCGGAGTCTTTCGCACAGTTCTCAAAATCATTGAAGAAGGCAGCGCCCCGTTGCGCGAACTTTGACACATGAAAAATCCAACGGGGCCAGTCAAACCCAAAAAACATCTGGGGCAACATTTTTTACACGATCCTTCCATTGCCCTGCGGATAGCTGAATGCATCACTGCGCCCTTGGATCATCCAGTGCTTGAAATTGGACCCGGCACTGGCGCTCTCACTCAACCCTTGATTGCGTTGGGAAGAACATCCATTGAAGTTGTCGATGTCGATATCGAAAGCATACAACATCTACAAAACCAAAATTGGGCCCACGAGGCCCATGTTCGAATTCATCATGGAGACATTTTGAAATGGTCCTCAAGTCAGTGGGACATCATTGCGAACGGAAGGCCCTTTGCAATCGTCGGTAATTTTCCCTATAACATCAGTTCCCAAATCCTTTTCCGAGCATTCGAACTCGGCGACCGGATTTCCGAATTGACTGGCATGTTCCAGAAAGAGGTTGCTGAACGCATCTGTGCACCTCCAGGAAACAAGACTTATGGCATCCTCAGTGTTTTGATGCAAGCCCATTTCCATTGTCGCTATGAATTCACAGTGGACGAGAATGCCTTTCATCCACCACCCAAAGTCAAAAGTGGTGTCATTCATTGCAAGCGGAAAACACCTGATGAAATTCCCTCCAAACCCACTGCCGAGCATTTGAGGCGAGTGGTCAAAACTGCCTTCAATCAACGACGCAAAACATTGAGAAATGCACTGCGATCTGGTGGATACAATCTATCAAAAGTCGAAGATGCTGTGCTCTCTCTTCGCGCTGAAACCCTCAGCGTGGAGGACTTCCAAGATTTGGCTCGAAAATTGCCCCATCAAGGAACGACCAAAAGCTGACCCGAAATCAACCCACGACCTTCTGACTTCGTCCAGCTGACCCCATACACTCCTGGCAGCCAGCCCGAAGTGTTCAAATGCTGCGGAGGCGTTTCAGATGTCACCGATTTGAAAACGGTCTGTCCCTGTTCATTCCAGACCGTCAAAAACCCAGGCCACTGAGCTGCCGATCCGACCATCCGAAGTTCTGTACGTTGTTGACTGGGGTTGGGGACAAATTCCATTTGAGAAGAAGCTGTTCGCAAACCCATCACATCTCCGAGGCTGCTGGAGCCATAGGCCGCTGCCGCAAAAGCACCGTTGTCAACATGCATCTCCGTGAATGAAGCCGTCAGAGGGTGATCTGCCACCACAGTCAATGATTCAGGATTCACGGCCAGAAGATGCTGATTGAAATTGACATCGTAGTACATTATAATGTATAACCCTTCGGTTTGAGCAAATTCAGAGGCATCTGGAGAGATTGCCACCACCTGTGGGAGTTCCATCAAGTTCGCAACCGCCCCAGTCGTGGGATTGATGGCGGCGACATGAATCGCCCCTTCACCGAGGTCACCATACTCTCGATGCAGGGCATACAACTTGCCTGAATCCATAGAATACACCAACTCATTCAATCCCCAGTTGGGATTGGTTTGCACAATGGGGTCGGAGACTACCTCTCCTGTAAAGGAATCCAGGGTATACACACGTTGTTCGTAATTGTCATCCACACCGATGACATAAACATGCCCATTGTCTGAATTTAACGCAATACACCCCAGCACGTATCCCGTGATTTCGGGGTATGTCGCCACCTCATCGACGTTGCCCGTCGAAGGATCCAATTCCATCAACCGCGTGGCATATTCGTACATCCACCAATCCACGCCACCAGCAGACATCAGGGTGCTGTCCACAATGGCAGACCCCATGGCCATCATGCGGTCTGTATTCATGTCATGCTGAATGCCACCCACAACAACATCTACAGCCGTTTCTGAAATCACTTCATCTGCAGCTACATCCATCCCCCAGAGAGACATTTGGCCACTGGATAACGAGGTCAACCCCGTGAGGTAATATGTGCCTTGTATTTGGTCGAATGCCGTGCCTCCTACCAGGTAAGCACTCACAAAATCCAACGTATCCTCATCATAAAACACGCCATCAACAACTTCGTAAGAAGACAAGATCAGCTCTTGGTTGTTGCCCTGTTGAATACCGTGCAATGCGACTTGAGTCCAAGCCATTGACGTGAACTGAAACCCAAAAAGCCCGACCCACGCGATGGACATCACCCGAATTGGATTGATCATATCCAAACAACCTCCAAGACCCATCAGAAGTTGCGCTGAACATAAAAATTCCGGAATTCACAGGCCAAATCTTCGTCCATCGGTTGCAAACCACGTAGATTTGAGAAAAAGGTTTTGAAATGAACAAGACCATCACGTTGCAGGAATTCATCATGGACGCCCAAGCGGAATTTCCGTTTGTGTCCGGTCAACTGACACGGCTGTTAACAGACATCGCCATCGCGGCCAAAATTGTCAATCATCAAGTCAATCGTGCCGGTTTGGCTGGGATTTTGGGCGAAGCAGGGCAAACCAATGCACATGATGAAACCCAGCAGAAGTTGGACGTGTTGGCCGATCGCACGTTCATGCGGGTACTTACAGCTGGCAAATCCGTAGCGGGCATCGGGTCCGAAGAACGCGATGAATTCGTTTTGTGTGGAGACCAAGGCCGATCTGGCAAATACATTGTCTTGATTGACCCTTTGGACGGCAGCTCAAACATCGATGTCAATGTTTCCATTGGCACCATCTTCAGCATCATGCGTCGCATCACTCCGTTGGGCGAACCTTTGGGCGACATAGACTTCCTACAATCAGGTGAAAATCAAGTGGTTGCAGGTTATGTCCTCTACGGTTCAAGCACCATGCTGGTTTACACCACGGGGTCCGGAGTCAACGGTTTCACATTGGACCCGGCGGTTGGGGAGTTTTTTCTTTCACACCCTGGCATGTGCTTCCCAGATCAAGGGTACATTTATTCGATCAATGATGCCCTATTGGCGAAGGCCAATCCCGCCACCCAATCCTTCATTTCCGGGTGCCGAGAAGCCTCCGAAGCTGGTTTTTCCGCGCGCTACATCGGCTCATTGGTGTCGGACTTTCACCGGAACTTGATTAAGGGCGGCATTTACCTCTATCCCTCCACAAAAACCCACCCTGAGGGCAAATTGCGCCTGCTTTACGAATGCTCTCCATTGGCCTTTATCGCAGAACAGGCTGGTGGAATGGCTGAGTGCGATACCGGGCGGGTTTTGGACATTGATCCGGCCAAATTGCACCAGCGCATTCCCTTTTATGTCGGCAGCAAGCACCTGATTCATGGTTTCCGTTCGTGTTGGCATGCAGCGGAAGAAGGGCTGGCGTAAATTTGCGCCACCATGCGGCCAGCAGACCTCTTAGCGCTATACCAAAACGACCCGAGAAGTCACTCCTTGACCCAATCACTGGAACAAGAAACCGCTGCGAAAATCGAGCTCAAAGGCATCGTTGGGTCAGCCACAGCCATCGTCGCCGCTGGCTTGATGATGCGAGACTTTGACGAATCTAAGGAGGCTTCGAATTCACACCCAAAAAGCCATTTGTTCGTCCTCGATGACAAGGAGACAGCCGCGTATTTTCTCAATGATTTGGAGCAACTGGTGGGCGGGCGACTGCCCATTTTGTTCTTCCCACGCTCTGCGCGGGTCCCTTACCAAGAAGAAGTCACCGAAAATGCCAACATCGCGCAGCGTGCGGAAGTTCTGAACGAAATCAATGCGCATCGAAAGGGCCTTGTAGTCGTGACCTTTCCTGAAGCGCTGGCGGAGCAGGTGATCAGCCGTCAGGAACTCTCGGAGCAAACCTTCACCATCTCCCCAGGAGAGTCCTACACCATGGACTTCATTGATGAGGTTTTCATTGAGTACGGATTTCACAAGGTGGATTTCGTTTACGAACCTGGGACCTATGCCGTTCGCGGAGGGATTGTTGACGTATTTTCATTCGCATTCGATCACCCTTTTCGCATTGAGTTTTTTGGGGATGAAGTGGAGTCCATTCGAAAGTTTGACCCTTCTACGCAACTGAGCGTCAACAAGATGATGCGGGCTGTAATCGTTCCCAATGTGGGCGACAAAACGCTGCATGAAAATGTCGAGCCCCTGTTCAGTTTTATGCCCACTGACACGGTGATTTGGATGGGTGATGCCGAACGCTGCAGAAAGGGCCTGGAAAAAGCCATGGAACGGGCTGAATCTGCCTACAACCGGCGTTCAGGTCACATCAAATTCACACCACCAGCGGAGTTGTTTGTGGCGCCTGACCGATTGGCGTCGATTTTGGAGCCCTTTTCCGTCATCGAATTTGGTGGCGGGACCAGCTTTCCCGAGCGCATCACCCTGTCGTATGAGATGATGCCTCAGCCCAGTTTCAACAAGAATTTCGACCTGATCTCCAGCAATTTGCAGGCCAATCACAAAAACGGATACGTCAACGTTGTTGTCGCTGGGCAGGCCACCCAAATCGAACGCCTTCACGACATCTTTGCGGACAAAGGCATCGAGGTGCCGCACAAGCCCATTCCCATCGAATTGAGCCAAGGTTTTGTGGACAAAGGATTGAAGGTTCTGGTCTACACCGACCACCAGCTTTTTGAGAGATACCATCGTTTTCGACTGAAAGAAACTCACCGGAAAAACAAGCAGGCCCTTACCCTCAAAGAGCTGCTAGCGCTTCAACCCGGTGATTTTGTGGTTCATGTAGACCATGGCATCGGCGAATTCAGCGGGCTGCAAAAAATCGAGGTCAACGGCAAGGAACAAGAGGCCATTCGGCTGACCTACCGCGGAGGGGACGTGTTGTACGTCAACATCCATTCGTTACATCGCATCAGCAAGTACACCTCAAAGGAAGGTACAACACCGAAAATCAGCAAGTTAGGGACTGGGACTTGGGCAGCCACCAAGGCCAAAACCAAAAAGCGCGTCAAAGAACTCGCCTTTGATTTGCTGAAGCTTTACGCCAAAAGGAAATCGGCACCTGGTTTTGCTTTTTCGCCGGACAATTACCTGCTTCATGAGTTGGAAGCCAGTTTCATGTTCGAAGAGACCCCCGATCAGCATGCAGCCATCGAAGCCGTGAAAAGAGACATGGAGAAAGGGGTTCCAATGGATCGTTTGGTATGCGGAGACGTAGGGTTTGGCAAAACCGAGGTGGCCATCCGTGCGGCGTTCAAAGCCGCTGCAGATGGGAAACAAGTGGCGGTATTGGTGCCCACAACCATCCTCTCCATGCAGCATTACCGGAGCTTTTCCCGGCGTCTGCGAGAATTCCCCGTAGAAGTCGATTACATCAATCGCTTCAAGACTGGAAAAGCCATGACGACAACCCTGCAAAAACTGGAAGCGGGCCAAGTGGATATTTTGGTGGGCACACACGCTCTGGTAGGTAAAAGGGTGAAATTCAAAGATTTGGGGTTGTTGATCATCGATGAAGAACAGAAGTTTGGCGTCGCCGTGAAGGACAAATTGAAGACCCTTAAGGAAAATGTAGATACACTTACCCTCACAGCCACGCCCATTCCGCGGACCCTTCAATTCAGCTTGATGGGTGCACGTGACTTGTCCACCATTGCCACGCCACCCCCCAATCGGCAACCCGTAGAAACGAACCTGTCTCCATTCAATGAAGAAGTGGTCAGGGATGCGGTCAGTTATGAATTGAGCCGCGGTGGGCAAGTCTATTTCGTGAACAATCGAGTGAAAAACATCCAAGAAGTCGCGGGCATGATTCAGCGTTTGGTTCCGGATGCACGTGTGGGCATTGGCCATGGCCAAATGGAAGGCAAACAACTCGAAGAAGTCATGGCCAAATTCATTGAAGGGGCGTTCGATGTCTTGGTGGCCACCACCATCATCGAATCAGGCATCGACATCTCGAATGCCAACACAATGATCATCAATGATGCTCACCATTTTGGGCTGAGCGACTTGCACCAACTTCGCGGACGGGTTGGACGATCGAACAAAAAAGCTTTTTGTTATCTGCTTGCCCCACCATTGCATGCTTTGCCAGACGAATCACGCAAACGCCTGCAGGCCATTGAGCAATTCAGCGACTTGGGCAGTGGCATCCAAATTGCCATGCGTGACCTCGATATTCGTGGCGCTGGGGACTTACTGGGTGGAGAGCAGTCCGGTTTCATTTCCGAACTTGGATTCGACATGTATCAGAAAGTCTTGTCGGAGGCCGTTCAAGAGTTGAAAAACGAGCAATTCTCAGCACTTTTTGAAGAGGAGCGGAAGTCCAATCGCCGGTTTGTCCAAGAGGCCGTCCTGGAAACCGATTTCAATCTGTTGATTCCCGATCACTACGTGAGCGACATTCCAGAGCGGATATCGCTCTATCGAGAACTCGATGATTTGGACAAAGAAGCTGATTTGGAGGCGTTCAAAATTCGGATGGAAGACCGGTTTGGTCCCTTGCCTGTGGAAACCGAAGACCTCATCGACACCATCCGTTTGCGTTGGTTGGCAGAGTTTTTGGGAATGGAGAAAATTGTCTTGAAAGGGGGCAAAATGATTGCGGCGTTTGTGAATGATCAGGAGAGTCCGTTTTACCAAGGCCCGATTTTCCCACGAATCCTCGATTACCTCAAGAATCACGCCCGGGACGCTCAAATGTACCAGCGCAATGGTGGATTGCGGATGAGCATCAATCAAGTCGACGCTCCACTGGTCGCTCTGCGAATTCTGGAGGATATAGCAGGCCGTCCGGCCGCTCATGCAGCCCCAGACTACGTCGAGCCCGAGAAAGTGGCTTAAAACGGCTGAAAATCGCTTTTTAGGGGTTCGGCGCGCCCCAAGTCCAGTGAAAGCCCAGTCCCCCCCATTGAGTCCATGAACGAAAATCCGTCCCAACCGAATTCCCACTCATGCGCCGAATCGACGCTTGATTCCAATCCTCTCCAAACGAAACATGACCTGAAATGGCCAAGCGTGAAGACAGTGGTTTCCACACCCCGAGAATCACGTTGACCTCTCGGTGTTTCCATTGCTCAGATTTCTGATTGAACTCGAAATCATAAGTGACTTGAGTGGCATCAAACCCAATCATCAAACGGGCGGATTCAGAGCGTTCAACGCTGGGGTACATTCGAATCCCAAACGATCCTTGGTGACCCCCGAGCAAAGCAGGGGCATCGAGTTCCATCAACGTAGGCAACAAACCGGCCTTGAACAGGTCTCCCGTCCAAGTCCCCGCACTCAACCGCACGGAGACCTCTGGCAAAAGCGATTTTTCCAAAGAAATGACCGCCATCCCTGACAACAATTCCGTCACATCACATCCGACAGACCATGAAAACGGGGCCGGTGAATCTGCCTGTGCTTCCGGCACGTAAATCTGCCCCTGCGTGGGGTGCGCTCCACACAACAGCAAAACCCACAATGCCAGACATTGAATGAGTTCAGAGGCAGTGGGCAGGGGTCGGAAGATCATGGGGTCAGAGGCATTGCTCGTTGTAATGTTACGGTAAAGTTAAGAAAAAGTTACAAGGAAGTTGTCAAGCGCTGGAAATTCCCATGATTTCTAGTTTTACATCCATGGACTTGCCTGTGATGACCTTTGATTCCCCTGTGGATTTCCAGACGGGCCAAATCCTCCTGGTGGACAAGCCCTTGCACTGGACTTCTTTCGATGTAGTCAACAAAATCAGGGCCACCCTGAGGCATCATTTGGGGTTCAAAAAAATCAAAGTAGGACACGCAGGAACCCTGGATCCGCTCGCTTCTGGTGTCTTGGTCGTGTGCACCGGGAAAATGACCAAACAAATCGCGGAACTGCAAGCAGACGACAAGTCATACCTGGCGGAGATTCGACTCGGGGCCACGACCCCTTCCGACGATGCTGAATTGGACGTCGACAATTGGGTAGATGCCTCGAACCTTCAACATGAGTCCATTCAAAATGCGGCCAACCAATGGACGGGTCAGATTTCGCAAATGCCCCCAGCTTTTTCGGCCAAAAAAGTGGATGGGAAAAAGGCTTATGCCGTGGCCCGGAAAGGCGGAGAGTTGAACCTGAAATCAGTGAATCTGACCATCGCACGATTTGACATCGAATCCATCTCGCACAAAACTGTGGACGGTTACAAGGTCTGTGATGCAACCGCTGCAATTGATTGCTCCAAAGGCACGTACATTCGTGCATTGGCCAGGGATTTGGGCCGAGAATTGGGTGTGGGGGGACACTTGGTGGGGCTGAGGCGTACAGCCAGTGGGAGATTCAATCAAGCAGATTGCATGAATTTGGCCTCCCTGGTCGAACGCATTCAATCCATGCCTGCCGCCCAAGCAGTTGATGCTCACCGATAAATTCCCTACTTTCGCGCCCCCGATGGCTCGATCCATCCGCAAGAATTACAGCCCATGAAACTGTCCTCCTTCAAATACGACATTCCCGAAGAGTTGATTGCCCAACGTCCGTTGGAAAACCGCGATGACAGCCGATTGATGATTGTCGACCGCGCAACTGGAAAGTTTGAACACAAAATGTTCAAAGACCTGTTGAACGAATTTGATGAAGGCGATGTCTTTGTGGCCAATGACACCAAAGTATTCCCGGCCCGGCTCTACGGCAACAAGGAGAAGACCGGCGCGGTCATTGAAGTGTTTTTGCTGCGTGAATTGAACCGCGAAAGCATCTTGTGGGATGTTTTGGTGGATCCGGCCAGGAAGATTCGCATCGGCAACAAACTTTACTTCGGCGAAAATGACGAATTGGTCGCCGAAGTCATCGACAACACCACCTCACGCGGACGCACCTTGAGGTTCTTGTTTGATGGGAGTTATGAAGAATTTATGGAGGTCGTTTTTCAGTTGGGCGAGACCCCACTGCCCCGATACGTTCAACGCGAAGTTGAACCCGAAGACCGTGAACGATTTCAGACCATTTATGCCAAAAATCTGGGCGCTGTCGCCGTACCCACTGCGGGACTTCATTTTTCCAAACAACTACTCAAAAGGCTTGAAATCAAAGGCATCGACATGACCTTTTTGACCTTACACATTGGTTTGGGCACTTTCCGGCCTGTTGAGGTTGAAGACTTGACGAAGCACAAGGTGGATTCAGAGCAGTTGATCATTCCCTCGTCTTGTGTGGACTGCGTCAACAAGGCCAAGGCCAATGGAAAAAAGGTCATTTCCATCGGAACCACGGCCATGCGTGCCATGGAAACCTCTGTCAGCACAACCAACACATTGAAAGGATTTGAAGGATGGACGAACAAGTTCATCTTCCCGAAATATGATTTCAAGATTTCTGATGCTTTGGTCACCAATTTCCACACGCCTCAGAGTACGCTTTTGATGATGACGTCTGCTTTTGGAGGTTATGATTTGATCATGGAGGCCTACCAAGAAGCCATGAAGGAGAAGTACCGCTTCTTTGCCTACGGAGATGCCCTGCTGATTCGCTAAAAGAACCGAAATCCGAAGAATTTTCGCTTCAATTTGAACGCTTGACGCTGTTGAGAGGTTAATTTGGTGTCATGAAATCCACTCAGCACTTTTTTCACGCGGCCCTTGCCGTTTTCTTTATGATGTCCTTTGTTGCCTCCGCTCAAGCGCAAGCTGGTGTCAGCGGGGTTTCTGATGAACTCGCAATCGGTGCATCTCTGCCTTTGAGCGACCACGTCATGATGAACACCGACGGCAGCAAATTCACACTGAATGGCCACATGGGCGACCAGGGTTTGTTGGTGATTTTCAGTTGCAATACATGTCCTTTTGTGGTGGGAAATGGTGAGAAAAGTGAAGGTTGGGAAGGTCGTTACAATGCCCTGAATGATGCGGCCAATGCCGCGGGAATCAACATGGTACTGGTCAACTCCAACGAAGCCAAGCGCGAAGGAGACGACAGTTTCAGAGCCATGCAAAAGCATGCCGAAATTGCCGGATACACCATGCCCTATGTCGTGGACGCGGGTCACCAAGTGGCAGATGCTTTTGGTGCGCGGAAAACGCCCCATGTCTACTTGTTCGACGCAGAAGGTCGTTTGATGTATCGCGGGGCCATCGACGACAATGTACGGGCCGCAAAACAAGTTACAGCGAACTACTTGATCGACGCCATTGAGGCTGTGGGCAATGGCCAAAAGGCAGAACTCGCCAAAACACCAGCTCTGGGTTGTTCTATCAAGCGTTTGGGCTCCTGAGTTGAGCGCAAATCACGCGGTCCTCGGGCAAGAAAACCGTCCTGATTTGGGATTCGCTCATGGGCCGTCTGCCCTCAAGAAGCACTTGGATGATGTTGCAACTTCACCCGCAGTTCTTCAAAGCGGCAGATTTCCATGCTTTTTCCTTGGAGTCGTTTCTACTTTGTTTTCAAGCATTTCGTAAGCCCGAATCAACTTTTCCCGCGTGTTTCGCGGCAAAATCACTTCGTCGACATAACCCCGAGCTGCGGCATTGTATGGGTGAGCAAACATCTCCGCATATTCTGCTTCTTTTTCCGCATGCTTGGCTGCGGGATGATCGGCTTGCGCGATTTCTTTTCGAAAGATGATTTCCGCTGCTCCTTTTGCACCCATGACTGCAATTTCCGCCGTGGGCCAGGCATAGACCAAATCTGCTCCAATGTGCGAGCTGTTCATCACATCATACGCTCCGCCGTACGCCTTCCGGGTAATGACAGTGACCCGAGGCACGGTCGCCTCGCTGAACGCATAAAGGAGTTTGGCCCCATGTGTAATGATGCCATTCCATTCCTGATCGCTGCCTGGCATGAACCCGGGAACATCTTCAAACACGAGCAGGGGCACATTAAAACTGTCGCACGTTCGCACGAAACGAGCGGATTTGGTTGACGCTTTGATGTCCAGCACTCCCGCCAAAAAAGCGGGCTGATTCGCAACAATGCCGATGCTTCGCCCAGCAAGCCTCGCGAATCCACAAACCATGTTTTCTGCATACGCGGACTGCACCTCCATGAAGGTATCCGCATCAACCACTTCAAGGATGGCATCACGAATGTCATAGGGCTGCAAAGGGCTCTCTGGAATCAAATCATCGAGGGCTGGTCGTGCTTCGTCCTGACCGCTTACATAGGCCAAATTGCGGGGCTCTTCTTCACAATTTTGAGGCAAGTAACTCAGGAGGCGTTTCAATTGCTCAATCACTGCCGCTTCATTGGGCGCGGTGAAATGGGTGACGCCTGACTTCGAGGCATGTGCACTTGCACCACCCAATTCCTCAGATGTGACCTCCTCATGGGTCACTGTTTTGACCACATTGGGACCCGTCACAAACATGTAACTCGTTCCTTCAGCCATGAAAATGAAATCTGTCAGCGCTGGCGAATACACTGCACCTCCCGCACATGGCCCCATAATTGCGCTCAACTGCGGCACCACACCACTGGCCCGAACATTGCGATAAAAGATGTCGGCATATCCACCCAAGGATACAACCCCCTCCTGAATCCGAGCCCCACCCGAATCATTAAGACCAATCAATGGCGCGCCATTTTTCATGGCAAGGTCCATCACCTTGCAGATTTTCTCGGCATGAGCCTCGGCGAGAGAGCCCCCAAGGACCGTAAAATCTTGAGAATAGACATAGATGAGGCGACCATCCACCTGGCCATAACCCGTCACCACGCCATCCCCTAGAAACTGCTGCTTGTCCAGGCCAAAATTTGTCGACCGGTGCTTCACAAGCATCCCCAACTCTTGAAACGTCCCCGGATCCAACAAAAGGTCCAGGCGTTCACGGGCGGTGAGTTTGCCCTTGGCATGCTGGGCCTCGACCCTTTGGTCGCCGCCACCCTTCAAGGCTTGCGCTCGCAAATCATTGAGTCGCGCGATGGCCGGTGTTATGGACTTGTCGCTCATGAATGCGAAACTACGTTAGAACCGACCGTTCTGCCATGTGCGAATCCGCTTTCGTCAGTATCTTTCGGGCCGAATCCGAAACAGCATGCATCGCACCCACAATTGTGGCGAACTCCGCCTTGAAAACGCCGGCCAAGAAGTGACCCTGAGCGGATGGGTCCAAAGAACCCGTGATTTGGGTGGGATGACTTTTGTTGATCTGCGAGATCGCTATGGCTTGACGCAATTGGCCTTCAACATGGACACCGATGAAAATCTGTGCTTGCAAGCACGCAAGTTGGGTCGAGAATTTGTGGTCAAAGCCACTGGATCGGTGCGTGAACGAGAGTCCAAAAACAGCAACATGCCGACAGGTGAAATCGAAATCGACGTCACCGGTTTGGCGTTGTTGAATGCCAGCAAAACACCCCCTTTCACCATTGAGGACGAAACGGATGGTGGAGATGACCTGCGGATGCAATATCGATACTTGGATTTGCGCCGGAAGCCCGTCCAAAACAACTTGATGTTGAGGCACCGCATCAGCATTGAAACGCGCAAGTACCTCGACAGTGTTGCATTCGTGGAAGTCGAGACGCCATACCTGATCAAAAGCACGCCTGAAGGGGCCCGCGACTTTGTGGTTCCTTCACGCATGAACCCTGGCCAATTCTACGCCCTTCCCCAATCACCACAGACCTTCAAACAACTCTTGATGGTCAGTGGATTTGATCGATACTATCAAATTGTCAAGTGCTTCCGAGATGAGGATTTGCGTGCAGACCGCCAACCGGAATTCACGCAAATCGACTGTGAAATGGCATTTGTCGAACAAGAAGATGTACTCAAGACGTTTGAAGGATTGGTGCGCCACTTGTTTCAAGTGGTCTTGCAAACAGACATTCCTGAATTTCCGCGAATGACTTTTGACGAAGCCATGCGCCGCTATGGAAGCGACAAGCCAGACGTGAGGTTTGGAATGGAATTCGTAGACATGGGGCCTGTGGCGCAGGGAAATGGGTTTGGCGTTTTTGATCAAGCTGAAGCGGTACTGGGCATCGTGGCGCCGGATTGCGCGAGTTATTCGAGAAAGCAACTGGATGCGTTGACAGAGTGGGTGAAACGCCCCCAAATCGGCGCCAAGGGTTTGGTCTATTGCAAAGTGAATGAAGACGGGTCGTTCAAATCCAGTGTGGACAAATTTTTTGATGCCGAGAAGCAAAAAGCATGGGCGAATCACGCGGGTGCCAAACCCGGCGATTTGATTCTGATGCTCAGCGGCGGGTTGGACAAAACCCGGAAAATGTTGAACGAATTGCGGTTGCACATGGGCAGTGCCCTCGGTTTGAGAGACCCGAAGGTTTTCCGGCCCTTGTGGGTGGTTGATTTCCCGCTGCTTGAATGGGACGAAGAGACCGAGAGATACCACGCAATGCACCATCCGTTCACCTCACCCAAACCCGAACACATGGACATCATCGATTCCGACCCTGGCGCCGTCAGAGCGAATGCCTACGACATGGTGATCAATGGTGTGGAGATCGGAGGCGGTTCCATTCGAATTCACGACAAGGGCATTCAAAGTCGCATGTTTGACCTACTTGGGTTCACACCGGAGGAGGCTGAAGCACAATTCGGCTTTTTGATGAATGCCTTCCAGTATGGTGCTCCACCTCACGGCGGGCTCGCCTTGGGTTTTGATCGCTTGTGTTCGCTGTTTGGCGGGAGTGATTCAATTCGAGATTTCATTGCATTCCCGAAAAACAATTCAGGCCGAGACGTGATGATTGATGCCCCAAGCCCCATCGATGATGAACAATACCACGAACTTCATTTGGCCTCAACTGTTGAAGACCCCAGTTGATTGTTAAACTTTGACTTGAAAAACAACCACCATGTATCCTCCTGAACTGGTCGCCCCGATGAAAACCGATCTCACTGCTGTGGGATTCGAAGAGTTGATTACTGCCGATGATGTCGATCGCATTGTGAGCGGAGAAGGCACCGCTTTGATCGTGCTGAACAGCGTGTGTGGCTGTGCAGCCGGGGCCATGCGGCCCGCTGTGAAGTTGGCTGTTCAACACCCAAAAGTACCCAGCAAACTCACCACTGCTTTTGCCGGCGTGGACCGAGACGCCGTGGACCGAGCCCGGAAGTTTATGTTGCCATACCCTCCGAGTTCGCCCAGCATTGCCTTATTCAAAGATGGAAAACTCGTTCACATGATTGAACGTCATCACATTGAAGGTCGAACTGCAGAAATGATTGCAGAGAATCTGCAAATGGCGTTCGAAGAACACTGCTGATTGAATTGCTGCCATGGCCCGCATCCTGACTGGAATTCAAAGCACGGGAGTGCCACATCTCGGCAATTTGCTGGGTGCCATTCGGCCAGCCATTGCGTTGGCTGACCGCCCTGAGAATGACAGTTTTCTGTTCATCGCAGATTTGCATTCCTTGACCCAAATCAAGGATGGAGCCCAATTGCGGGAGAACACCCGATCTGTAGCTGCGGCTTGGTTGGCGTTGGGCTTGGATACTGAACGTTCGGCGTTTTATCGCCAAAGCGATGTCCCCGAAGTCACAGAATTGGCTTGGTACTTGAGTTGTTTCTTCCCCTACAGCCGACTGACTTTGGCGCACAGTTTCAAGGACAAGGCAGATCGTTTGTCCGATGTCAACGCAGGGCTGTTTACATACCCGATGCTCATGGCCGCAGACATTTTGCTTTATGATGCTGAATTTGTGCCCGTGGGGAAAGACCAATTGCAGCATCTCGAAATGACGCGTGATGTCGCCACCCGGTTCAACCACCGCATGAACGAGGACATATTCGTCATTCCCCAAGAGTTGACTCAGGCGGAGACCATGTACGTGCCCGGGTTGGATGGCGGCAAAATGTCCAAATCGAGGGAAAATACCTTGAACATTTTTGACGACCCCAAGGCCTTGAAGAAACGGATCAACAAGGAGATTGTGACCGATGCCACCGCCCTCGAAGATCCGAAAGATCCCAAGAGCAACCCCATCGCATCCCTTTTCTCAGCCGTTGCAGGCGAAGCTTCGGGGCAAGATTTGGCAGAACGACTCCGAGCAGGTGGTCTCGGGTGGGGCCACGCGAAAAAGGAGTTATTGGAGGCCATCACCGATGGTTTCGCTGCAGAAAGGGAAGCCTTCAATCGCTGGGTCAACGACCCTGGTGCCATCGACGCGGAGTTGTCCAAAGGCGCTGAAAAAGCAAGACATGTGGCCCAAAAAGTTCTCGAAAAAGTGCGGCATGCAACTGGCTATTGATCGGTTCCAAAACTGCGATTGATCAAGTTTGGCACGCAGATTGTTTTGGGAAAGATGAACCTCAAAATTGTTCATCATGACCCGTTTCTCCTTCACCACTCAGGGCCTTTTCATCCAAGCACGACGCTTCTTCTCGGTGAATGCTGCGGTTTTCGCCCTCGCCACAACCGCAGAAGGCCATACGCCGCCCAGCATTTTGGGTGCCTCTGAACAAAACATCAGCACCGAAATCGATCATGTGGTTGTCTACCAACAGGGTGCGCAAGTGGAACGTGTTGCGGATGTCTCTGTGCCTTCTGGTGTCACAGAATTGGTCTTCACCCGTTTGCACACCGCCATTGACCCCAACCAATTGCGGGTCACGGGCCATGGCGACTTCACAGTCTTGAGCATCAGTCACAGATACGCCACAGACACCCTCAGTGGAGCGGAAAGCGCCGGGGAACGCAATGAACTGCAAATGAAGCAGAATGCGCTGAGCCAGCGCATCAACGAAATCAACACCGAGCGGGTTTTGTTCGATCGAGAAGAACAATTGCTGTTGAACAACCAATCTTTCACAGTCAAGGACAGCGGGGTAGATTTAGACCGGTTGATGCGGGCAAACACCTTCTTCCGTGAGCGCTTTTTGGCCATCCATGAAGGTCGAAAGGCCATTGATCAAGAAGTCAAGGAGATTCAAGTCCAAATCAATGACTTGCAAATCCAAATGAACAACCTGCCCCCTTTTCGGACAGAGACTTGGTTGGAAATTTTGGTGCGTGTAGAAGCCGAAAGTGACGCGAATGGCAAAATGCTGCTGAGCTACTGGATGCAGAACGCAGGTTGGACTCCGGCATACAACGCGCGCGTGGCCGACATTGAGGATCCTCTGAAATTGGAGTATCAGGCCATGGTTCGCCAAACCACCGGTGAAAACTGGGAAAATGTCGGGATGAGCATCGCCACAGGAACCCCAAGCAGCAACCGATCCAAACCCAATTTGACCCCCATCAAACTCGATGGACAATACCGCGGCAAGGGCATGGCCGGCTCTACAGCCAATGCATGGTTGAAGTCCCAGCCATACAACCCAAACATCCGCGAAGTCCGTGGTCAGCTGTATGACGACAGTGGCAACCCCTTGATTGGCGCCCAAGTGCGAGCGAACAACGGGGCATACACCACGACAGATGTCAATGGCTTCTACACCATGGCTGTCCCCCAAAATGTCTCGAACTTGTCGTATTCCTATACCGGCTACGCACCCGAAACCATCAACATTTCTCAGCCAGTCATGAACGTGGCGTTGGCTGCATCCTCTCAAGTTTTGGAGAGTGTTGAAATCGCGGCTTATGATGCCGTCGAAGATGAAGCCGAGTCCCTTTTCGGTGGGCGAGCCGAACGCAGGCGCTCTGAGTTCAATGAGAACCAAGTGAATGCCATGTCCTTCGCTGCCGTGGAAATTGGATACAGCCCCACTTCGACACGCTTCGACATCAGCTCGAAATACGACATCCCCGCAGACAACCAACCCCATGCTGTTCGGATTTTGTCCCACAATATCGATGTGGAATACCTCTACCAAGCCACACCCAAATTGGACCCACAGGTCTATCTGACTGCATTGTTTACAGACTGGGAAGAGTTGGACTTGCTCGACGGACGCATGCACATTT
>JBMYZL010000031.1:0-17454 GCA_049610385.1 Flavobacteriales bacterium
CCTGCGCGGATGTAGAATCTTGCTCGACAATCCATGGGGCATAGGCGGTGCTCCGGTCTGGGATGTGAACAAGGACAAATTGGGGAATTTCGCCGGGCAAATGGAGTCGAATTCAGTTCAATGGAGAAAGGCACTCTTCGATGCATGACCGATGGATGCCCATTTGCAATCAAACGGCACAATCCAAGATTGCTGAAGAGGCAAACAAACGCCTCAACGGCCAATCCCCCAACTTAAAATCCACCATTCGCCACCAGCAGGAAGAGATTTTGAAACCAACGCCCGGCATGACGAGATTTTCAGCGGTTTCACAACCAGCAGAACGCCAACACAATGAGAAAGAAAAGCCAGAGGGCTGCCGAATGGAAAACCATTGCTCAAAAGCACCTAAGAACCGAATTTTTGTTGGAAGTTTTAGCATTTGGAAATCAATTTCAAGGCGGAGTTCAACTGACAAGGGGTGCTTATTTTTGACGCATGACAAAATGGATGCTGTTCTGTGCCTCTTGGTTGGCCATCTCCACGTCTCAAGCCCAATGGTCCGATGAGCAGTTCAATCATGCGGAGGCATTGTTTGAAGAAGCCCTGGGCCATGGAGAGTCATACGAACGACTGAGGGAATTGACGAAGGACATCGGACATCGATTGAGTGGTTCACCGCAGGCCGATGAGGCGATGGCCTGGGGGGCACGCGTCCTGCGTGAAAACGGTGCGGATTCTGTTTATGTCATGCCGGTTGAAGTTCCGGCATGGACGCGCGGCACAACATGCACGGCCTTCGTCGATGAACAGCCCCTTCACGTGACGGCTCTCGGGGGTTCGGTGCCCTCACCAGGTGACAGCGCGCTCCGTGCACCTTGCGTTGTGGTGCGAGGAATCGAAGAATTGTCAGAATTGCCTCGCTCGGCCACAGAGGGTCGCATTGTTCTTTTTAACAGGCCCATGAACCCGGTTTTGATCAACACAGGCGCGGCATACGGTGGAGCTGTGGATCAACGCGGACGTGGTGCTGTGGCTGCAGCAAAAGCAGGTGGTGTCGCTGCATTGGTGCGCAGCATGACGCATGCATATGATACGATTCCACATACAGGCGCCATGTATTACGAAGAAGGCCTGTTTCGGGTGCCGGCAGCGGCGATTTCCACAGTTGATGCCCGGCATTTGGCGCATTGGGTAGCGGCCCATCCTGATGCTGAGGTTGAGTTGACCATGAATTGTCGGGATTTGGGGATGCGCGAGCAAGGCAATGTAATCGGTGTGATGCGGGGGAACGACTTTCCAGATCAAATCATTGCACTCGGTGGACACCTTGATTCCTGGGATATCGGGGAGGGTGCGCATGATGATGGCGCGGGCATCGTGCATACCTTGGAAGCGTTGCGGTTGTTGCGGGCCATTGGTTATCAGCCGAGGCACACGTTGCATTTTGTGCTGTTCATCAATGAAGAAAACGGAAACCGTGGGGGCAAGGCTTATGCCGCTTGGGCGGCGGACAATTCAGAAGGATGTCAGGTGGTCGGCGCCATGGAATCGGATGCAGGCGGTTTTGTTCCGCGTGGATTCAGCATTGATGCAGATCCCGAGCACGTGGATTGGTTGCGGAATCAGCTTTCCGCGCTGGAGCCATACGGATTGGGTGCATACCGAAGCGGTGGGGCAGGGGTTGACATTTCGCCCCTGAAGGAAAATGAGCCGCGCCCTTTGCTCATGGGGCTGCGCCCAGACGGACAACGCTATTTCGATTTTCATCACAGCGAACGCGACGTTTTTGAAAATGTTCACAAGCGAGAGCTGGAGTTGGGTGCGGCCTCGTGTGCGCTGATGATTATGCTGATGGATCAGCATCTCTGAAGTTTTTGCCCTCGGCCTGTTTTTTGTCGGTGAATGGATTTGTTTCACCCAAGTCGGTGCAACTGACGAAGGGCCCTGTGGCTTTGATTTACTGCGACCGGGCCACAGGAAATTTCAAGACATACTCGTCATCAGAATGGCACCCGTGAATATCTGATAATTGACTGAGGCGGTAGGTGCCAGGAATCAAGTTAGGCGTATCCAAATCGTAAAAACCATCTTCATTCTCGGTACTGGGTCCAAAAACAAAAATGTCGGCAATTGTGACCATCAATGGGCTGTGGTGCTGGATGGGGAAATGCGCACGACATTCGGGCTGGCGCTCACTGGCCAGGTACAAATCAGGTTGTGCCCACTTTGGATTTGATTTTTCTTCAATGACTAAGTCCAATGTAGCTTCCAACCCTTCCGAATCTCTGGCGACAATTTGCAGGGTCAAATCACCGGTCCCAGGTGTTGAAGCATCCAAAAAAATGTAATTGTCGTTCAAGGTTATTTCTGACCATCCATTGTTTTGGTTCATCAATGAAAAAGTCAGGATTTCATCCTCTCGATCCTCGAAAATTTCATCAATGCGTAGGCTGTCCGACTCACCTTCACACACAATCCAATCAGGCAATGATTCCACCAGTGCAAACGGGGCAAAGTTGTTTTCGATGATGGCCAACAATTGGTTGTTTGCACTCTGAATCTCATGGACCTTGTTCCAATTGTTGATGTCCAAAAACGATGGTTCGCCGGTCACAAACAAAGAGCTATCTGAGCGCACTGAGATGGTGGCGCCATTGAGTACGTGCACTTGTTCGAAGGCATCGGTCGACAAGTTGTTGCATGCTTCGCCGCAACTTGTGCCCCATGCATAAAGCAATCCGTCAGCGGTCAGTCCGGCAAGGTGATCCTCACATCCGTCAATGATGGCCATGGCTGGCAAGTCTGTGGGGGCGGAACCCCAAGAATGACTCCCTGTGACGTAAAGGGTGCCATCTGTCTTGACCACGGCTGTCGCTTTTGGCGTGGTTGTGGCTGAAAGCGCTTGGGATGGCAAATTTGAAATTTGTCCGTAATTGTTAAATCCCATCCCATGCAGTTCTCCATTCCCTTTCAATGCAATTGCATGGTATTTGCCAGCTGAAACCCGCTCGAATCCAGCATCGACTGGCGGGTTGATGTAGCCACTATAAGTTCCCCATTTCGACAGATAACCCGAATTTCGAATGCCCAAGGAAAAGTTCTCGCCACCTGAAATTGCACCGGTAACGGATGAGCTGATCAAATGCTGATTCGATTCTTGGTTGCCCAGAGAAACGAAATCCCCACTTGTATCCACCAGGGCATGATGAGACAATCCTGGGTAGACGGTTTCAATTTGCAAGCATTCGACATAATCCAAGTTCCCTCCAAATTCTGAACTGCCCCAAGACTCGAATGTGCCATCCAAGAATTCAACGATGAGGTGTTCTGCACCGCCATGAATATCTCTGATTTTCATACGTTCAGCTCTGGTGTACTCGGGCTTGGGCCAGTTCCAACGGCCCCAGATCTGCAGCGTGTCATCGCTCAATGCGGCAGAATACGCCAACCCCGCAGCGATGGAGCGAACGCGTCCGAGATTGGATGGAATGGCAAGTTCCAGATCCAAGTTTCTTCCCCAAGCCCAGACCTCACCATTGAATGCCAAAGCGACCGCATGGTTATGTCCTGTTGCGATTTTGTGGACGTAAGGAGGCATATCACTTGGGGGCACAAGTTGATTATAATCATTGGATCCCCATGCCGTGAAAGTTGCATCTTCATGAACAGCGATGACAAATGATTGTCCGCAATGAATGGACTTCACACCTTCCAAATCTTCTGGCGCATCCAGTTGACCTGAATCATTTTCGCCCCAGCATGTGACTGTGCCTGAAGGAGCGTGAACGGCACAGGTGAAATCTCGCCCTGATGACAGGTCGGAGACCTGAGAAAGGGCAGGTGGCGGCTCCACCTCATCGTTGCCCCAACTGACGACATTGCCACTCGTCGTCAAGGCACAGGAATGATTGAAACCAGCCGAAATCTTGGAGATGGATTCGAGGCCACTGGGGACTTCGCATTGTCCGTCATTGTTTTTTCCCCAAGCAAAGGCTTGTCCATCGGGATGGATGGCCAAGGAATGCCAACCACCGGCAGCAAATCCATCGCAGCCGCGCGCCCATTTCTGGGTGTTGAGCTGAATCTGTCCCTTGGCAACCAAGACCTTGGAGGGGCCGTCTCCCTGGGAAATCACTTGATGTCCCAGGAAGAACAACCACAATCCTGTGAGTAAACAACGATGCATGAGCACAATCAGATTACTTGGACTTGATGATCCGCAAAGTGGATGTACCGGCATCGTGAGTAATGTTCATGATGTACAGCCCATCTTCTTGGTTGCTCATGTCAATGATGAATGAACCATCGGCTGATGTTTCAACTTCTTGTCCCATGACATTTCTGCCTCTGGCATCTACTAGATTCCATGACACGTTTTCGAGTGGTTCCAAGCCTGAAATGCGGGTGGTTCCGTTGGTTGGATTTGGACTTGCAAAAACATTTCCTGCGAAGGACTCCGTGTTCAAGTCGAATCCAGCATTGGGATAACTGAAGTGCAGCACAAATGGATCGTTCCAAGACCCATGCAGAGCATCTGCATTGACTTTGAGCAATTCTTCAGCCACCGTATAGAGGTCGTCAGAAGCTTTGTACAACACAAATTGAACGGGATTCATGTGTGTCTCTTCGTGATTCAAGTTCAAGAAGAACCGATTTTCTTCACCATCCAACATGTTGACTTGAACCGCACCGATGCATTTGCCATCTACAAATGCTGCCAAGGCATCTCCCTCTTCTATGCCTCCTGGAATTTCACATTCCACCAGCACAGCTGAGACGTGTTTGGTTTCAAAATCGACTGAATTCATCCAAGGATGAATCTGGGGTTGTGCACTCCGCAAGTATCCTCCGGAGCTGATAATTGCTGATGGATATTCGAAAGAAATGGAGTTGTCCAGATCGTGCACAAAGAGGCGGTACCCCTCTCCAGGCTCCATGACTTCAAGCGAACCAATCCAGTAACCTGCGGGCGAGAGCATGGCAAATCCTGCATTCTGGCTCTGAATCACATCACCGGGTTGAACGCCATTCAGATTGACCAGATCGCTCAATGCCAAATCCAAATTCGTTGTTCTGAAACCGGGGTAACCCAGGCCATTCCATCCTTCAAAAATGGTTTCTGCGTGACTTGATAAATCTGGAATTCTTCCTTGCAAGTCCAATGAATATTCACCGCCGGTGACGTGCACGAGGTACCTTGAAGTCAGGTTCAAAGGCAGCATGGAGGAGTTGAAGGCCCAGAGACCATTCGTCTGAACAGCAACGGATCCTCCCTGGTGGTCTTTGATTTCATCGATGACGGATGATCCATCCGCTTCGGGGAAGGTGCTTTCCAAGGCAAACAATGAATCGCTTTCCACATAGAAGGAAAGCCAATTCCATCCTGGATGCAAGGTGGTCTGTTGTACAATCCGATCGTCCGCTGCAAATTGCATTGGGGCCACGAGTGTACCGAAGATTTGTTGATCGTCATTGAGGATCAATCCACCTGTTGCGGAAGTCCAGTCGGATTCTGTGCCGTCATGGTTCAAGAAATCAACCGCAGAATTGAGCGTGCCACGAGAAGCGTCCCAAATTCGGAATTCAACTTCAGCGCCATTGGTCGCTTCATCAAATGAATGTGGAATGGATAGAAAGACCAAGAAATCGCCTTCCGCTCCATTGAACGCTGAAACTGGTGAGACCGCTCTGGGCTCATCATTGATGTAGCCCACCACAAAATCTTCTTCATGATGGCTGATCACACCATCGACCAAGACATGGCCGATGATGGACGTCATGGACGGATATCCATCCAAATCGATGGCTATGTCAGGCGGTGAAACCGCACAGTCGATGTTTGAGGTGAGTCGTTCTGGGTATCCCATATTTCCGCGCAGGGCGATGTCCCATTCGAAGTGACCTATGGACAAGCCAGGTGCCAATTGCACCGATATCTCCTTGGTACTCAATGGTGGAACGATGCCTTCGGTTTCTTCAAACACCAGCCATGGTGGAATGCGCTCAATCGTGAACATTTCGAATTCGCCACCGAGGTTCACAAGGTGAAGTGTTGTGTCCTGGGAGATGTTGGGAAGGGTTTGCCAATTCAATTCATCCTCCATCCAACGGAGTGGATTCTGGCGAACGTAGAAATCCCATTCTGTTCCTGGACTCATTGAGTTCCCATTCTCATCTGTGATGATATCCCTCAAGGCCACACTGACACGTGTCTCTTCTGTTTTCCATGATTCACCCTCAGGCATGACAAATTGCAATTCATCTTGATTGGCACTGAGCGTGATGGAGGTTCCCAAGATTTCTCGGGGTTGTGGGATGAGTTCGATCAAGGGTGCCTGCGTGGAGAAGGTGGCGTCTCCATTGAAGGTGATTGGTTCTTCTGTCAGCACGAGGTTCCACCGATATGCCGTTGCATCTTCACTCGATGTCACCAGGCCACTGCTTGCATCCACGGAAGCCATTTCAAAAGGCACATGCAAATTCAATCCCACTTGCAAGTCGAAGTTCAAACGTTCCCTCAGATGATCTTGGATCTGTTGAGGGGTCCTGACAGCATGCCAGAGTCGAATTTCATCAACGTACCCCTTGAATCCAGAAACACCTGCATCTGAATCGGACCCAACTGTCAAGGGCACCGTGGTCCACGGTGAACACAGCTGGGAATCGAATGTAGCTTGGATTTGTCCATTGATCATGAATCGCACAATGCCATTCAATTTTCTTGCGATGGCTACATGAATCCAATCGCCAGGATTTACATTGTCTTCAACTGAGCTTAGAATTTCTCCTTGACTTCTGAATTCCATTCGGTATTGCCCGGTGGTTGCATCACGGATCCAATACAATCCTTGTCCACCCTCAGCCTCCCAGTTGCCTTTTGTCCAGATGGCATGCTCGCCGAAAGGCATGCTGGCATCAGCATGGACCCACAATTCAAATGTCCAGTCGTCGGAGATGGCTCCTCCATTCAGAACCAGTCCGGCATTCTCCCCCGTCAAATCAGCGCTGTACCCCGGTGGCAAGCTTCTCCAATCTCCTGCCGCAATCACCTGATGTCCGCGTGACCATTCCTCGGGCACTCCGTCCAATTCCCTCAAGGGGATCCAAGATCTGAGGCCTGCTGTTCTTGCAAAAAGTGGAGTGGACCGGTCAATCGCCAACTCTGTATTGGACATGAAGTCATCCCAAACACGGATTTCACGAATCACCCCATTCATGGGCTTATCGAGTTCAGCAGAGTTTCCAAAAAAGAGCGAACCGTCTGTGTCAAAGTCAGCGTCAGATATCGCCAATTCTCCAGGCAATGCAGTGGAGCCCAAATCCTCGACACCTTCTGCCATCAATTTGAAGACAATTTCTGAGGAGTAGTCAACAGAGATGCCCAAGAAACACCAAGTGTTGGTGGGTACCTCTTGCGCGTTTTTGGTAATCCGGGTGTGGCCAAATTCGGCGTAAACGAAGTTTTCGGAATCAATGCCAATTTCAAATTTGCTCGCATCCACAGGACCTTGATGCATCAACACGCGGTCTCCCGTGGCTCCCGTGGCCAGCTCATTCAAATTGAACCACATGCTGATCGAGAAAGGTTGTTGGGAAAGCGAAGATGCGTCTTCCAGTTGGATGAATTGTCCATCGCTTTCGATGCCATATCCGCTGCTGAATCGGCTCAGTTCATAATTGTTCGCGTCAGGATCTGCATTCAAGACACCAGAAATGACGGCAGAGAATCCACCGATGGTTGCAGGGTCGAGGGATTGATTGAAAGAAGCGGAAACCTCTTCGCCCAATTCCAAAATGCCATCTGAAGGCTCCGGCAATCCAAACAAACTGGGTGGATCCAAATCCAGCTCCACTTGGACAGGTGTGCTGAATGTTTCAACGTCGTTGAGACACCCAGACACCGCGCGAATGTCCCATTGACCTGTAGGCAACAACCCTTCACCAATGCCAAATCCACCTGCCACTGTAGGATCCCAAGAGAAAACAATGTTCGAATTCGCTGTGGGGAAATAATCCCAATTGCCGGCAGCCACAATTTCTGATGGAACGTCATCTGGGTCTAGCGTCCAGAGTTGTATGGTATTCCAATCGGATTCGCCTTGGAGGCGAGATTGCAATCGAACAGTCTCAAGTCTGGGATAATTGATGTTGTAGTTTGAGATGATGAAATCAATGTTTGGGGCGCCAGTGTCGACATTGACATCTGACATGTTGATGACCTCATCGTTGTCACCTCCGATTCCAATGGTGACATCGGTGCACACCGGGATGAAGTTCACACTGACCCACGCCGTATCGGCGATTTCAGGAACGAGATAGTCCGTCGGGTCTGATTGGCATTGGGATGCAAACACAATTGCCAGACTGTCGTGCACGAAAGAGCTGGGCCCAGCATCGATGGTGACCGTCTTTTCAATGCCTCCATTGTAGGGAATGGCATAAGCATCGTTGATGGCAAAGCCATCAATCATCAGGATGGCGCCATCGGGATTGGAAGCCTGAGCGACCCTCAAATCATAGATGATATCCATACCGCTTTCTGAGTTGTTGTCCAGCTGTAGGGTCACCACGGCTTGTTCGTCGGATTCTACCCCGAAGACTTCTACACTGCTCAAGCCATTCACAGTGACCGAAGGAACTTCATGCCGCAAATGGGCTTCTTCAATCAGCAAGGATGTCGATGGAATCGACTCACTGTTGGCCAAGGCGTTTCTTCGAGATTGCCATTTTTCAACCATGAACTCTGTCAATGTTGTGGCTTGGAGTGCATTCGTGACTTGTGACTGTTCATTGCCGTTGGCAAAGGAGATGACATCTTTGTACAAGTAGAATTCTTCATATGCGGAGTTGAGTCCGTTGTACCAAGGGCACATGCTTTCACCTGCCAAATTCAGAAAGACGGGGCTGTTGCTGCCCTTTCCAGGTACAACGGCCAGCAAGTAGCTGTCAATTGCATCTGAGTCGTCAATGTAAAAGGAAAAGGTGTTTTCTGTCTGCGATTCGTAGGCCACATTTCCCCAATCCTCGCCATATGCCTGCATCAATTCTGCCAGTTCGGCTACAGAAGGGTCACCGTCTGGAGTTGAAGTGTTGCACTCGGAAATCCAAGGCAATTGAGGCAAATCTGCTGGATTGGAGAATGCATCAAGTGCATCACCGATTTCATCCACATAGCAAAAAGGATTGATCAGTTCTGCTACGCCACCCGGTGGCAGGTAATCTCCGATCAAATCCACCATGTAGCTGGCATAATCGATGTACCCTTCGGCATAGGCTTGAACGCTTTGTACACCGAAATCCAAAGTAGCTGCTGTCAATCCAACGACTGTGCCCGAGGCGGCCTCAGCGATGGTTTCCAGATAAAATCCATTTTCGACGAGGTAATTCAATTCAGGAGAAGTGCCTACACCTGAGGCGGTGTAACCTGCATCGATCAAATCCCCCATTGAATTGATGACACCGGTCACCCCGTCTTGAATGGCAATTCCAGCATCACAAATCCCTTGAGAAATGCCTTCCACTGCATCTACCGCGACGGAGGCTGTTTGAATGATGGGCTGCGCCGCCGCGACTGCCATGTTCAGTACAGGGCCGGGCATGTTGTCCAAGTCTTGCAAGGCCTCGCATTGACTTGGAGTGAGGGTCGGACGCATGGTGGTGACTTCGGCGGTGTAGGATGAGCCGAAGGATGCACCAATGTTGTTCACTTCCACGCCCATTTCGCTGGCCATCTCTGTGTTGAACTTGTACTCGATGGAATGTGCCTCATTGCGGGTTTCTGAACTGCCGGTGCTGAATTCGAAAGAAGTAAATCCAGAAATGGACAGAACCATGGGTTGATCCGATTCGCCATTGGACCAGAGATTATAAGATTCAAAATCATCTGGATCTGTTGCGGGGTCGAGGCCGGGAAAGAACACATCTCCATCTCCCAATCCACCTTCCAACAGTTTCCGAGCCAAGAATTTTTCCATTTCATTTTTGGCCAGGGCCTCTTGCCACAGGCGAATGCTCTGATTCAAATCGCGAACTTCATCGTCCAAATGTTGACCCGCTGGGGTGGAATAGGGCAAACTGACATCTTCCCGAGCTTGGCTTTCGTCCATCACATAGACAGGGCCATTTCGATCTAAATATTGAGTTTCACCATCCCCATCAGTGATGTACGAATCCTCCCAATAGTCAATGGAACTGGGTGCAATTCCGAAAGAAATCAGTCGTGGGTCATCATTGTTCCAACCTACAATTTCGGGGTAGTGTTGGTCGAAGGCCGTCACCAAGGAATCCATCACGTCGGTATCTGTCACGTCAATTTGGAAAGTCCCCTGGTAGTATGCTGATTGGGATAGGAAATAGGCTTCGAGCTCGTCGTCTGTCAACCTTCGATACCTCTTGAGGGTTTCGTCGCTGGATCCAATCATGTTGTTCCGAATCAGCTGAAGATCGGGGATGACGTTGTTCTCGATGTGTGTGTTGGTGAAAACAAACATGTTGCTTGTGCCACCATCTGTCATTGGATTCAATTTGACACTCTTTGTTGTTGCCAATTGAACTTGAATCTGATTTCCATAAGCGTCATTGGCCAACAATGTGCTGCTGCCATCATACAGTGTCAAATTCGGATTGTCAGCAGCAGTTTCAATTGGGGCCAAATCCAAAATCAAAGAAGGTGAAAATGCCACGGCTTTCGAAGTGCCGATGAACACATCTGCTGTATGATGCGACAATTCTGCAAAACCGTCGTTTGTTCCATCATCATTGGTTGAAATGGCCGTTTCATTCGTGATCATTTCCGAGATGGAAACTTCACTTGTTTGCCTTCCAAATCTTCCAACTTCCCCTCCGATTTCATTGCCAACTTCGACTTCAATGTGGGTGCCTACAAATGGAATCGTCACCTCGGTTTTCAATCCCAAGCTGGCTTCCAATTGGCCGCCACCTTCTTGGAATTCATTTTCCTCATTCAAAAAGGATTCCTTGACCAATGTGGTTTCAGAATTCCATGTTGTAAAGGATGCATCACCTGGGGGATCGCGGAGAATCATTTCCACTACCACGGGTCCTGCATTGGTGAACGTGCTTCCTGACGCCGTCCATTGCCCAGTAACATAGGCTTCCATCCCATTACCGTCCTCTGGCCACTGGCTTACAATTCCGCTGTTTGCAGATTCGATTTGGATGCTCAACGAACGCAGAAAATCTCCCCCCGTGTTTGTTCCCACACAAGGTTGAATCGTGTAGAGCGTTTCATGCGGAGACCACATCATGGATGTGCTCTGACCGTCTAGGTAGGAGAGGTCGTCCGTGATGGTGACTACAGCAGACGGGTCGTAGACATCATAAGCGTATTTCTCCGGTGATGCTGAATTGTCTTCGAGCAGGGGGTCATAATTTGTATAATACTCCTTCCATTCAATGGCCAATGGATAGGGGCGAAGTGCCACGAACAGAGGATTCCCGAGCTTAGGTTGTAGAGCCGTTTTCTGACCCATAATTGGGTAGTCCTCCTCTAGACCATCATACAAGGCAACGGCATATTCTGCTGTGTCGTGACGGAATTGGTATTCCAATTCTCCCATTTCCAATCCACCGAATTCATTGAACACCTCGATGGTCGGGTCATCATCCTTGAACACCATGGGCAAATACCAGGGGTTTGCATCACCGGGATCGTCTGCAGCCCAAATGTTGTCAGGCAAAGCCAACGACTCGAAGTTTTGACTCCGATCAAAAGGCAGATTGATATCCATGTTCTCGCACCATACTTCCAAGGCGCTTCCGCCCCAGTTGCTGTCATGCGCTTCTGCTGAAGGCACATTGACATCCACAATGGCAAAAGGCAATGGAGGCACATGTGCAGACCATTCGCCAGTTTCAACATCAGTAACAATTGAGTATGTTGGGCATCCGATACGCTCTGCGTCGACAGAGCCAGCCTGCAAGGTAAAATGGGCCTTTCCGATGTTGTTGACACTTTCTCCCCATGGAAGCATAGCATTCATCTGGCCGCCGACAATTCGGCCTTTGACGAAGGTGGAACTCAAATCCACAAAGTTGAATACCGCATCATGCTCTCTGAAATCGTAATAAAAGTAATCCGCATCCGCAGCGTTGTATGTCAAATCGGATGAAGACGATCCATATTGGGCAATCACAAAGTCATGCCCATCTTTCTGGGCGGAAATGTAATGCCAACCAGCCGGGACTTGAAAAGAGTCTGAATACCCATCGGACCCGGTCAGTATGGGTGCACCGTCTGGCCCCATGACGACCTCTCCATCAATCAAAATTTTTGCACCCGAAACGCCACAATCGGATAAAATTTCTTTGTCCTCACTTTGAGGATTCCGATTGAGGACCCGGATTTTTGCGCCGTATGATGATGTATTGAGGAAATTGACATTTGTGCTGAAAGGCACCGCGTCAGAAATTGTGACTTGTTCTGATGTGTTTACAAAATTGTCCACGCCACGGGTGGGGACGACTTCAAAAGTGAAGTTGTCAGCCGGTGCGAAGGGTTTGTATCGAATTCCTTCCACCGTGTAGTACCCTTCGAGGTCGGTGATGGCGTATGTGGTGGGACCATTGATCAGCCCATCATTGCTCCAAGGACAGGGTCCTTCCACCGTGCCGGAACGTTGGTTGAGGTTGATGTTGGTCGATCCCGACAGGTCATAGAGGGTGACATTCGAACGCTCATTGCAAGGGTAGTAGGCAAAAAGATTCTCATCGATCCCATTCAATACCTTGTCTCGAGAACTCAGCAAGATTGAGTCCGCCTCAGGCGCCTCAAACAAACGGATTTCGTCCACACCGAATGTATAAGAACCATTGTCGGCCAGAATTTTGAGATTCACATCGTCATCAGGAATGCTCCTTTGTCCAGCGAACAGAGTGGTGTCATCAAAAACCAGATACCAACTTGGATCAGCGTAGTGAATTCCGATGAAATCAGTGTCTCCGAGGGAGTCAGGCAAGATGACAGGATCATCGCTGCTCCATACGGTATCTCCATTTGGACGAATCATGCCCGCTTGAGAATATCGAATGACCGTGTCCCCTTCAGGTTGGTAGATTTCTCTGAACAAAATGGAGAGCTCCGCACCGGCGCTATTGACTTCTACCGTTGCCACGTTGAGTTCGTCGATATCGGTGTCAGTGGTCATCCACCAACCAGCTGACCAAGAATCAGATGTCGGACGTGGAACAGAAACCGCATTCCCATCGGTTGAATTCAGAATCAATGAACCTTTAGCAATTTTGTCTTCGTCTACGGGCGAGACGTCCACGCGAACCCCGGGTGATGCGGCACCATCCGCATCATACGTAATTCGGCCACTCACCGTTCCGTTGGCCACCCTGAATCCAACCACACGATTTGAGGTCACGTCTGCTTGATTGCAGAGATCATCGAAGTGAGCGACGACCTCATATTCGTACAGTTGATTGGGTGCAGCGCCATATAAAGGATCGTTATCGATGAATGTTGTGGTGGTAACATCTCTACCACTCCACCCTGCGAGGCCATCTACACCAGACCAACCTGGGCAGGTCTGTCCCGCCAACGTATCCACTCCATAACGGCGAACCTCATAATGGTCAATCAGGGCGGCAAAGTCTTCGCCCCAATCGATTTGCACTGCCGTTCCCATGTCTTGGGTCGCGACAAGCATATCAGATGCATCCCACATCTGTGAGGCTCCGTCTGGTTGAATCGTGATGGATACTGCATTCGAAGGGGATGAGTCGAATTCACAGCCATTGGAGATGATTCGGTAGCTCACAGGTTCACATGGACTCAAATTGTCATTTAAAACATAATGATCAGTTGTTCCAGGCGGGGGAGTGACTTGCGCTGCCACTTCATTCCATCCCGATCCCAAGGATTCTTCAATCGTGATGCTTTGGATGCTTACCGGCCATGAACCGAGGTCGTCCCAAGTCAGGGTTACCCCAACGGAGGGTGAATAAGTCACAGCATCGAGCGTCAATTGTTGTGCTTGGTTCGGGGCAATCAAGACTTCGAGAGGGGCAAACGTTGGGTTCCCATCTGGATCTACAGCAAATTGTCCTGTAGTATCCCAAGGAAAATGGATATCACCTATTTCCAATCGGGAAATCAACCGGTACTCGAGTGAGTACAGAGACCAATCCGTAGTGGCTTCCACACTTGAGAGGTTGTCATTGTAACTCAAGCCAGAAATTCCCTGATTCACAGTGATCCAAGGAGTCGCAGCTCCAGCCCCACAGGACTCACAGACCTTACGTCGTTCCAATTTGATGTAATAATCGTCTTCGGAAATGGGGGGATTCGCGTCATCATTGCTGGGGTCTGTCCACTGAACGAAAACCCCAACATTCATGCATTGTACTGCTAATGGTGGCTCCAGAACCGGCGCGCTGACATCCAGGATTGAGGCATTGAAAATTTGGGGGTTTTGTTTTGACGGTGAATTTGCCCATTCAGAAATGCCTTTGGTTGTGATGATGAATTCACCTTGACCAGATCCATTCAACATCGTGAAATCGGGTGTAAAAGAACATGTGGACAGGTCGGAGATGGATTCGTTTTCGCTAGAAAAAACCAAAACGGTATCCGTGGTGTTGACCTGATGAATTTCATAACCGATGCGGCTATCGTAATCAGAAGGGAAATTTGGAGAGGTGACGTCAAAGGAAACATTCAGCCAGGATTGTTGTCCTGATGTTTCAGTCAATTCTAACAATGGCAATTCGGGAAGGTCAAAAGTGACCCCCTGTTGATATCGCGTTGAATTTCCACGATGACTTGAAACGAGTTGAATACCGTCCCAGGAAACCGTTGCACCTGGCACAAATCCATTATCGAAGAATGTCTGTAGCGGAATTTCCCATTCGAATGTCGTTTCATGCGCACTCTCGTAAATAGGAAAAATCCATAAGAAATATTCACCGGTAAAATGACGAAAGTTGTGAATATGCATCATATTCTCATTGCTCAAGTCCGGTCTGTCAACGACAGACACACCCGCGGGAGAAAACGTGTTGATATCCGTATCATCTTTTATCTTCATCTCTCCCCCTGAGTTGGCATCCGCAACCCCTCCATAGTTGAGATTTGAAAGTTGGGGAGGGCTTAATGATTGTGGACTTGTTTGGGTGATTTGGTATTTCAGTTCGCTGTAATGCAAATTACCGTGACTGTGCCACGTAGAGTCGCGATAGGAGAATGTTAAATTTCCAAGGTCAGTCGCAGTATAACTGTCAATCGTGACGTCCAGATCATGAGCATTTTCCCTGTTCCATATTGTATTTGTATTGGGGTTCCAATTTGTAATGACAGAAGCGGCGTCGGTGGACCATTCGTCATTAACGCTTGAAATGTCCGGAATTGGACCTATCGCCCAAGGGAAATTCTCAGGAGAGGTGAATTCTTTTGTGTAGCTGTCATCGTTGCTGCCATTCAAAATTGCCCATGTTTGGTTGCTGTTTCCTCCTTCAAATTTCAATTCGGCGGTTAACTTCAAGTTTGCAGGATCTAAAGTGACCCATTCCAAGTTGTACGGCACCCCCATGGTGATGTTTCCAAATGGCTGACGGTTACCCTGGTATTCCTTCGCAGGATGAATGCTAGAAATTTGAGATTGATCTGTTTCGACTTGATAGGTCAGGACTTCGAAATCAGAAATACTTTGCGATTCAATTATTCTTTGCTTGTCATAATCTGATGCATTGGTGAGTTCCTCGTCAGAGAGTCCAATAACATTGTTTGGCGAAAACAGCCTGTATTCTCGGCTGCCGAGAGGATTTTTTTCAGGTGTCCATTCGACAACACAGTTGTGTTCTTCATATGGATCGGCATGAATTGACCCACCCCAATCCAATGTTATTCCAGGGTTCAATACCCCTATACCCGCCCAAGTGGGGACTGTTTTGAGGTAATATCTGTCCAATAGAAGATCAGCCGCTTCACCAGTACAAGCATCCCAATCTAAAAGGTTCGGATCATTATTTTCCCAGTTTTCTACACGAGCAACCTCAGCGTTGTCATCACCTTCAAAGTTCCCACCGCAACCTTCTGGTTCCCACATTGGAAAACCTGCTGTTGGATTGAATTCAGGATGCCAATTGACCTCACTGAGGCCATTTGTTACAGCAAAAGGTTCCTCTATACCATCCATTACATTGTTGGTGTGGTACATGTATTGGTAATAGCTTGGTGGAATGAACATCCCTGTTTGAAATCCAACGGGATCTGCGGGATCTTCTGTCATGTTGTATGTCTGGTATTCAACGCATGGCGGAGTGTTGAGGTAACCCCACCGGTGGTGATCATAACTACCGTAATGAGGCGTTATTTGATACATATTTAAATGAGTATCGTCATCAAACCTCTTATTCGTAGCATCCTCAAATTGGTCCTCATTCAACATCCAGGTAAACCAGACATTGTTCAAATTCGCTACCTCTTCTCTGGTGTTGTAGGCGACCATTTCACCATAATTCGCTTTCGCTCGTTGCCAGCTTAGAATCCAATTGTCGTGGTCACTGTCAAGATCACTTGGTGGGACCAAACCATACAATACAGGTCGCTTGGATTCCAAGAATGCATATTTCATATCGTAGTAAGGTGTTGACCCTTGTTCGAGGCCATCAATTCCTGCGTCTGCGCTGTAATACAGATCCTCGGCGTACTCAAAATACGCGTCTCTCGTCGGAACCGAAAAGATTCGAGATGTATCCAAGCCACTTGCAGCATCGGTACTGATATAAGCGGCTCCGGATGCCATTTCAATGGGGCCGTCGGGGAGAAGTGGTGTTGAGTTGTAGAAATAAGTGAATTCTGCATCCGCCAACCATTTTCTAGTGCTCTGTACAGGATCTTTTTCATCCTTCCATCCTCCTCGCACGAGGGGCAAGATCAGATTTGTTTTGAGGGTTCCGTGTTCATTAACGATTTGTTCAACTCCCGAATTTGAGCCGAATGATGCCTGAGAATCGTTCAATTTCAACGGAAGCCCACCATCAGTTTTCAAATCAAAATCGAGCGCGAATTCCTTCGAATCAATCCACGTGGTTGTAGAGGTACTAGCCGCATCAAATGGCGCTTGACCCACACGCCATAGTTCGAGATAATCGTCAGAACTCAATGTGTTTGGTAGTCCTTTGTGTAAAATTTCGTCGTTGGTATAATATTCAGCAGCAAAAGCATTGTGAGGATCGAGAAGGACGTCATCGTCAGGCAAGCTAAAAAACGCCCTTACGACCCATGGGGGTGTTGTTAGGTCGCCATTGCTATATCCCCAAAGGGAATTATCGAAATCAGAGTGCCAAGAGTTGTTGTCACAATCATGACACCAATTGTTATAGGCTGCCTCACTCCACACCCATGTGTCCAAGTCACCCACAATTGTTGGGATAATCGGATTAGGTAGTCGATAAACGTCAATTTTGTAATGGCTGTGTGTATTCAGTTGAACCCGATGGATGGAC
>JBMYZL010000032.1:0-17422 GCA_049610385.1 Flavobacteriales bacterium
TTGATGATTTGCGATCCTTGTTTCCAGTCCTGGAATTGGAAGCCCTCATCGGTGTGCAAGAAGAATTGGCTCTGACCACCAGAACAAATGGCAATGGCAATGGTAATGGCAATGGTCATTCGGTGGAGTCGCCTGAGAAAGCAAACACAATCGAGCTTGGCCGAATTTCAGAAAAAGAACTCGAATCGGCGATCGAATCAGCCGTGGAGTCAGGAACAGAGCCGGCCATTACGCACTTCTACACGAAAGTGGGTAACAAGTTACGTCGGATCAATGTTGAAGAAATCCGTTACATCGAAGTGGAAGGGAAGTACAGTGCCATTCATGTCGGTGAGCGCAAGTACAATGTCAAGGCCTCTCTCAAGGACCTTCTGAACAAGTTGCCGTATGAGGGCTTCGTTCGAGTCAGTCGAAATTTTGTCATCAACATTGAACACATCGACCACATCGATACCTTTCAATACACCATCCGCATCGGGGAGAAAGAAATCCCAATCAGCCGGACTTACAAGGAGAATTTGATGCGACACATCCAGATGCTGTAGAACCTTTCAGATGGTCTCCATTAACCATCGGTGACCGGTGACTAAAATGCGCTTTGCGAAAACCAGTTCTTCAATGGGAAGCAACTGGTTTTCTTGTTTCAAGATGAATCCATCTGAGGTCTTGCTAACCACCATCTCAGAATGGCCTCTAAGGGGATTTTTCCATTTCACGAGAAGAATGTCTTCATGAAACACCCATCGTCCCCGTGCATCTTGAATACAGGTGCAATGGTCTTTGACACAACCATCTTTTGTGACATCTGCTGCAGAATGACCGCGCCACCACATGCCATCTAAACTGAACCATTCACGGTCATTGAGAAGTCGAATGTAGCCGAGGATGCGGCTCCCTTGGCGGAGCCTAAATTCAGGTTGGACGCCGTGCATGTGACAAAGCTAAGATGTATTTTTGCAGCCAAGTCCAACGAAATGCAAGAAGATCGAAACCCAGGGAAATCCAAGAACTTCATCGAACAGAAGATTGAACGGGATTTGGCTGAGGGCAAACATGGAGGGCGCATCTTGACCCGCTTTCCGCCAGAACCGAATGGTTATTTGCATATCGGCCATGCCAAGGCGATATGCGTGAGTTTTGGTCTAGCAGCAAAGTACAATGGCGCCACCAACCTCCGGTTTGACGACACGAATCCGGAAAAAGAAAGTACGGAATATGTCGAGGCCATTCGCAAAGACGTGTCTTGGCTTGGATTCAAGTGGAAATCAGAGCACTTCACGAGTGATTATTTCCAACAGTTGTTTGAATTTGCTTTGAAATTGATCCGGGATGGAAACGCCTATGTCGATGACCAATCTCCTGATCAAATTGCCTCACAAAAAGGGGCACCTGGACAGCCTGGAATCAATAGCGCGTTCCGAGATCGCAGCCCTGAAGAGAATGAACATTTGTTCATGCAAATGAAAAATGGAGAATTTCCTGAAGGTCATTGTGTGCTTCGAGCCAAAATTGACATGGCTCATGAAAACATGTTGATGCGCGACCCATTGATGTACCGCATCAAACATGTTGAGCATCACAGAACAGGTTCTGATTGGTGCATTTACCCCATGTATGATTTTGCACATGGACAATCCGATTCCATCGAAAACATCACCCACAGTCTTTGCTCTTTGGAATTTGAGAATCACCGACCGCTTTACAATTGGTTCATCGAAAAATTGGGCATATTCCCCAGTGAACAAACCGAATTTGCACGGCTCAATTTGAACTACACCATCATGTCCAAGCGGAAATTGCTGAGATTAGTGGATGAAAACAAAGTCTCCGGATGGGATGACCCTCGAATGCCCACATTGAGTGGCCTGCGTCGAAGGGGGTACACCCCAGAATCCATTCGTTTGTTTGCCGATCGAGTGGGTTTGGCCAAGCGCAATAACGTCATCGATTTCAGCCTGTTGGAGTGGGCCTTGCGCGACCATTTGAACCGAGAAGCGCCGCGCGTCATGGCCGTATTGAATCCCGTTAAGCTCAAGGTGTTGAATTATCCGGAAGGTGAGGTGGAATTCCTGCCCACGGTGAACAACCCTGAGGATCCTGAATCTGGCACACGTGAACTCCCTTTCGGTCGAGAATTGTGGATGGAGGCTGAAGATTTCAAATTGGAGGCGAACAAAAAATGGTTTCGTTTGGCACCTGGCAAAACAGTCCGACTCAAATCAGCATACATCGTCCGTTACGTGGATCATGTGCTCAATGAAGCGAATGAGGTCAGCGAGGTCCATGTGGAGTACTTTCCAGATTCCAAAAGCGGACAAGACACTTCGGGCATCAAGGCCAAGGGAACGTTGCATTGGGTTCATGCCGGTTCAGCCATCGATGCCGAAGTCCGGTTGTACGATCGTCTTTTCAATGACCCGACTCCAGATGGGCACGGCGATGTCGATTTCATGTCATTCTTGAACCCCAGCAGCTTACAAGTCTTGACAGGCTGTAAACTTGAACCCAGTTTAAGAGAGGCTCCTTTGGGCGTGCAATATCAATTCACCCGACTTGGATACTTTACCAGAGACCCAGAAGGCCAAAAAGAAGGAGGTCTGGTGTTCAATCGTGCTGTAACCCTGAAGGACGGTTGGAAGGGGCAATAAGTCGCTGCTGACTCACTGTTTCCTCAAGAGCCTTTAGGTGCAATGGGAGAGAGGTCCATGGTTTTTCCCAGTTCGACCATCAAATCCCACGCGGCTTGGCGTTCATTGGGGATGTCTCCATCCAAAATGGCTTCTTTGATTGCCTTCTTGATGTAGCCGACAGGTTTGCTCGGCGGAATGCCAAATGCACCCATGATTTCCTCTCCACTGATGGGCGGTTGGAAATTCCTCACATGGTCTTTTTCCTCAACTTCTTTCAATTTGTCAATGACCGCATCATAGTTCCGGAGGTATCGTTTGACTTTTGCCTCATTTTTGGACGTGATGTCCGCACGACATAGGACCATGAGATCGTCGATGTCATCACCGGCTTCAAAAAGCAACCGACGAACTGCGCTGTCTGTGATTTCATTTTTCGTCAAAGCAATGGGCCGCAGGTGAAGCAAAACCAATTTTTGTACATACTTCATTTTTCCATCCAATGGCAACTTGAGACGCTTGAAAATCCTGGGAACCATTCTAGATCCTCGGTCTTCATGACCATGAAAAGTCCAGCCATGATCTGGATGAAACCTTTTGGTGGGTGGCTTGGCGATATCATGCATGATGGCAGCCCACCGCAACCACAAATCGTCAGAAACTTCGGACACATTGTCAAGCACTTCCAACGTGTGGTAAAAATTGTCTTTGTGACCGATTCCATTGCGCCATTCAACCCCCTGAAGTGCAGCCATCTCCGGAAAAAAGCGATGAAGCAATCGGGTTTTGAAAAGCAATTTGAACCCAACAGAAGGCCGGTTGGATAAAATAATTTTGTTCAATTCCGTGTGAATCCGCTCACTGGAAATGATGTCCAACCTTTCGCTGTTGCGTTGAATCGACTTCAAATTGACCTCAGTAATCCGAAACCCCAGTTGTGAGGCAAAGCGAACCGCTCTGAGCATTCGGAGCGGGTCATCACTGTAGGTCACATCCGGATCCAGTGGCGTTCGAATTCGACCACTTCGCAAATCCGTCACACCATCGAAAGGATCAACCAATAGCCCGTATGTCTGCGCGTTCAAGCTCAAGGCCAAGGCATTGATGGTGAAGTCTCGTCGTTGTTGATCATCCTCGATGGTGCCATTTTCCACGATGGGTTTTCGGCTTCCTCGTTCATAGGATTCCTTTCGGGCCCCGACAAACTCCACTTCCAAATCACCACACCGGAACATCGCAGTTCCAAAATTTCGAAAAACGCTGACCTTTCCTGCTCGCAATTCATCAGCCGTCTTCTCCGCCAAGTCGATGCCACTGCCTTCAACAACAATGTCGATGTCCTTGCATGGACGACCCAAAAGCAAATCTCTTGTAAAACCACCTATAGCAAAAGCCCGCTGGCCTTTGGCATCTGCCAAACGGCCGATAGTCTTGAACAGTGGATGTTGAAGATGCTCAGCGTAATTCATCAATGACGGTTTCCCAAACACAAAAGTAAGCCTTCAATCCCGCAACAATTCAAAGCGTCCTTGTTCATCGAATGCCACCATCATCGATGGACGACCTGACAAAATCTCATCATGACGATGGATTGACACATGGCCGACGGATTCTCGAACAACCGACGGTACGGCTTGGAGCGAAGTAGGTGAAAGTCCGCCATGAAGGTTTGCACTGGTGGATGCCAAAGCGCCACCGGCACCACGAATCACAAATGCGGTGTAAGGATCATACTGGACCCATCGAACAGCCATCCGTCGGTCCTCTCCCAAACATGCAGAACTCCATGATTTGTTGCTTGTCGTCTCACTCAAGAAAGTAATGGGTCGGTTGCTGGATTCCAGCAGAGACCAAGCCCCATCCGGTAAATTGGGCAACAAACGATCCAGTTCACCCTCATCAGCAACCAACACCAGAATGGGCTGGGTCTCTTTTCGACCTTTCATTTTGTTCATGGAACGCACAACGGAATCGTTGAAAGGGTCTGCAGCGAGGCCCCATACGGTGTCAGTGGGGTGCAGGAGGACTTGCCCCGACTTGATGCAAGTAATGGCCTCCAAAGCGTCTTGTTGCCAAGCAGGTGGTTTGCCTTTTCTCCCCATGAATTAGGTGGTCAAGGATTCGCTTCTTACTGAATTCAAGTAGGAAATCACCTTGGATTCTAAATCGGCCAAAGGATCTGGATTCAACCCATTAAATGACTTTCCAGTCAATCGCTCGTAAAGCTCAATGTATCTGGATGAGACAAGTTGAACAAAGTCGTCTGTCATTTCGGGCACTTGTTGGTCCACTTTTCCCATGAAACCATGGTCCATCAACCACTCACGAACAAATTCTTTGCTCAATTGCCGTTGTGGTTGGCCCAGGCGCTGCCGTTCTGCATAGCCGTCAGCATAAAAATATCGGGAACTGTCCGGCGTGTGAATCTCATCGATGAGCATCAGTTGGCCTTCCTTCAAGCCAAATTCGTATTTCGTATCCACCAGAATCAAACCTTGTTCAGCAGCCATTTCACAGCCCCGTTGGAACAATGCCTGGGTGATGCGCTCCATTTCGGAATAGACGGACTCATCTATCAACCCTTGGGTCAAAATCTCTTCACGACTGATGTCTTCATCGTGGCCTTCTTGGGCCTTTGTGGCCGGGGTGATGATCGGTGTCGAAAAACGATCATGCTCGCGCATTCCTTCTGGCATTTCTACACCGCAAAGCCGCCGATGACCAGCTGCATACATCCGCCAGGCGTGCCCCGTCAAATGCCCTCGAATCACCATTTCAATCCGAATGGGTTCACATTGGTGCCCAATGGTAACATGGCTGTGTGGAGCCCCGAGTTTCCATGTGGGAACGATGTCAGATACCGCGTCCAGGAAATGATTGGCCACACCATTCAAAACCGCCCCTTTGTGGGGTATTCCTCGTGGCAGAACAACATCGAAAGCAGAAATGCGATCAGACACAATGCCGATGATTCGACCATCAGCCAAGCTGTACATGTCACGCACCTTGCCATGATAGGCCGAAGTCTGACCGGGAAAATGGAAGTCAGTGTGAAGAATTGTTGTCATTTGAAGAATGGGAAATGGGCAGGCCTGATTGGCGTCGTTTTCTGAATTCATTTTTTTCTTGTCGCCTCTTTTCTTCATCTGCATCGGCCTTTTCAAAAGCCTCAATGACAGCTTTCACCAGGCGATGACGGATCACATCTGCACCCGTCAAATATTGAAAAACAACACCGGATATTTGAGTCAGGTGCTTTTGCGCATAAAACAAACCGGAAGTTTGCTTTCGAGGCAAGTCCACTTGTGACGCATCTCCGGTGATGACAAACTTGGCATCTCGCCCCATTCGGGTCAAGAACATCTTCATTTGAGCTATGGTGGTGTTTTGTGCTTCATCCAAAATGACAAATGCCTTATCCAATGTGCGTCCCCGCATGAATGCCAACGGCGCCACCTCAATCACCCCCTTTTCCATGTGGTCAGCAACCTTTTCATAGGGCAACATGTCCAACAAGGCGTCGTACAATGGCTGCAAATATGGATCTAGTTTTTCTTTCAGATCGCCAGGCAAAAAACCCAAATTTTCGCCAGCTTCTACAGCTGGACGGGTGAGGATGATTTTTTTGACCCGCTTGTCCTTCAAAGCAGCCACAGCCAGTGCCACAGCCGTGTAAGTTTTTCCTGTGCCCGCAGGACCCAAGGCAAAAACCATGTCGTGGGCCCGAATGGCCTCCACCAACTTAAGCTGGTTGGGGGTCCGTGCAGCAATTCTTGTTCCACCTGGCCCATAGACAATGGTGTCATCTTGGTCAGATTGGGTTCTGACATCTGCCTCTTCAGATCGAACCAATCGATCGAGATCATCTTCAGATAATCTTCCAAATCGATTGAGGTGCCATAAAATCATCCGCATCACCTCTTCAAACCGCCCCAAGTCCTCTCGATTTCCTTTGGCCTTCACGAGCGTCCCACGGGTAACCAAATTCAAGGTTGGAAATGATTTTTTCAGCATCCGCCAATTCCCCTCGTTCACCCCGAGGAAATCAATGGGCTCTATGCCCTCCAATTCAATTTCAGTCTGTATCATTTGCCGAGGCAAAAGTACGTTTCACCACCTTTGCATCGTGGCGATTGTAACATTCACAACAGATTTTGGTTCCAACAGTTCCGACTTGGCCGTTCTAAAAGGCAGTTTGATGCGGCAAGTTCCAGGTGTTCAGTTGGTGGACATTGCCCATGGGGTCAAAAAGTTCGACATTGTTGAGGCTGCATTTCATCTTAGAAAAGTCATGTCTCACTTTCCACCGGGAACGATTCACATGGTCGGAGTCCGTTCCACGGCCACATCCGAACATCCTCATCGGGTAGTGGGAATCAAAGGGTGCTTTGTCATTGCCGCGGACACCGGTGTGTTTTCCCTGATTGATGATGGAGAACCGGATGAAATCCGGGACTTGCATCCCATCCCAGATGAAGATATGAAATGGCCCACGTTTCCTGAATTGGAATCCTTCGTGCCCGCTGTGGTGCACTTGGCACAAGGCGGCATGCTCGCCAATTTGGGCACGCCTGCTGACAGCCTCGTACCGGTGAAGTCGAAAATGCCAAGAGTAGATTCAAATGCCATCATCGGAGAAGTGATTCATGTCGACAACTATGGCAATGCCATCACGAACATTTCGCGCGACATGCTCATGGAAGCGGCTGGAACTCGTCCCATTTTGATTCATTTGCGCTCCAGTCGGATGGAAATCAGGACCATCCACAGGCAATACGCCGATGTTCCTGTGGGTGAGCGCGTGGCTGTGTTCAATCACTTGGGTTTGTTGGAAATCGCAATGAATAATCATCAAGTTCCGGGTGGCCACGGAGGTGCAGATTCACTTTTGGGCTTGAAGCGGGGAACGGCCATACGAATTTCCATCGGTGAGGCTGCGCCAGAACCGGGTTTTTTCAGTTGATGAGAGAATGAATAAAATAGACAGCTCGCAAATCTTGCGTGTGGTGCGCATGACCTTTGTCCCTTCTGAAGTGGAAGATTTCATGCGTTATTTCAGCCGCATACAATCCGAAATCTTGGACATGCCCGGGTGTCGATCTGTCCATTTGTGCGTGGACAAGAATGCATCACATGTGCTGACCACATTCAGCATCTGGGATTCAGAATTGGACTTGAATAACTACCGCAAGTCTGAATGGTTTGGTCGAATCTGGCCACAGACCAAGGCGAAATTTGAAAGACCCGCTGAGGCCACATCATATTTTTGGGATTCGGCTCTCACCTTCCCGACCTAAATTCGCATCCGATTCGCCAGGATGAAATCTCTATTGGTCAAAGAAATTCGAAGCTTTTTCAGTTCATTGCTGGGATATGTTGTGGTTTCCACATTTCTTCTGTTGACCGGGCTGTTTTTGTGGATATTTCCGGGTGAGTGGAACATCTTGGATGGGGGCATGGCCACATTGCGCCCCTTCTATGCATGGGCACCATGGGTCTTGATGTTGTTGATCCCGGCTGTGACCATGCGCTCTTTCGCAGAAGAGAATAAAAGCGGGACTTTGGAAACGTTGTTCACGCGTCCTTTATCAGATGGTGACATCATCTGTGCCAAATTCCTTGGGGCATGGGCCGTTTCTGCATTGGCCCTTGTGCCCACGTTGAGCTATGTATGGGTTGTCGGTGTTCTGGGTTCGCCTGAATGGAATTTGGATGTGGGCGCGGTCGCCGGAAGTTATCTGGGCCTGTTGCTGTTGTCCTCTGCCTGGGTTTCATTGGGGATTTGGATTTCGACATGGACAGACAATTCCTTGGTGGCCTTTTTGACTTCTGTGATGTTGTCGTTGATTATTTACATCGGGTTTTCGGCGCTAAGTAGCTTTTCATTGTTGGGGTCTTGGGATTGGTGGTTTGAGCGATTGGGTATGCAAGTTCATTACGAGGCATTGAGCAGAGGACGATTGGACTCACTCGATGTCATGTACTTTTTGTTTCTGAACGCCTTGTTCTTGGGTTTGGCTCATTTTCGACTCCAACAGCGACACCAAAAAAGAACTGACCATTTGATGAGTTTCGCATTGCGGGTGGGCATTGCGGGTGGGGTGTATTGGATGGCTTCGAGTTTGCCATTTTTCGTGGATTTGACGGCCGAAAAGCGATACACGCTGACGGAAGCCACTGAAGCTACGCTGGCAAATGTCCAAGATGAAGTGCTCGTAACGTGTTACTTGACTGGTGAGAATCCTTCGGCATGGCAGAGATTGGAGCGAGAGATTGAAGAAAAACTCATCGAATTTTCAGACTTGTCCTCAGGTCAACTGCGCTACCAATTTGTCGACATCTATGCATCAGAGGATCCACAGACAATAGGAGAAAATGAGCAAAACCTGTTTGAAAAGGGGATGGGTTTCACAAGAATTGCTTTTGAGCAACAGGGGGCCAAGGCCTTCAAGACCCTTTGGCCAGCAGCCATCTTGACATACCAAGGCAAAGAAGTTCCGATTCAATTTTTCCGAAGTGACTCGCCCCAACCGACAGAGTCCATGATTCAAGGCTCCATCAATGCCATTGAATTTGAACTCGCCACAGCTCTCCGGAGGGCAATGCGGAAAGAGACCCCAAAAATTGCCTTTATTGAAGGCCATGGAGAGCTGGATGCGGATGAAGTGGCGGATTGGACCCAAGCTTTGGAAATCGATTGCGATGTTTTTCGTGTTCGGCTGGACGGGCAACTGAATCGTTTGAGTGAGAAAATTGATGGCATGTCTCGTCGGGTAAATCGCTTTGATTTGGCCATCGTGGCCAAACCCGATTCTGCAATGGATCTCAAAGACCAGGTCATCTTGGATCAATTCCTCATGAATGGGGGCAAATTGATCTGGTTGGTGGATCCCATTGCCACGAACTTAGACAGCTTGGCACAGCAATCGTTCACTTTGGGGACCACTGCGCCATTGGGCATTTACGATTTGCTTTTTGATTACGGCGTGCGCTTGAATCGAAATTTGGTAGTGGATTTACAATGTGCTCCAATTATGCTGGATGTTGGCCCCAATGGCAACCAAAGACAGTATGACATGTTCAATTGGTACTTCGCACCAATCGCGATGCCTCAAGGGATCAGTCACCCCATCACGACAAATCTGGATCCGATCCATTTCGATTTTGTCTCGCGTCTGGACACCACGAATAATCAAAGAAAAGTTCGCAAGACAGTTTTGTTGGCTTCTTCAGAAATGTCGAGATCGTACAAGGCCCCCGTTCGGATTAGCAGTTCTATCGTGGATCTCACCCCGGATTATTTCGAACAAGGTGCTGAACCGCATCAACCCTTTGCCATTTTGCTTGAGGGTCAATTCGAGTCATCCTTTAAGCACAGGCTGACCGAAACCTTGCAACAAGATCCAGACTTTGCTTTCCAAGATTCAAGCCGCACCACCTCCATGTTGGTCGTGGGGGATGGTGATTTGTGTAGGAACAAGGTCAAAATTGGCGAAAAGGGTCCGATGATTTTGCCGTTGGGTTATGACCGATATGCAGGTCGGGTGGTCTATGACAACAAAGATTTTCTGATGAATGCGGTGAGTTATCTCTTGGATGATCAATCCACGATTTCCGTTCGTTCAAGAGCCATTGCCTTGCGCCCATTGAATGCAGAGAAAGTCCGCAAACAGCGGGTTGGTTGGCAAGCTATCGCGGTCGCCGTTCCATGGTTCATGGTGTTGCTCTCCGGATGGGCCATGGTGTGGTTCCGGAAACGACGCTTTGCAATTCCCAGCTAATACCTGAATGATTTCAACATGCACAAGAATCTTCAATTGTTTTATGTCCTGATTTTCGTCACCGCAATGGCAGCAGGGATCCGTTGGTATTTGGAGCAGAAGAACACCATCGATGTAACCCAAGATGTTTCGGCCGATTTCGCCATTGCAGATACGGCCTCTGTTTCACGAATCGTCATTGCGGACAAGGACGGGTACATGGCGGACCTTCGGCGACAATCGGGTCAGCGGTATTGGTCATTGAACAACCGATTCTTGGCACGAAAGGACGCTGTGGATCTCTTGCTGAAAACCTTCAAGCGGATTGCCATCAAGAGTCCAGTTTCGGAGGCTGAAAAACCAACTGTAATGCGGATGTTGGCGGGTCGAGCAAAGAAAGTTGAAATCTTTTTAGATGGTCAGGCATCTCCTTTGAAGACTTGGTACATAGGGACGGCAACGCCCAGTCACACAGGTACATACATGCTTTTGGAAACGAAAGAAGGCATGGCCGCTGAACCCTTTATTACCCACATGGAAGGATTCACTGGATTTTTGTCAACCAGGTTCTTTACTGACGAACGCGAATGGCGCTACACCGGAGTGTTCGATCATCCAGGTCGCTCCTTAGCGAAAGTGGAATTTACATCCCACGAATCACGGAACCAATCTTGGCAGATGGTCGCAAGCGAATCGGGGCACCTGGAATTGTACAATGTGGATGGACTTATGGAAGGATATCGAGACACTTCAGCGGTTCAGGACCTTTTTTTGCGCTACCGGAAAGTCCATCTTGAAACCTACAATAACCATTTGACCCTTCAAGCCCAAGACAGCTTGTTGAACCAAGCTCAACCTGCGTACACCCTGAGAACTTGGTCACACGATCACAGCCAACCGGACAGCATTCAACTCTTTTGGAAAGCACCTACGATGGAGACCTATGATGACGAGGGGCATCTGAATGAACACGACGGTTCACGAATGTATGGCCGGGTAAATGGAAATGAAATCGTTTTGGTACAGCGCTTTGTGTTCGATCCCTTGTTGGTTCCTTTGTCTTCTCTCCATCAATAGACAATCAAGTCGGAAACGAAGTGGCTGCGAAGCGCGTCCAAGAGAATTGCTCTCGGGCCGCGTCAAAAGCGGCTTCAGGGTATTCAATTTTCATTGAACGTTGCAATGCCGCCAAAAGGGATACGGAGTTCCCTGCCTGAAACAGTTCCCCTGTTTGCCCCGGTCGGATGTACTCAGCCAGTCCACCAACGTCACTGGCAATTGTAGGAATCCCATAGTGCAATGACATGGCTGTCACCCCGCTCTGTGAGGCCGATTCGTAAGGCAAAACCACAACATCAGCTGCACCAAAGGTCGTGCCGACTTCGTCATCTGGAATGAAGCGTGGGTCCACGAGAATTCGATCCTTATAATCTAAGGATTCGATGGCCAATTGGTAGGGGTTCCAGTCTCCATAGCATTCGCCAGCAATGAGCAAATGCGCATTTGGTTGATTCACTGCAAAGTCATCCCAAACGTTGAGCAGACGCATCAGGCCCTTGTAAGGTCGAATCAAGCCGAAAAACAAAAAAACCCGTGCATCTGGTGGCAATCCCATTTTCTCCCTGGCGTGGGCCTTGTCTGGTAGTTTGGGGAAATGATTGTACAACGGATGAAAAAGAACGCGAGTGTTCAAACCCTCATCTTGCAGCAACAGTTCATCTTTGACCTCATGACTCAAGGTCCAAACCTCGTCCATTTGCGCCAACAAACCTCGGGTCAACCGTTCCATTATTAGCGGGCCATCATGGCTGCCAGCATTGTGGAACAGACCGATTAATTGAGGGGGGAGCGGGTGATTCCTTCGAATCCTTTTGGCCACACCAGTCAAGGCAGGTGCGAGCATGGCATGCCAAAATGGAAACACGATGGCGTCCAAAGGGCCCAAATCTTTCAAATGTTTTGCTGTTGTTTTCCAAGTGAGAGGATTGATAGAGTCCAACAAAGCTGGACAATCAGGACCGTCGGAATTCACGGTCGGCACCCATTGGGTTTTTCCTGGAAACAAAAGCTGAGGATACTGTCTTGACCAATTGACAACATGAACCTCGTGACCGGCATCCATCAATGCTCGCATGAAGCGATGATTGAAGGTAGAAATGCCACCTCGAAAAGGAGGGAATGTCGAAACAATGCCCAAACGCATGTTGCAAAGATGAAACAAAGCCTCCCTTGCAAGGCACTCCACTCCGCTATCTTTGCCGTCAACCTTGGTTGAAAACTTGAGTAACCTCAGAACAGATGAATGCATATGTAGTAGATGGTGTCAGGACTGGAATCGGCAATTTTGGCGGAACATTGTCATCAGTTCGCGCAGATGATTTGGCCGCACATGTCATTCGTGGCTTGATGGAGAATCATCCAGACTTACCAATGGGTGCTATAGCCGATGTTTTGATGGGTTGCGCAAATCAAGCTGGAGAAGACAACCGAAACGTGGCGCGAATGGCGGCTTTGTTGGCCGGGTTGCCCGAATCTGTTCCAGGAGAAACCATCAATCGATTGTGTTCTTCCGGATTATCGGCAGCTATTCATGCAAGTAGAGCCTTGCACTTGGGTGACGGAAATTGGATGATTGCAGGAGGGGTGGAGCACATGACTCGAGGCCCTTGGGTCATCAGCAAGGCCTCAAAGCCCTTTGGACGCGACAGCCAAATGCATGACACCAGCTTTGGATGGCGATTTGTCAATCCGCAATTACATGATATGTATGGCACCGATAGCATGGGCATGACTGCGGAGAATTTGGCCGATGTATACGCCATCAACCGAAAAGACCAAGATGCTTTTGCACTGTGGTCACAGCAAAAAGCTGCTGCAAGTGAGCAAGCGCGAAAGGAAGAAATTTTGCCCATGTCTATTCCTCGCAGAAAGCAAGATCCCTTGGTTTTCGATCGCGATGAGTTTATGCGCCCTGAATCCACAGCCGAAGGATTGGCGCGGCTGCGTCCAGCATTTCGGAAGGAAAAGGGCACGGTTACTGCGGGGAATGCTTCAGGACTCAATGATGGGTCGGCCGCCTTGTTGATGACGAATTCAAGTGGCATCAAGGCTTCAGGCAAGAAACCTTGGGTACAAATCTTATCTTCTGCTGTGGTCGGTGTGGAACCCAGAACCATGGGGATTGGCCCTGTACCTGCAACACATTTGGCCTTGAAGCGTGCTGGATTGACGCTGGATGACATGGATTGGATTGAGTTGAATGAAGCATTTGCTGCGCAAGCTTTGGCCTGTACACGTGAACTCGGCCTCGAGGATTTTGACAACCGGTTGAATCCATGTGGTGGGGCGATTGCCCTGGGGCATCCCTTGGGCATGACTGGAGCACGTTTGCTGTTGACCGCAAGCAAGGGGTTGATTCGGAGCCAGAAGGAGCACGCACTTGTAACCATGTGTGTAGGAGTAGGGCAGGGTTTTGCGGCAGTCATTCGCAATGTTTCTGCAAACACAATCTGACCATGTTTTACGCATTTAAGGGAATGGTGCCCGTTGTACCGGTGTCCGCATTTGTTCATCCATCTGCGATTGTCATAGGACATGTGACCTTGGGTGAAAAGGTCTACATCGGGCCAGGTGCAGTTTTGCGCGGAGATTGGGGGAGAATAGAATGTGGCGATGGAGTGAATGTCCAAGAAAATTGTGTGGTGCACATGTTCCCTGGAGCTACGGTTCGATTGGAAGACTCTGCCCACATTGGACATGGGGCCATTGTGCACGGTGCGCATGTGGGTGCCGGATGTCTCGTAGGCATGAACGCTGTCCTGATGGACGATGTTGAATTGGGGAAAGAGTGCATTGTGGGGGCATTGTCATTTTTGAAATCCAATTCCATTTGGGCGTCCAGGAGTTTGATTGTGGGAAACCCAGCCCAACACGTTGGAAGCGTGTCAGATGAGCTCTATGCTCACAAAAAGGAGGGAACTGCACTCTATCAATCCCTCCCAAAAGCAGCCAAACAGGATTTGGTCAGGTGTGAGCCCTTGCAATCCGAGCCTGTCAACCGACCAGAGGAATTCCCCTCGTTAGAGACTTGGCCCCAGCGGAAGAAACGTTTGCGAATCGAATGAATCCTTTGAAGCATCTATAAGAAGTGGGAAGGAATGGACAAAGGTTGATTCAAACGCGGCTTTTTGAGGTGCGCGATGATTCATGCGGGATGAAAATTGGCACAGATGCCCTATTGTTGGGGGCTTGGACTCCGGTTGCACCTGACATGCGGGTCTTGGACATTGGAACGGGGTCAGGCATTCTGTTGCTGATGTTGGCACAAAGGGCACAAGGAACAGGTTCTTTCTTGGGCATCGAATTGGATGATCGGGCTTTTGAACAGGCGAAAATCAATCTCTTGCGAAGTCCATTTGAGGCCAAGGTGATTCAAGCAGACGCTTTGCAATGGATGCAGCGTCCAACTGAAGCTCCCTTTGACCTTGTGGTGTGCAATCCGCCGTTCTTTCGGAACAAGCCACTGAGTAAGGACCAATCAAGAAATTTGGCTCGACATGACGCCCATTTGCCCATCGAGAAGATGTTGCCTTTAGTGGTTTCCATTCTCAATACAGAAGGGTTGTTTTCTATGGTTTGGCCTACAGATCGCAAGGAAGAACTGCTGCTCGTAGCCAAAAACGCTGGTCTCGTCTGCACCAAACAAGTCGATATTCAAGGACATCCAGAAGCGTCAATCAGACGACATTTGTTTGCATTTCGACACGCCGCAATTCTTTCACCTAATCCACGGGAAAAGGAAAGATCAAAGCTGGTCATTGAGAAGGGGCCTAGAAATCCAGGTGAACCGCCCAAATACTCCAAACATTACAAAGATCTCCTACAAGATTTCTTTTCTCAATTGGCCTGAGATTCAAGCGCCCAAAACGCGCTTGAGCTTGTCCACTTGAGCTTCCCATAGCTCCTTTGCATCCTCCACCTCATCTTCTTCGGCAAAATCTGTAATCATGAGCGCGGTGTCTCCTGTGAGCGGATCAATTTTGATGCGAAACTCGAAAAAGGTGTTCAACCCTTCTTCTTCATCGTCCACCCATTTGAATTTGACAAATTCGTCACGCTTTTTTGTGAGCAATTGGGCAATCTCTTCGCTGCCGTCCCAAATGAATGTATGCATGTCTTTCTTGATGTTCACATCGTCACAAAACCACTCTGCCAAACCACTGGGCGTGCTGACTGTGTTGAAGAGAACACCCTTGGAGCTGTTCACGGGATACTCACAAACAAACTTGATTTTTTCCATGGTGTAATTGCAGAAAAGCACAAGATAAGGCCTTTTTTCGCCTCAACAGAATATTCGTGTATATTTGCGCCCGCTTTCAAGCAAATGGCGGGATAGCTCAGCTGGTTAGAGCGCAGGATTCATAATCCTGAGGTCGAGAGTTCAAGTCTCTCTCCCGCTACAAAAGGACATCTGATTGGTGTCCTTTTTTCGTCTCAATTCAGCAAAAATGTTGCCCCTCAAGAACGCAACCCAAAGTTCTTTTTCTCGTATTCGGTGTGGGAGTTGATTTACTTCAAGAGGAAAGAACCATGTTTTCACGCTGTTATCACGTAGCACTGATCATTTGTTTGCTGGCTTTTCATTTGGATGTTCGGGCCCAATACATTGGGTTGTCATCCGAAGTCACAGGAGAATCTGAATTTGGCACCACGTATCGTGTCTATGCGGATTTTGGCAGTCCAAACGATTATGTCAGTGCGGTTTTTGCTACTGAAAATCTTTATGATGACCCGCCACTGGTCATATCTACAACCACTTCGTTTTTTCAATCGGAATATGCAACAGGCAATTTCGCCAGCGGAATCAATCCTACGTTTTACGATATGTTTCCTGAATTGGAATTTGACAGCTGGCTTACCATTGGCGGAGGACCGGGAGAAAACAGTGGTGTGCAGGATGTGGGCTTAGACATAGAACTGGCTTCGTTTGCCAGTGGAGGCGACATCAATACTGCGGGCTCTTATGCTGGTGGGAGTTGGTTCAGTACAATCAATCCACCATTATATGCGGGTTATGACGGGAAGGTGCTTTTGGCTCAACTCACCACTGAAGGGGTCATCACCCTGAGTTTCAATTTGCAATGGAAAAATGCGCTTGGGGAATCCGCGGACGCATTTGGCCAAACCTTGGTTATCGGTGAACCCGCCCTCTCTGGCTGTACAAATGAGCAGGCTTGCAATTTCAATTCACTTGCTGAAGAAGACGATGAGAGTTGCCAGCTGCCTCAAATTTGTGATCAGTGCTCTGGAGAAACGGACGGAACCGGAGTCATCATTGATGGGGACGCAGACGATGATGGAGTATGTGATGAAAACGAAATATTGGGGTGCACTGATAGTTTGGCTTGCAATTACAATGAATCAGCTACCGACCCTGATGATTGCATATATGCGGTTGCGTTTTGCAGTACCTGTTCAGGAGATGCGGATGGGACAGGGGAAGTGTTTTTGAATGATGACGACGGTGATGGCATTTGCAATGAGAATGAACTGGTCGGTTGTCAAGCGCCAGAAGCATGTAACTACGACATGTTGGCAACTGACGAAGGGGAGTGCGTTTATCCTGAGGGGTGCGAAACATGTTCGGGTGAAACAGACGGAAGTGGCATGGTGTTGCTTAATGATGAAGACGGGGATCTGATATGTGATGACGATGAGATTTCTGGATGTCAGGACGAATTGGCGTGCAATTACAATCAATTCGCGACGGATTCAAGCGATATGTGCATTTATGCTTCGGGATGTGATTTTTGTAGCGGATCCTTGAATGGGACTGGTTTTGTTATTTCCGGAGATGCGGATGGAGATGGCGTCTGCAATGATGATGAGTTGTCTGGCTGCACCTATTCCGATGCCTGCAACTTCAGCGCAGCTGCCACATCCGATGATGGCTCCTGCGATTACACGTGCTATGGCTGCACAGATTCAGCAGCTGACAACTTCGATTCAGAAGCCACGACGGATGATGGAAGTTGT
>JBMYZL010000033.1:0-16522 GCA_049610385.1 Flavobacteriales bacterium
GCTGTCGGGGCGGCAGGATTCGAACCTGCGATCTCCTGGTCCCAAACCAGGCGCCTTAACCGGGCTGGGCCACGCCCCGCCGACAAGCGGGGGCAAAGATAGTTTGTTTTGTATGAACTCCAACTATTTGTCCCAAGGTTTGTCGCGTGCTGGAGAACACCCATTTCGGAGATTGAAAACTTGATGAACCCCTTACCTTCGCTCCCCATGACCGACATTGAAATTGCGCGCAAAGCCGTCCCGTTGGAGTTGGCTGATTTGGCCCAAAAACTGGGAATCCATCCTCAAGAGATGCTTCCATATGGCCGAAACAAGGCCAAACTCCCACTTCACCTGCTGGATGAACATCGCGTGAAGCAAGCCCATTTGATTTTGGTGACAGCCCTTTCCCCAACTCCTGCCGGCGAGGGCAAAACAACCACTTCGGTCGGGTTGACCGACGGTTTGGCCAAAATCGGCAAACGCGCCGTTGCAGCCTTGCGGGAACCCTCCTTGGGTCCGGTGTTCGGCATCAAAGGTGGAGCCGCAGGTGGCGGACACGCCCAAGTGATCCCGATGGAAGACATCAACCTCCATTTCACTGGGGATTTCTCGGCTGTTGAGAAGGCGAACAACCTCCTGGCCGCCATGATTGACAATGACATCCAACGCCGCGACGGGGGCGTCGGACTCGATCCGCGAACCGTGCTGTGGAAACGGGTCATGGACATGAATGATCGGTCCCTCCGGAACATCATCACGGGTGGTGGCGGCCGAAATGGTGGTGTGCTTCGAGAGACTGGCTTCAACATCACAGCAGCTTCTGAAATCATGGCCATTCTGTGCATGGCCAGCAGCGAGGCCGATTTCAAAGAACGATTGGGGCGAATTTTCATCGGAACGCGTCGCGCAGATCGTTCCCCAGTTTTCGCCTCCGAAATTGGTGCTGTCGACGCCATGGCCATCTTGATGCGAGAAGCGCTCATGCCCAATCTCGTTCAAACCCTGGAAGGCAATCCGGCCATCTTGCATGGCGGTCCATTCGCGAACATTGCCCAAGGCACAAACAGCCTGTTGGCCACAAAAATGGCCATGACCCATGCAGATTGGGTGGTAACAGAAGCGGGATTCGGCGCTGATTTGGGTGCTGAAAAGTTCTTGAATCTCAAGTGCCGTGCGGGTGGCATCTCCCCGAAAGCCGCGGTGGTCGTCGCCACAGTGAGGGCCTTGAAATACCATGGCGGCGTCAGTTTGAAACACTTGGGAATTCCCCAGCCAGACGCGGTCAAAAAAGGCTTGGTCAACCTCCAGAAACACGTCGAAAACATGCGGGATTTCGGTTTGCCCGTTGTTGTCGCCATCAACGCTTTTGCCGGAGATTCGGATGCGGAGATGCAAGAAATTGAATCGGCTTGCCGGGATTGGGGTGTGCCAGTCGAACGCAGTGAAGGTTGGTCTCGCGGGGGGGAAGGATGCATGGCTTTGGCGAAGGCCGTGGTCAAAGCCGCAGAAAGCCAATCTTCGGTTTTGAAGCACACCTATGAATTGGCTGACGATTTGGAAACCAAAATTCAGGCCATCGCCACTGGCATTTACGGGGCCGATGGCGTGAATTTCACGAACGAAGCCCGAACTGCCCTCCGTAGCATCCAGGCGGCCGGTTTGGCCCACTTGCCCATTTGCATGGCCAAAACCCAAAAAAGCCTCAGTGACAATGACCAATTGATCGGACGTCCAACCGGTTTTGACATCACCGTTCGGGATTTTGAAGTGGCCGCAGGTGCTGGCTTCATTGTTCCATTGACCGGCTCCATGATGCGCATGCCAGGTCTACCTGCCACACCAGCCGCCGTGCACATGAGACTGGACAATGAAGGCATCATCCACGGGCTGAGTTAATCCGGCAGAAAATATCGAGTTCCATTCCATCCATGACCGTCTGCCACAGTTGGTCAAGTTGCCATCGACCGTTGCAGGTCGGAACATGAACAAATGCCAGGCATCTCATGGGCTTGACAGATGACAAATTGCCAAAAGCGACGCGCACGAGAAGAGCCAAATAGGTCAAGGATTGGCAAAACGAAAACCGCCGGGGACTGTTGTGCAATCCCCGGCGGTCATCCATCTTTTCAAATGGGCTTGATCCTCATTCGCAAGCGTTGCCGAATTGGGTCAAGAAAACAAGAAGATCTGTCGCAGACACCATTCCATCCGCATTGATGTCTGCAGCGCATCCCGTCGCAGAGGTCGCCTCAGGAACGCATGATTCGCTTGCGGCATCCCAGACTGTTCCTTCCCCACATGCATCTTGAAGATCACCTTCACAGCTGCACGTTTCAGCATTCCAAACAGAAGAAGACCCGCACAAGGCTGCGGCATCCGAACTGATGCAACTTCCGTCATCCGTGTTCGCGTTCTCATCATAGTTGCAAGCGCTTTCATCCGTACAACCCAAAACCGCCATGAAACAGGTCGCACTGCACTCACCAGCGCAATACGCCACAGAAGTGTCCGAATCACCCACGTTCACCACATAGTTGACATTGGATCCTGGAGCTGCTGCTGGGTTGTTGGAACATTCTACACCCGCATAGATGATGGAACCCCATCCGGACCAGCCGTCTCCTGCTCCTGTACCTGCGATTACAAATTCGAACGTTTCACCCGCCTCGAAGAGCGCGCTTCCGGTCCAAATCCCGTCCATGTCGGCGTCGAACAGTTCAATTCCCCATGCACCCCATCCGTTCCATGAACCGTTGATGACAATGTTGGAGTAATCAGCATTCGGCAATCCCGATGTCGTCATGTCGATTGCGAAATCCACATTGACAAAAACCGTCTCTTCAACTTCATCGCAAGAACCGCATGTGCCGTAGACATCATTTGCTGTGGTTCCTACATCCATCAATCGGTTTGCATAGCCTGCAAAATCTGTAACGGGTGCACAATCCGCACCATTCTGCATGTCATCTACAAGATCTTCTTGGTGAGTCCAGTTGTCCACCATGTACTTGTATTCAACTTGCCCAGGAGGCAACATCAATGTGATGCTGTAAGTGCCATCACCGTCCTCGTCAGACAAGGTGTTGAAGTCTTCAGCTCCACACCAGCCGCACCAAGGGCCTGTGATGTGGACTGTAGAAAATGGAACGGGAGCACAAGTCATGTCCACATTGAAATCCGTGGCTACGTCCTGCGCCACCATGCCCAAAGGCAGAGAAAGAACGGTCAAAGCAGCCAATACTTTCGAAGGAAAAGAAGCGAGTTTCATCGATAATTAATTGTGTTTGAACATCAAAATACGACTGAATGTCCATATGATTTCGACGAAATATCACTACTGAGACACAAAAGTGCAAAGAAAAGCGCCCAAAGTGCGATTTTAGGGTGTCAACAGGACACGAAAACAACATTTGTGCAGTAATTGAGCAGGTTCATTTGCTGAAATTCCTCAAAACTTGGTCCTTCAAATTGGAATGGCGCCCCTCCTTCGGTTCTCATTTGGCTTGGGTCGACTTGCCCCCTTCTGTCCTTGAACGCTTCGCCATTAAATTGCGTGATCAAAATGCTTGAAAATGATCCGCAAAACACCTCTTTTTTCATTTGTTTTTCTGCTGGTTGCTGGTTTAACTGCTTATGCCCAGACCCCACTTCCGTTTACTTTCGAAACCACCCCAGACTCTGCGGATTTTGTGAATTTTGATGGCGGAACTGGCTCTGTGGTTGACAATCCGATTGTCAATGATAACAACCCCAGTTCGCGCGTAGGACAAATCGTTCGAGATGGTGGTGAAATTTGGGCTGGGAGCAAAATCTTGCTTCCAGAACCCCTCGATTTGGCCAATTTAGGCGGTTTTCGGATGAAGGTGCTGTCACCCATTGGCGGCATCATCGCCAAACTCAAGCTCGAAGGTCCGGGCGCAGCCATTGAACAAGACATGGTGGTGCAAAACCCCAGCGAGTGGACTGAACTGGAGTACAATTTTGCTGGGCAACCTTCAGGCGTATTCAACGAGGTCGTTTTCATGTTTGACTTCGGGAACCTCGGAAATGGGACCGATTTCTCGACGTTTTATTTCGACGATGTCGAAAATTTTGATTGGACAGGAGGATTGGACCCGATTGATCTGCCCATCACGTTCGAGTCACCTGATGTCTTTTATGGCATGTCAGATTTCGGAGGCAACACTTCGGAACTCACAGAGTGGCCGACAGGAGGTCATGTCATGAAAGTGATCAAACCCGATGGGGCCGCGACTTGGTCGGGGACGACGATGTCCATGCCAGATGGTTTGGCTTCTGCCATCCCTTTGCAGCCGCAAGCCAGCAAGATTTACGTCCACACTTATTCTCCCGTAGCCGGCCTGCCCATTCGGTTAAAGGCAGAAGATGCACAAGACCCCACACACTCCGTGGAAACCGACGCTTTCAGCACCGTAGCCAATGCCTGGGAAATACTCGAGTTCGATTTTAACAATGAATCCATCGGAACGGCCGTGTTGAACCCCGACTTCACATTCAACATGCTTTCCATTTTCTTCAATTTCGGTACCGAAGGAAGCGAAGTCGGGGAGCAAGTGTATTATTTCGACAATGTCTCTTTCATGGAGCCCATTGCATCCGATGTTGTGGAATTCGGCACCCGTGCGCTCGCACTTCAAGCCACTCCGAACCCCACCCGTGGGGCATGGGTTTTATCGAGTCAGCTCCCCATTGAACAATGGACACTCCATGATGCGTTTGGGAAGCTTGTGCAGTCGGAAAGACAAATGGCACAACACCTTTTCGAAGTGGATTCGAACCACTTAAACCCTGGCGTTTATGTCTGGACAGGTCGAACTGCTCGCGGTTTGACTGCTTCCATTCGTCTGGTCAAACTGAACTGACTTTTCCATTCATCCCGCTTTTCAGGTGGATTGGTGACCCAAGTCCTCCTTTTGCCTGAAAGAATTTGCGAACTTCGCCGTCCCCTCCTCCGTTTTGGATGAGGACCCAAAGCGAAATTTCAAACGATTCCATCACATGTCCAACGAAAACCATCAGGGAACGCCTTCGTACGCCATGAACTCAAGTGGCGAGGCCAAATGTCCATTCTCCGGCAGCCAAATGAACCACGCGGCTGGACGGGGTCCACGCAACCAGGATTGGTGGCCCAATGCGCTCAACTTGTCCATTTTGCGTCAACACTCCGAGCTGTCAGATCCCATGGATCCTGATTTTAATTATGCCGAAGCCTTCCAAGCCCTCGACCTCCAGTCGGTCAAAACGGACATCGTCGAGGTCATGAAGACGTCGCAAGATTGGTGGCCTGCGGACTACGGACATTACGGCCCCTTCTTCATTCGAATGGCCTGGCACAGCGCCGGAACCTACCGCATTGCCGATGGCCGAGGAGGAGCGGGCGCAGGTCAACAGCGATTTGCCCCCCTCAACAGCTGGCCTGACAACGCCAACCTGGACAAGGCTCGACTCTTGTTGTGGCCGATCAAGCAGAAGTATGGAAAAAGTCTGTCATGGGCCGACTTGATGATTCTTGCCGGCAATTGTGCCTTGGAAGACATGGGGTTCAAAACTTTCGGCTTCGGTGGTGGGCGCGTTGACGTTTGGGAGCCTGAGGAGGACATCTATTGGGGACCTGAGGGAGAGTGGCTCGCAGACAAGCGCTACACAGGAGATCGGGATTTGGAAAATCCGCTGGCTGCAGTCCAAATGGGCCTCATCTATGTCAACCCGGAAGGCCCCAATGGGAATCCTGACCCGCTGGCGGCTGCTCGTGACATCCGCGAGACCTTTGGCCGCATGGCCATGAATGACGAAGAAACTGTGGCTTTGATTGCGGGGGGACACACGTTTGGAAAGACCCATGGCGCGGCCGATCCTGAACAATACGTGGGGCCAGAGCCTGCAGGCGCGACCTTGGCTGAACAGAGCACAGGTTGGAAGAACACATTCGGACCCGGTCACGGTGAACATACCATCACATCAGGCCTCGAAGGTGCTTGGACCACAACGCCCATTCAGTGGAGCAACAATTATTTTGAGAACCTTTTTGGTTTTGAATGGGAATTGACCAAAAGTCCGGCGGGTGCCCAACAATGGCGACCCAAAGGAGGTGCTGCCGCAGATGCGGTTCCCGATGCACACAATTCCGAAAAGCGCCACGCACCCATGATGTTGACCACTGACTTGGCCTTGCGTTTTGACCCCGCATACGAGAAAATATCACGCCATTTTCATGAGAATCCATCTGCGTTTGCAGATGCATTTGCACGGGCTTGGTTCAAGTTGACTCACCGGGACATGGGGCCACGCAATCTCTACCTAGGAGAAGAGGTTCCCGCAGAAGAGTTGATTTGGCAAGATCCAGTGCCTGCTGTCGACCATGCATTGGTGGATGCGAACGATGTGGCCAAACTCAAGTCCGAAATTCTGGCCGCAGGCCTCACGGTGTCGCAATTGGCTGGTGCCGCTTGGGCCTCAGCCTCAACCTTCCGTGGCTCCGACAAGCGCGGCGGTGCGAATGGCGGTCGCGTTCGTTTGGCACCACAACGCTATTGGGAGGCCAACAACCCACAGGAATTGGGCCATGTGCTCGATCGATTAGAGACCATTCAAGAAGTATTCAACGGAAGTGCGGCAGGTGGAAAGAAGATTTCCATGGCCGATTTGATTGTTCTCGGCGGCTGCGCCGCTGTCGAATCTGCAGCAAAAGCGGCAGGTTATGATGTGGAGGTGCCGTTCACCGCAGGTCGGACAGATGCCTCTGCAGACCAAACAGACATCGACTCCTTCGCCGTTTTGGAACCCCAAGCGGACGGGTTTCGGAATTACAGCAAGAAACGTTACAGCGTCACGGCCGAAGAAATGCTGGTGGACAAGGCCCAGCTGTTGACTTTGACGGCACCGGAAATGACCGTGTTGCTCGGTGGCATGCGCGCCTTGAATGCCAATACAGGCGGCTCAACATTGGGGGTGTTCACAAACCGCCCGGGAATTTTGAGCAACGACTTTTTCGTGAATCTCTTGGACTTGGAGACACAATGGTCGGCCACAGATGAACATGAAAATGCGTTTGAAGGCCGGGACCGCAAAACCGGTGACGTGAAATGGACGGGGTCCAGAGTGGACTTGATCTTCGGCTCCAACTCAGAGTTGCGCGCCATCGCAGAAGTCTACGCGTGCAGCGACGGTGAGGGCAAATTTGTTCGCGATTTTGTCAAAGCTTGGAACAAGGTCATGAACCTCGATCGCTTCGATGTGAAGTGAATCTTCGGCTGTCGTTAGGCAGCAACCTGAATGGAGAAGCCCTGAAATGCCCGTTGTGCGCTTCAGGGCTTCTTGTTTTCGAGCGTATATTTACTTTTAACTATCAAAACATCACAATGAAAGGCTTAAAATTGCTTTTTATCTCCGGATTGATCATGTCGGCCCTCGGTTTATCTGCCCAAGTTGAATACATCACTCCCTACAACCCAGATGCCGATGAAGATGAACTCATCGGTGCCGGAGATCTCTTGGTTTTGCTCGCCTTTTTTGGAGAAGGCTTCACCGCCGACCCCATCCTGATGGATGGCATTTCATTGGATGAATACCTCAATGAATTGAGCCAATCCTTTTTCGATCTGCAGGCGCAAGTCGAGAATTTGTCGTCCGCACTCAACGATTTGGAAAATCTTCATCAAAACGACCCTTGCGACGGCGTTTCTGCCGTCCATTATCATGGCGTCTCCTATCCTGTTGTCGCGATTTTGGGGCAATGCTGGTTCGCTGAAAACTTGCGAACCGCTTTTTTCCAAAACGGAGACACCATTCCACTTGTGCAGGATTCAACCGATTGGGCTGCCTTGGAAAGCATGGCCTTTTGTTTTCCTGAAAACCCGCGGCCTGAAGCCGGTTTCCTTTACAACCGCTGGACCTTGAATCAAGGCATCGGGAATCCCGCTTCGCAGAACATCTGTCCAGCCGGATGGCGCGTGCCGAATCATGGTGATTACGACGATTTGGTCGAAGCGCACGACAGCTTGTGGCAACCGATCATCGGTGGCATGGGAGATGCTCTGAAAAATTCAAAGGAGACCACCGATTGGGCGAATTCAGAAACCAATAACCACTATCGTTTCGACGCCATTCCAGTCAATTATCGGCATCCAAATGGCTCCTTTCAAGGAGACGGTGAAACCACTTGGTTCCACATCAACACCACGTATGGTGGAGGCAGCAGCGGATTTCGAAAGTTGACGGACAATTCTGCACAATTTTTGATGAGCCAAATTGGACCTTGGAATTACGGGGTCTCCATCCGATGCATGCACGACTGACCGCAAAGGGTTTAAATTCGACTCTGTGAAATCCCTTGCCATTCCCTTGCCGAATTGTTTTTCGTTTGTTTCCATTTTGGGGCTCGAGCTTGTGTTCCTTGTGGTTTTGAATACAACAGCCCAGGGCCAAAGCCAATCCCACCCAACACTGCCCATGACCACCCAAGTGGTGGTGAATGAGTTGACCAAATTGGCTGCTGCGGAACCCGATGATGACCGACTGCTTGCGTCCGTTCGTGGGATGCATCCCGTGGATCGATTTCCCAATGGCCGAAACATGGTGGGTTTTTTGGGTCGATTGCCAGATGGCACAAACTGTGGGGAATGGCTGCCCACCTCAGATGCAATTCACGCCGGTGCTTGTCGGGGAGGGGTGTTGTCCTTCCGTGTGGATTTGAGACATTTGGATGAAATCCAAAACCTCCCCTTCGACCTCATCGAAATTGCCGCAAAGGCGTACCCCGATCTTCACCTGAGCCGATCTGCAACCCGAGCAGACAGTGTACAGGCCGGATTGGGTGGACTGCCCCAAGGTTACATCGGCAACAACGTCCTCATCGGCATCGTTGACTGGGGATTCGATTACACCCATCCGATGTTTTATGACACCACACTCAGCTTCAGCCGTGTGCGTGGTGTTTGGGATCAGTTTCGATTGTCCGGTCCATCACCAACCGCTTACCCCTATGGCACGGAAGCCACTGAATTGGCTGATATTTTGGCCCTTCAATCAGATACGGCAGGGGTGTACAGCTTCGCCACACATGGAACCCATGTGGCCGGCATAGCCGGCGGAAGTGGTGCAGGCATTGGGCTGCGTGGCATGGCCCCTGGCGCCGAATTTCTGTTTGCTAGTTTTCTGGTGGATGCCGCTGCGGCGATGGACGCATTCGCTTGGATGCAAGATTTGGCGCAAGCCGACAACAAACGACTGGTCATCAACATGAGTTGGAGCTTGACATGGATTGGTTCTCGCGATGGCAACTCTTTGATCAATCAGTTCATTGATGCCATGTCAGATGAAGGTGTCGTGTTCACGGGTTCTGCCGGGAACAATGGCGACTACAATTTCCACATCGACCACACCTTTGGTGCGGACACCCTGTTTTCGAAGGTCAAATTCTACAGTTACGCAGCCAACCCAAACATGTGGGGGCAAGATCTCGCCATGTGGGGGGAGCCCGGAAAACCTTTTGAAGCTGGATTCAAATTGTTGACCTCAACTCTGAACCCCTTGAACGAAGGTCCACTATTTTCTACGAGCAATGGACCCGCATATTTGGATTCATTGCTGATTCAAGGAACGGACACCATTGCTTTCAATGTTGTTCTGGAGTCCGCTCATCCAGCCAACAATCGCCCTTACATCCGCATCCGAATCCACCAACCACATCCCAATTATGCCATCCTGATGAAGGCGGTGGCCCCTGAAGGCCGGGTGCATTTTTACAACACCACCCATTTGTCCAATGACGTGGGGAATTGGGGACAAGATTTCCAAGGAACCCTGAGTGAGTGGACAGCCGGCGATGCGCACTATGGCATCTGTGACCCCGCCTCCACCGAAAGTGTGATTACTGTCGCAGCATACCGTTCCGAATATTTCAGTCCAGGTGGCACAGAGTTGGGAGGGAATCCAGCGAATTTCACCACCCTCGGCCCCACCTTGGACGAACGCTTGAAGCCGGACTTGGCCGCACCCGGTGTATCTGTGGCCTCTGCCGTCAGTGCCTTCACAGACGCGAATTACAGCACCTACGACGAAGTGGAATTCCAGGGGATTTCTTATCCTTTTGCCAAATTCAGTGGCACCAGCATGAGTGCACCCACGGTCGCAGGCATTGCCGCCCTTGTGCTCGAATCAAATCCCACCCTCAGCCCCGCTGATCTCCGAAACTTGCTCAAGGAAACAGCGCGAGAAGATGAAGACACCGGAGACATCCCAGCATCCGGCAGTACGCTCTGGGGCATGGGCAAAGTTCATGCGTTGTGGGCTGTACAATCCACCTTGGGCATCAACTCAGTCAAAGCCCCGCGGGTTGAAACACTGCGGACTGAAGTTTGGCCCAATCCTGCCCACGATCAAATCCAATTGTCCTTTGCCCATCCCGGGGAAAGTTGGATCATCTGCGATGCTGCAGGCCGAATCTGGTGTGAAGGCATTGCCCAACCCTTCCCTGTCTCCATTGCGATGTCCTCATGGCCTGCTGGCCTCTATTGGTTGATGCATCCCAGCGAAGCTCATCCACCTGCCATTCCGATCGTTAAAAATTGAAGGCAATCATGAGCCATCTCTGCCGGTTGAGCATCCGCATCCCCCAGCCAGCTCAACACCCATGAACAAGTCGTTGTTCCGCACCCTCATCATCACCGCTACCGTGCTGCTCATCACGGCGATTGGAAGTTTAATTTCAGGAAAAACCGACCGGAACCGATCGGACTGCATCATGGGTGGCACGCTGTTGATGACCGTTATTGCCGGATTGGGAATTGTCATTCACCGGGTCAAAGGGGCTTTGCGTTGGGTCCTGCTTCTCGTTGTTGTCTTGGCGTTTGTTTTGGTTTGGGCGGAGTTGGCTGTTGGGATTTTTGGGACGCCATTTGCCGGCAGCTGATTGCCGCTCACGACGGCTCTTTCTGCCACACCCGCACCACCCCACCCACGCCATCCGACCTGTAGACGTGCAAGTAACGAAGCGACTCCAGAAGAACCGGTTCAGGAACAAATCCCCAATGCGCATGGTCACTGCGGCCATGGTCGAGCAATTTTCCATCTGCATCTAACCAGCGCCAATCCCACATTCCGGGTTCTCCCACCGTAACGCTGCATCTGCCATCCGACTGAAAGGTGGCATCGACATCAATTTGTGATTTGTGCCTGTTGCTCTGGTCTGAGATTTGGCTGGACCAAACACGGTCGAAAAGGATGCGATGACCGGCATCCACCAAATGGACTCCATCACCCGAATCCAAATGCGACTGAATGGAGTCTGCAGGGGTCGCCAGACCAGACCAAAAATCCAGTGCACGATTCCCAAACGCTTCTCCCACGAAGTCCAACGTTCGCCGCTGCAAATTGTGTTGGTCGGGGTTCAGGCGGTTTCTCGGCTGTGGTGAAGCCATCCAGATGGGAACCCCTGCGGAGCTCGCTGCCACTTCCATGGCCTTGAAATTTCGTTTGGTTTCCTCGAAGGGAATCCGCTTGGCCGCGTCATTCGATGGCAAATTCACCACAATGGCTGAGGGGCAAAGCGACAGTGCCATTTGGATGTTGCGAAGGGAGTCCACGCTTTCTCCCCTGGCCACCACATGACGAGTGGTGTATCCGCCCTTGGCCAAATTGACCAAGGAAAATCGGGTATCCAGCCGCGACAACTCGGTTCGAAATCGCGATGCCCACGAACTGTCTGGAACGGAGGCTCCAGCACCGGCAGCTGTTGATGATCCGAGCACCACGATGGGCCACACCTCCTGGTCATTGCCCAGTTCTATTTCTCGAGATGATGTCCACGCTGTGGAAGCCGTCGCCAATCGAATCCGAACGACTTCTGCTGGAAATTCGGAGGGAATGTGCCATCGGAAGCTGTTCGCCCAAGGAGGGGCCGTACCCAAATGGTGCCAATGATCAGTTCCACCAGCCCAGATTTCCACAGGATGACCCGTCAGGTTTTGCCAATCCAAGCGGACCTCGGCCCCCTTTTGCCAACGTGCACCGTACACAGGCTCTTCGCCTGTTATCGCAGCGGGAATCACCCCCTTCTGTCCTTGCAAGACCATGGCTCCAAGGCAATACAATCCCTGAGGGTGTGTATTTTCAGGTCCTGCTGAAATCGTCATTTCCAACTCACCTGCTTCCGTGGCCAGTGCACGCAATGCAGGAAAAGAATCGACGTTGTTCGCGGCGTCGTACAACACCGTGTCACCGCTGAGGACAACTTGGGTTTGACGCCCTTCGTCGTCAGCCGTCCGCGAACCATATACCCGCAATACATAAGGCTGTCCGGGTTCAAGCCCGGTCCAACGCATCACCGCTTTTTCATGAACTTTCCCTTTCCGAGGCAGTGCATGGCCCCAAAATGAATCTGAGGTGACCGACTTGGGCAAACCCAATGCCGATTTCGTTCGGGTCACACCGTAAGTGTTGACATCGGCAAAACCCTCAATCATTTTCAAACCGATTCCTGTGGTCTGGCCGGTGAGATCCACCAAATTTGAGATTTGGCCTGAATGGGGATTTGTCAAGCCATTCCAGGGCCATTCTGCGGGAGACGCCCCCAAATCCACAGCCACAATGAAGCCTTCTGGATCTGATGACGTTTGCGCGCAACTTCCCACGGAAAAACCGACCAAACAAAGGATGACAAATCGCATCATAACAAGTCCTTAAACTGAGCGGCAATGTAAGGCAGGGCGTCTGATGGTCTTGCGCAAATGAAGAATGACCCATCCATGACTTTTTGACTCTTTTCCCCACCACAGGCGAGAAAAGGGTGGCTTAATTTTGCGGCGATGTCGGAGCGGAAGCATGTTTTGGCTACGCTGGCCTTTGTTTGGTGGGGCTTCGGAGTGGAGTCCGCTTCCGGCCAAGCGGCCCAATTGTCAATGGCCAACCAAGAAGTCCCCTCAAGTGAGGACACCCTCAAGGCGGTGGGGTTTGGACTTCAACAACTCGAAATCGCTGAAGTTGTCTCTTCTCCCGATCCTGCTGCAGGCCAGATGCTGCAGCAAGTCGAAAGGTTGGAAGTCACTGCCTTGGATTTGCAGCCGGCCATTTCCCGACTGGCCGCCTTGGACATGCTCCCAGCGGTCAACATGCACATGTCCGGCGGCGGCATGATTCGCCCCATCATTCACGGCTTGTCCGGCCTGCGCGTCCGAACCCAGTTCCACGAGGCCCTCGTCGAAAACCAAGCATGGGGAAATCGCAATGGAATTTTTGTCGCCGAAGAAGGAATTGAACGGGTCGAGGTCATCCGCGGCCCAGGCACCCTCGCACTGGCCTCAGGGGCCACGGGTGGTGTGATTCGATTCGTGCCGCTCGCCCCGCCTGCTGATCCGGGACGTCACACACGCTTCTCCCTTGCTGGACATTCCAATACAGAGGGATTTCAAGCTTCAGCCATGACCCGCAAACGTTCGGAAACAGCCTATCACGCCTTCGTCGGTGGCTTGAATCGTTTCGATGCCCTCAAGACCCCGGACGGGCAGGCTGTTGAGGGCACAGCCTATGGTCAATTCTATGCACAAGGCCGTTATGGGTACATCCGGGATTGGGGTCGCATTGAAGGCGCTTACACCTCCACATACAACACTTCTGGCATCTTGGGTCAGGAGGGAATCAGCCAATCGGGTGACCACCTCATCACCACCAAAGCCTTCATTCCCTCCGGGTCCTGGACGTGGCAGCCCGGATTCTCCTATCAGCTCAATCACCGAATCGAGACCAACCCTGGCGTGTTGCTGGTGGACCCACCTGCTCAAGACACAGTGTTTGACCAAAGCTTGCGAACCTCGCGATTCCAATTTCGGGGAGATCGCGAGGCCAGCACCATTGGCATTCAATGGGCTTGGGGCTTCCAATCGGCCGTTTTGGAAAACACCGGAGAATTGGATGCGCCCGAAAATCAGTTGATTCCAGACGCCCTTGCCCTTGAAAATGGGGTTTTCATCATGCCAGGGTGGCAACACCAAAATCTATCCGTGGAGGGCATTGTCCGTGGAGATTTTCACCGGTTGTCTCTTGCCGAAACGCAAGAATTCGAGGGCGCAGAAAATCGGTCTTTCGCTTTTGTCAGCGCGGGCTTGGGCATCCAGTGGCAAGGTGCTGATCACTTTCAATGGGGCCTGCAAGCCGCCCGAAATGGACGCGCACCATCCATGGGGGAACTCTGGTCCCAAGGACTGAATGCCGGCTCTGCCCGAGAAGAATGGGGAGATGTGAACTTGCGGACCGAAGTCAGCCATGCGCTGGAAACCCAATGGATTTGGACAGAAGACACGTGGTCTGCTGAATTGGGCGCCCATTGGACAAATATTCAGGATTTTGTCCATTGGCAACCACAGGGATTGGGCTTGTCTGGACTCGAATCCTTCAAACGCCATCAAGCCGATGCCTCCATTTGTGGTGTTGATTTCAGCTCCGGTTGGGCATCCTCCTCAGGCTGGACATCCGAACTTTCAGGCAGTTGGATTCAAGGGCGATTGGCAGACAAATCTGCCATTCCGCTGTTGCCTCCGTCCAATGTGCGACTGGCCACAGGCTGGGCGCGAAAAGACTGGCGTGCCCAAATGGTGGTGACGCATTCCCAAGAAGCCACGTTGATTCACCTTTCAACAGCCGGTCAGTTGGGCACACACTTGGGGTGGAGTCTTGCTGTGAACAACTTGCTGAACCACGAATACACCACCGTTCTTTCAGATTTGCGCAACCTCAACATGCCCGAGGCCGGGCGGAACATCCGGCTGCGCTTGACCTGGGAGTGGAAAAACAGCAAGTGATCAGAAGAATTGGGCGTATCACCTGATCGGGTGGCCCCACATGCGTTGCCAAAGCAAGGGCATGAAGTCCATTTCTTTTCCCTTTTTGGGACCGCCCTCAGCGCGAAGGAAAATGAGCTTTCCCTCAGGTGACTCTTCCACAGCGAATCGGAAAATGAGGTCATCATCGGGTCCTCCATCGCCCCGCATGGAACCAAATCGCAGGTCGTTCAGCTCAAGGACTGAAGCGTGTCCCGATGAATCGATGGGGCTCAAGTAGAGGTAACCACTGCTGAACCACTTCAAGGTTTCGAGCACAGGGTCTCCAGCCCATTTGTCCATCCACTCTTGATTTTTTTCAAGACGATGCCATACCGGTGGCTCCGCGTCAAAAATGGAATGCTGAGCCAACCAAAAGGCATCCTCACTTTCAGCAGAGGCATTCCAAAGCAGGTTGTTCAAGATGGTCGGGTTGGACACAAAACGGGTGGCATCAATTCGCTGATCATGCAGACTGGTCTCAAAGGTTTGGTCCACTTGAATCTTGTTCACACTTGTCAAGGCCAAATACCCCAAACTCCATGCCCAACCGAAACGATGCCAAAACCGCCGCCCTGACGTGCCCGGCGCCTTCCTGGAAAGCACCATCAAAGCCAGGAGAAATGGCACGGTATAGAGTGGGTCTGCAACAGCAATGGTGCTCCATGCCACCCGCGTGTCGGCAAACGGCGCCCACAACTGGGTGCCATACATGGTGAAGCAGTCCAGCAAAACGTGCGTCGCAAAACAAGCAAAATAAAACCCCCACCATTGCCATCGCGACAACATGGGCCTGCGACTGATGCGCAGCGTCAACTCCCCAAAAAAAACCGCTCCCATCACCCAAAACAACATGGAATGGCTGATGCCGCGATGAAAAGCCAAATTCGCGAGGGGATCCAAAAAAAAGCGACCGAAGACATCCAAATCCGGTAGGGTGCCTCCCAATGCGCCCAACCACAGCGCCCGGTTCCCCAATTTTCTTCCCCCCACCAACTCACCAGTGGCCGCACCGAGCACGATTTGCGAAAGTGAATCCATGGCGTAAAATTAGACCAGGGTCGCCAGTCTCACATGGCCGGTGATTCCCCGAGAATGAAAGTCAACACCCCCCCTGCCATCAATTGTGAATGTTCGATGGTGTTGCTTGTCCAAGGTTGGTCATTCCACATGACTTTTTGCACATAAACCGCCTTGGGACCTTGATTTTTGGTCCGAATCGACAAGGTCAATCCATTCTCCAAATGCAAATCTGCAGACACCACAGAAGGACTCCCGAGGGTATAGGCGGTCGAACCTGGAGTCACCGGATAAAAGCCCAGCACACTGAACAAATACCAAGCAGACATTTGGCCTGCATCATCATTGCCACATAGCCCATCGACACCCGGTCCGTACATGTCTTGACAAATTTTTCGCACCCAAAAATCCGTTCGATCCGATCGTCCTGCATGACGAAACAAATAAGGGATGTGATGCCCCGGTTCGTTTCCATGAACATAATTGCCCAAAATGCCATCCCGCGTGATGTCCTCTGTTTCAGCAAAATAATGGTCGTCCAACTCCATGGTGAACAGGGTGTCCAAATGGGCGACAAAACCGGTCTCGCCCCCATGCAAGGCAATCAATTCAGGAATGGCATGAGGCGCAAACAAACTGTAGGTCCACGCATTGCCCTCAATGAACCCCTGACCATGGGTATCCAGTGG
>JBMYZL010000034.1:0-16517 GCA_049610385.1 Flavobacteriales bacterium
CGAAATCATTGAATATGAAAAGGGTTGAATTGTGTTGCCTGATGCTCCTTTTTCTTTGCGACGGAACAGTCTTTTCTCAGGGGATTTCTCTCTACAATCCCCAATCGTTGTACGACGAAGAAGGAGGATTTTACGATCCCATGATGCTGCGTGAATTGAATGTCGTTTTCGAGGATGCCGAGTATCATCAAACCTTGGTTAACGCCTTCTTCAACAATCCTTCGTTGCGCATCCCGGCCACCGTGGAGTTGGATGGTGTCCTGCTGGACAGTGTGGGCACGAGGTACAAGGGGAATTCCACCTTCTGTTTGCCGAACGAGGAGGGAAATGTAAAGGTTCCTTACAATCTGGATTTCAACCATTGGGTTTCCGGACAGACCATCATGGGCTACAAGAAGGTCAAGCTGGCCAATGCTTGGCTGGATCCAACCTACTGCAAGGAATACCTAGCGAGCCGCATCTACAGGAAGTATCTGCCGACGCCGGAAGTGAATCTGATCAAGCTGCAAACACAGGGGCAATACACAGGGCTCTATGTCAACACGGAGAGCATCAACAAACAATTTTGTCAGAAGCATTTTGGTGAGGAGGACGGCGTGTTGTTCAAATGCGATGGTGCAGGGGTATTCTGCGATGAAAATGGAGAGGGCACAGAAGGGGGCATTCCGGACTTGCGGTATTTGGGCCCCGACATTGAGGCCTACCAAGACAGTTATACCTTGAAATCAGATGAGGGATGGGAAGCCCTGGTCGATCTCATTGAGACCTTAAATCTGAACCCTCAGAATCTGGGGGACAAATTGAACATTGACAGGGTGCTTTGGGCGTTTGCGGTGAACACGGTGGTGAGCAACCTCGACACCTACAATGGGTACTATGTGCACAATTACTACCTGTATCAAGATGAAGAGGGGCGCTTCCAAATGATTCCATGGGATCTGGACAATTCCTTTGTGGGGGCCATCATGGGTTACAGCTATTGGAACCCCAACGAAGTCTACCACTTTGATCCTTTTTTCTCAAGTTTTGACCCCGCTTGGGACACCCGACCATTGGCGGATTTCGTTTTCAATCATCCACAATATCGAAAACAGTATTTGGCACACGTCAGGACCATCTTGTCGGAGTCGATGGACATGTTCGCCCTAGAACAAGAAGTGGCCAACATCCAATCTCTTATTGAATCTGCGGCCAGCCAAGATGCGAATAGCTTGTTTGGGATGAGTCAATTCTCGAACAACGTGCACAATGCGTTCTGGGCCGGGTGGGGATTTGCAGGAATATTGAGCACCATTGAGGCGCGGGTGGACTTTTTGTCCTCGCACGCGGAAGTCGATGTTTTGACTCCGACAATCTCTGTCGTGCAAGCAGTCAATGGCGCCATCGAAGCTACAGTCGCGGACGCAGCTGCGGTGGAATTGCTTTGGACGAACAACATGAATGCTGCTGAATTTGAAGCGGTTGAAATGGTCGACACGGGCATCTCAGGAGATTTCCAAGCGGGGGATGGGGTTTACACGGCAACAGTTCCCCTTGGTGCCAACGCTGAGTTTTTGTTTTACATCCGAGCCAGCAACGAAGAGGCGATGAGCCTCAAGCCCGCGCGTGCAGAGTATGAATATTACATCTATGACGCGTCAGCCACCGCAGACGTAACTGCGATGCAGGCTCGTTCTGACGGAATTTGGACAATCGCGCCCAACCCCGCACGCGAGACGTTTCGCCTTGTGAATTGTCCAGTACCTTCAAGAATCTGGATCAGGGACTTGCAAGGTCGTCTGGTCAAAGAGGTCACTTGGAATGGTGATGCGATCGACATTCTTGGATGGGAACGAGGACTTTACATGTTGTCTTCTACCGACGGTCGTGCTGCGCGTCTCCTGGTGCGGTAAGCGTTTCCCTTCCAGTTCTAGTTTGATTATTTGTCATGAGAAGGGCGACACTGAGCCAAGTTCGGGGCAAAATCTCCTGAAGACCTTGGTCAAGGTTTGAAATCAGCTTCAATATTCAAGTCAGTGGTATTTGACCTGTTAAAACTGTCCCTTGCTCGCATTGTAGCGACGGTAGTCATGTTTTGACAGCCTTGTGACCCAGTGGTAAGCTTGAACAGCATCGGACCTCCGCATTTCCCGATCAAGCCTTTAGAATTGAGAGGGAGCATTGATTCGACTTCTCCACAAGTGTGGCGTACCTTCGAATTCACCTTAGCTACCAAAACGAGCCAAGTCAAAAATGGAGTTTTCGATGAATATTCAATCCATCATTGTAGCTGCAGCCATTCTGTTAACAGGGATCATGGCGGGCATCTTCTTCACATGGTCCAATGCGGTCATGCCAGGAATTGGCAAGCTCCACGATTTGGAATTCCTGCAGGCGTTCAAATCGATGAACCGTGTGATTTTAAATCAAGCCTTTCTGGCTGTTTTTGGCGGTGCAATCCTCACCGTTCTCCTCGTCCCCATCTCCCATTTCACGTTGTTCCCTAAGGCCCTGTTTTGGTTTTACGTCTGCGTGTTTGTTATTTATGCCATCGGCGTCTTTGGTGTTACCGTTAACGGGAATATCCCTTTGAATGAACATTTGGATCAGGCCAATTTGACCAACATGTCAGGGCATGAGTTAAAGAACTTGAGGGAGACCATTGAATCGAAGTGGGTCTCATACAACCTCATTCGTACCGTATGCTCAACAATCACATTTACGTGCCTGATTTATTCCCATTTCTTCTGGGGTGAATGAGGAGAAAGAGTGTGGGGAGTTAATTGAGGCGATTGCTTGACTGAATCGGCGTTAATTGTGTTTAGCATCTGTCTCGCTGGGGCCTCCATTATGGAGTTGTAACGTGTTGAATTCGAGGGGCGAACAACTCTTTTTGGTATCCATCCCCCGGGAACAACTATATTTCCCTCATGAAATATGTCATCGGAATTGTTCTTGCCGTTTTGGCCCTTGTTGGCTTCAGCGCTATGAGCAGCTACAACGGGTTTGTCTCACTTGAGGAAGGGGTGGATGCCGAATGGTCCAATGTCGAAACTCAATATCAGCGAAGGTTTGATCTCATTCCCAACCTGGTCGCTACAGTTCAGGGGGCTGCTGATTTTGAAAAGGAGACGCTCACGGCAGTGACCGAGGCACGTGCATCTGCTTTCAACGCGATGCAGGCGGTTGGGAATGGAACCGGAAGCATTGCGGATTTTCAGCAATCCAACGTCGTGCTGGGTAGGGCCATGAGTGGTTTGCTTGGATACAGTGAACGTTACCCAGAAATTCAAGCCACTGAAAATTTCTCAGATCTCCAAGCCCAACTGGAGGGGACAGAAAATCGAATTTCTGTGGCGAGGAAGAGATTCAACGAGGCGGTTCAGGGCTACAACGGTAAGATTCGGCGTTTTCCGGGTGTGTTTTGGGCAGGCATGTTTGGTTTTGACCAGAGAGAATATTTTGAATCTGTGGAGGAGTCGAAAGTGGCGCCATCTGTAACCTTTGACTCCTAATGTCCACAACAAATTTTCTCAGCGACCAAGAACAAGCGAATATCTTGGATGCGATTTCGGATGCGGAATCGCAAACAAGCGGTGAAATCCGTTTGCATCTCGAGTTGCGTTGCAAGGGTGACGTTTTGGATCGAGCGGCGGTGGTGTTTGAGACGTTGGCCATGCACAAGACTGCACTCCGCAATGGAGTGCTATTTTATTTGGCCACAGAGGATCGAAAGTTTGCCATTCTTGGGGATGGCGGAATCAATGCAGTTGTTCCAGAGGGTTTTTGGAATGAGGTGAAAGACACCGTGATTGCTGGTTTGGCAGCGAGAAATCCGGCGGAGGGGCTTGCTTCAGGAATTCGAATGGCAGGCCAGCAATTGTCCAACCACTTTCCTGTGAAGGACAACGACATCAATGAATTGTCAAACGACATCAGCTTTGGGTCATGACAACACGTGGATTTCTACTTGCGTTTCTCATCGCGAATGCTTCATGGATTTTCGCCCAAGCCCCCCTTGAGTGCCTGCCGAAACACGGGACACCCGGGACTTTTGTTTACGACTTTGCCAACGTGTTGTCGGCAGAGGATGAGGTGGAATTCAACCAAAGCATACAAAGTCTCAACGACACCACACCCAACAGCATCGTCGTGGTGACTCACCCGGACTTTTGTGGTGAGGAGCCATTTGAGTTTGCGACGGGAGTTGGTGAAAAGTGGGGAGTTGGGGACGCCCAATTTGACAATGGTGTGGTCGTTGCAATTTTACCAAAAACTGAAGGACGCCGTGGCCAAGTGTTCATCGCTGTGGGCTACGGCCTTGAAGGTGTACTCCCAGACGCCACAGTCAATCGAATCATTGACAATGAGGTGATACCCGAGTTCAAGGTAGGTGGCCCCGAGGCCTATGCCTGGGGAGTTCGAAATGCCCTCCACGTCATCGGACCCCTGGTCAGTGGTGAAATCCAAGGATATGAGCCGGTGGCGCCGTTGGGTGCTGCAGGAATGATTGTGGCCCTCCTCTTTTTCGGATTTCTGTTCCTTCTTCCGATTCTGATTATGGCGTTTGTGGTGCGGAAGTATGCCCGCAACAACAACCTCGGGACGTTGGTCGCTTTCATGCTCGTCGCGAACCGTTCAGCACAAAGGAACAAGGGGGCTTTCAAGAATTTTAGCAGTGGGGGTGGAGGATTTCTTGGCAGCGGTGGATTCGGTGGTGGGAGTTTTGGCGGTGGTGGGGCAGGCGGAAGTTGGTAAATCAAGTCGGAGTTTCCTCGAGGTCAATAGTACTCGACCAAATCAAAGTTGAGCGTATTTGGTGTTTGTCTTTTTGGGTCTGCGACTCAGGTGGTATGGATGATGCTTTTGCGGAATGCTGCCGTGTTTGAGAATCAATCGAAAATGGGATATCTTGTACAGATGTCATTTCGGTTTCTTGTCCTGCTTTGCGCAATGATGCTGGTCGTCGTCAGCACATCTGCACAATCCAATGAGTTGTACGATCCCGATTGCAATGGGGATGGTTGTTATGCGGCAGATGATCTGTTGTGCTTTTTGAGTCTTTTTGGGAATTGTGGCCCGTTCGGTTGTGGGGATCCCCTGACGTACTTTGATCATACGTACGAAACTGTTGAGATGGGTGGACAGTGCTGGTTCGCAGAGAATTTACAGACGGTCAATTACGCGAATGGCGACGACATTCCTTCAACATTGACCGACAGCCAATGGAACTATGCCAATTCTGGTGCGACCACCGTGTATGGAGAGGACTCAGGTTGCAACGATTATTCGCCTGACATTGATTCATGCGACCCCGTCGAGGCACTGCAAGCCTACGGCCGTCTTTATAACTGGTATGCAGTAGACGATGAACGTGGCCTATGTCCTTCGGGTTGGCATGTGCCGACTGAATCGGAGTGGTACACACTGGTCACCCAATTCGGAGGGTACTCTTCGGCGGGTGAAGCGCTCAAATCGACTTTCGGTTGGAGCGATTCAGGCCAAGGAACAAACGAAAGTGGGTTCGACGGCATGCCTGGCGGGAAGAGGCAAGATGGTTCTGGCTATTTCTCAAGTGCTGGAAGCATCGGAGTGTGGTGGACGGCCACCCCATATTCCAGCTTGGCTCGTTATTCTGAATTGAAGTTCAACAGCAACGGGGTGATCAATTCCTACGCGGACCGAGAGACAGGTTTTTCGGTCAGATGCGTGCTAGACATGGAGTGACTTTTCGCAGGATGCCCCCCCAAATCAAGTTTGAGGGTGTTCGTTGTTGTCATGAGGGATTCACATTGGAGATGAAATGGAAGTTGGGACGTAACCGGTTGGTGTCAGATATCCAGACTTGCATCTGCGAACGAATATCGCTTCTTGCACCGCAGCACATGTGCATTTTTACAGGGTGAGTCCTAGCAGGTAGAAGACAGGTGTTTTTGGATCCTTGTATGCAACTAGTTTTGCGATATTCTTTTTTTGGCTAAAAGAGTACTCATAGCTTTCAATTGAATACCTTGACGTCTGTTCACACATCACCTGTTCAACATGAATAAATCATTGTTTACCCTGAGTTTGGTTTTGATTGCAACTTGCCTCAGTGCTCAGCCAGAGGGCATCACTTGGCAAGCCACGTTTGGGGGCTCTGCGATGGAATACGCCGAAGGGGTTTGTTCCAGGCCTGAGGGGGGGTGGTTGATCTGTGGCTACTCTGGGTCTGCAGAAGGATTTTTCGCCGACAATCAGGGCGGTGACGATATGTATGTGGCATCCATATCGCCTGACGGGACTTTGGAAGGCGTCGAACTCTACGGCTCGACGGGATTTGACCGTGCAGCATGCATCATCCCCATTGCTGAAGGTGGATACGCCATGATTGGACGTGCGGGTGAAAATGACGGGGACTTGAGTGTGGATGTCACAGGGTCCAGTGACGCTTGGTTTGGCATCTTAGATGAATCACTCAACCTGGTCAGTCAATTGGGTTTTGGTGGGAATTCCTTGGACGAAGGACTTGAACTGATACAAACGTCGGACGGCGGATTTTTGCTCTCGGGGGAAACGACGAGTTCTGATGATGCTTTTGGAGAACATTTGGGATCAAGGGATGTGTTTCTTGTCAAATTGTCTGCGGATTTGACGACCGAATGGGTTTCGAGTTTTGGGGGTTCAAGCATCGACGACGTTAAGGATGTCTTGGAAGTCGAAGACGGCTATGTGGTTGCAGGTGCGAGCCAAAGCACGGATATAGACTTGGAGGGCAATTCAGGGGGGCAGATTCCCTGGATCTTCAAAGTGGATTTTGCTGGCGAATTGGTGTGGAGTACGAGCTTCAGCAGCACGTACACAGGCGGTTACATCAATGCCATTTACCCCACGGAAAACGGCGGGCTGATGATGGCTGGAACGACTTCGTTTGAGTCCGGACAAGGTGCCAAATTTGGGTTTATTGGGACCATGTCCAGCGATGGCATCTTGCTTCAGTTGGAGGATTTTGGAACCGCTGTCGATGATTACCTCGAGGACTTTGTTGTGTTGGAGGATGGAAGCATGGTGGGCGTGGGATACACCCAAGGGAGTTTCACGTTGGGAGGCATCGGCGGCAGCGACTTTTGGCTCTTGGGTGTAAATGCCGACTTGACTTTTGACTGGCAGCAAGTCTACGGAGGAAGCGGGGCGGACGGGGGGTATCACATCTTGCAAGACAGCGATGGCTTTGTGTTGATGGGGACAAGTGGTACGCCAGATGGCGACATATTAACAAACAATGGGCTCAGCGATGTCACGGTTTTGCGCGTGGGAGAAGTGGGTCAAGTAGCTGGATGCACGGACGAGGCTGCTTGCAATTTCAATGCCCTCGCCACTGAGGACGATGGGTCGTGCGAGTACGTGGAGCTGCAGGCCATCGAAGGCGAGCAAAGCCCCTTTTCCTTTGAGCCATACGTCTACTCCTACCCTGGTGGTGTTGGCAGCACCTTCGATTGGGTGGTGGAAGGTGGTGTCATCACAGAAGGGCAGGGCACCAATGTAGTGACTGTGGTTTGGCAAGAGGGTGGAATGGAGAGCTTGTCTGTGGTGGAAACCACAGAGGAAGGTTGCTTGGGTGAAGTTGTGGAACTTGATATTGATGTCATCAGCGATGTTGCCCATTTCGAGCGAGGTGACCTCAGGGTGTATCCCAACCCAACACGTGGGCTCGTTCGCATTGATTTCCCTGGAATCCATACCTCATCAGATGTGCTTCAACTCTTGACTTTAGAGGGGCAATTGGTGAAAGAGCAAGCCCTGGTTGCCGGAACGACCATCGATTGCCACGCACTCGAACCAGGGATGTACGTGGTTCAGTGCGGAGCATTCAAGAGTCGCATTCTGATTCTGCCTTCCGAGTGAAACCTTCAGGCAAACTTGATGGGCCCGATAGGCATTCATTTTAATCCTTCAAATCCATGAGTCAGGTTATTTGATAACCCCTTCTTTTTGAAGTCCCCAAATGCCGGTCAGCCCCCAAAGGCCCAACCCGGTCATCCCCAGATCCAGCATCTCCACTTCAAAATGCAAGGCGAGGCCGATAATGCCTGCTGAGAGGCAAACAGGATTGATGTAATGCCAAAAAGAATCCTTGGTTGAAGGTGGTGTTGATTTTTCCATGGCAACAAGGTACCTCCTGCTTTCTCAAGCGAAAGAGTCTGGGAAGAAAGTGAGCGTTACTTTTGAGTCGGCATGAAGAACGACGAAGTCACGGATTATCTCGGAACGTTACCGGAACCACTTGAAAAAGAATCGCTGGAAGCCCTTGCTGCCATCACCTGCAGCATCACCTTGCCAAAGGGGACCGTGTTGATGGAAGCGGGTAAACCCCACGATTGCTTTTACATTTTGGTCAAAGGCAGTGCAAAATCCTATCACTGGAATGACGGAGAATCGGTCTGCAATTGGTTTGCTTTTGAGGATGAGGTGTTGGCGACCATGGGCGCACTTGAAGGGAGGGTTTCCGACGAAACGATTGAATTGACGGAAGATTCCGTTTTGATTCAAATCAACTCGGAAGCGTTTGCCCATCTTGCCGAACACAGAAGAGACATTGGTCGACTGGGTTTCCATTGGCTCGCTGAGCACACGAAATTTTTGGGGCAGCAGGTAGGCCTTCACACGCTTTCGGCGCGCGCTCGGTATAAGAAGGTAACTGAGGCCCATCCCGAACTGCTTCAGCGTGTTTCGTTGACTGACTTGGCCTCGTTTCTGGGCATGAGAAAAGAGACGCTCAGCAGGGTGAGGGGAAGGGGGTGAATTTGACTTCGGTCAATTGTGCAATCGGTTGCTTTTGTTGACCTTGCTTCCATGCATCATCGTGAACGTATGGCCCTTTTCGTCGCCGTTGCCCTCGCTTGTTCCCTGCTCGGTTGCGGGAATTGGGCGGCCAGGGCGGTCAAGCACATTCCCGCTAGTACCCCCCTAGAGGGACAGTATGCATATGACGGGCACGTCCTTATCGTGGGCGCGGGTCCTGCGGGCCTTGCCGCTGCCAAAGTTTTGGAGCAAAACGAGGTCAGCTACACCGTTTTGGAAGCGACCGACCGCATTGGGGGTAGGTTGAAAAAGGATACGACATTGGCAGACTTTCCGATTGATTTGGGCGCTGAATGGATCCACAGCCACCCCATGGTACTGAACAGAATGAAAGGCAAAATGGGCGATGAGGTAGATGAAGCCCTCATTCCCTACCGCTTGGAAAGTTCGAGCACGTGGGACGGCAAGGAGCTTCAGCCGTTGACCGACCGATTCATGCAGCGCTACTACGAATTCATGCCAGAGTCCAAATTCAAGCATTCGACCTGGTACGATTTCGTGATGGACCACATCGGACATGACGTTGCCGATCAGGTGACGCTCCTTTCACCCGTGTCAAGGGTGGATTGTTCGCGGGACAAAATCCAGATTTTCACAGCCACAGGACAGCGCTACGAAGCGGACAAGGTCATCATGGCGGTACCTGTGGGGGTTTTGCAAAACGGTGCGATTGAATTTGATCCTCCGTTGAGCACCGACCGCATTGAAGCACTGGGACGGATCGATTTTCTCACCGGATTCAAAATGTTCCTGCGGTTCGACGAATGCTTTTATCCCAATGTTGTGACGTGCAAGGTGGAATCCGGCGAAAAAGCCTATTACGATGTCGCTTACAAAAAAGATGCATCGAGCCACGTGCTGGCCTTGTTGGTGCAGGGTGCGCTGGCGAATGACTACTTCGAATTGGGGTCCGAAGAAGCCATGGTCCAAGCCGCTTTGGACGAGCTGGATGTGATGTTTGACGGAGCGGCGTCCATTCATTACACGGGCGACTACCGTTTGGAAAATTGGGGCCAAAAGCCTTACATCGAAGGCACCTGGACCACCGCATACCGTGAGCGGGCGCTCGACCTCAAAACCATTCGGCAGCCGCATGGCAGTCGGGTGTATTTTGCGGGTGAAATTTTTGACAGCCACCGCCAAATGGGTGTGCCCGGAGCGGTGCTTTCCGGGTTCGACGCGGCCCACGACGCCTTGACCACAGAATGAATACACACGTGAAAATGACGACACGCATCAACCAACTGGATGTCATGAGGGGCTTTGCACTGTTGGGCATTCTCATCATGAACATCATCAGCTTCGGGCTCCCCGAGGCCCACTACTTCAACCCCCATGCGGAGGGGGTGTTGCATGGCTGGAATCAAGGGGCCTTGGTGGTTTCGGAGCTCTTTGCCAACGAGAAATTCATGGGCCTCTTTTCCCTGCTGTTTGGAGCGAGTGTGGTCTTGTTCACGGATAAAGTAGAGGGGAAAGGACGATCTGCATGGGCATTTCACATGAGGCGAAACGGGTGGCTTTTGGTCTTCGGTATGCTGCATGCCTACCTCCTCTGGGTGGGGGACATTTTGGTCACCTATGCCATTTGCTCGGTGTGGCTGTTCTTCTTTCGCAAATGGAGCGCGCGCAATCTGTTCATTGCATCGGGTGCGAGCGTATTGCTGTTGCTTTCGATGGATGCCATGATGGGGTGGTCGGTGCCGCATTGGACGGAGGCGGACGTAGCTGAATTCGGGGAGTTTTGGACGCCGAGCAGTGCGGCCATCGCCCAAGAGGTGGCGGCCATGCGCGGAACGTGGGTGGACCAAATGACGGTCCGCGTTCCCGGCGCCTTGGCGTTGCAAACCGAGTACCTCCCCATGCTCGCCCTCCGTGCGACCGCGATGATGCTGCTGGGCATGGGGCTGTACAAGGCAGGCGTTTTGAACGGTAGCAGGGGCCGGAGGTGGAACGGTGGGCTTGCGCTCATCGGTCTGACGGTGGGCTTGGCCATCACCGGGTGGGGCTTTCATTACAGCCAAACCCACGAATGGGCGATGGAGGTGTTTTTCGATGGGGGGTTCTTCAGAAGCATGGGGATGGTGTTCCTCGTATTGGGCTATGTGGGAAGCATCCTCTGGCTATGCGGAGGCGAAGCAAGGCATGGGCTGGAGCGGTGGCTTGCTCCCGTGGGAAGAATGGCATTGACCAATTACCTCGCGCAAACCGTCATCTGCACCACCTTGATGTACGGCCACGGCTTTGGGATGTTCGGGACGTTGGGTCGTGTGCGGTTGTGGCTCGTCATTCTCCCCATTTGGATTGTGCAGATCATCGCGTCGAAATGGTGGATGGACCGCTACGCTTTCGGCCCGGTCGAGTGGGCATGGCGATCGCTCACCCATTGGCGCATTCAGCCGATGAAGGCAAGGGGGTGAGCGTTGGGTGCGGTGACGGTTTGGCTTTATTGTACGGGCTTTTTTTGTTGCTCCCAGATTGCAGTGAAAGAAGGATTTAGTCACGTCCGATTTTTCCAAGGTTTTACGAGGTGAACCGATTTTAAAAGAGGGGTCCAAAAAACGCAGGTGAGGTCAATTCGGCTTTGCTTCCCGTTTGAACAGGCAACGATTCAAGCGGTCCTTCATGAAGACTTTTCGGCTCATACGCAGGGCATGCACACCGCGAAGAGTTCCATTGGATGGGCGGAGCGGCTGATTATTTCATGGTGTAACGCTTAGCGGTTGATTTTCATCAAAGTCACACTTCACGACCATTTTCTGACGGGTTCTTGATACAATTCACCCCCAGCCGTGAGCGAAACGAGGTCTTTAATTCTATGTTCGCGGTATGAACAGGACAGCGGTGAAGAACAGAAGTGTTCTGATATGTTTGATGGTCATTTCAGGCGGCGTTTCTGCCCAATGGAATCAACTCGGAATGGACCTTGAAGGCGGAATCGATGAAGCGTCGGCGGGATGGTCGGTCGACATCAATGAAGACGGAACGGTGGTCGCCGTGGGCAGCAAGGCCGGATGGGCCAATGGCTTCGATGACGCCGGCGAAGCCCAGGCCTTCCAATGGAACGGTGAGACCTGGGAACCCCGGGGACTTCCTCTCTTGGGCGAGGCTGAATACGAATGGCTCGGACAGTCCGTGTCCCTCAATGCTGCAGGGGATGTCATGGCTGTGGGAAGCACCAACGCTCAGAATGCCAACGGTGTGTCGGTGGGACGGGTCCAGGTCCTCGAATGGGATGGAGGGGACTGGAGTCAGATGGGTGAAGATCTCATGGGGCTGGAGAGCCCGACACTCACCACATTTTATGGGCATGCCGTCGACCTGAGCGCAGACGGCCATTCCATCGCGATTGGTGGGCCATTCCGCTGGAGTGTGGATGAGTCTTTGAGCGATGTGGGGTATGTGGAAGTGTACGACTGGACGGGAGAGACCTGGGTGCTGCGCGGAGAAGCCATCTATGGTTCGGAGGAACACAACATGTGGCTTGGTTTTGATGTCGCGCTCAGCGCAGACGGCCAGACCCTGGTGACCGGTGCGCCCAGCTTTGGTCCCGGATGGCAGGAAAATTCAAGGGGCCTGGTCCGCGTGTACGAATGGGAAGACGGGATGTGGACGGCCAAGGGACAAGATTTCCTGGGGGCTCTGCCAGGGGATGATGCAGGCCGCTCCGTCAGCATCGCCAACGGGGGCAATACCATTGCATTTTCCGCCCCCTTGTCCGACTTCATGGTGCCCGGAAATTTCGATGGCGAAGTCATGGTGTACGACTGGGACTCCGACGTTTGGGTGCTGCGCGGCGACACGTTGAGCAGCATGGAGTTTCACGACGAATTCGGCGAATCCGTCAGCCTCAGTTCCGATGGAATGCGGCTGGCCATTGGCGCCCCTGCCGTCGGCAATCCGGCCGCCTTGGCCAGCATGGCCGGCATGGGAGCGGTCTACGAATGGCAGGGAAACGACTGGGTGCAAATCGGTGCGCCCATTCTCGGTGAGGAAAGCATGGAATTCGCGCACGAGGTGGCCCTGAGCGGGGATGGAAGCACCTTCATTCTGGGCTCTTTTGGTTTCGATCCACATGGGCGTGCCCGCGTGTTCCGCGATGAGGATTGGGTCAGTTCACGAGACAGGATCACTGTCCTTGAATCCATCACATGCTTTCCCAACCCCTCGACAGGGCCAGTGACCGTAGAAGGCTTCGAAGGCGTGGCCCGTCTTGAACTGCATTCCGCATTGGGCCAGCTCGTCTCATTTTGGGACGGGTGCTCCGCGCCCTTCAAGTTGGACCTGTCCCGCTTCGCCGATGGCGTTTACACGCTCCACGGGCAAACGGGCACCCTGCATTTCACAAACAGAATCGCCCTCCAGCGTTGAGGGTCGACGCCCCGCCATCCCCTTCGATTCCATCCTCCATGACACACAGACTCCCTCTCCTTCTCGTAGTCCTTTGTTTGATCAGTGCACCCGTCACCGCCCAATGGAATTTGATGGGAGAGCCGTTTCACGGGGGTGTTGGCGATCAACTTGGACGTTGGGAGCAGGTCGACATCAGCGGAGATGGCCACCGCATCGCCTACGGCACGCCGAACAACAGCGACAACTTCCCCTGGTCGGGTTACGCCAAGGTGTTCGAATGGACGGGAGACGAATGGGTGCAAATGGGTGCCGGCTTCCACGGAGTTGACCCGCTGCAAGACGAAGGCACGGGATCCTCGGTCAGCCTCGATCAGGACGGCAGCACCTTCGCCCTCGGCATCGCCTATTCGCCCAACTCCATGGGGTGGCGTACGGGCGGAGTCCGCATCTACGATTGGAATGGCGCCGAATGGACCCAACGCGGCGACCAGATCGAAGGAGAAGGCGACCCCAATCCCTTTCACCAGACGGACACGTTCGGACAATCGGTTTCCCTCAGTGCCGACGGCAACACCGTCATCATCGGTGCAGAAGGCAACACCCTCGAACCCGGCGTGCTGAATTTCCAAGGACACGCCAAGGTCTACGACTGGGACGGATCGACCTGGGTGCAGCGCGGCCAGGACCTTTTCGGACTGACCGGCTTGGAACAGTTCGGACGCGTAGTCCGGATCAGCGCTGATGGACAGCGGGTTGCCGTGGCTGCCCGGTCCCGTTGGAATGCCGAAGAAACCGCACACGTCGGTGCCGTCACGGCCTACGCGTGGAACGCCGAGGAGGGTGTGTGGGAGGAGATGGGAGACCCGCTGATGGGGACCGTCAACAACGCGATGTACGGCGAATCCATCAGCCTGGATGGTGACGGGACCACCTTGGCCATCACGGCCAAATTCGGCCTCACTGAGGTGAGGGATTGGAATGGGGCTGATTGGGTGATTCGAGGTGATCTCGACCAATCGGGAGGATTGATGGATATGTCCAGTGTCAGTCTGAGTGCCGATGGGGATGTCATTGCCATTGGTGACCCTTGGTTCAACTGGATGGACGGTCGTATGCGCGTACTTGAATGGAACGAGAACGACTGGGAACTGGTGGAGGAAACCTTGGAGCCTTTGCCCGATGGTGCGTCACTACAAGGATTCGGATTGGCGTTGGCTTTGAATGACAATGCAGGACGGTTGATTGTCGGCTCAGGTTATACCAACCGGATTGAGGTCTTTGAAAGGGAGGGATTCGTCGGCACTCCAACTCCAGCTGAACCCCGATTTCACGCCTACCCCAACCCGACCGCGGGCCCATTGCGTTTGGGCGTTCAGCCCAATGCGAGCTGGAGTTTGTGGTCCGTTCAGGGGCAACACATATTCGATGGATCTGGAGAGGAAGCCGATTTGAGCCGTTGCGTGCCCGGCACCTATCTCCTCCACTGCGAAGGCGATGTCATCCGCGTCGTCGTGCAGAAATGAGGCCATGATTGTTGCATGAGATGTTGGATGAAGATCAAACGACGATCTGACCACGACCGGGAAGTGAGTATCCGGCTTGTCGTCCGGTCAATGGTTCATCACATCATAGAAGGTTGAGAAGGTCTCGTCTTTCCGGATGCCGTAGGTTTGTTTCATGAGAACAGCAACTTCTCTGGTTGAGGGTTTACCGAAAAACTGGGTGTTGAAATATCCGCTCCAGCAGAATCGATTGTCTGCAGGTTCTTTCATCACGGCACAGGCCAATCCTTGGTGCCAGTTGTCATCAATCAAACCGGAAGCGTGATCCGCGAGCAGGGTGTCGATGGTGGATTCCTTGAGCAATCTGCCTCCTGGGATGGCCCCCCTGTCTAGAATCATCTGGATAAATCGGGCGTAGTCCAATGCTGAACTGGTCAGGCCGGCGCCTCCAGAGCACATTGGCCACTCCGACCGAATGGGATAATCGGTTGTGTAGTTGGTATGCTCGTGCTTTTGCCATGCACCTGCAGCGTCCTTTTCCCATACCTCAACGAGATTCGATTGGTGTTCCGGGGGAAGAACAAAAGAAGTGTGATCCATGCCGAGTGGATCGAGCAATTCGGTTCGCAGGAAATCTGCATACGGCCGGCCGGATGCGACTTCCACCACCGCCACGAGAACATCGAGTCCGAGACCGTATGTCCATCGCTCCCCGGGTTGATGGGCCAATCCAGTCTTGGTCAACCGACTGACGTTATCACGGGTGGTCCTGCCATCGGTAGGGAAGAGGTCCATGATGTCGTTTTTGGCGTAGAGTTTGGCAAACCGATCATCGCCAATTTCACCATATGGAATGCCACTTGTGTGCGTCATCAAGTGGCGAATGGTAACGGGCTTGACCAAGGGCAAATACACGCCAGTGGAATCTTCGCGTAGCGAGTCCAATACCCTGATGTTGTCGAATTCAGGAAGGTAGAGGGACACCGGATCGTCGAGTCCAATTTGCCCTCGTTCCCAAAGGACCAATGCCGCAATGGTCGTTGTGGCCTTGGTCATCGAACAGATGCGAAAGAGATCATCTTTATCCATTGGCTCGCCGCTGTGCGGGTCTTTGACGCCAAACGCCTGGTGGCCGATGACTTGACCGTCCCGTGCGAGGAGGAGCACTGCACCCGGAATGGCACCGGTGTCGATGGCGGATTCAATGGCCGTTGTAAGAATCGACCAGCTGGTGTCTTGAGACAAATCCAAGGATATGGGCGTGACATCCAATCCCACCCGTTCCTTGGTTTCGGGTTGGCAAGCCAGGAGTGCGAGTGCAAGAAAAAGGGATAAGAGGAAATGAGACCAACTTTGCATGGTGCTCAACTTACGCATCACATCCTCGCCAACCAAATGAACATGTTGAGCGCGACGTCGAGTGAGGTGCGTCAGCGCATTTTGGTAGATTCACGTGAAACCGTGCATGCATTTTTGATTCGTTCAACCTGGTTTCAAAACCCGTCTCGGATGAGGTCATGTCAGGCGACAAGATCTACGAAACAGGCAAGGCCGAACGACTGGAAGTGTGCGTTACAACGGAACGCTGCGTTCCACGGGCCACTCGTCTTGGAAGCCCAATTGCCAGTTTTCGTGAAGCCGATCCAAAGGCACAAGGCAAGCGTCCAATTCTTGTCGGATTTGGGCCTCGTCTAAGTTTTGGCCGATGATGACGATTTCGGTCTTTCGATCACCAAACGTAGTGTCCCAAGCCGCTTCGATTTCATCTTGATTTTCGATGAAGGAAAGAAACTGGATGCGCTTGGAGAACGGCATGCTGCACCACCAAACACCGGCACTGTCCGT
>JBMYZL010000035.1:0-15622 GCA_049610385.1 Flavobacteriales bacterium
CTTCGGGTATTTTGGATTGAAACAAACACAAAAATGGGTGATTCCCCGAGGAGAATCACCCATAACATTTTCCAATTGATCAATCGCAATCTGGAGTGACCTTTATTCGGCAGGCTTCTCCTCATCATTTGCATCGTCCGCAGCAGGTTCTTCCTCGGCGGCAGGTTCTTCCTCAGCAGCAGGTGCTTCCTCAGCAGCGGGTGCCTCTTCGGCAGCTGGCGCTTCTTCCTCAGCAGCGGGTGCTTCTTCGGCAGCTGGCGCTTCCTCAGCGGCCGGTGCCTCTTCCTCAGCGGCCGGTGCTTCTTCCTCAGCGGCCGGTGCTTCTTCCTCAGCAGCGGGTGCTTCTTCGGCAGCTGGCGCTTCTTCCTCAGCAGCAGGTGCTTCCTCGGCGGCTGGCGCTTCCTCAGCAGCGGGTGCTTCCTCAGCGGCCGGTGCTTCTTCCTCAGCAACGGGAGCTTCCTCAGCCTCAGCAGCTGCCTCTTCAGCTTGGACTGCAGCTTCCGCCTCGGCTTTCAGTGCTTCTTCATTGGCCTTCAATTCAGCAGCACGCTTTTCGTTGATTTCCTTCTCTGCCTTGAGTCGAGCTTCTGTGGCAGCTTGGGATTCACTCGCTAATTTTGACACCTTCGCATCCACCTTGCCTTGCTTCTCGCTCATCCAAGCCTCAAAACGTTTTTGGGCTTCCTCTTCAGTAAATGCGCCTTTTCTCACGCCATTCAACAAGTGGTTGTGGTACACGACACCCTTGTATTTCATCAGCGCACGAACCGTGTCTGACATTTCCGCACCGACTTGCAACCAGTACAACGCACGGTCGTGATTGAGGTCAATGGTTGCTGGGTTGGTGTTGGGGTTGTAAGTGCCGACCTTTTCAATGAATCGACCATCTCGTGGAGCGCGAGCATCTGCGGCTACGACATGGTAGAAAGGTTTGCCTTTTTTACCGTGGCGCTGGAGTCTGAGGCGTGTTGCCATAAGTAACGTTTTATAAGGGTCCGAAACCCGGTTGTTAATTTTGAGAGTGCAAATGTACTCTGAAATTCTTTCCTTCGACCGAAGGAGAACAATTTCTTTTGGCCAAATTCAGGCGCCGTGAATGTGACTCAACAATTCTTGACGGACTTCCTTCTTTTTGAAATCACCGTGGAAGTCCACAGTCACCGTTGAGCTGCTTTGATCTTCGATGCCTCGAGATGAAACGCACATGTGCTTGGCGTCAATGACGACAGCAACATGCTCCGTATTCAGGAGAGTTTTCAAGGCTTCCGCAATCTGACGAGTCAACCTCTCCTGCACCTGCGGTCTTTTTGCATAAAAATCCACCAACCGGTTGATTTTGCTCAAACCCACCACCCGACCACTCGATTTGTAAGCCACATGAGCGACACCGTGAATCGGCAGGAAATGGTGCTCGCAGGTCGAGTTGAGGTTGATGTTTCGTTCCAAAAGCAGATCGCCATACCCATAGCTGTTGTCAAAGGTTTTGACATGGGGATGATTGGCTGGGTTGAGGCCTTTGAAAATTTCTTGAATGTACATCTTGGCCACGCGTCGGGGCGTCCCCGCCAAGCTGTCATCGCTTCGGTCAAGGCCGATGATGTCCATAATTTCTGCGAAAAGGGGCTCAATTCTGGCGATTTTCTCCTCATCGGTGACGTCAAAAGCATCTGATCGCAAGGGAGTGTCTGCAGACGTTCCTACATGGGCATCTCCAAGGGCTTCGGCGGCTTGCATTTGTTGAAGTGTCATCGATGAAAGGAACAAGATGCCCGAGAGAATGTTCGAACTTGCGCAGGGATAAATTGTTCGAATCTTATGAGAATCGTGAACGTGATGGGCGCCAGTGTAGATGGTTGCATTGCCGCATCCCCCGATGAAAGTGATTTTGATCGAGCCCGCTATGGTTTCACAAATGACGTCGACAGAGCCCATCTGGAAGCGGTTCTTTCCGAAGCGGATGCCGTCATTGTGGGCGGGCATTCGGTGAATGTCAGTGGAGGGGTGATTCCTACACCACGACATGATGGCCATCACGCCACTTGGATTTTTTTGACCAACCACGGCTTTGAAAGAGATGCCGCGATATGGAAATCGCCAGAGGTGCCCAAATGGATGGCCAGTTCGTCGACCATTCCCCATGAGCGCCAAGGCACGATTTCCAGGTTTGTTCATGCCGATTCAGAGAGAACATTGCCGCAAGCCGTCCTGGCCGCTTGCAGGGATGCCCATTTTGAGCGGGTGTTGCTCTTCGGAGGAGGGAAGGTGAACCGCTTGTTTTACAATGCCCATTGTGTCGATGAATTGATCCTAACGGTTTGTCCTGTTTTGGTCGGTGCTTCCACTGGCGTGCCCATTGTGGCACCTGAGTTGGAAGCGCCTGTTGCGTTGCAATTCGAATCCATGCGTGAAGCCTCGGGAATGGTATTCATCCACTACCTTATTCGACCATGAGCGGTACCCAATTTCAAGAAATTGAACACAAGTTCATTGTTTCGGACGCATTTAACGCCGATGTATTTGATGCTGCATGCCGGGATTTGAAACCCAAACATGACAAGTCCTTGCGGGTTCGAGACACATATTACGTTCTCGAAAATCGGTCGGATGTTGTGTTGCGCCACCGGTTGGATGCCGAAATTCAGCAGCTCACTTTGAAAACGCGTGAAGTTGATTCAGAAGTGCGGGTGGAGGTGAACTTGGCCTTGGACAATGGCATCGACCAGACCGATGCAGTCCAGAACTTGCTCAAACACATGGGCGTTGCGGCGACATACGACATTGAAAAAGACATCCAGGTGTTTGAATTTGATGATTGTGAGATTGTCCGCTACCGGGCATCACATGCCGGTCGTGAAGTGTTTTGTGTGGAATTTGAGGCTGTGGGTTGCGCGAATGTAGAGGTGGCGTTGTCGGTTTTGCATGGTTATGAAACCCAGTTGGGATTTGATTCCGACGCGAGGACACCGGTCAATTTGTTGGACCTTTTGGTCCCTGAAAACCCGATTCACTTATGAACGTGCGCCTCGACTCCTCTCAATTTGATGTGATTGCATTGGATGAAATGCATTTGCAATGCATCGTGGGCATCCATCCCCATGAGCGAATCAAAAAGCAACCATTGGAAGTTTCTGTTCGCTTGTTTCTGGATAGAAGGCCGGGCGTTTTGGGTGCCACCTTGGCGGATTCCGTGGATTATGGATTCATTGCCGGAGATGTGTCTTTTTTGCTAGAAAATGGCAGATTTCAATTGTTGGAAACGGCGGCGGAGGCCATCTGCGCGATGGTGCTTGGCCCTGCTGCACCTGATCGCCCCACAGCTCCGCCAGTGGCCTTGGAAGTGAGTTTGCGGAAACCCTTGGCCCTCGGGGGACAAGCTGTGCCCTCAGTGTGCATTGCCCGATGTGCATCTGAATTGTCTTTTGGCGAGGAAATCAATGGATTTGGTCGGGTGGACATTTTGCATGAGAATGCTGATTGTGGGGTTTACCGATTGCGAATCCAACCTCAGGGATGCATTCCTCGGCATCACCACCAGATCATGGCTGAAGCGGAATTGATCCTCAGCGATGGGCTGTTGTTGCAGGGGGAGCCAGTGGGTGCAGGTTTGGGCCATGTTTGGCCCAATGAATTTGTCCACATGTATGAAAACCCCACCGATGTGGAACGCTCCATCTTGTGCATCAACCGACCGGCATTCATTCCCAAAGATGAAATTCTCGCCCCAAATGACGCTCCGTTGTTGCCCGTGCACGCTTACCGCAAGCGATACTTCGGTTTGCCCCAACCTTTTGACTTCAAACCCGCCACAACATGAACATTTTGATTACTGGTGCAACGAAGGGCATTGGGCGGGCCATTGTGGACCGATTTTCCGCGGCAGCTGCTGTCATGCATTTGGTGGCACGCTCGGAGGAGGATTTGAAAGCGTTGCAAGCCGAACTGGAACGTGAAGGTCTGACGGTTCATGTTCATGCCGCTGATTTGAGTGAAGCGGCAGACGTACAACGAGTGGTGGAGTCGGTGATGTCTCAGGGCATGCCGTTGGATGTTTTGGTCAACAATGCAGGCGTCTATCTCCCTGGTCAAATCACCACAGAACCCATCCATCAACTCGGATACATGATGCGGTTGAACGTGTTGTCTCATTATCAATTGGTGCGTGGACTTCAATCCTTGTTTCAACAAGGCTCTCATGTATTCCACATGGCGTCTGTGGCGTCTCGAAAAATGTTTGCAGACAAGCCATCATACAGTGTGACGAAACATGCGCAATTGGCCCTCGTAGATGCTTTGCGGTCTGAATTTCGTGCGGCGGGCATCAAGGTCACCGCAGTGATGCCCGGCCCCACTTGGTCCGCCAGTTGGTCCGGTGTGGATTTGCCCGAAGATCGACTGCTGGCGGCGAACGATGTCGCGGAGCAGGTTTGGCGCGCCTGGGACACAGCACCTGGTGCGGTGGTGGAGGAAGTGGTCATTCGCCCGTTGCAAGGAGATTTGGACTGAACGGGCCCGGTCCGAACATTGTGCAAAAAATGTGGGTATGCTGGGACCTCAAAAGATGAGCTTCGTGGACTTGCGCCCTAACTTGGCTCTTCCATGTTTTTGATCTACGACACGGAGACGACGGGGTTGCCCCGTGACTGGAATGCCCCGCTGACGGACAGTGAGAACTGGCCACGTCTGGTGCAACTGGCCTGGCAATTGCACGACGGTTCGGGGCGATTGGTGTCTCGGGGCAATCGGATGGTGCGGCCGGAGGGCTTCACGATTCCCTTCAATGCCACCAAGGTGCATGGGATCACCACGGAGCGGGCGCTTGAAGGCGGTGACCCGTTGGGGTCTGTTTTGGCTGATTTCGAAGTGGATTTGGCACAGGCCACCCACGTGATGGGCCACAACATCGAATTCGACATCAACATTGTGGGGGCAGAGATGTACCGGATGCAGAGGTCATTGGAGTTGTTGACGAGCAAGCCTTTGATTGATTCGAAAGACGAAGCGACCGATTTCTGTGCCATACCCGGGGGACGCGGAGGGCAATTCAAATGGCCGACACTCACAGAACTGCATGAAAAATTGTTCGGCGAACCGTTCGCAGAGGCGCATGATGCCGCCTATGATGTGGATGCCACTGCGAAGTGTTTTTTCGAACTCTGCCGGTTGCGTGTGATTCGCCGCCCGGGATTGAACAATCCCGAAGACATTCAGTATGAAGCCCCGACCCTGGAAGCGGCGAATTTTGCAGATTCGACCCAAAGCGCAGGTTCGGGGTTGACGACACCTCAACAGCCAGTTGACGTTTCGTCGCTTGATGACGTGCCTTTTACCCATTTGCATGTCCACAGCCAGTTTTCCATTCTCCAGGCCGTCAGCAAGGTGGATGAATTGGTCGATGCTGCTGTGGAAATGGGCATGCCTGCGCTGGCCATTGCCGATTCCGGAAACATGATGGCCGCATTCCAATTTGTCCGCAGTGCGAACAAAAAAGGCATCAAACCCATCGTGGGTGCCGAACTCAATGTCTGCCGTGATCGCTTGGACAAGAGCAAAAAGGACGATGGATACCCTGTGGTTTTCTTAGCCAAAAACAAAGCAGGTTACCACCGCTTGGCAAAACTCAGTTCATCCGCATACACCGAAGGGTTTTATTATGTGCCCCGAATTGACAAGGCCCTGCTTGACGAATCCAATGTCGAAGATATCGTCGTGACCACCGGCGGTTTGTTCAGTGAGGTGCCCTCTTTGATTCTCAATGTCGGTGAGGCCCAGGCAGAGGAGGCCTTTCTTTGGTGGAAAGCACAGTTCGGGGAGAATTTTTTTGCTGAGCTCAACCGACATGGTTTGGAAGAAGAGCAAGTGGTCAATGACACCTTGTTGCGTTTTTGTGAGAAGCATGGGGTCCGGTACATCGCCGCAAATAATTCCTATTACACCCGCAAGGACCAAGCCGATGCCCATGACATTTTGCTGTGTGTCAAAGACGCAGCAAACGTCTCCAAACCCAAGCGATACATCGGCAAGAGGGGGCGAGAATTTCGGTTTGGGATGCCCAACAACGAATGGTATTTGAAGTCGCCTGCAGAGATGAAACGGCTCTTTGCGGACTTGCCAGACGCCATTCACAACGTGGCGTCGATTGCCGACGCCTGCGAGTCTTTTGTGCTCGAGCGGGATGTGCTGCTCCCCGCATTTGATATCCCTGCGTCCTTTCGAGACCCTCAAGATGAGGAGGATGGTGGCAAACGAGGCGAAAATGCCTACCTACGGCATCTGACTTACGAGGGAGCGAAGTCCCGTTATGGAACCATCACTGAAGACATTCGCCAGCGGTTGGATTTTGAATTGGAGACCATCGCCAATACAGGATACCCAGGCTACTTTTTGATCGTGCAGGACTTCACGACAGCTGCACGCGAGATGGGGGTGAGTGTGGGGCCAGGTCGGGGGTCGGCAGCAGGTTCTGCCGTGGCATATTGCACCGGCATCACGAACATCGATCCGATTGAATATGATTTGCTATTCGAGCGGTTTTTGAACCCGGAGCGAGTGAGCTTGCCTGATATCGATATCGACTTTGATGATGAGGGCCGTGGCCGTGTAATCGATTATGTCATCAACAAATATGGCGCGAATCAGGTGGCCCAGATCATCACCTATGGCACCATGGCTGCCAAAAGTTCCATCCGGGATACAGCACGGGTCATGGAATTGCCGCTGGCAGATGCGGATCGCATCGCCAAACTCATGCCAGACATCAGTTTGGGGAAGTTGTTCTCATTGGAGGACAAGGCCTTGAAAGAAAAGCTCCGGGGAAATGAAGGACTGGAGCAGGCCAATGCCATCAAAAAAATCGCCGGGTCGCCGGGCCTGGAGGGCCAAACTTTACAAACTGCGCGGGTGTTGGAGGGGTCGGTTCGCAACACCGGGATTCATGCTTGCGGCGTCATCATCACCCCCAGCGACATCACCGAGTTTGTGCCCATTGCTACAGCCAAGGACAGCGACATGGCCTGTACCCAATTTGACAATTCTGTCGCTGAGGATGCAGGCTTGCTGAAAATGGATTTTCTGGGGCTCAAAACCCTGACCATCATCAAGGACGCCGTGCGCAATGTGAAGGATTCGTTTGGTCTGGAACTGGATCCGGACAGCTTCCCATTGGATGATGAGAAAACGTATGCCTTGTTTCAACGTGGTGAGACCATTGGCATTTTCCAATATGAATCCGCGGGCATGCAGAAATACCTCAAGGAGCTCAGGCCAACTGAGTTTTCAGATCTAATTGCCATGAATGCCTTGTATCGGCCTGGCCCCTTGGAATACATACCCAGTTTCATACGTCGGAAACATGGAACGGAACCCATCACTTACGACATCGATGCCTGTGAGGAATACTTGCATGAGACGTATGGCATCACGGTGTATCAGGAGCAGGTGATGTTGTTGTCTCAGAAACTTGCGGGTTTTACCAAGGGTGAGGCGGACACATTGCGGAAGGCTATGGGCAAGAAAAAGGCGGATTTGATTGCCAAAATGAAGCCCAAATTCTTGGAATCTGGCAGCGAGTTGGGGCATGATCGGTCCCAATTGGAGAAAATTTGGAAGGACTGGGAGGCCTTTGCTTCATATGCCTTCAACAAGTCGCACAGCACTTGCTATGCTTGGGTGGCTTATCAGACCGCGTATCTTAAAGCAAATTATCCCGCACAGTTTATGGCCGCGGTGTTGTCGAATAACATGAACGACATCAAACAAGTCACTTTGTTTATGGAGGAAAGTCGGCGCATGGGCATTCCGGTCAAGGGGCCATCTGTTAACGAATCGGCATTGAAGTTTCGGGTCAATGAAGAAGGAGCGATTCGCTTCGGGTTGGGCGCGGTGCGTGGAGTTGGTGGAGGTGCGGTGCAGTCCATTGTGGACAACCGGGAGCAGGATGGATTGTACGTCAGCCTGTTTGATTTTTCTCGCAGGGTGAATCCAAAAGACGTCAACAAGCGGGTATATGAAGCTTTGGCTTGGGGTGGGGGATTCGATGGTTTTCAGGGCCTTCACCGCGCCCAGTATTTTGCACAAGACGACAAAGGAAGAACGCTCATTGAATTGGCAGCGAGATACGGTGCTGGGCACCAAGAGACGAAGATGTCGGCCCAAGTTTCTTTGTTCGGGGATTCTGAGGTGGAGATGCCAGAACCTTCGATTCCGGTTTGTGAACCATGGGATGCCATGGACGCCCTTGCGAAGGAGAAGGATGTGATTGGTGTTTACATCTCAGGACACCCCCTTGACAAATTTCGATTCGAAGTTCAACACTTGTGTACCCCTTCTGATGGGTTGCAAGTCTTGACCGACGCTCTGTCATGGAGAGGAAAGGAGTTGCGGTTTGCAGGGCGAGTCATTGAAGCCCAACACCGCATTTCCAAAGCAGGAAAACCATTTGGCTCGTTTGCGCTTGAGGATTACCATCACAGCGAGCGATTCATGCTTTTTGGCGAGGACTATTTGAAATTCAAGGATTACTTGGTCGAGGGGTGGTTCATTTTTGTGCGTGGAACGGTCGAACAGCGACGATTCAGAGAGGATCCGAATGATGTTGAATTCAAGGTCAAAGGAGTAGAATTGTTGGCCGATGTCCGAGAAAAAATGGTGGGTCGATTGCGACTGATGTTGGATTTGGTGAGGTTGGATGAAATGCAGCTGAATGCTTTGACTGATTTGGTCGATCAACATCCCGGTGGAATCGGGTTGACCCTGGACATCACGGATCAAGAATCTCAAATGACCATGAGCAGCCGCACACGGCGTGTGGCCATAACAGACGAATTCTTGGCAGGTCTCGAAGAATTGATGGGCCAGGGAGGGGTCGCCTGGCGAGTTGAACTCAAGAAGTGATTTTCTTCACAAAAAGGTGGAAAACTCCGTTGAATGAGCTGTTGTTTCATTGGGTTGGACAGAGAATCGGTACTAAATTCGCCTATTCAGAAAACAGAACCAGAGGAAAAACACAAGCACATGGCTGTAGAATTCACCAACGATAACTTTGACGAGCTGGCCTTGCAAAGTGATCAACCGGTTGTCGTCGACTTTTGGGCAGAATGGTGCGGTCCTTGCCGCATGGTTGGGCCCATTGTTGAGGAATTGTCCAAGGAATATGATGGCAAAGCTGTTGTCGGGAAAGTCAATGTGGACCACCACAGTGAGATCAGCATGAAATACGGTATCCGGAACATTCCCACCATCATCTTCTTGAAGAATGGCGAATTGGTGGACAAGAGCGTCGGAGCGGTGCCCAAAAACATTTTGATGGAGAAGTTGGACGCCTTGCTCTAAAAAATCGAATCTTTTCAATCGCTTCATTGCGATTCACAACGCGCAATTCCCGGTAAACTCATGAAAAGAGTTTCCGGGAATTGTTGCATTCAGTCGTAACTTTCCCACATGCCGATACCCTTGCATCGCCATCACATTGCTCGGTTGGGTCGACTGGAGTTTTTGGCGCGTTCCACGGTTGAGGGTTTCATCACGGGATTGCACAAAAGTCCGTTTCATGGCTTCAGTGTCGAGTTTGCGGAACATCGGCAATACAATCCTGGAGAGTCGACCCGACACATGGATTGGAAATTGTTCGCTCGAACGGAGAAACTGTTTTTGAAACGGTTTGAGGAGGAGACCAATCTTCGGGCTCATGTTGTCTTGGATGTGTCTTCTTCGATGTGGTATCCATCCGGTGTAGATCCAGATGGTCCGGATCTCAACAAAATCAAATTTTCGATATATGCGGCGGCCTCCTTGATGGAGTTGTTTCGTCGGCAGCGAGATGCCATCGGGTTGAGCTTTTTTGGAGAGGATTTGCAAACGCATACGCCAGCGCGCTCTTCCGCTGCTCATCACCGTGGATTGATTCACTTGTTGGAAGATCTTTTGGATCGATCGGCCGATGCTCCTGCAATTCGAACATCCGGTCCAGAGGCGTTGCATGCCATTGCGGAAGCCACACCGAGGAGGGCCTTGATCATTTTGTTCAGTGACATGTTTGACGGCCAAGAACGAGCAGATGCATGGTTCGATGCCTTGCAGCACATGCGTCACAACAAACATGAGGTAGTGGTCTTTCAGGTGCTGGACGAGGCCACTGAAGGGCGATTCGATTTTGACAACCGGCCGACTGTTTTTCGTGATTTGGAGACTGGCGATGAGGTTCGATTGCATCCTGAGGAAGTACGTTCCATCTACTTGGAGCGCATGAATTCAGTGCGTCAAAATTTGCGTGATCGATGTACACAGAACCAAATTGATCTCGTGGAGGTGGACATTGAATCAGGTCTTGAAGCGGTTCTGAGTGCCTATTTGTTGAAGAGACAACGCATGCGGGTGTGATTCCGTTAAAGCGCTTGGGTGTGTTTAAGGTGAATTGGTCTCTTATTATTTTCGTTTTGTGGGTTTTTGGTAACTTTCGACTGAGTGCATGCGTAAGCCCGCCACATGAAAGATTTTTCTTTTGCCCCAGTCGTTGTCCCCCAAAACGGTTTTGCCGTTTTGCCGCAATCTTGTGTGCACTTGTATGCGGAGTTGGAGACACCAATTTTGACTTTTGCTTGTGGCGCATCCAACGAAGTGCGCGAGAGGCTTATTGAATTGGAGAGGCAAGGCCAAATCCGCCTCATCGATCGTGAACATTCGGACCTGTTGACGTCGATGGAAATGCGCAACTTGGCCAGCCATTTGGTGGAGACTGATTTCATTCTTTACCTGGACTCCGATGTGCGGGTAACACGACAGGGAATCATGGATTTGATCCAAAGTGCTGAAGACGCCAACGCTCATTTCGTATCTCCCATGCTAACGCGCAACGGCCGAGTGCGTTTTGGAGGGTTCCAATTGCGCTCCATCCACCGGGCAAATGGTGACCTCGGCAGATTGAAACTTTTCGATCGCGATGTCAACTGCAAAGCTTCAGAAGTTGCACCCGGCATCATTCAATCTGATGGGGTGGACTTCAGCTGTTTTCTGGCACGAACGCAAACTTTGAAAGATGCCTTCAAAGGATGGGATGAGCGCATGTTGGGACTTGAAATCTTCGATTTTGCCTTGCGTGCTCGATTCCACAAATTGGACGTGATTGTGAATTCATACGTACGATTTGAAAGCTGCTCAGTTCAATCTTTTGATACAGCAGACCGGGTATATCGCGCCTTCTGCAGCGCAGATCCATTTCGTATGCTTGCGAAGGATGCATTTGAGTTCAAGTGGTCTGCGAGTGTTCCGATGGACAACTCCATGCCTCGGGCTCGGAAACGCGATGTTTTCTTGCGTCGGTCATTGCAGCATCGCATTGACAATGCTTTGACGAGAATCGCTCGTTATCAAGCACCTGAGCCCAAGTCTCCTTGGCGAGAGCTCTTGCTCGGGTGATTTTTTGCAAAACGGGCATCAAAATTTTGTTCTCAAAACAGAAAATGTCGTATCTTTGCGCACCGCTACAAATGAGTAGTAACACTGTTGTGAAACGGTCTGGTAGTTCAGTTGGTTAGAATACATGCCTGTCACGCATGGGGTCGCGAGTTCGAGTCTCGTCCAGACCGCCAACACACTTTCGAAAGCCTTGTAAGTCAATGACTTGCGAGGCTTTTTCTTTGCCGGGTTTGGACCATGATTCTAACATAGAAAAAAGCGGGGGCCATCGCCCCCGCTTTCCCATTCTAACCAAAGCCAGATCGTTTTCAGTCGCAGGACTGAGCGAAGTTGGCCAAGAAGCTCAGCAGGTCGGATGATGTAACAAAGCCATCACCGTTCAAGTCACCCGCCAGGTAGACGCAGCTGCCATCGTCGAAGAGCGCCGTTGGATCGTAGTTGCATGCACCTTCATACGTACATCCCAAATCGTCCAAGGTGTATACGCCGGTGTCTTCACATGGTTCATTTGCTTCACCTGGGGTTGGTACTGTGTAGCATCCGTTTCCGTAGTAGTCAAACGACTGCGAGTACTCACCCAAAGACGGCATCAAGGTCACCATTCGGATATCCCCATTCGGATCGCCGAGAACGATGATGTCTCCGCCACTGGACAAACCACTACCGAAGCTGCCTTCTGCATCTTCATAGCCCAACCAGTAGCCACCGGATTCAATGATAACGTCCTCGAACGTCAGGTCTGTCAATGCCGTGTTGTCGTCGAGCATGAAGCCCTCCAACGAACAAGGGTAGTCGCCGTCATTGTATAATTCGATGTAGTCCTCAGGCTCCCCGCTGGTATGACCCTCCGAGATGTAGACGTTGTCCAACGAGCATGGCTGGTATTCCGCAGAGGAGTCCAAGGCATATGCTGTCAGCGTACCCGATATCTCATTGGACGTTACGAGGTACGGGATGCCATTTGGTGAATCTTCAGCAGATACGAACACGAGGCCTTCGGGCCCGAGGTCACCTGCAGCGCCTGGATCAGCAACGAGGTCTCCATCCGGGACACTGAAGTCACGGTTGCTCAAGTAGCGCTCGTACTGCGGTGCTGCTGGGTCGGTGATGTCGTAAACCATAACACCGGATACCCGCTCAAGGCCGATGAAGGCATACGTGCGGCCGTTCATGGTGCCGATGTCGATGCCTTCAGGCTCAGGTCCCTTGTCATCAGAACGGTTGTCGAAACTGCCGTTGGAATCGTTGGTGCTGTTGAAATCCAATGGCAACAGCTCAGCAGTAATCTGCTCGAAGTCATCACCAGAATCGTAGACCAGTTGACCATCGGTCGTGAAGATCGAGAACGAACGCGCTCCGTACGAATAGATCTCGTCGTAATCACCGTCGCCGTCTGTATCCCCCATCGTCGTGGTTGTCTTGAGACGTCCAAGGTTTTCATCCAATTGGAGGGTCGCTGCATCAGGGAAGGCGATGGAATCCAACAACAAGTCCTTTACGCGATCCTCTTCAGACCAGCTGTCGTAATCACGCGCATCCCCTTCGTTTGCCAATACCAAGTACTCGATGCCACCGGCCTCGTATGCATGAATCGCATCAGGTTGATACATTCCCTTGATGGGCCAGTTGGCGATGTTGATCATGCCGTCTTCGTTTGAGACGTCCAATGCATTTTCCGGTAAGCTGTGGTCCTTGAAACCAAGTCCCCAGATGTCCTCTACGCTTTGCGTTGCCATATCGATCACAACCATGCAGTTGTTCTCTTGGCAGCTGACATAGAGCTTCGAGTCGCTCGAGTTAAATGCGGCGTACTCAGGTTCCAAATCCTGCGCGATGCTCGCACCTGGACCGAATATGCGCACACTTTCATCCAACATATCAGCTGTGATGCTCTCGAAGCCGACCTGTGTGGAAACTGGTGATTGTGGGTTGCTGACGTCGACAAGCGTGACAGAGCCAACCGGGTCAATGGTGTACGTGTCATTTGGCTGGCCTTCATTGCTCACTGCCAAAGTCATTCCGTTATTTGAAATCGTAATGGCGTCCGGCAAGAACCCGGCTGGGCTCGAGCTCACAAAGTTTCCGTCCACATCGTAGATGACTACATTTCCTGTAACACCAACTTCGGCAGCTTCAATCGCGACGGCTACGTAGTCATCAAAGACCACCAATCCATTCGCACTCGCCCCGAACTCGGTGGCGTCCATCGCAAAGAGGAAGGTGAGGGAGTCTGGATTGGACATGTCCAATGCTTGCACCGATGCTTCTGCCGCATTCACAAAGAACAATCGCTGTGTGCCTGCGTGGTAATCAACGATTTCAGCTGCACCGGCATCCCAAATCCCCGTCTGGTAAGTGCCCGAGACTTCCGCTGATACATTCGACAACCAGCAGCTTCCGTCTTCAATGGTCGCGTTGGGATTGAAGTTCTCAGCTGCAGGATCTGTGCACCCTTCCACGTCTTCGTTTTCGTCGCATATGCCATCGCCGTCAGCGTCGTTGATGCAATTGCCATCGCAATCGGTGATGCCATCAGAATACGTGCAGCTTGAATCATCTGCCACTGCATCAGGGTTGTAGTTGCATGCCAATTCGTCGGTGCAACCGAGGGTTCCGCACGCAGCATTTGCCTCACCAGGAGTAGGAGTGGTGTAGCACCCAACGCCCTCTGCGTCATAGCTCACGGACAAATCACCTACAGAAGGACCTGCGTCAACAATGAGCATGTTGCCCGCTGGATCAGCGAGTACCACAATGTCTCCGCCGCTTGAGAGTCCGCTACCGAAGCTACCTTCTTCGTCCTCATAGCCCAACCAGTATCCACCGGCCTCTATTACTACTTCTCCAAACGTAAAGTCTTCGAGGGCGGTGTTGTCATCCAGTTGGAAGCCGGTGAGCATACACGTGGCTCCGCTGTTGTAAATCTCGATGTAATCCTCAGGATCACCGCTCGTGTGGCTCTCGCTGACGTAGACGACTCCCAATTCACACAACGGCACTTCTGGGTCTTCATTTTCATCGCAGATGCCGTCGTTGTCAGCATCGTTTATGCAATTGCCATCGCAATCGGTGATGCCATCAGCGTACGTGCAGCTTGAATCGTCAGTATCTGCCTCAGCGTTGTAGTTACAGGCCAGTTCGTCAGTGCAGCCGAGTGTTCCGCACGAAGCATTGGCCTCACCTGGGGTTGGTACTGTGTAGCACCCAACGCCCTCTGCGTCATAGCTCACGGACAAATCACCTACGGAAGGACCTGCATCAACAATGAGCATGTTGCCCGCTGGATCAGCGAGTACCACAATGTCTCCACCGCTTGAAAGTCCGCTACCGAAGCTGTCCTCATCGTCTTCATAACCCAACCAGTATCCTCCGGCTTCGATTACAACCTCTCCAAACGTAAAGTCTTCGAGGGCCGTGTTGTCATCCAGTTGGAAACCGGTGAGCATGCAAGTAGCTCCGCTGTTGTAAATCTCGATGTAGTCTTCAGGATCACCACTGGTGTGGCTTTCACTGACATAGACAACACCCAATTCACACAATGGCACTTCAGGCGCTTCACAAGAACCGCTGTACATGTGGCCTCCGAGGTGACTGAAGTCGTCGGCTGCATAGATGTCCCATTCACAAACCCCTGCTGCGAGGCTGCCTGCAGTGAACACGGTAGTGCCGTCTTCGCTCGTCAAGTCTTCGCCCGATGGGTTGGGGTTGCCTTGGAATGCTGCGTTTCGCACCAAGGTGACGTTGTTGGTGGTTACGGTTGAGTCACCGCACACGGACCAGAAACCGATGCCATCGTTGTCGCCTTCGAAATTGGCGAACATGTCGATGATTACGAAGTCGTCAGCCGTTCCCCGCACAAGTGCGAATCCTGCGTTGCCGTCAGGCATGTAAGGGAATGTTTGGTCGGCTTCCGCCAAGATCGCTGCATCGGCATCCGGGTGAGCGAGGACGTACACGTCGCCCGCTGCGAGGACGTGTCCGTCGTTGAACCCGTTCCAGTACTCGTAGCTTCCTGGGAAATTGTTCGAGTTACTCACGTTTGGCCAAGCGTAGTCGTCGAGGTTGACATCGAATCCGGTTGGGTTGTAAATCTCGACCCATCGGTTCGAGCCGCTTCCTACTCCGTACTCGGAGATGAAGAGGTCGCACCCGGCGTACTCGCACACACTGTTGTCGCTGTACTGAGCGTCAGCGTCGTAGTTCGTAGCAGTAG
>JBMYZL010000036.1:0-15195 GCA_049610385.1 Flavobacteriales bacterium
CCAAGATAAGGTCCGTTGCGGAATGCGGGGAACTGAAGAGATGATGTTTTATTTGGAATCTTGGTACAATTTATTTTTGTTGTTTGTATTGGATATAAGATTGCTTTTCATTGGCAAAATTCATGTTGTTGCTGTTGATCCTCCACGAGGGCAACGCCTTCCTGTAGGGAGTATGCAAATGACAAATAACCAAAATGTCCGTATCCATCAGAGCCAGTACATGACCACCCGTTTGCGCCAATACTTATATTCTCCATTAGCGATGAATTCGAGAAGATAAGTGTGTCAGTCACTGGATCAGGGCAGCCAAGGATATCATACGTTGAGACATCTTCAAACTCATACTCAATGAACAATGAGTCCAAAACAATAGAGCCGTCAGCAATTCCGAAAACTAAATCCTCCAGCGGCGTTCCATTATAATCACAAGGCTCAGGCGGATTGCCAAACTCACTTCCAAAGGCGGAAAGAAAGCCAATCAGATCTGAGAAGCCCACGAAGTTGTCATTGTTCCAGTCAGGATTCCACGGATACTCATGTATGATTGTCCCTTGCGCTCCAGCGGTCACTGCGACCACGAGTGCCAAAAGCGTCATCAAGTGCTTCATTTGGTTCGATTTGGTATTACCAATTGTACCAAAGGATCTGTCAGCAGTCCGGCACAACGACATGTGAACACCCAAAATCGTGGGCGACACTGTGGGCGAAAGGGCAAGTCTAACCATTGTTTATCAACAGATTAGGAGCTGGTTTGTGATTCCAACGGAATCACTCCATCAAGAAGCCCACACCCGAGGAGGTATGGGTTTTTGCACGAGGACCGCGACATCAGATGATAGGTGTCCATGAACATTAAACTTTTGGGTATTACTTGCGTCAGATTAGAAACGAATTCCAATGTCCATGCTCTTCCATTTTTCCAAAACCCTCGTTTTCATCTTGGCTGTTTTAGGAGCCACTGCAGCGTCAAGCCATGCTCAACCGGAATTGTCGAGTTGGCTCATCAATACCGATGGTGCCTCAGGATCATTTTGGAACAACGGAAACCTGCAGGACAACGGCATTTTATGCGATGTTCAGACGGTCCAATTTTCAGAGAACAACGTCTACATTCAGTCCACGGGTGTGCCGCGCTATGCAACGGCGCCATACGGCGATGGCAACCCATCGCAAGCCTCGAACGCGGATTATTTGTTTCAAATTCCCCGCAACCCGGAGCAGGGGCCAGCGGCTGGAACGCCCACGGGGTTGGGGCACACGGCGGTGCTCATCAATGGAGTGCCCACCTTCAATGCCATGGACGCGTTCAGTTACAACAACCAGGACGTGTGGCACCAGAACGCAGGGTTTTTCGAGTTGGCGGGCTTCGATTGTGCGAAAGGGCATCCGGCCATGGGCAATTACCATCACCACTTGATTCCCACACGCTTTGATGATTCCCAGGATGTGCTCAACGGCGTTTGTGCGAATTTTCCGAGCGACGGGTTGTTGGCGATTGATGGCACCGTTCACAGTCCCATAATTGGCTATGCATTTGACGGTTACCCCATATACGGACCGTTTGCGTATGAAAATACCGATGGTTCCGGAGCCGTCGTGCGCATGGAATCGAGTTATTCCTTGCGCGACATCACGGAACGACACACCCTTGCAGACGGTACACAGTTGGCTCCGAATCAATACGGTCCGGATGTGGGTGCGTTGGTGACGCCGGCCATTCCTCCTGGAGCGGATCCTGTTGAGGCCGTGCTGGGCGCCTACATAGAGGACTTCGAATTCATCGAAGGGTCGGGGCATTTGGATGTGTTCAACGGCCGATTTGGCATCACACCCGAATATCCGGAAGGTACGTATGCCTACTTTGCTACGGTTGATGCAAGCCACAACCCGGCATATCCCTATTTCTTTACAGCTTACCGCGGGGTTGTTGAAACGGACAATTTTGGGCAAGGACCCGGAGGGGGAGTAGGCAGCACGAACGTCACCATCGATGAACCCGTAGAAACATACAATGGAACCAATGGATTGGGAGTACGCTTGGCACCGAATTGGACCCTGCATCCCAACCCGGCTTCCGACCAGGTGCAGCTATCAAATGTCTCTGTGGGCACAACATTTCTGGTAAAGGATGCCACAGGTCGGGTCGTTCGATCGGGATGCGTGACCGGATCGAATTGGACGTGGGATGCCTCGGATTTGCCGGTAGGCATGTATTGGGTACAAGGCAACCGTGAGGGCGTCATAACGCAGGCCATGCCCCTTTTGATTGTGCGCTGATGGTCAACGTCCCGACGCGTGCCTATCAGTTCGGTGTTTTCTTGACGCTGGCCTCTTCGGCGTTGGGTCAGGCGCCGGTTTGGACGCACGATGGGGATTGGGCCGAGGAAGGATGGAGCACCGGCAGCCTCGGAGAATGGCATGAAGTGGCGGATGTTGTTCCGTGGCAAAATCAGGCCGCGGCCGCGGTCAATGTGTACAATGCGGATGGATCATTTGTGCCATACGCCTGCCGCTGGGAAGACTCGGGTGAGCGCTGGGATTGGCCGCTGAAGGCGGAGGACGATTCGGCTCAATATGACATTGCGGCCTTGGATGTCGACCTGTCTGGTCAGCTCTGGGCTTTCGGAAGTGAGCAACACAACGTCAACGGCTGGACGAGCGAATGGGCATTGTGGCCCATCGAAGTGGGGAGCTTGCTTGGTACGGCAAACGCCGTCTACATAAATTTCGGGAGCCCATTTCAAGCCATGTTTGGTTGGGATGTTTCGCCCGCTGCCGAGGTGTGGGGTGTGGCAACAGGGTATGTGTTGGACCCGTGCTGCTTTCATCGCGAATTGCCCGCACTGGTTGAAGTCTCTTCAGACCAGAGCTTCACATCTGTGGTGTTTGATGTTGGAAATGAGACTACGGCAGACACCCTGGGCTTGCGCCCTGCTCATGACCGGCACGAAGTAGGCGGGGCTTACTATTGCGCTGTTCCCTTGCCCGAAGGAGGTTGGATTGCTGCTGGGGCTTATTCAAATGCTGCACACTATGAAGTGCTTGTGGCGAAGCACGCTCCGGACGGTTCCTTGGTCGAGACATTCGGTGAGTCGGGTTGGTTTCACGTCAACCTGAACCCCGGGGTAAATCACTGGGTCGCCGATGCCGTGATTATCGAAGGCCGGCTGTGCTTGCAAGTTCAAAGCCACAGCGGGGGTGAGCTCAACCCGGGCTGGCATCAGTTGGAGGTGGACGCAGAGTCTGGAGAATTGTTGGGTTGGGCGTCTTTAGACGGTATGGCGGCTGTTCACACGGATGGGTACCACCAAGGAGCGGGGTCGATTGTGGGGTTTTATGATGCCGAGGAACCGCGGGTCGTTGACCCCAGTGAAATGTCAGAAGTGGAGTTAACTCCGGGAATTGACCTGGGCAGCTGGACCCACATCAAAACGACCTACCATGCGGAGTGGTCCAGGTGGGTCACGGTAGGTCAGCACCAACTTTCGGGAGCCACGACCCTCGCCGCATCAACATGGCTCGAACCGACCTTGGGCCAGCCGAGTGTGCACAATCAAGTGGATGTTCCGTTTCCGAATCCCGTGATGCGTGGCGAAGGGCTTCATCTTCCATCTCCTTGTGACTTGCATCCCTGCGGGTTGTACGATGGTCACGGTACGCAAGTATGGACGACCCCAGCGTTTGCTGGCAATCAGGTTTTCATCCCTGAATCCTTGCCCGCGGGCCCCTACGTTCTCCATAGCACTGATGTGGGAATGGGTTGGCGACTCCTGGTTCAGTAGTCCATTCGGGATGCCGAGTGAGCGCAGCAAAGGAGTGTTGAATTCTCAAATTTTTGGCCCCACGCCGCGATGGCTCGCAGGCTTGCTTCACTCTCTTTGCGGGAGCGGACGAAGCGAAAAATTGGCAATCGTTCAACACGAACGTACCCAAATTGTATGAGCCATTCGCCCGCCATTGGTGACATCCCCGAAATATTCATGGGGACACACCTCACAATCCAAAAGAATTTAGTTTCTTCCGCACATGAAGGGACACAGAGATTCAGGCGTGTGGACGCAGGAGCGGCTCGTACGGGGGGCAATTCTCCTTTTCTGGACCTGCTTCTGGTTGTTCAATGTGGTGGATAAAGCCATTGGAGGAAGCACGTTTTTGTGGGTTGGACGGGATCGGTTTGCGCAGTTCCAGAAGTACTTCGCCTCGGCGGGATTGGAATCGCCATGGATTGCTGATGTGGCGCTGTATGTTGCGGCGGCGTTGGAGGTGTTTGCCTTGGTGTTTTTTGCCGGGGCGCTGCTGAATTTCGCCGCTCGTCGCGCACATCAAGCCAGGTCATGGTGTTTTATCGGCATTGTGATCACCCTGGTGACCTTCACGTTTTTTTCCATCGGCGACCACCTGTTTGGCGATCGATTCGAGCTGTTGGAACACACCCTTTTTTGGTTCGTTACGCTTGCTTCTTGGGGGGTGTATGTTCGGTTGGAAGACAAGGGCAGTCAGTCTCCTCAGGAACATCCCCAACAATCTGGACGCTCCAAATGGGGCAGGAGTGTGGCCACATTGGCCATCGCCCTTGTGGTGGTGACGTCGGCTTCCGTATTCAAGTACAACACCGATTTCTTTTACCGTCGGACTGCTGCGCTGGAGGCCGAGCCGGTAGGAGAGGATTTGTTCAAGGTTGCTTTTCCGTTCCTGGGTGGGAGCCAGGTGTTCGAGGCGACCCTGGCGAAGTTTAAGCGCGAGCATCCGGACAAATCCATTGATCACATCTACACGGCGCCCAATCCGTTGCGCTTGAAGAAGGCGGATGCCCTCATTTTTTACATCGTGACCAGGGATCGGGCGGCGGCAAATGCACAAAAAGCTTCAACCCATGAATGAGCGCAGGATCCTTCGAACATCGATTCTCTTGTTTTGGACGCTTTTCTGGGGGCTGAGCGTCTTGGACAAAATCATTCCCGACGTCCATTTTCTGTGGGTGGGTAAAGATTTCTTTGCCCTTTTTGTCAAATTCTTCGGTTCATTGGGACTGAGCGACCCCTTGTTTGCGACGCTCGCCCTCGCAGGCGTAAGTGGCTTGGAAGCGGTGAATTTTACATTTTACGTTGCCGCCATGGTGCGACACCTGCAGCGCCATGAACAGGCGACAGACCGGTGGTTTTTCAGGGCGATCCTGACGTCACTGGTTTTGTTCACCCTGTTTTCAATCGCTGACCAAGTTTTTGGCGACCGTTTTCAATTGCTTGAGCACAGCCTGTTCTGGATGGTCCTCATCGGCACTTGGTGGGGATTTTGTGCCTTGCATCCGGACCCCGATGAAAAACGTGCACTTCCCCAAAAGGGAATGCTGAGGTCTGCATTGGCGCTCGGGGGTGCCTTGACCTTGGTCGTTTGCGTTTCCGTATCGGGATTTTCCAGCAAGACATTTGCCAATGCAGAAGCACCGGTTCGCGGGACGGAAGTGGTCGAGGGTGTGTACAAATTTGATTTCCCATTTCTCGCGGACAAACGGGTGCTGGAAGCGACCATCGCATCGTTCAGGGATGAACATCCCGAACTTGAAATCACCTACATCTACACGGGACCTTCTGAGTTGAATTCAAAGAAAAAGACCCACATGCTGCTTTACGTATTTGCGGAGTGAAGAGGTTCGATCCGCTTGTTCAAGGACTGTTGCGTTGTCATCACATGGAACGGACATGATGCCTGAGAAGCGCATATGTGATCAAAACGCAAGGCTGCACCGCAATGTGTTTTACTTTCGAAGTCAAGGAGAGCAGTGTAAGCCATGGTCCAACGGGCCGCTGTTGACTTCAAGACTTTTAATCTCATTCAAATGAATTGTTGCCGATCCGCGATTTCTCAGGTGTGCTTTCTTATGGCACTCTCGTTCTTCAGTGTTTCAGCCGAAGTCAAAGGCCAAGAAGACCCGACGCTTTTTACCATCTATTTGGTGCGACACGCCGAAAAGCAAACCGCGGTGAGCGACCCGCCGCTTACGGCGTGTGGCGAGGAACGCGCAGTTGCGCTGCAAGAGTTTTTATCTGACATCTCAATCGATGCGGTGTACAGCACTGATTTCAAACGAACACAGGGCACGGCGGCTCCAGTGGCGGATGCGAAGGGGCTTCCAATTCAGTCGTACAACCCTCGGGCGCTTGAGGCCATTCAGGAAACGCTGATGACCAACCAGCAGGATGCACTCGTTATTGGGCACAGCAACACCACTGCTGTTTTGGCAGGCCTGCTCATCGGTGAGGAGATGGGGTCGTTCGACGAGTCCATCTACAACCGCATTTACCAGGTCGTGGTGTCGGGTGGGCAACAGCGCCTGCACGTGTTTCATACTGCGTTTGAGTGCAACGAATGAGCGGGGAATAAGAATCCCTGCTCCACAAGAGAAAGGGGATTTTCGAATGCTGGAAGCCTTCGGAAAGGGCGGACTCAGATCACATCTTGATCCCCTTGAAGTTTTGCTCAAAGCCTTGAAGTTTTGCGCAAGCCTTCTCCAACGCACATGACGAAACAAGCCTGCTTGGGGCTTTCCTGTCTCGGGATGCAGGCACCGTTTGGTGCAGAATGCCCAGTGGGGGTGGCGCTTTCAAGCGCATATTGTGGGTGATCAGTCCAGGAGGCACCTGACAGAGTGTCCATCTGAGACGGTGTGAGATGCCCTGAAAATGCCCCCGGGTGACACATCAATTGCACGGTAAAGATTGGTTGACTGCGACGAAGACGTGGAAGACCACAAATGAAGGGAGTAATTCAAGCCAGCAAAGTCAGCGAAGATGACACCAGCGGGTATTGCATTGAACCCGAATTCGTCCGTGCCCACATAATTGCCAAATAAGGGGCTCGAAGTACGAAGCTTGGTGCCCTCGTTGGTGCCTCTCCAGTTGAAGGAATGAACATCTGTTTCTGACATGCCTATAAAGGACTCCAGGTCCATAAAATCCGCATCCGATGGGACATGCCAACCAGTTGGACAAAGCTGACGTTCGTCATTGACAACATGGCCATTGTAGAGCAGTCCGCGTTCAGTTGCAATCTCGTCATTGAAATCGAATGCGCATTGAACGCCAGAGCCAACAAACCAGTCTTCCAAATTCTCCACTTTTGGGATGTTTGAGCCGTCACGGTACTTCTCAGTCTGTAAGTTCTCAGCAAACCAGCACTGTTCGCCAATCTGCACCGTGGCATAGGCGTAGCCCTGGTAAGGGAAGGGGTCGCCGCAGGTGAAGTTGGTTGGGCAATCCGTGCCAAACATGGTCAACAAATCGATGATGTCCCCCACGCCCACAACACCGTCGAAATCGAGATCATGTGGACATGAAGAGGACGATATTTCGTTGGGGAAGCACTGCCCCAAGTCGTCATCCCAGCTCGTGCCCTCTGCGCAACACCCCGGTCCGGGACAACACGTGAAGTCACACGCTTCACCCTCGCATCCGGCCAGCGCATTGAAGTTGCAGGCCAAAGGCTCCAAGCACCCCGACGGGATGCAGCTGCCGTCGTCGCTCGTCGCCTCAGCTTCGAAGTTGCAGGCGGTGGGGTCGGTGCAGCCGGGAACGGGGGCTTCGGCGTTGTAGAGGGCGAGGACTTCAGACTCGGAAAGGGCACGGTTCCACATGCCAAACTCATCAAGGTTGCCGTCAAGGGGACCCCAATGGCCATTGGCTTGAACGGACATTCCCAAAGAAACCCCAGAATTCCCAATGGTATTCATTTCTGTTTCGGCGTCGTTGACGCTGCCCACCAATTGTCCATTGAGAAAGACTTTGAGCGTTTCATCATCCCACGTCATGGCCACGTGAGACCAAGTGCCTTCTGCCAATGCTGTGTCAGTTGTAAGTCCGAGGTATGAAGCTGGTGATGGACTTTGTTCTATGATCTGACTGAAAAGGTGAGATCCATCCTCGCCGTGAAGAATGTGGAATCGCCAGGCCTCTCCGTTGGGACTGTTGTATCCATACTGGAACCTGTGGGCAATGCCCAAGGATTGAGGCGAATTTGCAGCCCCATCGGACATCCTTTGTACCCACGCACAAACGGTTACTTCTGATGAGTTGAATGCTTCATGAAAAGGAATGTAGACCCAATTTCCGCCATTCCCCCAGCCCCAATCATCTACATCAAAATTCAAGGCTCCGTTTTCATTTCCATGCCTGTCCATGGCAGGGGTTGCGCCATGAACAGAACCTTCATTGGACAATGTGCTCAAATCTTGAGCATCTCCATCAAGGGGATACCAGCCCACCAATCCATCAGTCGGCACATAATCAGCAATTTGGGCATTGGCGACGAAGGTCAACACCCCAAATAGGAGGAGAAACAAGCGATTCATTTCATTATCGTTTTTTTTAAAATACGAATAAAATCTCGCTTTGCCCTAAGAAGCCATCAATTGCGGTGTTGGAACCAGAAACGCTGACCTTCTATTTCGGCGTAAATCCGATGCTCATCGACCGGGTGGGAAACCAGCTCCCAACGTGTTCATGTGCCGATGTGTCCATGGTGTTTCAAGAGCTGGGCCAAATAGGGGTGAACCTCCGCTTCACAGGGTGAATCCAAGCCACGCAGTCTGTCGAAGTGGTGCTGCATGGCCTGCACGATGTCCGTGATTGCGAATGACACGCCTCGCAATTGGACCATGCCGTGCCTCTGGGCATTCAGATGTGCGCAAACAGCCGGGGCCACCTCGGATACATCCAGCAGTTCTCGGCGTTCACCGCCTGCATAGACCAAAAAAGGCGCCTCGGCACAAACCGATTGCCAGAGGTAGTTGAAGGCGTTGTTCGGGTGGCCGCCCTGACCGACGAGATGGGGCAATCGCACGATCAAAACCTGAGCATCGCATGTGGAGAGCAGCCAATTTTCCAGCGCACGCTTCTCGTGGAAATAGCGCCGATCTTCTGGGCTGAGGGGGCGGTCGAGTCGAGATGTCGAAAAATAAACAAATCGGGTGGTCTTCGGCGCGGTTGACACCACGTCCTGCAAGGACTTCCATTCTCGTTCATAGGCCTCATCGCGCGTTTCGAGGGAATCGGACACCCCGCGAGCAATCACCACCACATCCGATGGAATGTCCGAATGGATGCGCTTGAAAGCTTGCGCAAGAAGTCCATTGCCTAAGATCATTTCCTTTGCGTACGCGAGGGAACGAAAAAGGTTCCTTTTCAATTGACGTCGGGGGCAAACCAAATCGCGCAGCCTTTCATGCCGCGCGTCATGAGCGTGCGGTAGGTGTTGCGCGATGAATCTAAGAGATAAGAACTTGGTTGTTACAAAGAACAATCCGTCTAATTCCGCATATCTACTACACACAGCTTAAGTACGAGTGATTAATAATACATAAAGAATGTAGCTTAGAAGCAAAGGCCCATCGGACATTTGTGCCATGGCAAAAGCAAATACACCTTCTTTATCCGCAATTCCAACGTTCACATGCCCTCACTGTGGGGATGAGATTTCTAGTGAGGAGTTGATCCAGCACGGCATTCAAAAACAACTAGATGAACACGTGCAAGCCACATTGCAGGCTGAGAAACAGCAGCTCCAAGGTCAAATGGAATCCCTTCGGGCGCAAGAGCGTAATTTGAAGGATAACCTTTCAAAGCTTGTTAATCAGCGTTTGGACCAAGAGAAGAATAAGATGCGTGAGGAGGTCGGCAAGGAGTTTCAAAATGTCATTGAAACGAACCGTGCAGAACTCAAGCAAAAATCCATTGAGCTGCGTCGCATGCGTGAGCTTGAAGACGAATCGCAGCGATTGAATCGCGAGCATAAAGACGCGCTTCACCTCGCTGAGCTGAATGCAAAGAAAGCCGCCCGGTTGGAGTTGGACTCGCAGGTGAAGCAAGCGAGAGAGGCCTTGAAGTCTGAGCATGAGCTCGAAGTCATGGATTTGAAGCAACGGCTCGAAAACCAGAATGCGGCAATCGATGATCTCAAGCGAAAAAAAGAGCAAGGCTCCATGCAAGCGCAAGGGGAGTCCCAAGAGGTGCTCATCGAACAAAAGCTCCGCGACCTTTTTCCTTCGGATCGCATCGAAGAAGTGAAGAAGGGCGCCAATGGAGCCGACTGCATCCAACATGTGCAGGATGGGATGGTCCACAACACTGTCAAGATTTACTTTGAGAGCAAGCGCACCAAGGCCTTCAGCCCTTCGTGGATTGCCAAATTCAAAGAGGATATCCATCGATTGGGGGCAGACGCCGGGGTTTTGGTGACGGCCGTGATGCCCAAAGGAATGACCAAACCTGGGCTGGTAGATGGCGTCTGGGTCTGCCAACTGCACGACCTTCCATTGCTCAGCCAATTGCTGCGCAAGCATGTGCTGAAGTATTCTGCCGCATTGGTTGCGCAAGAGTCGAAAGGCACCAAGATGGAGCTGCTCTACAACTACCTCACTAGCGAGCAATTCGCGAACAGCATTGTTCGGGTTTTGGACAGGTTCAGTCAGTTGCGTGATCAGTTGGAAAAGGAGCGCCGAAGCCTCCAAAAATCATGGAGCAAGCGCGAGAAGCTTCTTGTCCAAGCCTATGAAAGCTTGCTCGATGTTAACACGAGCATCCAAACCATCGGCGGTTCAGACATGGATTTACTCGAGCGCGGGTTTGATGCACTGGAGGAAAGTGAGGTGTGAGGAAATTCGAAAGACGATTCCATTAAATTTGAGCAGATGGCGAAAACAACAGCATCCTCCGGTCGACTGAGGTCGATTTTCATCAGTGGTTACAAGAAATTCATGAATCCAGTTCGTGTGGAATTAGGACGCGTGAATTTCATGGTAGGCCCCAACAATGCGGGGAAGTCGTCTTTTCTGCACTTGTTTGAGGTCTTTCAGTCATTCAATCGACAGAATAATCAAGCTGTATTGGATGTGGTCGCATCAGAGGGGATGGAATCCACCAATCCCAAGAAAGCACTGGATCAGTTCTTTTCACGGTTCATTGCTCCTGACGCGGCGGGCCGTGAGTGCACATTGGAGCTCGAAACGGAGGGATATGATAAGTACCGGATTGAGCTGGAGAAATCAAACGAGTTAGCGAAGGTTAGACTGCTCGCAAAGCGCAACGCGAAATCCCATGTTGCGTGGATTCCGCACTTGGTAGAAGGACAAAGTGGGGTTTGGCACCATGCCACAACAGGCGACCATCAGCTGCTTGGTGATGTGGAATTGCAAAAGGATTTGACGGCAATTTATGAGCGATTCGACATTTTTATGGGTGGACTGATTGATCAATTGGAGGCCATCCCTTTCGTGAATTGTTTGAGGAAACTGCGACCAGTAGAGTACTTCGAACAAATTGATTTTAGAGGAACAGAAGCGCATCACTTACTGGGCATCGGTTCTGTCAATGAAGGCGGAACTCATTTCGCTATCACACTTGATGGGCGTATGCGACTTTGCGGTTTTGAGGTGCCCAAGACATGGGCCATGGATTGGGCTGAATTCCTTGAAGAGGACACGCCTTATCGTTTATCTGGTGATCAACTGAGGTCGACAGATGTCTACGCCGATGGCGAGCCGCCAGGCGAATTAACCTCCTATTTGATGCGCCTTCTACTCGCTGAAGATTGGGGTGGGGGCTTGGAGCATAAATTCGAGGTTTTGGCGGCCCTAAGTGAGTTACTACGTGCGCAAGACTTCCGGTCATTTGTGATGGCGAGTAATTCCAGGGCAGAGGTACAAGGAGAGTCTCGCAAGCATCTTCGATTCGGTCAAAGTGTGGAACGTTTTATAAACGGCCGTATCGATAACAAGCAGAATCGCTTTTTGAATGACTTGCAACAGTACTTGAGTCGTGCTCGAAAGGAATTCGACGCCAATGATCCAAGCTTTTTCGAAAGGTTGGAGCCTCCCGATCCTAGGCTCATGTTCAAAGAAGAGTTGCATTGTTTCATTTCTGGAGACTTTCAAGTTCTAGTCAATCGAACCGAATTGGAAAAGGAGGTTTTTAGCCTGCTGCCTGAGTTTGAGAAAGAAGCATTCGATGAATGCCGGGAGTTGATCAATCGCATATGGAATACGAGAGATCCAAAGTGGCATGAGCACGCAGCTTCTTCAGTCGATGAAGATTCCCCAGAAGAGAAAAATTTTAATCACTTTACGGAGTTTAAGCAAGGCATTGATGCGTTAAACGCATGGGTGCGTGAATCTGCGTTGTTGGAGTTGAATGCGTTGGAACAATTGCAGGTACACCGCATTACCCCCAGTGATGTAATCCATTCGTCGGTTCAAAATGTATTCGATGAGGCGCTGTTATCGGAATTGCGCGCTGTGCTCAGGTGTTTCTATCAGGGGCAGCGTTCTGCGGAGGACGAGTCTTCGGAGCGTGATCGCAAATTCAAGGAGGAGGTGCGTGCTTGGGTCAATGGGAGCCTCTCCTACATGGGTATCGCATCTGGCTTGGCAATTCGGTCACTCAAAGGGTCAGACCATGTCGAGCTGTGGTTGGATGAGGACATGCCGGAAAAGTGGAGTGAAGAACAAGAATTGGAAAAGCATCTGCAGCGGAAGTATCGACCGAGTGTTCAAGACTATGAGTTGAGCAAGCAGTTGGGGAATGCGGGGCGTGGGGTCCGGCAAATGGTCACGGTCTTGTTGGGGCTGTTGGGGGCAGTGCGCATGAAAGAAGACAAGGGCCTTGGAGAACATGTGCCTCTCGTGGTGCTCTTGGAGGAGCCAGCATCCTATTTGCATCCCAATGTTGCACACCGACTGACGGATGTGGTCCTCGCCATTGCGAGGCGATTCAACCTTACCGTATTCATCGAGTCGCACAACGAATACATGTTCCGGCAACTTCAAACGTTGCGACTCAATGATGAGAATTTGGACGATGTCACCTTACACTATGTGGGAAGAGGTGAGCAAAACATCCAACGCATCCACATCGATCCCGATGGAATCTTGAATCCGCCCATGCCAGAAGGGTTCTTAGACCAAGCTCAGCGCATGCGTATGGAACAGATTGCCATTCGGAAGTCAAAGGCGTCAAAAAAGAAATGAGCGGAGTCAACATCCTTCCTGGTGCGCACTCCTTGATTGTCGATGTTGATTGGCTGGTTACTGCTGATTTTGACAGCCTTATCGGGGATTTCAAATTTCTTTGTGAGCGCACCGGTAGGCTCTTTGTCCGGGAAACTGAGAGGACTTGGGATGACGCTGTTATTGAGGATCCAGATTTAGAGGTATGGACGGAGTATGTAGTCCTCATACCATCGACTTTTCCTGCGATTTTCGACTTCTTTGAACAAAGCGAGTGCTATTCATGGACGCGTACCAACCTCCTTTTGACCGACAATGTGGTCAAGTGTGGCGGTTCAGACTTGGTTTCTACGACAAATCTTGAAGAGTACTGCACGTCAAACGCTGAAAAACGCATCGATCGATCCATTCATTTGGATGGCTCATCACTCACCTCATGGTCGGAATTGTTGTGTCATTTACCTCTTAACAACTCCAATTCTCTGATGCTTGTGGATTGGCATTTGTTTCAAAACGATGGCGATTACATCTCCTACTTCGACTTTGATGAAATAACGGGGCCTGTCCAAAACGTTATTGATGTTGTTTCAGCTCTTGGAACCAATGCAGCTCCATTGAATGTTTTGATTTGTCTGAAGTCACAGGTCCCCAGAGTTTGGGATGGTGATCATTTCAAGCATGGCGTTTTAGATGATGAATTTTTCCATGAAACTGGAAGGGGGCGGGGATGCGAAATGGTTTTGAATCTGGCGGGGATGATTGAGCTGCAAAGAAGGCTGTCCAACACCCTTTCAGAGCAATGCAACCGTGCGTGCAGGGTTGAGCTTGTTGGGCATTCTAGACCGCCGAAGAGTGTCATTCACAATCGTCCAATTTGTACTGAGCACTGGTCTGGTTGGAGCGATATTGGCTGGAATTGGTTTCACAGAAATGAGCTGCGTCAAAACCATGTGAACTTGGAGCACTCCTACAATAACTTGGTTGCCGATTCTGTCATTGCTGATTCGTCATTATCAAAGTGGCTCAGTCTCTTCTTAAGTCTGGAGAAACTGTGGAAACGATTCGGTAGAAACATGACCTGCGTCAACAGCGATGGTGAAATTGTCGATACTTGGAGTGAAATGAATCACCCGCTCTTGCCAAAATTGAATTGATTGAAACATGGGATCAAACAATAAAGAATCGGGAAAGCCTGACGTCGGTTTTGCATGGCGCATCCTAGACGTGGTGTTGCGAGGAACATTCAAGCACCATGAAACCGGAGAAATTTTATTGCCTTTTGTGGTGCTTAGGCGTCTCGATTGCATGCTGGAACATTCTGCTGCCGATGTGCGGAAACAAGCAGAGCAATTGAAGTCCCAGGGTTTTGATGAAGAGACGGTCGACCGGATGCTCAAAAGTGCGGCGGTGGGGAGTGACGGAAAGCGACTGAACTTTTACAATCGGTCGGCCTACGATCTCATCAAACTGGCACAAGACCCGCAGAACATCAAGTTCAATTTTAGTGCTTACCTCCATGGTTTCTCGGAGAACGTCCAAGAAATCATGCGCTTCTTCCAATTGGAGCGAGCACTGGTTCGATTGGAGCGCAGCGGATTGCTGTTCAAGTTGGTCGACGAAGTGTCACGGTTGGATTTGAGCGTCGAAACCCACGACAACCACGACATGGGATTGCTTTTTGAGGAACTCATTCGCATTTCCAACGAGCAATCCAACGAAACTGCGGGGGAACACTTCACTCCACGTGATGTGGTCAAACTGATGGCGGCGGTGCTACTGGAAGGCGAGGAGGAACGACTGAAAGAGCCCGGGGCGATTCACAAGATTTACGACCTGTGTTGTGGGACAGGGGGCATGCTGACCGTCGCGAAGCAAAGCATCTTGGAAAGTCATCCGTTAGCACTGGTGGAAATATTTGGTCAGGAAATCAATGAAATGGCTTTTGCCATCGCCAAATCCGATCTCCTCATCACGGGTGAGGACCCCAACAACATTCGACTGGGCAACACGATAACCAACGATCGCCACCCCGAGCAAAAGTTTCACTACATGCTCGCGAACCCTCCGTATGGTGTCAATTGGGCCAAGGACAAAGCGGAAGTGGCCTTGGACCTGACCGGTCGCTACCACGACACACCACGAACAGCGGACGGCCAATTCCTGTTTTTGCAGCACATGATTTCGAAGATGAAGCATCCATC
>JBMYZL010000037.1:0-14008 GCA_049610385.1 Flavobacteriales bacterium
TTAGGCCTGCCGCTAGCGTTCATCCTGAGCCAGGATCAAACTCTCCATTGTAAAAAGTTTAATCTTGTCGAATCTCAGGGAATCTAACGCCTGGTCACCCGAAGGTTACCAGACACCACCATCCGGGGGGATGATGGATTTTGTTGGACTTCCTTCGTTGCTGAAAGAAGTCCGGGCTGCTGCATCAAGTCAAAGAACGTTTATCGATTGAGCCTCACGGCTTCATCATTTGCTCATATCAAAGCGGACGACAAAGGTAACCTTTAATTTGCTTTCGACAACCTTTTGTTGAAAACTCATTTTCTGGTTTCGCTACCTCCCATTTATTCAAATGGGCGGCAAAGGCTTTTGAGATTTCAACTTCTCTCGCCTTGGATGTTTTCATGAAGCCTGAGAACGAACCCCTACTTCTTGAAACTCCGCCATGTCATTACCGCCTTTTCAAAGAACCATTCCCTCGATTGGGGCGGCAAATGTACACTGTTTTTTTAAACCTACAACAACAATGATTTTTTTTTCACTGTTTTTGCTCGTCCGTTTTGTCAAAGAACTCGCCTTCCTTCGAAAGCGGGGGCAAATGTACTGCAATCAATCTTTACCCGAAACAAAATCGATCTACTTTTTTTCGTTTTTTTTCTGGTTCAGCAATCGAACGTCTTCCACCAATTGATTTACAGCGGTTTCATCAGTTCCGTCATAAAACCCTCGCAAGCGTCCCATGCCATCTACAAGGGCAACATTCTCTGTATGTATGAAATCTTGCATCCCACCATCTCCCTCCTCGAGACATGTGAAATAGCTCTTTCTGGCCAATTTGTAAATCGCTTTTTTTTCGCCGGTGAGGAACCACCAGCGGTTTGCATCAGCATTGTACCGTTCAGCATAACTGTGTAATACAGGAACGCTATCCGCCTGAGGCGTCACACTGTGACTCAAAATCATCACACCGGATTCATCAATGAGCGCATCCTGGGCCTTTTTGAGATTCTCGGTCATGATGGGACAAATCGTCGGGCAACGCGTGAAAAAGAAATCCACGATGAGAATTTGTCCGGTGACATCGTCTTTTGTCACGGTGTCCCCCCTTTGATTCACCAGTTCAAATGGCAAAATAGAGTGGCGGGATTTCATCCGAACATCTGCATCAATCAAAGCAGGGTTGATATCTCTCGGTTCCAAAATGGGTAGATCTTCTTCCGGTGCCAAAATGAAATAGCCCACCCCCACAGCAACGGCAAAAGTGCCCAGCAAAGCATAAAGTGATTTCATTGAAGTCTCGTGTAATCCTGAAACACCCATTTGCCCGACAACATGGTTCCCACGGTAATGGACTCCAGCACTTCTTCCGGAGTAACGGCCAACCAATTCCGATCCACCACAACTATGTCTGCAATCTTTCCCGGTTCAAGGGTGCCCAAATCATCCTCTTCGAAACTCGCCAAAGCCGCCCACAACGTCATGCCCAATAAAGCGTCTGAGGGCATCAAGGCCTGATCCATCAGAAATCCGCCTTTCGGTTTTCCTTGTGAATCTCGTCGAGCGACTGCTGCATAGAAAGTCTTCCTGGGGTCGATGTCTTCCACCGGGAAATCTGTTCCCAATGCCAACATGCCCAAGGCACCTTGGAGATTCTTATATGCATAAGCTCGCCCCAGTCGATTTCTGCCCAAACGGAGACCTGCCCAATACATATCACTCGTCGCATGGGTGGGTTGCACAGATGGGATGATGGAGTGTTTGGCAAACAAGGGAATGTCTTCCTTGGCCACAACCTGCGCATGCTCGATCCGCCAACGTTTGTCATTTACCCCACCCAGCACCTTACCATAAAGGCCAAGAGCTATGCGATTTGCACGGTCGCCAATCGCATGGGTTGCCACTTGAAAGCCGGCGTCATGCAACTTTCTAAATCGATTGAGAACCGCATCCAAATCCCCTTCCAATTCAAGCCCACTCCAATCCGGACGATCTGCATAGGGCTCAAGCAATGCTGCCCCCCTCGAACCCAATGCACCATCCAAATAAAACTTAAAGCCCTTTACCGTGAAATGTCCAGCATCTAAAATTCCGCGATGCAACCAATAATCGTGAGACTCCGGGGTGTCGGAAGCCCAAGCCCAAGTGCGAATGCGCAAATGGCCCGCGGCATACGCCTTTTCCAAAAATGTCAAATCATCCACACCCAATCCCGCATCTACAACTGAGGTGATGCCCATTTCGAACAATTGTGATTCTGCCTCTTGCAAGGCCCCTATTCTCGTGGCGGAATCCAAGGGCGGAATCACCCGCTTAACCCACTCCATGGCCTCATCCACCAAAACCCCGGTCAATTCGCCACGGGCATCCACCATGATCTCCCCGCCTGGTACCTGCATGCCTTTATCAATGCCTGCCGCACGCAAAGCAACGCCGTTCGCAATCAAAGCATGACCATCCACGCGTTCGAGAACAACTGGTCGATCCGGGAAGAGGGAATCCAATGCGGATCGGTTGGGCCACTCAGGGAGCACCCAGTCGTTTTGATCCCAGCCCCGACCTTGAATCCATGGCAACGGCGACGATTTCGCGAAATCCTCCACGTCCTCCAGCACAGCTCGCCATGAATCTGTGCCCACAAGGTTCACCTGAGTCAAGCCTTCAGCAAAACCCAAAAAATGGGCATGCGCGTCAATCAAACCCGGCATCACCACGTGTCCGCGCAAATCCGTTCTTTCAGCACTCCGATATTTATTGAGGATTGTACGTTCTTTACCCACTTCGAGAATGCGACCCTCCCGTATGGCCATGGCTTGGCCGACAGTCGGGATGTTTTCCGATTGAGTCATTGTCAGAATGGTGCCATTGTGCAAAATCAAATCCGCATGCTCGGATTGAAATGCACAAGAAGTCGACAGAAACAGCAACGCCCCGATGCCGACGAGTACAGCATTTGTATTTCGCTTTTGATTCATGATGCAGATCGATTGAAATGGTATGCAGATGCTTGGTCGGAAGGCATGACCAGCAAATCTTGTATGCAAACATGTTCAGGACGTGTCACAGCAAACATCACGGTTTCAGCAACATCATCTGCCACCAAGGGTTGAAATCCCTGATAAACCGATTCCGCGCGTTGCACATCCCCTTTGAATCGGACTTCCGAAAACTCCGTGTGAACCGCGCCGGGAGCAATTTGGATGACTTGAATTCCACGGGGCAGCAAATCCATGCGCATCGCCTGGGTCAATCCATCCACGGCAAACTTCGATGCATTGTAAACAGCTGCACCCGGATACGCTTGCCGACCTGCGATGCTGCCAATGTTCACAATCCGGCACCCTCTCGACATGCGAGGCGCCAGGGATTTGGTCACATGCAACAACCCCTTGATGTTGGTGTCCAACATCCGATCCCAATCGTCCCATTCCCCTTCATCAAGGGGCCCCAGTCCAACAGCAAGCCCCGCATTGTTGATCAAAACCTTTGGGGTCCAATCCGCAGGAATTGAGGAGCACGCCGCAATCGTGGCTTGTCGGTCACGCACATCAAAAGCAAGGGCCTCGACGGAGACCCCTTTGCTTCGGAATTCAGCCACCAAAGCGGACAACCGATTTTTGCGTCTTCCCGTCAAAACGAGCGCAAAACCTCCAGCCTTTGCCGCATGACGGGCAATGGACTCTCCGATGCCTGAAGTGGCACCTGTGACCATCATCACCACATGGTCTTGGGGAGGGTGGGATGAAGAAAACGCGAAATTCGTCATGGAGTTTGGCCTGAATGATTCAATTTTGGCGCAAATTTCCATCAAAACGCTACACATGAGCACATTTTACCGCATGGCCTTGGGCCTTTTTTCTGCAATTGGCGTGAGTTCCGCTTCTGGACAAACGGTCACGCACACCATTCAACAAGTGCAGGGCGAGCTTTTTGCTTCTCCTTTGGCTGGACAAATCGTCACCACCACTGGCATCATCAGCGCCAACGAAATGACCAGTTCCACCTCGGGCGTAATCGGGTATTTTTTACAAAACGGGGCTGGACCTTGGTCGGGCATTTTTGTCTACGACAACACCCAACTCCCCAATGAAGGGGACGAAGTGATCATCACTGCCGAAGTGACGGAGTACTTCGATTGCACCGAGTTGATCAATGTAAGTTACTTCGAAGTGGTGTCCACTGGTAACGAGGTCGCTGCAGAAGTGGTGAGCACCGGTGTGCTTGGTTCTGAGGGAGAACCTTATGAAGGGGTTTTGGTCACCATTTTCGAGGCTCAATGCACAACACCCGATGCCGACTATGGGGAGGCCATCTTTAACGATGGATCGGGTGAAGTCAAAACCAATGACTACATCTACATTCCCGAAGATGGGTGGGTACAAGATGAAATTTACACCTTGACAGGTCCATTGCACTATACTTATGAGGAATACAAAATTGAGGTGAGAAGTGCTGATGATGTTCAGGTGGGCACAGCGGTGAAGGAGATGGCTGGCAGAATGTTGCAGGCCTTCCCCAACCCAGCAAATGAATCGATGCAGGTCATTTTCCCTGAGCCCATGGACGTGGTTCGTGTGTACGATATGAAAGGAGGTCTTGTCCACCAAACTTTTGCGATCCGAGGCCTGTGGACTCTACCTGTAGCAGAATGGCAACCGGGACAATACGTGATTGAGGCTTGGGCTGGAACCACCCGTTACCACCAAAGAATTCAGAAGCACTGACGAAAAACGCCCCTTGTAAGTTCTTTACGTAGAAGGAAAAAGGCCGGCTTCCCGAATGGGGAACCGGCTTTTTTTTCAATGGGCTCTGCGCAATGTGCCTGACCCAATTCAATGGGAAGCCTCAGGCTCGGCACGAATGTCAAATCCAGCCCACCGGCATTCCAACGGGCCATTGAACACCCCGTGCCTGCGATGAGGTCTCAGCCCCACTCGCTTCAAGGCCTCTTGATCGCTGGAAATGATCCAGGCTGAAAATCCGGACCAATGGAATTTCAACCGATCTCCGATGGCTTCATAAAAGGCAATCAAGTCATTTTCTTGCATGCGCTCTCCGTAGGGTGGATTCAAGACTAGCAAACCCTCTTCAGAGCGTGGACTCAATTTGAAAAAATCCATTCGACCCAATTCCGCTGCTCCGTCCAATTCCATATTCGACAAGGCTTGACGTGTCCTCGAAACCGCACCAAAATCCCTGTCAGACGTGTAAATTTTGGTTTCCACAGGCTCTCGAGCTGCGGCCAATTCATCACGCACAGCCCACCATTCATCCTCGTCAAACCCACGCCAATGCATGAAAGCGAACCGTCGTCGATGCCAATTGACAGGCCAACCAGATGCCTGCAACACCGCCTCAACCGTGAATGTCCCTGAACCACACATGGGATCGTACAAAGTCATGCCTGGCTCCCACCCAGCAAGACCGAGTAGCCCCGCTGCCAAACATTCATTCAATGGCGCTTTCGCCCCTTCAGGTCGATATCCCCTTCGTGAAAGTGGTTCGCCTGCTGCATCCAAAGAAATCGTCACCTCAGCGTGACTGATGTGCAAATGGATCCGTACATCTGGTCGCTCCCGATCCACCGAGGGTCTGATGCCATGGGACTGGGCACGAAAATGGTCGGCAATCGCATCTTTCAACTTGAGCATGGCATACTGCGAGTGGCTGAAGTGTTTTGAATACACCGTCGCATCAATGGCAAAACTCGCATCGTGGGACATGACCGCTCCCCAGTCAAAACCGCGGGCATACTCATACAACACCTCGGGTGTGGAAGCCTCAAAAGCATAGACTGGACGCAAAACACGAAGCGCATGACGACTCGAGATGCATATGCGAATCAAGGCGGCCATGTCAGCCTCGAACTGCGCCCCACGACGAACACAATCAACATTCAAGGCACCAGCATCCTCCAATTCTTGGACGAGGAGGCCTTCCATTGACGCCAAACATTTCGCAAAATATCGAGGGGCACCTGAAACGCTCTCCAATGATTCAAATCCCATCAGCCCCCTTTTTGTTTGACATGCATGCCCAAGTCTTTCAACGCCGACATGATGACTGTTCTGAAGTCTCCCTGAATCAAGATTTGTCCATCTTTGACGGCGCCGCCAGCACCGCATTTGGTTTTGAGCGATCTTCCCAATGCCTCGATGCGGTCAAGGGCCACACCTTCAACCAATGTCACGGGCTTGCCAGCCCTGTTCTTCCGACTGAGACTCACATAAACAAGTCCGTGAACCGTTGGCTCATCTTCCACTGGCGCCAAATCCGCGAACAAATCTGCAAATGTGGCCTGTGGATTCGTGCTGTACACCATTCCATCTTCCTCTGCTCCATGGCGTTTGGACTTTTTCTTGCTTTTCATCCCATTTCACATTCACCAAGGTCAGCAAACCATTTTGTTCCTGTCCAAATCACGACTTGACCATCAAGCCAAAACCTCCGACACCGCCTCAGCTGCTTCTTTCAACAAAATGGCCGAACGCACTTCCAAGCCGCTCTCATCAATCAATTTTTTGGCCTCCGTGGCGTTTGTCCCTTGGAGACGAACGATAATGGGAACTTGAATGTTGCCCATGTTCTTGTAGGCGTCAACCACCCCCTGGGCCACACGATCGCAACGCACAATGCCACCAAATATATTCACCAGAATGGCCTTGACAGAAGGGTCTTTCAAGATGATGCGAAAAGCCGTCTCCACCCGAGCTGCATCAGCCGTGCCACCCACATCCAGGAAATTTGCAGGTTCACCTCCACTCAATTTGATGATGTCCATTGTGGCCATCGCCAGTCCGGCACCATTCACCATGCAACCCACATTTCCGTCGAGTTTGACATAATTGAGCCCGGCATCATCCGCCTCCACTTCCGTGGCATCTTCCTCTGATTTGTCACGCAACTCTGCGTAATCCTTGTGTCGATACAAGGCATTGCCATCCAAGGCCACCTTCGCATCTACAGCAATGACCCGATTGTCTGAGGTCTTCAACACCGGATTGATCTCGAACATTGTAGCGTCACAACCGACGTACGCATTGTACAGCGCCGTCACAAATTTGGTCATCTCTTTGAATGCCTTGCCACTCAAACCCAGGTTGAACGCCACACGGCGCGCTTGAAATCCCTGCAGACCCACATTCGGATCGATTTCTTCTTTGAAAATCAATTCAGGCGTTTCTTCTGCAACAGCCTCAATGTCCATGCCTCCTTGCGGACTGTACATGATGATGTTCCGTCCGGTGGCCCGATCCAGAAGCACACTCATGTAGATCTCACTGGGCTCGCTTTCGCCAGGTCCATAGACGTCTTCCGCAATGAGCACCTGATGCACTTCTTTGCCCTGAGCGTTGGTTTGTGCGGTGACCAAATGTCCACCCAAGATGCCTGCAGCTTTTCCTTTGACCTCATCGAGGCCTTTAGCCAAAACCACCCCGTGCGAGCCCGTTTCGGTCACCGTTCCTTTGCCTCGACCACCCGCATGAATTTGTGCCTTCACGACAAACCAACCTGTGCCAGTTTCCGCTGCCAATTCAACAGCCGCCTGATGCGCCTCTTCAGGGGTTTTTGCGACGCGCCCTTCCTGAATGGCAACACCGAAACTTTTCAAAATGGACTTGCCTTGGAATTCGTGAATGTTCATGTTTGAGCCAGTTTTCGGGGCGCGAAGTTAGTCAATGATGCACGATTTCACACACCTCTTTTCACCTGCTTTATGGAAGCATTTTTCAATGTAACTTTCTCATTACAAATGCGTAGAAAGGCACATGAAAACTTTGATATTTCGCTTCTCTTTGTGGGCATTTGTGGGCAGCAGCGGCTTGGTTTGGTCTCATGCCAAAGCCCAAGATACCACAGGGAGCTGCTCGGAAACAGATTTGGACTTCATCTGCCAAAACACAGAGTTGGTACAAGGCATTGCTACTTCCTGTGGTGATGACTGCCTGTCCGAAGGTCAAGAGTGCATGGAAGCCTGCATGGCGGAACAACTTGAATTGACGTCCAGTTGCATTGGGTGTTTTGGGAACCAAGTTTCTTGCATCGTCGACAACTGCCTTTTTGCCTGCGCTTTTTTGGGTGAAGAAGCTTGTGCGCAATGTGCTGTTGAGAACTGTGAAGCTGGGTTCAATGAATGCGCCGGCATTGTGGACAATGACAATGACGAGTGGACCAATTTGTGCGATTGCGACGACAGCAACCCCAACATTTATCCTCAAGCACCCGGGACCAACGACGGTTATGACAACGATTGCAATGGCCTTTACACCGCAGATGAATTGGCGGGTTGCACTGCGGATTTGAACAACGACGGGTTGGTGGGAACAAATGATTTGTTGTTGTTCTTGCAGGATTTCAATTGCAGCAATTTGTCTTGTGAAGACTCACCTGCAGACTTGAACGGAGATGGCACGATTGGGGCATCCGACCTGCTGCAGTTTCTCTCAGAGTTTGGGATTTATTGCCTTTAACAAAAGCCTTCAGAATACATTTGCGCAGCGACAACAACCGCAAATGCATGATCTGATTGACCCCATCAACCATTATGCAGAGCGCCTTTCGAGCCCAGAGCCGGAGGCGCTGGCTGCTTTGCGCAAGGACACATGGCAACATGTCTTGCGGCCGCAGATGCTCTCCGATGTAATTCAAGGACGTCTGCTTTCGTTTGTGTCCCAATGGATTCGCCCCCAGCGAATTCTGGAACTTGGCACTTACACCGGTTATGCCACCATGTGCTTGGCTGAAGGCCTTCGCCAAGGGGGCAGAATTGACACCATCGAACCCAACGATGAACTGAATGCCATTCAAGACAAACACTGGGCCCATGCTGGTCTTCAAGATCAAATTCATCGCTACAACCAGGAAGCACACGTCGTGCTGCCCCAACTCAAAGGGGACTACGATCTGATTTGGATTGACGCAGACAAGGCAAGAACAGCAGCGTATGTGGATGCCTGCATCCCCTTGACCAAACCTGGCGGCACACTGCTTGTCGACAATGTTCTTTGGTGGGGAAAGGTCTTGGAAGGTGAACAAAGTAAGGATCCTGATGCGCGTCGGTTACATCAATTGAATCAACAGGTATTAGAAGACCCACGTGTGGACAACCTCATCTTGCCCATCCGCGACGGAATTCAAGTGTTGCGAAAGCGATGAAAGCCTCCATGTCGCGCGGATAATTCTTAGCTTTCGACCATGATTCGTGCGCGTGGCATCCAAAAGTCGTTGGGGTCTATTGACATCCTCAAGCAAATTGACTTGGATATTCCTGAAGGCGAAATCTCGGCCATCATCGGACCTTCTGGAGCAGGCAAAACCACTTTGTTGCAAATTCTCGGAACACTGGATAAACCCGATGCCGGCACACTCGAAATCGATGGCCAGAACGTGGAAAAATTGCACGGTCGCGCCTTGGCGAACTTTCGAAACCGCCGCATTGGATTTGTCTTTCAGTTTCATCGGCTACTCCCCGAATTCAGCGCTTTGGAAAATGTATTGATGCCCGCTTGGATTCACGGTGCCAACGATCGCAAAACCCGTGACCGGGCGGAAGGCCTCCTCAGGAATCTGGGCCTTGGAGATCGGCTTTCGCACAAACCAGAAGCCCTGAGCGGTGGTGAACAACAGCGGGTGGCAGCGGCACGTGCCTTGATGAACGACCCGGCCGTGGTGCTTGCCGATGAACCCACAGGCAATTTGGATTCTTCGAATGCAGAAGGCCTGTTTGACCTCTTCGCCGAGTTGCGCGATCTGGAAGGCCAAACCCTTGTCATTGTCACACACAATGAAGGGCTGGCAAAACGAGCAGATCGCCGTTTTCAGATGGAGGATGGCCACATTGTGAAGAGACCATAGGCAATTCATGTTTTTTTGCGCGTGTATTATGCATGCATAGCAATTACATTGTACATTTGACACATGCGACCTCAGGACACCATCGATTTTCAATTGCGCTGGGGTTGGCAAAAGCTGGCTCGTTTCTACAGTTCGGAGGCTGAAAGCCGGGGAATTCCTTTCAGTTATGTTTTCGTGTTGCTGCAAATTGACCGCGACGGCACACCCAGCACAAAATTGGGACCCCGCATGGGGATGGAGTCCACCAGCCTTTCACGCACACTCAAGGGCATGGAAAACATGGGGTTGATTGAACGGCGACCCAGCGAAGTGGACCGGCGAAGCGTACGCGTGTTTTTGACCTCCGATGGGGTTGATGCAAGGAGGCAAGCCCGCGATTTGGTGGTCGATGTCAACCTACAACTTCGAAAAATACTCGGAGACGGACGTGTTGATCGGTTGCTGACCGAAATGAAACGATTGAACGAAGTTCTAGATCGTCCGGAACAGCTTCAACAAAACTTGACAACAAACATTTCATCAAAATCCACAACGAATCCATGATGAATCAAATCCCCTTCCATCGCATCCGAAAGGTCGCCGTCTTGGGATCGGGCGTAATGGGCTCACGCATCGCATGCCATTTGGCTCAGACCGGTTCCGAAGTCCTGCTCCTCGACCTGCCTGCCCAAGAAGGCCCAAGAGATTCAGTGGCAGCAGGTCACCTCAAAGCCACATTGAAGTCCAACCCCTCCCCGCTCTACAGCAAGCGGTTTGCCAACCGCATCACCACTGGAAATTTTGAGGATGATTTGGCTCAGATTCAGCATTGTGACTGGGTCATCGAAGTCATCGTGGAAAGATTGGACATCAAGCAACAACTGTTTGCCCAGATTGAAGAGCACCGGAAACCCGGAACTTTGATCACTTCCAACACCAGTGGCATCCCCATTTCCATATTGAACGAAGGCCGAAGTGAGGACTTTCGGAAACACTTCTGTGGCACACACTTTTTCAACCCCCCGCGTTATCTGCCTTTGTTGGAAATCATTCCAGGACCGGATACGGATCCCGCGGTTTTGGACTTCTTTCAACATTATGGTGAGAAGGTGTTGGGCAAACAAGTGGTCAGCTGCAAAGACACCCCAGCTTTCATTGCAAATCGTGTGGGGGTGTTTGCCATTCAAGCCCTTTTCCACACCATTGAGGACATGGGGTTGACTGTGGAAGCTGTGGACAAACTCACTGGACCCGCCATGGGACGACCGAAAAGTGCCACCTTCCGCACTTGCGATGTGGTCGGCATCGACATCTTGGTCCACGTGGCCAACGGCGTGGCGAACAATTGTCCCGATGACGAGCGACGATCCGTTTTTGCCATTCCACAATACGTTCAGCATTTGTTGGACAATGGCGCATTGGGTGCCAAATCAGGTGCCGGCTTTTACAAAAAGGTCAAGGATGAAAACGGCAAAAGCAACATCCTTGCCCTCGACCTGAAAACCTTGGCGTACCGGCCGCAAGAAAAAGTCAAATTCACCACCTTGGAAATGGCCAAGCAGGTCGATGCGCTGCCCAAACGAACCCAATTGCTGTTCAATGGTTCGGACAACGCTGGAGAATTCTACCGCCGCATTTTCACGGATGTCTTTGCCTATGTTTCTCACAGGGTGCCCGAAATTTCCGATCTCCCACATGCCATTGACGATGCACTGCGTGCCGGATTTGGTTGGGAACTGGGTGCGTTCGAAAGCTGGGATGCCATCGGCATTGAAACCGCTATCCAGGTTTTGAAAGATCGTGGACTCACCGTGGCCTCATGGGTAGAAGACATGTTAGCCACTGGCGCGACCTCCTTCTATCGAAATGTCGATGGTGTCCGGGAATGTTGGGATCCGGCTACAAAAGATTACCGCCCTTTGGCTGGTCAAGAAGGCCGCATTGCCTTGTCCCAATTGCCCGACTCTGCAACGGTCTGGTCGAATTCGGGCACAACCTTGTCTGACCTCGGAGATGGCATTCTGAACGTGGCCTTCCACACGAAAATGAACAGCATCGGCAGTGAAGTCATCCAAGGTCTCAATCAGGCTGTGGACATGGCCGAAACTGGAGACTGGCGCGGCATTGTGGTCTCCAATGAAGGCGCTCAATTTTCAGCAGGCGCAAACGTCGGCATGATTTTCATGCTCGCCGTGGAACAGGAATGGGATGACCTGGATTATGCGGTACGGGCTTTCCAGAACACCATGATGCGTATGCGTTACAGCGGAATTCCAGTTGTCGCAGCGCCACACAATATGGCCCTTGGCGGTGGATGCGAACTGTGCTTGCATGCAGACAAGGTGGTGGCCCATGCCGAATTGTACATGGGGCTGGTTGAATTTGGCATCGGCGTCATTCCTGCTGGCGGCGGCACGAAAGAATTTGTCCTCAGACTGAATGACGAACTCCACGAAGGAGACATGCGAATCAATCGGCTTCGCGATCGCTTCTTAACCATCGGACAGGCCAAAGTGTCCACTTCAGCATATGAAGCCTTCGAATTGGGATATCTTCGAGAAGGAATCGATGAAGTCGTTGTCAACCGGAAAGATCAATTGGCCCAGGCCAAACGTGCAGCAATCGAGCTGGCCCAACAAGGCTACACCCGACCCATCGAGCGCAAAGACATCACTGTGGCGGGGCAAGAAGGCTTGGGCATTGTTTATGTCGGCGCGCATTCCATGATGAGCGGCAACTACATCTCTGAACACGATCGACTCATCAGTGAGAAACTTGGTACGGTGATGTGTGGCGGGGACCTCAGCGAGCGACAACAAGTTTCCGAACAATATCTGTTGGATCTTGAGCGACGCGCTTTTGTTGAATTGTGCATGCAACGGAAAACATTGGAGCGCATGCAAAGTCTCATCCAGAAGGGAAAAATCCTTCGCAACTGAACATCGAAATGGACGCATACATTATAGGCGGTTACCGCTCCGCTGTCGGTAAAAGCGGAAAAGGAGCGTTTCGGTTCACTCGGCCCGACGACATGGGAGAACAAGTCATCCGGAAATTGCTCAGCGATTTTCCGCAACTCGATCCAAAACGGATTGATGATGTCATTGTCGGCAATGCCACGCCCGAGGCGGAGCAAGGCCTGAATTTGGGCAGAATGGTCAGCCTCATGGGGCTCGACACCGATCAAGTACCCGGGATGACTGTGAACCGTTATTGTGCCTCGGGCCTGGAGACCATCGCCATGGCTTCCGCAAAGGTCCACGCAGGGCTCGCAGATTGCATCCTTGCGGGTGGGATTGAGACCATGTCCCCGATTCCTTTTGGTGGCTGGAGAATTGTCCCCAACGCCCGTGTAGCCAAGGCCAATCCGGACTGGTACTGGGGAATGGGGCTGACCGCAGAAGCTGTTGCGAAAGATTTCAAAGTCACCCGAGAGGAGCAAGATGCATTCGCATCGGAAAGCCATCGTCGGGCTGCTGCGGCGATTGATGCGGGCAAATTCGCACCTGGAATCGCCCCCGTCACCGTGAACCATGTCTACCTCGATACGGATGAAAAACGCCAGGAAAAGACCATTGTAGTCGACACCGATGAAGGGGTTCGTCGAGACACCACCATCGAAGGGTTGTCTCGACTCAAACCCGTGTTCAGCGCTGGGGGAACGGTCACCGCCGGAAATGCATCCCAGACCAGCGATGGCGCCGCTTTTGTACTTGTATGCTCAGAAAGAATGATAAAAGAACTCGGGGTTGAGCCCTGGGGCCGCTTGAAAAGTTACCATGTCAGCGGGTTGGAACCCCGAATCATGGGTGTGGGTCCGATTCATGCCGTTCCGGTGGCTTTGAAAAAAGCGGGGCTCGACATCAAGGACATCGGAGCTTTTGAACTCAATGAAGCCTTTGCCTCTCAATCTGTAGCCGTCGTCAGGGAATTGGGGCTGGACCCAGCCAAAGTCAATCCAAACGGCGGGGCCATTGCCCTCGGTCATCCCCTCGGCTGCACAGGGGCCAAACTCACCGTACAACTGCTGCACGAACTCAGACTTCGCGGCGAAACACATGGCATGGTGACCATGTGCGTGGGAACGGGGCAAGGTGCTGCAGGTGTATTCGAACTTTTGAAATGAAATCGCATATTCAAGATCATGTCCACAACAAACAACGCCATTCGCGGCGGTGAATTCCTGATTCGGGAAACC
>JBMYZL010000038.1:0-13855 GCA_049610385.1 Flavobacteriales bacterium
GTGACCGTGGCATAGGTCTGGGTGGCGGCTTCTACCTTGACGGTTTCCTTGGCTTCAATGGCTTGGTGAAGTCCATCAGAGTAGCGCCGTCCTTCCATGATTCGGCCGGTTTGCTCATCAACAATCTTCACTTTGTTCTCCATCACCACATAATCCACATCTTTCTCGAACAAAGCATAGGCCTTGAGCAGCTGATTCATGGTGTGGATCCGGGCGCTCTTCACGCCAAAATCTTGCATCAGCTCCGATTTTTTCTCCCGCTTTTCATCATCTGAGGCGTCGCTGTTGTCGATGCTCACAATTTCCGTTGCCAAATCTGGCATGGTGAAAAAGTTGTCATCTTCCATGTTGCGCGTCAGGTAGGCGATTCCGCGCTCAGTCAACTCGACTTGGTTCTGCTTCTCGTCAATCACGAAATACAACTCCTCGTCGGCCTTTGGCATTTCACGTTTGTTGTCTGCGAGGTAGAATCCCTCCGTTTTCAACAACTGCTGCTTCATGCCCTCTTGGGACAAGAATTTAATCAAGGCCTTGGTCTTGGGCAATCCACGAAACGCTCGAAACAAAGCCAACCCACCGGTGGTCAAATCCTCCTTGGACGGGGCATCGGCGGTCAACAACTTTTTCGCTTCAGCCAAGAAGGAAGTCACCGCTTTTTGTTGGATGTTCATCAGAGCCACCACCTTGGGCTTCAGTTGCTCGAACTCTTGCTGGTCCCCTTTCGGGGTTGGACCACTGATGATCAGCGGCGTTCTGGCCTCGTCAATCAAGACAGAATCCACCTCATCCACGATGGCAAAGTGGTGACGGCGTTGAACCAATTGATCGGGACGCTGCGCCATGTTGTCCCGCAAATAATCAAATCCAAATTCGTTGTTGGTCCCGAAGGTGATGTCCGCCTGGTATGCAGCCCGGCGTTCCTCACTGTTGGGCTGGTGTTTGTCAATGCAATCCACCCGCATGCCATGAAATTCATACAATGGAGCCATCCATTCAGAGTCCCTGCGGGCCAAATAATCATTGACCGTCACCACGTGAACCCCACGTCCCGCCAAAGCATTCAGAAAAACTGGCAATGTCGCCACCAGCGTTTTTCCCTCACCAGTTTGCATTTCAGCCACTTTCCCCCGGTGCAAGGCCGCACCGCCCACAAGCTGTACATCATAGTGAACCATGTTCCATTCCACTTCACTGCCCGCCGCCATCCAGTTGTTTTTCCAGATGGCCTCATCGCCATCCATCTCCACACCACTTCGACGGGCCGCTATGTCCCCATCCATTTCGGTGGCCTGAACCCGAAGTCCACCGTTTTCTGCAAAACGTCGAGCGGTTTCTTTCACCAACGCAAAGGCCTCCGGCAAAAGTTCTTCCAGGACTTCTTCAATAGAAGCGTTGATCTGAAGTTCCAAAGCATCGATTTGCTCAAAAACAGCCTCTTTGTCTTCCAATTGATCCTCACCCATCTCACCTGCACGGGCCTGCAAGTTTTTGATTTCGGTCATTTGGTCTGCGACATGCAACCGAATGCGCTCTTTCATCTCAAACGAGCACTTTCGAAGGCCATTATCATCGAGCCCCCTTGTGGTCTTCTCAGCAACCTTCACCGCATCCACCAGCGGTTGGATTTCCTTCATGTCCGAGGCGCTCTTGTCCCCCAGGAATTTCTTCAAAAGCTTCTGCAGCATGTTTGCAAAAGTACGGTTTGATGGGGGAATACAGGGTCTTCATCCCTTCCCGAAAAACCGTGCCAAAATTCTGACCTCATCGCGGTTTCAGCGCATCGCGCACCCCACCCAAATCAGCATTAAAACACTGATTTACTGTTTTTTAATACCAACCATTCACAACCAGTGTTAACAACTACTGAGGTTTGTGAATTCTTTCTTCTTGGTGTTCTCCCCCTTCAGATAGTTTCTTTGGAGGACTGATTTGGGAGCATGCCTTAGGTGAATCTCAGCAGCCCTTCACGTACTGAATTTCTTAGAGCGCAGGACAGTGCGTTGTCTGCGTTTCAGAATGCCACCCGGACGGAATCTTGGAGTCCTTTCCACGATTTGGTTCGACTCAGTGGAACAGAAATGAACCCCCTTGATTTCAAGGAGGTGAAATCGTGAAAAAAGGGAAGCCTTGAGATGCATTTGGGTTCTGTTGAGATTTCAGATTTGTCGGAAATGACCCGGCAGGGGAGTGAGAAAATTATGAAAAACGAGAACCATTATGAGTGAAACACAGATCAACAACGCCAAGCAAGCCTCGATTGAAGAGGTCCTGCCAGAAAACACCGTGGTGACCGAGCCCATTCTGGAGGACAATCCCAACCGGTTCGTTCTGTTCCCCATAGAACACAATGACATTTGGAACTTCTACAAGAAATCTGAGGCAAGCTTTTGGACGGCAGAGGAGATTGATTTGGCCGCGGACATTGTTGACTGGAATGAAAAACTCAATGACGATGAGCGTTATTTCGTCAAGCACATTTTGGCCTTTTTCGCGGCTTCTGACGGCATTGTGAATGAAAATTTGGCTGAGAATTTCGTTGCCGAGGTCCAGTACACTGAAGCCAAGTTCTTCTACGGATTCCAAATCATGATGGAAAACATCCACTCGGAAACGTACAGCCTGCTCATCGACACATACATCAAAGACAAGGCGGAAAAGGACAAGTTGTTCAATGCCATTGAAACACTGGATTGTGTGAAGAAAAAGGCGGACTGGGCACTCAACTGGATTGAGAATGGCAGTTTTGCTGAGCGCATTGTGGCATTCGCGGCTGTGGAAGGCATTTTCTTTAGTGGCAGCTTCTGTTCGATTTTCTGGCTCAAAAAGCGCGGCTTGATGCCAGGATTGAGCTTTTCCAATGAATTGATTTCCAGGGATGAGGGCATGCACTGTGACTTTGCCTGCTTGTTGTACAATGATCACATCGTGAACAAACTGCCTGTGGGCACCGTTCGCAAGATCATCGTGGACGCCGTGGCCATTGAGAAGGAATTCATCTGCGAAGCTTTGCCCGTTCGACTGATTGGTATGAATTCAGACCTGATGAGTCAATACATCGAATTTGTTGCGGATCGGCTGCTGGTTGAATTGGGTTGTGACAAAGAATACAACGTCTCCAACCCATTTGACTTCATGGACATGATTTCCCTCCAAGGCAAGACCAACTTCTTTGAAAAACGCGTCGGCGAATACCAAAAAGCGGGTGTCCTCAACAAGACTTCTGAAGAAGAAAATGCGTTCAGCCTTGATGCTGACTTTTAATCGTCCTTTCACATGTTTGTAGTCAAGCGCGATGGCCGACGTGAGCCTGTTCAATTCGACAAAATCACAGCCCGCATCAAAAAACTCTGTTACGAACTTCACGATAGCGTGGATGCCGTCAAGGTGGCGATGCGCGTGATTGAAGGGGTTTATGATGGAGTGACCACGACCGAATTGGACAACTTGGCGGCAGAGGTCGCAGCGACCATGGCGGTCCAACATCCGGATTACGCCAGTTTGGCCAGTCGGATTGCGGTATCGAATCTCCACAAAGCGACCAAAAAGTCCTTCGCTGAAACCATGGAGGATCTTTACACCTATGTCGATCCTGTCACCGGTGCCAAAGCATCTTTGATTGCAGAAGATGTGATTGAACTCATCCGTGAGAATGCCGATTTCTTGGACTCTCACATCATCTACGATCGCGATTTCAACTACGACTTTTTTGGTTTCAAAACTTTGGAAAGGTCCTACCTCCTGAAGATCAATGGAGCCATTGTTGAACGTCCACAACACATGCTGATGCGTGTGGCGGTGGGCATTCACAAAGATGATTTAGATGCCGTTGTAGAGACGTACAACATGATGAGTGAAGGGTGGTTCACCCACGCCACACCCACCTTGTTCAATTCAGGGACGCCAAAACCGCAGATGTCCAGCTGTTTCCTCCTCACGATGAAGGAAGACAGCATCAGTGGGATTTACGACACCCTGAAGAATTGCGCAAAGATTTCTCAGAATGCTGGTGGGATTGGACTCAGCATTCACGACATCCGTGCTACCGGTTCTTACATCAAAGGCACAAACGGAACTTCGAATGGCATTGTGCCCATGCTCCGGGTCTTCAATGACACGGCTCGCTATGTGGACCAAGGGGGGGGTAAGCGAAAAGGTTCTTTTGCCGTCTATGTGGAACCATGGCACGCAGACATTTTCGACTTCTTGGAACTCAAGAAAAACCATGGAAAAGAGGAGCAGCGCGCCCGCGATTTGTTCTACGCCCTCTGGATCCCAGACCTCTTCATGAAACGCGTTGAAGAGAATGGTGACTGGACCTTGATGTGCCCGAATGAATGCCCTGGATTGGCAGACAACCACGGAGAAACCTTCGAGAGGCTATACACCCAATATGAAGCAGAAGGCAAGGGACGCAAGACGATGAAGGCTCAGGATTTGTGGTTCAAAATTTTGGAAAGCCAAATCGAAACTGGCACGCCCTACATGCTGTACAAGGACGCTGCCAACTTGAAATCCAACCAGCAAAACTTGGGGACGATTAAATCCTCAAACCTGTGCACAGAAATCATTGAGTACACTGCATCTGATGAAGTTGCTGTGTGCAACTTGGCCTCAATCGCGCTGCCCAAATTTGTCGAGGATGGCAAATTGGACCACGACCGACTGTTTGAAGTTTCATATCGCGTCACGCGGAATTTGAACCGTGTCATTGACCGGAATTACTACCCCATTCCCGAAGCACGAAACTCCAACATGCGTCACCGTCCCATTGGAATCGGTGTGCAAGGTCTGGCAGATGCATTCATTTTGATGCGCTTTCCATTCGACAGTGACGAGGCCCGTCAGCTCAACAAGGATGTCTTTGAAACCATCTACTACGCAGCGTGCACAGCTTCGAAGGACATGGCCAAGGAAGACGGTCCTTATGAAACATTCAAGGGATCACCCGCCTCTGAGGGTCGGCTTCAATTCGATATGTGGGGTGTAACCCCGAGCGACCGCTGGGAATGGGATGTTTTGAAAGACGAAATCAAAACGCATGGCATGCGAAACTCCTTGCTCATGGCCCCCATGCCTACCGCTTCAACAGCCCAGATTTTGGGGAACAACGAGTGCTTTGAGCCATACACATCCAACATCTACACCCGTCGTGTGCTGTCAGGAGAATTCATCATCGTCAACAAACATTTGCTCCGTGATTTAACAAAATTGGGTTTGTGGGATGATGACATGAAGAATCGAATCATCGCGGCCAACGGATCCATCCAAAACATCGACGAAATTCCAGAAAACCTGAAGACGCTTTATCGCACTGCTTGGGAAATTCCGCAAAAAGCATTGATTGAAATGTCAGCAGACCGGGGCGCGTACATCTGCCAGAGCCAGTCCCTCAACGTTTTCATGGAAAATGTAAATACTGCAAAACTCACTTCCATGCACTTTTATGCATGGAAGAAAGGACTCAAAACGGGCATGTACTATCTGCGAACCAAAGCCGCAACAGATGCCATCAAGTTCACAGTTGACAAAAAATACAAGAGTGCTCCGGAACCTGCTTCCGTCATCGATGCGCCTCGCAAGTCCATCACTGAAATGACGGACGAAGAGCAAGCCGCAATGGCCTGTTCCATTGAAAACGGGGACAGCTGCGAAATGTGCAGCGGTTAAGACCTGGTGCGCCGTTGTTGTTGAATGAAAAACAAGCGCCCCAGCACCGAAAAAGTGTTGGGGTGTTTTTGTGATTGAGTTTCATCAATTGGCTTTGTCTGACAATGGATTCCGAAAGGCACTGAACCACAGCATGCCATCACACAAAATCACAGCCAACGCCAAAACCAAGTGAATCGGTTGGGCCCAAGCCGGCATGCCCAATTGATGCAACAGGATCCCTGTCAAAAATTGACCGGACAAAGCCAAAGTCACCAGCCTTCCCCACCACATGCTGCGTAGCCTGATGATCGCCGGCAAATGCACCAAGGCAATGACATACGCAGCAAATCCATGACCCTTCCACCAGCCAGGCATGTGGTTCATCCACTCAGAACGTGCCAAACCCACGTGAACCAAACTGTCTACAGCTTCACGGACTTGGGTGCCAAAGAGAATTTGACCCAAAGACATCAAGGCCAACAAACCACCCCAAAGGCAAAGTCGCTTTTTGAATCCCGTATCCCGGCCGATGTGCCGATCCAAAACCGTGCCCCACGGCCGGATTTCAGGTAAGGTCAACATGCCGACCAATAGCACCAGAATGGCAATGGCACCCAACATGTGAATCGTGATGCTCCCCGGAATCAGATTCCCGTCGACCACTTTTTTGCCCAGCCAGGCCACAAATCCCAGCATGAACACCACACCCATGGCCATGCCAGCCGGTCGCCAACCCTGACCACGGAAACCGCGCAATATCGTCCATCCCAACAACAGCAACGCTGGCAAACCCGTGAATGCACCTATCAAACGGTTGACAAATTCCACCCAAGTGTGCAGGGGGTTAAAGGTCGCATAATCATGCTTTTCATAGGGCTTCCAAAGCATTGGAAGGTTGCGGCGCTCTGAGGCAAAATCGCCACTGCCACTGATGTGCTGCTCCGCACACACCCAAAGGGTATCCTGTGCCACCAGCATCCTGCCTTTGTTGTACTTAAACCTTGGTGTCCAGCTAACTTCGGTGATGTTCGTTGGAGGAATGGACAACCCAAAACATTTGGGCCAATCTGGGCAGCCCATGCCCGAACCCGTCATCCGAACAATGCTACCTGCCAAAACCACCAAATACGCCGAGACAAATGTCACCCGAATGCATCGACGGAGCCCGCGGTTGTTATCCATTTCACTGCGTAGCCAAGGCGGCCTCTTGGGCAAAATGGGTCACATCCACCTCATGTACCTTGTAGAGCCTGCCATCTGCAATGGCATGCACTGCCGAAGCCAAAGCCTCAGGTTTGACCAGACGCGGATCAAATTCAACCTCCACAAAATTGACAAGTCGATCGGCGTTGAAATCAATCTGTGCATGCGCTACACCGGAAACCTCGATGAGTTCCTTGCTGATTTTGCCTCCACATGCGACTTCGCACATCATGCCCTCGATCTCCAGACGGGCGACTGAACGTTCCGAATTCCCAGGTTCATGCCGCTCCACAACTGCAACCTCCTGTTCAGATTGACAACCCCAAGCACCCACCACCATGAACAACACGGCCATTGCACGACTTAACATGTTACAAATATAATTCTGTTATGCGTCACGCATTTCCGAAGGAATCCTAAATCGTAACTTTGACCACTCTTCTTTGGCCATGTCACAACCCCCACATCCCTGGGCCCCTGCGGCCCTTTTGCTTCTGCTGGGCTTCGTATGGGGCAGCAGTTTCATCTTGATGAAAGCAGGGCTATTCGCCACAGATGGTTCGCCATTGTTCCCCGCCCGAGAATTAGCCGCATTGCGAATTGCCATCGCAGGCACTGTGCTGTTCCCGATCAGCATCAAGCACTTCCGTAGCATTCATCGCAAGAGTTGGTTGCCCATTTCTGTGGTGGGTTTAATTGGAAGTCTCATTCCTGCCTTGCTCTTTGCACAAGCACAGACGGAAATTCCCAGTGCGTTGGCAGGCATGCTCAACGCATTGAGCCCCATTTGGACCTTGCTGATTGCTTTTGTCGTTTTCGGGGTGAAGGTGGCGCGTGGCCAAATCCTCGGAATCCTTATCGGCTTCATTGGAGCCACGATGTTGGTGGCTTCCCAAGGCATTCGCAGGAGCCTGTTCACATTTGAGGATGCCATCCCTGCACTGATGCTGGTTTTCGCGACCCTTTGTTATGGCATCAGTGTCAACACCGTTCGAGAACGTTTGAGCCACTTGCGCAGTTACGTCATCTCTGCAATCAGTCTGGGTTTGGTCGCTCTTCCAGCCTGGCTGTATGTACTGAACAGCGATTTGCCAGATTTGGTCATGACGCATCCAGATGCCCCAAAAGGCTTACTGGCCATCTTTGTTTTGGGTGCTGTGGGTACAGCCGGTGCTTTGGTCCTGTTCAATTCGTTGATTCAATGGACGAACGCACTCGTTGCTGCTTCGGTCACCTACATCATTCCTGTGTTCGCTACATTGTGGGGGATTTGGGATGGAGAGCATATCCATCCTGGTCAAATTGCGGGGGGATTGGTCATCTTGATTGGGGTCTGGGTGACCAACCGCAAAAAGCGTTGAAAAGTTTGGGATAAATTCCTACCTTTGCCGTCCTCATTTTGAGGAGTAAAACATTTTTCATGATGTATGCAATCGTAGAGATCGCAGGGCACCAGTACAAAGTACAGAAAGACCAACAGGTGTTCGTCAACCGCCTCGGCGAGAAAGAAGGAGCGAAAGTCACTTTCGAATCTGTTCTTCTCGTGGACAAGGATGGTGACGTTCAAGTTGGCGCCCCAGCGGTAAGCGGCGCGAAAGTGACCGCCAAGGTTGAACGCCACCTCAAAGGCGATAAAGTATTGGTCTTCAAGAAGAAGCGCAGAAAGGGACACCAGAAGTTGAATGGATTCCGCGCCTCGTTGACTGAAATCAAAATCACAAGCATTTCCGCTTAAACCCCCGAAACCATGGCGCATAAAAAAGGTGTAGGTAGCTCGAAAAACGGCCGGGAGTCGCACTCCAAGCGGTTGGGTGTGAAAATCTTTGGTGGACAGCAGTGCATTGCTGGCAACATTTTGGTTCGCCAGCGTGGGACAAAGCATCACCCCGGATTGAATGTTGGAATTGGCAAGGATGACACCCTTTACGCATTGACAGATGGTGTGGTCGAATTCCGGAAGAAAGCGAACAACCGTTCATTTGTCTCTGTCATTCCCAACGCCGGATCCTGAATCCGTCGTTCGCTGCGGCGTCCCGATGACATTGAATCATCTGAACGATCCGCTAAAGTGAAATGAAATTTCCAACTCCCGTTCCCCAATAGGGGTTCGGGAGTTCTTTATTTTTGTTCTCTCTGACTTTGTATTATGCTCACACTGACCACCCTCCGGAATCACCGGGAGCGCGTGATTCACGCATTGGCCAAGCGCAATTTTGACGCCACAGATGCCATTGATCGCATTTTGTCTCTGGATTCTGATCGACGACAGACCCAATCCAAACTGGACGATTTGTTGGCCCAGAGCAATGCTTTAAGCAAGCAAATTGGCGGGTTGATGCGTGAGGGGAAGAAACAAGAAGCAGAGGAAATCAAAACCCAGACGGGCGATCTGAAAGCGCAAATCCCTGGACTCAAGGATCACATGCACGCTTTGGAGTCGAGCATACAGGAGGCCCTCTGCCACATCCCGAATACCCCTTGCTCTTTGGTGGATGCAGGGAACAGTGAGGCAGACAACAAAATCGTGAGTGAAGGGGGCGTACCCGCCGATTTGCCGCATGGAGCCATGCCGCATTGGGAAATTGCCGACAAATTCAACCTGATCGATTTTGACTTGGGTGCAAAAGTCACCGGAGCCGGATTCCCTTTCTACCGAGGAAAGGGCGCAAAACTTCAGCGCGCCTTGATTCAATTTTTTCTCGACCAAGCAGACATGGCCGGATACGAAGAGTTCATTCCCCCGCACGTCATCAATTCGGCGAGTGGGTTTGGCACAGGTCAACTGCCAGACAAAGAAGGTCAGATGTACCATATGGCGGAAGATGACTTGTACATGATTCCCACGGCTGAAGTGCCCCTGACCAATATTTTCCGCGATGTCATGCTGACCGAATCTGAATTGCCGAAAAAACTCTGTGGATATACCCCTTGTTTTCGCCGAGAAGCTGGGAGTTATGGCAAGGATGTTCGGGGCTTGAACCGTTTGCACCAATTCGATAAAGTGGAAATCGTGCAAATCGCTCATCCAGACCACAGTTACGACACGCTTGACGGCATGGTGGAACACGTGCGGGGACTCTTGGAGGCCTTGGAACTTCCCTACCGGGTCTTGCGTTTGTGCGGCGGAGACATGGGATTCACCTCCGCCTTGACCTATGATTTTGAAGTGTGGAGTGCTGCACAAGAACGTTGGTTGGAGGTGTCCTCAGTTTCCAATTTCGAAACTTACCAAGCCAATCGGTTGAAGTGCCGATTCAAAGGGGCCGATGGCAAATCACAACTGGTACACACCCTGAATGGTTCTGCACTGGCCTTGCCAAGAATTGTGGCAGCCTTGCTCGAAAATCACCAAACAGCTGACGGTGTGGCCATCCCTGTGGCCCTGCAATCCTATTGTGGTTTCGCAAAAATTGACTGATCCCCGCACTATCTTCGGGGCATGATTCAACGGGTTTTTCTTAGCCGACCAACACTGGCCCTGTTGGTGTTTTGTGTGGCGTTTTGTGTGGGCTGTTCTGAAGGTCCTTACTCCGCTGAAATGAGCGAACTCAAAACGCTACAGGATTCTTTGAGAACCTGTCGGGGCCAACTTTCGGCCATCCCCATCGATTCCATCATGGCCGCCAAAACATGGGCAGATGGCGAACTCAACACATTCGAAGTGATGCTCAGCGATTCCGGGATGTCCTTGTCCAAAGACGAAGGGCTCATCATTGCTGAAATCAGCCGTGCCAAACGATTGCTCAAAGATTTTCCCGACCGAATTCAACGGATTGATCAATCCATTGATCGGGCCATGAACCAAATGCATGACTTGGCGGAACTTCTCACACAGCAAGCTCCACAAGATGCAGCAGGCAACTACGTTGACTCCGCATACATTCGCCAAAATGTTAGCCGAGAATTGAGGATTGCCCGCGACATCATCAGGAGCGTTTCAGAGACCGAGAAATATGCTCTTCGGGGCGACGCCACAGTGGAGGCCGTTCAAGGACAAGCAGACAGCCTCAAAACAGTTCTACGAGCAAGACTTGCCCATCTGGTGCTGGGTCGTTCCGATGAAAATGGCAACGGCCAGCCATGAGGCACCTCACCAAACACATTCCGCTGTCCCGTTTGCTGCTCGCTGGTCTCCTGACCTTTGGTTTGGCGCCCATGCCCGTTGCCCAAGCGCAGACATCCGACTTGGAGTTGGCGGAATACTATTTCAATGAAGGTGCGTATGAGCAGGCCTTGCTCTATCTGGAAAAAATATACAAGCGCAACAAAACAAACGCTGTATACGACATGTACTACGGCAGTTTGTTGGCCATCAGGGATTTCGAAAAAGCCGAAACACTTGTGAAATCCCGGCTCAAACAACGTTCTGCACGGGCCATGGCTTATGTGGATCTCGGCAGCCTGTATGCGCAATTCGAGATGCGAGAAGAAGCGATGGCGGCATTCCAAGAAGCATTGGACAGATTGCAGCCCGGGCGGTCGAATGCCATCGCATTAGCGAATGCCTTCATTGATTTGAATGAATTGGATTTGGCATTGGTTGTTTACGAAAAAGCAAATGACGTCGGAACGACTGATTTGAGTTACCAAATCGCGAATCTACAAGGCCTACGTGGTGACTATCCCGGGATGGTGGATGCCTTCCTCGAATTGCTTGCCAATCGGCCCGCATATTACAAAAACGTCATTTCCAGTTTCGATCGGAATTTGCGCATCCAAGACAATCCCGAACTCGCCGAAATGCTCTTGGGTAAACTGATTCTTGCAAACCAAAATCACCCCGGCGAGAATTTGTTCTCAGAACTTTTGGTTTGGTATTACAACCAGTTGAAGGATTTCGCCGGAGCCTTTGTGCATGCCAAAGCCATAGACTTGCGCGGGAATGAGACCGGAGCGAGGATGATGGAATTGGGCAATACGGCCAGTGCTAACGGTGATTTCGAGACGGCCATTGCTTGTTTCGATTATGTGGCGAGCAAGGGCATCGACGGACCTTACTTCTACTCAGCGCGTACCGACGCCCTTCAAATGCGGCTTGTGGTGCTCGAAAGCGCCATTCCAAGAGATCGAGAAGAGCTCGAAGCATTGGCACAGCGTTATGAGCAAACCATCAACGACCTCGGCGTGCTCCCGGAGACCGCCATGCTGGTGAAAGATTTGGCCCACATCGAAGGGCATTATCTGGGTCAAGCCCAAGCGGCTATAGAACGGCTCGAATCCCTGCTTGACTTGCCCGCATTGTACAGCAAAATCGCCGCCGTGTGCAAATTGGAGCTTGCAGATGTCTATGTCCTTGACGGCTCGATTTGGGACGCGTCATTGCTCTATTCCCAAGTGGAATTGGATTTCAACGATGATCCCCTCGGCCATGAAGCGAAATTCAGAAATGCCCGCATTTCATATTATGATGGAGATTTTGATTGGGCACAGTCGCAACTTGATGCACTGAAGGCATCCACCTCAAAACTTGTCTCCAATGATGCCATTGAATTGTCCTTGCTCATCACTGACAATTATGCTTTGGATACCCTTTCAGAACCCATGGCTCTGTTTTCACAATCCGATTTGCATGCCCTGAGGAATGAACTGGATTCCGCAGAGATGAAAATGGATTCCATCTTGCGTGTCTGGCCTGGACACGCACTGGAAGATGAGATTCTCTTTCGAAAGGCAGAACATGCGCTGATTGAGGGCCGTGTAGACACTGCGATGACGTTTCTGCAAGAAATCCTAGACCTCCATTTCGACGACATTCTAGCAGACAACGCCTTGTTCATGATGGCTGAAATTCATGAAACCCAGTTCAACCATGCAACAGAAGCGGAGGCGTTGTACGAACGGCTGTTGACTGAATACCCCGGTTCCTTGTTCGCTGTTGAAGCCCGGAGACGATTTCGCAGATTGCGTGGTGATTTCCTCGACTGAGCCTTCACCTTCTTCAATCCCAGCCATTTGTTTGTTACTGGGGCATAGGTCAAAAAAAAAGGCCTCCCTTATGGGAGGCCCTTTCTTTATCTAGCGCTCTGGGTGTTAGTTACACAACTCACCGTAGTAAGCGAGGAGAACAAGCAGGTCAGCCGTTCCAATTGTGCAATCCTCATTGAGGTCTTCCGCACCACCGTAAGGTGAGTCGTAGATCTCTGGACATTGCTGTCCGTATACACTGAGAATCGCCAACAGATCGTTGGTACCGACCGCATTATCACCATTCACATCTCCGGGGCAAGGGCGGAAAGCCATTTGCTGGAAACCTTGGGTCAGGAAGATGTTTCCATCTCCAACCGTGGTGGTGAAGACCTGGCCAATGGATCCCTCCACTTGGCTCAGGTTTTCTCCAATTGCGTCAACTTCTCCCGCGTGATACCCTGAGGTAATTGCTTCGCGCTCAACAGAAACTTGAGCGGTCGCTTCCTGAGAGATCAACGAGAGACCCCCGAGCAGGAACAAGATGTAAAAGAGCTTTTTCATGACTTATTGCTCGTTAGGGGGTTAAAGTTTAATTATTCTTCTGCTTCTTCAATTTCGAGGAAGAAGTGCAGACCTGTCATTTGCATTCCGTAAGTCCCTGATCCCAAAGCGAGGGTCGGACGAACCTTACCTGAAGTGCAAGCTGCTATACCATCGACATCGTCGTAACCAAGCTCGAATGTGATGGTGTTATCATCAACAACCGAGAAGTTGTGGTCCGCACTGGTGATGCTCAAGCTGCCGTTCTCGAACCAGATTGCAGCTTCAATGGTCAATGGTGCTCCATCTTCATCAGTCAAGCTGTTGAAGTTTTCACCCTTCACAGTGATTGTGTAGTTCTTGCTATTTGCTGAATCTACAGAGTCAGCATACAAGACCAAGTCACCATCCATGTAGTACACAGACTCATTGTAGTCATCACCAGCTGCTCCATCGATCAAAGCAGCGTCGTAGCTGAACGCCTGGATGACTCCAGTAGCAGCCTGACGGTGGAAGTCAACGTAGTCCTTACGCGTCAACCAGTTGTTAGGCTGAG
>JBMYZL010000039.1:0-13726 GCA_049610385.1 Flavobacteriales bacterium
CTCAGCTCTGCAAAAGCTGCTACAGCGGTTCGAATCCGCTTCGGACCTCCAACCCTCAAGAAGCCCCAAGCAACCGCTTGGGGTTTTTTTGTTCCCATAAAAACTCCCTTTGTGCCAGCGATTGAGCGTTGTGACATCATCATGACACGCCACATATGTAGGCATTGAAATTTTGTCGCATGAAACGTCTTTTATTTCTCATGATGCTGGCTGCAGCAGGAACTGCCCTGCATGCTCAAACCCCTGATTGTGCCGGTGTAGTCGATGGTACGGCCCTTGAAGATGAATGCGGCGACTGCCATCAAGCCTACATCTACAATTTCATCACGCATGCCGTAACCTTCGTCGACAATGCAAATGAAGCGGAAGCCGGACCCAATGAAATGGTCGTATTACCGGACGATCCTTTGAATCCATATTGGAATGCTGGTTGTACGGAAGTCAACGGTTGCACGGATCCCATTGCTTGCAATTTCAACTACCTCGCGACGAACGACGACGGAACGTGCGGCATCGTAGATGATTGTGGCGACTGCCAGATTCCGTATTGCTACAATCCCATTACGCATGAGGTGTCCTATTCATCAGAGACAGACTGTGATCAAATTTGGATTGGTCCCGACATGTTACCAAGCCCCATGAACCCCTATTGGAACAGCTCGTGCACAGATTGTGCAGGTGCAGTGAATGGGAGTGCACTGGTGGATGATTGTGGCGACTGCCATCAAGCCTACATCTACAACTTCATTACCCATGCAATCGCATTCATTGACAACGCTGAAGAAGTACAAACCGGACCCAACGAAATCGTCGTGCTCCCGGACGATGTAAGCAATCCCTTTTGGGGGGCGAGTTGTGCGGATGTTCCCGGATGCACTGATCCAACCGCATGCAATTTCAACTACCTCGCCACAGCAGATGACGGAACATGTGGCATCGTCGACGACTGCGGTGAATGCCAAATTCCATATTGCTACAATCCCGTATCACACGAAGTCACCTACATGGCTGAAGATGATTGTAGCCAAGTTTGGATTGGTGTGTCGATGCTATCCAGCCCAATGAATCCAAACTGGAACAGCACATGCGACATTCCCGGCTGCATTTATCCAACCGCGTGCAACTACAATCCCATCGCCAATATCGATGATGAAAGTTGCGATTTTAGCAGTTGTGACGTGCTTGGATGCATGTACGAACAAGCTGTCAACTTCAATCCGGCGGCCACAGTCGACAACCACAGCTGCGAGTTTGTTAGCAATCTTTGCCCTTCAGATTTGAATGCAGACGGAGTGACGGACGTATCCGACTTGCTGATGTTCTTGGCACAATTTGGTACTACTTGTGGTGAATGACGACAAATGAGCATCCTGAATCTATTGTGACATCCTTCATGGTCACACTTTGTTGGACCTAAGAAGAACAGCACACCAGCCCAGTCACGCAGAATTAACATCGCGTGCTCAATGAAACCCATACCTTCGGGGGTCATGATGATTCGATTGACCCTCACAGCCCTCTGTTTGCTGATGTTCGGGCCCACCCGAGACCAAGATGAAGGACCCCAACAACCCGAACACATGCCAGTTGCCCAGGCCTGCTTGGATCTGGAAGCCCTGAAAGGTCGTGACCAATCCACGAATCAGGCCTTGGCTCAGCACGTTGTCAGCCATTTGAAACACCCCAAAAAAGCCACGAAAAAAGACAACAGCGGCATGGACATCGCTCGTTTCATTGTGCACAAAAATGGATTCGCCAAGGCATGAGTCGAAACCAAAAGTGGACGTTTGGAGGAGTCTTGATGGCTCTTTGTTTCTGGGCCATGAGCTGTGGGCGTGAAAAAAAACCCATCGTCATTCTCCAGGCCCCAAAGCTACCTGCTTCTGCCGACTATACGGTGAGGAAGGAAGTCCGGGCCCTGGGTTTCGGGAGTTGTGCAAATCCATCCACTGTGGATTCCATGCCCATCCTGCGTCAAGCTGCGGATATGAAACTGGATGTGTTTACTTGGCTGGGTGACAATGTGTACGGGGACACTGAAAACATGGACACCTTGCAGAAGCGGTATCAAGAACTTGCCGCGGCCAACGAGTTTCAAGCACTGAAAGCACGTGTTCGCTTGATGGCCACTTGGGATGATCACGATTTCGGGGCCAATGATGCAGGCAGACACTACCCACAGAAGGACTCCTCAAAACTGGTGTTCTTGGATTTTTGGGAAGAACCCATGCTGTCGCCCCGCAGGAGAAGAGCAGGGATTTACACCAGCACATTGTATGATGGAGCGCGGCTCGACTTGCATGTCATTGTGTTGGACACCCGAACATTCCGAGATGATTTGATTCCTGCGACCGGCATGGAATTGTTAGATGATCAAGGTTTGGCTTACACCGCAGACTGGGTTCCGCATTCCAATCCGGATTCCACCTTGCTCGGAGCAGCGCAATGGACGTGGCTCGAAAACAACTTGGAGGTGCCTTGTGATGTTCGGGTCATTTGCACGTCAACGCAATTTGGCGTGGGTTACAACGGCTACGAGTCTTGGGCAAATTGGCCCGATGAACAACGCAAGATGATTGCTTTGCTGGAACGAGATGCAGAGTGGAGGCAGGGCACGGATGTCAAGGTGCCCATCACTGTTTTCGTTTCTGGTGATGTTCACTACGCCGAAGCCTCGACACTGACCACCGGGGCTGACGGCTTGCCCATTTCGAAGGCCATTCAACCCCTTTGGGACATCACCTCGAGCGGAATCACTTCCACTTGGCCTTTCGCCACCCAAAACATCAATCGAAGGCATGGACCGATCATGGAAAACAATTTTGGGGTGTTGCGCTTCCTCCCCAATGATTCAACCATGGTTTCCGCCGAAATCCACGATGTGTCCGGTGCCGTTCGCATTCAACAGGCCATCGGTTCGCGTTGAGAAGTAGGGGTTTGTTCGTATCTTGCAGCCAAGGCGTGCTTTGTTGGGATTGGCACGCAACGCGAACTTTTTCAAATCGTTCCGTTTTGATTTCGAGCCCAACACGTGTTCCGCACACGTTTTTATGCGGTTGAACCCCCCTACCACTTGGGAACATTTGAAGACTTGGGCTTGTCAGCACCCATCTTGCGTGCACTGCAACCCTTGGGCTACCAAAAGCCCACCCCCATTCAGCATCAGGCCATTCCTCATGTTTTAAAAGGAAGAGACGTTTTGGGCTGTGCCCAAACCGGAACCGGAAAAACAGCTGCGTTTGCGCTGCCGATGATTCACAACTTGCACAAAACACAGTCGGACTCAGGCCGACGCCGTGTGCGGGGCCTCATCCTTTCCCCAACGCGGGAATTGGCCACACAAATTGCCGACAACTTGCGGGATTACAACCAGCATACAGGACTGCGACATGCCCTCATTTTTGGCGGTGTTTCCCAAGGCAAGCAAGTGAACTCGCTTCAACGAGGTGTGGACATCATTGTGGCCACGCCCGGGCGTTTGCTCGATTTGGCCAATCAAGGTTATGTGCACCTGCAAGGTTTGGAGTTTTTTGTGTTGGACGAGGCCGACACCATGCTCGACATGGGTTTCATCCACGACATTCGGCGCATCATTCAATTGTTGCCTCGCACCCGTCAAAGCCTGTTTTTCTCCGCAACCATGCCGGGGAGCATCATCAAACTCTCAGAGTCCATTTTGACAGACCCCATCCAAGTGGAGGTCGCCCGCGTAAGCTCAGCTGCAGAAACTGTTGAACAACGGATCATGTCGGTTGCCCAGGTAGACAAGCGGGATTTGCTTGTGTCCGTATTGCGTCGGCCTGATGTCAGTTCTGCCTTGGTGTTCACCCGAACGAAATACGGCGCCGACAAAGTCGTTCGTTACCTCAAGAAACACGGCATTCGTAGCGAAGCCATTCATGGAAACAAAACCCAACCCCAACGGGACCGGGCCATGATTGGATTTCGCAAAGGAAAAATCAACGTGCTGGTGGCCACGGACATTGCAGCCCGCGGAATCGATGTAGACGAACTCAGCCACGTCATCAATTTCGAAGTCCCCAACCTCCCCGAAACCTATGTTCACCGAATCGGAAGAACAGGCAGAGCGGGGTCGTCAGGTCAAGCCTATTCCTTCGTCAACGAGGCAGATGAGCGGACATACCTGCGAGATATCCAATCCCTGATTCAAAAAGAAATTGAGGTGGATGACAACCACGACTGGCATTTGGACATGCCCGCGATCGGCATGAAAACAAGCCAACGGACTGCACCACCGCAAAAGAAAAAGAAATCCAAACACACCCCATCCGGAAAATACCGGGGCTCCAAAACCCGTTGGAAAAAGAAAAAATCTCCTCGCCCCTCTGGCGATCGAGGTTAAGGGGTTTTTGCAACTTTGTCTGGCATGAATACGCAACGAATTCTGATTGTGCTGAGTGCAGTTTTGGCTGTGGTTTGTGTGGTTTTGGTCTATCAAATCGTCCAGAAAAATGCCGCCATTGCAACGGGTGTGGAAAACGAAGAACAACTGACCCTGGAACGAAATCAATTGGCTTTCGACTTGGAAAAAATGCGATTCAGCTACGATACCCTTCAAGTGGAGAATGGATTGATGCTGGCGGAGATTCAAGACCAACGAGCCAAGGTAGATGACCTCATGAAACGGGTGAGGAATCAAAATTGGTCATTGGCGAAAGCGAAGAAAGAAGCTGAAACCCTGCGTTCGATCATGCAAGGTTATTTGGTCACCATCGACTCCTTGAACCAGTTGAACCTGGCCTTAAAGGACGAAAACGATGCCATGCGCGCTCAGGTACAGACTGTGGAAACCCGAAATCGGCAGCTCCAACAACGCCAAGAAAACATGGAAGAAATCATTTCCACAGGGCGGGTATTGCAAGCTGCGGAGGTAACCGTGCAAGCCATTCGCATTCTCGACTCTGGACGTCAGCGGGAAACCGACCGTGCGGCACGTGCAGACATGATTCGGGTTTGCTTTACCCTTCTTGAAAACCGCATTGCTGAAGCCGGTCGAAAACAACTGCATCTGCGAATGATCGATGCGAACGGCCGGGTTCTCACTGCAGCAGAAGACCTGCCCAGCCAAACCGAATCTGGAACCGCCATTTCAGCATCAAGGGGCATTGAATATGCAAATGAGCGTTTGGAAGCATGCATCTTCTACTCCCCCAGTCAAACCTTAGAAACCGGACGCTTGAAAGTCGAAATCTTGGAAGGCGATCGGCTCATCGGGCAATCGGAGTATGACCTTCGTTGATCCGTTTTTGCTTGCGCTTACAAATTTTCACTAAGCGCCTGTCGACTTCGTCTTGAGACTGACAATATGGTTGCGTTTTTCGTCTAATGGAACGCGAGAACATGACCCGTTTGGAGCGAGGAAAATGGGGCGAACGGCTGGCCTGTGCACATTTTTTGGCGCAGGGGCATGCCATTCTGGAGCGCAATTTCAGACATCGACGGTGCGAAATTGATTTGATTGTGAAATGTCGTTCAGAAACAGTCTTCGTTGAAGTGAAAGTTCGGTCGACAGATGTCTGGCAGGATCCCGCTCACCTGGTCTCCACCGACCAACAAAAACGCATCTTGCGCGCGGCCAATGCATTCCTTAAAACCCGGCGCAACAGTCCAGGTTCATCTCGGTTTGACATCATTCACATCACCTTTTCGGGCGCAGACTGGCGCCTTGACCACATCGAAAATGCGTTCTGGCCTTGGCATGCATGATCTTGTGGAGTCAAACCTCCTGAATGGCAGGGTTGGCGTACTTTTGTCTTGCGATGCAAAAACCTCCTGGACGTTCACGGCGCAGCCAAAGCCGTTCTGCCACGAAACGCGAAAACAGGCAGTCACCCCACCAAGGAAAGCCATTCAAGCCCGGGCGGAAACAGGGTGGGAGCCCAAACCGTCCATTTGTGAAGAAGACTTCGGTTCCAGCGGATCCCAACGGGCCCATCCGGTTGAACCGTTACATCGCAAATTCGGGTGTCTGTTCTCGGCGTGAAGCCGATGTCTTGATTGGAACCGGAGCCGTTCGTGTCAATGGTGAGGTTGTTACCGAAATGGGGCTGCGCGTCAGTCCTTCCGATCATGTACAAGTCGGAGATCATCGCATCAAACCCGAAACCAAACGCTACATTCTGGTCAACAAGCCCAAAGGTTTTGCCGCCACACCCATCGACCCCACCGGAAAAAGAACCGTTGGGGATTTGGTCGCCAAGGTATGCCGAGAGGTTCTGCATCCTGTTGGCAAAATGGAACCAGAATCCAGCGGTTTGGTCTTGATGACAAACGACTTGGATTTGATGCAGCGCATGACCCATTTGGCCACAGGCACCAAGCAGCTCTTCCACGTTGAATTGAAAACAAAGGTCAATCCTGAACACCTCGAGACGCTGCTGACAGGCGTCTCTGTGGAAGGCAAAATCACCCGAGTAGAAGCGGCAAGCGTAGATGAAAAGAACCCATTCGCGGTTGGCCTTGAGATTCGAAGCCAACGCAGCCGGATTGCACGTCGCCTCATGGAACAATTGGGCTACACAGTGATGAAGGTGGATCGGGTGAAAATGGGACCGCTGACCAAAAAAGACCTGCCCCGCGGACACGTACGTGAATTGAAAACCGAAGAATTGAATTTGCTTCGCATGTCTTGAGCCCATGTCCATGAACCAAAGCAACAGCCTGGTCATCATCCCGACCTACAATGAAAAGGAAAACGTCGAACGCATGTTGGACGTTGTTATGGCGTTGGATGCCGAGCCTTTCGACGTCCTGATTGTCGACGACGGTTCTCCCGATGGCACTGCCAAATTGGTCAAAGCCAAAATGAGCGAATACCCCAATCGAATCCACATCTTGGAGCGTTCAGGGAAACTGGGGTTGGGCACCGCATACATCGCTGGATTTCAATGGGCTTTGAATCGGGATTACACCTTCATTTTTGAAATGGATTGCGATTTTTCGCACAACCCCAAGGATTTGATTCGGCTCCGCGTCGCCTGTGAATCAAGTGGAGATGTGGCGGTTGGATCCCGGTACACCAAAGGTGGAAAAGTGGACAATTGGCCTCTCGGCCGCATTTTGATGAGCTACTTTGCTTCGGTCTATGTCAATGCTGTTCTCTGGTTGGGCGTCCAAGACTCGACGGCTGGCTTCAAGTGTTACCGCCGTGCCGTCCTCGAGCGAATCGACTTGAGCCGTATTCAATTTGTGGGATACGCATTTCAAATCGAAATGAAATACAATGCACGGCAATTGGGGTTTCAAATTGTCGAGGTCCCCATCACGTTCATTGATCGCCAGTTTGGAAGCAGCAAGATGAGCATGAATATTTTTCAAGAAGCGTTTTTGGGGGTGCTCCAAATGCGATTCAGAAAAATCAAACCCCAAGGGAGCGAACACAGATGAGCACAACCCTGATTGCAAACGCCACCCTTGTCAATGAAGGGAAAACCTGGGTCAGTGATGTTTTGATTGAGGGTGAAACCATTGTCGCCATCAGTCCAAAATTGACAGAAGACCCCAGGTCCATTGGAGCCCACCTCATCGATGGCTCTGGACACTGGTTGTTCCCTGGATGCATTGATGATCAGGTACATTTTCGGGAGCCCGGTTTGACCCACAAAGCGGAAATTGCCACCGAATCTGCTGCCGCTGCGGCGGGGGGCATCACGTCCTTTATGGAAATGCCCAACACGATTCCCCAGGCGTTGACCCAAGACCTCTTACAGGACAAGTACGACCGCGCTGCGGAAGTCAGCGCTGTGAACTATTCCTTTTTCATGGGGGCGTCGAACTCGAACATCGAGGAAGTTCTCAAAACGAACCCCAAAAACGTCTGTGGAATCAAAGTGTTTATGGGCTCGTCTACCGGCAACATGCTAGTGGATGATCGTGAAACCCTGAAGGCCATTTTTTGTGAAGCACCAACCCTGCTGGCCACCCATTGTGAAGATGAAGAAACCATTCGCCGAAATTTGGCCGCGGCAAAGGCAACGTACGGAGACGACGTGCCCATGGACCAGCATCCGCTCATTCGAAGTGCTGAAGCCTGTTACAAAAGTTCTTCGCTGGCTGTCGAATTGGCCGAGAAATGCCAAACACGACTGCACATCTTGCACATTTCAACAGCTCGTGAACTCGAACTCTTCAGGAATGACATCCCGCTGCGTGACAAAAACATCACTGCAGAGGCGTGCATTCACCATTTGACCTTTTGTGATGCCGATTACCCAGAAAAAGGGGCTTTGATCAAATGGAATCCCGCTGTCAAACGAGCAGAAGACCGCGAAGCCATCCGCGAAGGCATCCGCAATGGAACCATTGATGTAGTGGCCACAGATCACGCCCCCCACACATTGAAAGAAAAAAGCCAAGGATATTTTCAAGCCCCTTCCGGAGGTCCTTTGGTCCAACACGCTTTGGTGGCCATGCTCGAACTTGTGCACAATGGCCATTTGGATCTCACCGACGTGCCCCGTTTGATGGCTCACCAAGTCGCCGAACTGTTCAATGTCCGAAACCGTGGATATATCCGGGTAGGCCAAGCGGCTGATTTGGTTCTGGTGAACCCCGATTCACCGTGGAAAGTCGAGCGAAGCAGTCTGCGATATAAATGCGGCTGGTCCCCCTTCGAAGGGCGTTATTTCCGGTCTCGAGTTGAGAAAACCTGGGTGAACGGTCAGCTGGTCTTTGATGGAGAAAAGGTCCATCTCGGTGCTGCAAAAAGACTGACCTTCGACCGATGAGAATTTTGAGAATTGGGTTGGTTATGTGTTGGTTGTGTGCAAGTTGTGCCCATGAAGGACATCAACCGCCCTTGGACCTGAGCGAAGTGCCAGATTCTGTTTTGGCCAGAGACCTCTACATCAACGTTTTGACGGATGTGATGTTGGTTGAAGCAGCGCGCAAACAGCGGGTTTTTCGAAATGACAACGACAGCCTCAAAATTGAGCAGGCCCTAAATCAAGTCTTTGAAAAACATGGCACAAGCGCACAGGCATTTGAAGTGGCTCAGCGCTGGTGGTTCGGGCAAGGAGAGGCCATTGTGGCCATCTTGCAAGAAGTCACAGAGGCCATGAGTGATCAAGAACGTGACTTCGAAAACAGGTAAGCCTCAGCGGTTTCTGCGATCACTTCGTCCACAGGCTGATACCGCCAAGATGTCAAGTGCGATTCGAGTTTTTGCGTGGCATAATGATGGACACAGGCCGTATTCGCGACACTTTCACGGGTCAAAACAGCTTTCCTTCCGCTGATGCGTTCCCAAATCCATGCCAACCGCCAAGCCAAACCGGACATCCACGGTCGCAAGGGCTTGGACGGAGGGTGCTTGTCAAATGCTTCGGCGATTGTGCTCAAAATGGACTGGTAACTTCTGTTCTCGGCACACAAAACAAATCGGTGACCCCAGCTGGTTCCCTGCTGGGCCAATTGCAACGCCGCCCGCGCCACATCCCATGCCGACACGAACCCATTCTCACCCATGGGATACCAACCCAAACCACGATGCACCAAGGTGAACAGTGCCGCCGAACTTTGGCTGTAATTTCCCTCACCCAAAATGATGACAGGATTCAAGGAAACCACCTTCAAGCCTTCCGCTTCTCCTCGCCAGACTTCCCTTTCAGCCATGTGCTTGGATCGTCCATAAGCGCTGACATCGGGCCCCTCTTCGTAAGGTGTTTCCTCATGCACGGGCTCTGCATGTTTTCGGCCCAGTGCAGCGACAGAAGAAATGTGGATGAGTTCCGGCGTGCCTACGTGAAGCATGGCGTCCACCAAACGAGCCGTCCCTTCGCGATTCGTCTCCATCATGCGGTTCGCATCCTTGGGGTGGAATGAGACAAGGGCCGCGGCATGGAAGACGCGTTTGACCCCGCCAAGCAACATTTGTTCGAGCAACAGACCATCAGACAAATCGCCTTCAATCCATTCAAACTGTTCCCGCCAAGATTCCGACCCCAGTTTTCGATCCCAAAACGCCTCACATCGAGTCACATTGGATTCTCTTCTTCTCATCCCCCGGACCTCTCGCCCAGCAGCCAACAAAACGGACACCAAGTGCATGCCCAAAGATCCTGTCGCGCCCGTCACCAAATCCATGCACCGAAGTTACGGCCATGGAAGCGGGCAGGTATGGAGAAGATGGTCGAAATTTGGGCTAGATGGAGAAGAGCCCGCATATCCAAAGGTTGCTTGAACGATTGCCCAACGCGCCGGGTGTCTACCAGCACCACGATGCCGACGGACGGCTGCTGTATGTGGGCAAGGCCAAAGACCTCAAAAAGCGAGTGGCGAGTTACTTCAACAAGCAGCAACACGACCACGGAAAGACGCGGCTATTGGTGTCCAAAATCGCAGACATCAAATGGCTTGTGACTCCGACCGAAGCAGACGCCCTGTTGCTTGAAAACAGCCTGATCAAGGAACACAAGCCTTTGTACAACATCCAGTTGAAGGACGACAAGACCTACCCCTTCTTGGTGATCAAAAAGGAGCGGTTCCCGCGGGTGTTTCCCACCCGCAAGGTCATACAAGATGGCAGCGAATATTTCGGCCCTTACCCCAGCGTCAAAACGATGCATACCGTGCTCGACTTGTGCCGCAAACTCTACCCCATTCGCACATGCAGACTCCCCTTGACAGAAGCCAACATCCAAGGGGGGAAGTTCAGGGAATGTTTGGAATACCACATTGGGAATTGTTTGGCGCCTTGTGTGGGCAAACAAACGGAATCATCCTATGCGGATAGCATCGTGGCCATCCGGGCCATTTTGAAGGGAAATCTGCTCGAGGTGATGACATTGTTGGAAGAGGCCATGGCAGAGGCTGCTGCCGAATTTCGATTTGAAGAGGCTGCGAAATACAAGACGCGGCTGGAAGCTGTCAAACGGTTTCAAGCCAAAAACACCGTGGTTCACCCCACCATTCACAATGTAGATGTGTTCTCCGTGGTCAGCGATTCCCGCGCCGCCTATGTGAATTTTTTGAAAGTCATGAACGGCAGCATTGTTCAAGGGCACACATCTGAAGTGAAAAGGCGTTTGGGTGAATCGGATGAAATGGTATTGGCGGCAGCCATTCCCTTGATTCGGGACAAATTCAACAGCGACTCCACTTGGGTTTACACGCCATTTGCAGTGGATCTGAACGGCATGCCAGAGCACATCACTTTTCATGTGCCCCAGCGTGGCGACAAAAAGCGACTGGTCGAACTCTCAGAACGCAATGCCACATACGCCATGCGGGACCGGCAAAAACAACTGGAACAAATCGATCCCGAACAAGCTGTCACCCGGTTGTTGGAGACCGCAGCAGCGGACTTGAGGCTGACAGAATTGCCCCGTCACATCGAGTGTTTTGACAACTCCAACATCCAAGGCACACATCCGGCATCTGCTTGCGTGGTGTTCCGTGATGGCAAACCCGCCAAAGCGGATTATCGAAAATTCAACATCAAGACGGTCGAAGGACCAGACGATTTTGCTTCCATGAAAGAAGTGGTCTATCGCCGTTACAAGCGCCTACAAGAATCGGGTGAAGGCCTGCCGCAATTGATCGTGATTGATGGCGGCAAAGGGCAATTGTCCCATGCGCTTGAAGCGCTTGAAGATTTGGGCTTGCGGGGCCAAATCGCCATCATCGGCATCGCCAAACGCCTCGAAGAAATTTTCTTTCCGGGGGATTCCATTCCCCTATACATCGACAAACGATCCTCCACCCTCAAGCTCATCCAGCAACTGCGGAACGAGGCACATCGGTTCTCTCTGGCCCACCACCGCAAGCGCAGAAGCAAAGCCGCCTTGAAGTCTGAGTTGGACGACATCCAAGGTGTAGGGCCCACAACCCGCCGGGCCTTGCTGGGTCATTTCAAAACGTTGGAAGCGATTCGCCAAGCTTCAGAAAAAGAGCTGCTGATCGTGGTCAACAAACGCGTGGCCCAGGCCATCCTCGCGCATTTCCACTCATCTGGATAACAGGCGTCACCATTGAAAATGTGCGGCCGTCATGCCGTGCGTCAACTGGCGGTATTCCGCTTCAATGTCTTGCACGATGGTCGCCGCGGGTTTGAGTGCTTGAATGCTGCCAGAAACTTGTCCAATTTCCAATTCCCCAGCCTCCAAATCTCCTTCGAACATGCCTTTTTTGGCGCGGCCGCGGCCCAACAATTCGCGCAACTGTTCCGGGCTGTCGCCACGCTGTTCTGCATCGTGCACCGCCTCGGCAAAAGGGTTGTGGAGCAAGCGGACAGGGGTGAGGCTCTTGAGGCTTAGTTGGGTGTCGCCTTCCGCTGCTTGAATCACTTCGTTCTTGAACGCTTGGTGCGCACTGGATTCTGGTGTGGCCACAAAACGACTTCCAATCTGAACAGCCGAGGCCCCCATGGCAAATGCGGCCAACGTGGTTCGACCGTCATGAATGCCACCCGCTGCAATGACCGGAATGCCGCACGCATCAGCCACCGCAGGGACCAAGCACAAAGTCGTGGTTTCTTCTCGTCCGTTGTGTCCGCCGGCTTCGAATCCCTCCGCCACAACCGCATCCACACCCGCATCCTGGGCCTTCAACGCAAATTTGACGCTGCTCACCACATGCACCACGCAAATGCCATGGGCCTGCAAATGATCCGTCCAAGCCTTGGGATTGCCTGCACTGGTAAAAACTATGGGCACCCCCATTTCCACAATCGTGGTCATGTGCTCTTCGATGGAGGGGTAGATCAAAGGAACGTTCACCGCAAAAGGTCTGGATGTCGCCGCTTGGGTTTTGCGAATTTGGTCCTTCAAAACGTCTGGATACATCGAACCTGCACCCAAAATCCCCAAGCCTCCGGCCGAACTCACGGCGCTCGCCAACTCCCATCCACTGCACCAAATCATCCCCGCCTGTACAATGGGGACCCGAATTCCAAAAAGTTCAGCGACCCGATTCATGGCTGAAAAATACGGAGGTTCGCCTCCTGAATGGATTCGCTGCGGACCACAGTCTCGAAATGATGACGGGCCGCCTGTGACATCTCACGCCATGTCGAATCAGGCATCGACAACACCTCCGTCATCCCCTCTACCCAAACGTCCAGGTCAAGCGGCCAATCCCGTCCGACACCCTTTGTAGCCAGGTCACGCCAAGGGGTGGTGTCCGCGATGAGGGTCGGACAACCATGGGCCCAGGCTTCAGCAATGGAATGACCGAAATTTTCATGAGTTGTCGAAGAAATTAGAAAATGAGCTTGGTGGAAGTGTGAAGGCAACTCACTGGGTGATACAGCGCCCAAAAACCGAATTTGAATTTGGGGAGGCGCCGTTTGGGCCAAATCCTCCAACAATTTCTGATAATCTTCATCTTCCGGAGGTCCGATGAAATCAAGTTCAATAGGTCGGGTGCCTTGTGCGCCGAGAACCGCCTGCAAGGTCATCAATGTGTTTTTGACTTTGTGGATTCGACCCACATTGATCAACACCCAACGATCCGTTGGTCGATCTGGGTTGTCTTTTGGGGCTGATGAAGGCAAGTTTGATGCCACATGCACCTCCGCTCCTGGAAACCAATGATGGACTTCGGCTTCTTCAAAGGTGGTGGAGGCATGCCAACGAACGTTATGAAACCATCCAAGCCAACGCGCAACGCGCAAAAAAACCTGTTTCTTGAAAGGCTTGATGGACAAGGCGCCAGCACCCAGCATGCCACGGGGTGCCAAGACCACGCGCAATTCCGGAAATTCAGA
>JBMYZL010000040.1:0-8605 GCA_049610385.1 Flavobacteriales bacterium
TCAATGCTTGAGCTGTGGTAAGGCCCCCCAGAACCGTACGCACCGATGGGCACGCGAATCAAGCTGTGAACAGGCCATTGGCCATTGGACAGGAAATAGCTTCGGCTGGCTTCCGTGAAAAGTTGGTTGAGCCCGGGCCACAAGTAATCGGCAAATTGCACTTCCACGATGGGCCGCAAACCGACAGCACTCATGCCCACTGTGGACCCGATGATGAAAGCCTCTTGGATGGGGGTGTTGAAGACCCGGCTGTCGCCAAATTTCTGGGCCAGAGTTGCCGCTTCACGAAATACGCCGCCCAGCCGTCCGCCGACATCTTGTCCGTAGAGCAACGCTTCAGGATGATCATCCAAAATCTCTTGCATGGCGTGCAATGCGCAATCCACCATCAAGGTTTCCTCGCCGTTTTCAGGCGAGCGTTCCCCGCTCTCCTCCGTGATGGAGGTCGGTGCCATGACATGCGGCAGCAAGTCTTCTCCTTTTGGTTCTTCTGCAGATTGTGCGCGGTCGAATGCGTCTTGTACTTCGGCTTTAATTTGGCTTTCCCACTTGATCAACTGCTTCTCCGAAACACCCGCATCTCTCAAGGTTTGTCGCGCACGTGGCAACGGATCTCGTTGGCCATGCGCCTCCAAATCATCCCGGTACCACTCCCGACGCACGCCCGAAGTGTGGTGGCCGAGCAGGGGAACTTCAGCATGGACCAAGACAGGTCTGCGATCCTCCCTTACCCGCCGAAACGCCTCATCCATCACCGCGATGGAACTCGCCATGTCGGCGCCATCCACTTGCAACAAATCAATCGGAGGAAATGCCGAGGCCAGGGTGCTGGCATCGCCGAAACGAATCTCCGACTTGTGTGCAGAGATGTCCCATTCGTTGTCCTGGATGAGCCACACCATCGGCACCCCTTTCAGCGCGCTCATGTGCAGGGCCTCACTGACTTCCCCCTCGGTGATGGCAGCATCGCCGATGGAGCACAGCATCACTGGGGCGTCTTCACCTGACGAAAGCCCGTGTTGCTCCATGTATTGAATGCCCATGGCGACACCCGCGGCCGGAATGGCTTGCATACCGGTGGCAGAACTTTGGTGGGGAATTTTCACGCGACCGGGCACGTTCAATGATGGGTGGCTGTAATAAGTTCGGCCTCCAGAGAAGGGGTCATCTTTTTTGGCGAACAGCTGAAGCATCAGTTCCTCAGGGGTGCAGCCCGCGGCCAGCAAGATGCTGTCATCGCGGTAATAGGCGCTCAAGTAGTCGTGCTGGGTCAAGTGACGACCTGCGGCGAATTGAATGGCCTCATGTCCGCGGGAGCAGGCATGAACATATTTGGCGGTGAGGCGGGCGTGGGATTCGTACAAGTCGCTCATGCATCTCGCAGTAAACATGTTGCGGTAGGCTTGTTCCCAGAGCACTTTGACCTCTGGCTTGGCCGCTTTTTCCGACTTTTTTTTAGATCCCATGCAGGACAAATATAGGGTGGCGGAGATGGGCTGAGTGGGGTGTACCTTTGGGCGCGATGCAATTTGATTTTGCCAAATGGGAAGGTGCTGGCAACGACTTCATTCTCACTGAAGGACGGACGTTCAAGCATGCCGAAGAGGAACGACAAGTCGTTGCGGCCTTGTGCAATCGCCGGACGGGCATCGGAGCCGATGGCATCATTTTTTTGTCCCGTGTGGATGGAGTTGACGACAGATGGAAATTTGATTACGTCAATGCCGATGGCACTCGATCATTTTGTGGGAACGGCAGCCGGGTTGTTCTGGCCCATTTGCGTGCTATCGGTGCTGTGGATTCGGAGGCGGTTTTGGTGGCCTGCGATGGCGACCATGCGGTGGCATGGAATGGTGAACCGGGTGTGCAATTGCGACCGGTGAAGGCCCCACAAAACATAACCGCCACTCAGGTCGAGGGCGTTGCAGAAGTTTTTGTGGACACGGGGTCGCCTCATCATTTGATCTGGCTGTCAGAGAAAGCGGATTTGCAAGCCCTGGATGTGGAGCACTTTGGCGCCCAAATTCGGCACCATCCGATGCACGCCCCAGGCGGTTCCAATGTGGATTTCGTTCAACCCATTTCACCTGATATCCTCGTGATGCGAACCTTCGAACGCGGGGTGGAAGGTGAAACGTTGGCTTGCGGAACTGGGGCGACCGCCGCGGCTCTCGCTGATTATGTTCGCAGGGGTGGGGCCATGCAACGGACTGTCCGCATGCGAGGTGGCGATTTGAAGGTCACTTTTGGGCCGCCAGATGAACGAGGCCATTTTTTGGATGTTTGGTTGTGGGGGCCGGCTCGCGAGTGCTTTCGGGGTTCGGCGAATTGGCCCGTCTTGTCCTGTTTGCTGTGGGGGGTTGTCGCCATTGGGCTGGTTTTTGGTGTGCCGTTTCAGGCACAGGGCCAAACGGAATTGCGCCATGTTCCACTCACGGAGCAAGCGCAACTGTCAGTGCTCACTGGAAGCCCAGGCGATGAGGTATACAGCAGTTGGGGGCACACGGCCATTCGCCTGAAAGATCCCGGGCAATCGCCGGTCATGGACCTGACATTCAACTATGGAACGTTTGCTTTTGGTCCAGGTTTCTATACGCGATTCGTTCGAGGCCACTTGGACTATCGCTTGTCTGTTCAGGAATTTGCTTCTTTTCAAACCGAGTATTTGAACACCGGCAGGGCCCTGCTGGAACAGCCTTTGGCCTTGACGCCTGCCGATGTGCAGGCGGTGGCGGATTTTTTGGCTTGGAATGCCCTGCCAGAAAACCGGGTGTACCGTTATGAATTTTTCGGCGACAATTGTTCAAGTCGGGTGCTGCAGGTGCTGGCGGAGGTGTTCGGCAATCGCTGGGACCCCGCATGCGATCGGGACCCCGGACAGGGAGTCTCTTTCCGATCAGCCATTGGCCCGTACATCGCGCGGTTGGGATGGGTCAAGTCAGGCATTGATTTCATTCTCGGGGGGACCTCAGACCGACCGATGGGTCCTTGTGAATCTTCATTTTTACCAGATGGCTTGATGGCCCAAATTCAATTGGCCACGCTGGATGGCCGGCCCATCGCTGGGCCGGCGTCGGAGCTCGTTCCCCCGGAAGGGGACTGGTTTGCGGCGCCCCCGCCCCCCATCATCCCACCAAATTTGGGTTTCGGCCTGATTTTGTTGTTGACGATTTTGGGCATTGTAAAAAATGCAACGGTTCTGAGGCGCATGTTCATTTTTCCGGCGGGTATCCTCGGTTTGTTGTTGGTCATGATGTGGGTGGCCACAGATCACCGGGACACTTGGTGGAATCCAGATATGGCTTGGGCTTCACCGTTGTTGATCCCACTCTGGTTTCCCCATGTGTATTCATCATCCATCGGCCGCAACCTTCGCCGAATTATTCTCGTAATGGGATGCTTGATAGGGTGTGCGTCTGGCCTGCTGGGATGTGCTTTTCACGGCACGTTTTGGTGGGGGATGATTTTGGTGACCTTGGCTTTGCAGCCATGGGAACTGGTATCGTTTTTCGAATTATACGCGCTGCCTGAAAGGAGAAAATGACAACGAGCTACAAATGGATTGCATCGGCCCTCGTCGGCTTAACGGTTGCCTTCGTCAGCCTGTGGGGGTGTCGCAAGGAGCCCACGACTTGGTCTGTGGATGTGCATTTGCCTGTCATGGATGTGTTGGTGGATTGGGCGGATGTGTTGCCCTCGGATGCCAGCTTGGAGTTGGATTCAGACCAAGTGGCCCACTTGATTTGGCGAGGACCCCTTGTCACGTTGGATGTGTCGGATTTGGCCCAAATTCCGGACACCACTGTGACCAATGAACTCACCCCGAGTTTCATCGGTGGTCCGATCCCAGTGCCCCCTGGCAGCACATTGTTGGATCAGGCAGAGGACATTGCATTCAATGTTGATGAATCCGAGTTTCGCGCGTTAACCTTGGACAGCGGTTTTCTCGCTTGGTCCATAGAGAGCACCACAGATGGGTTTGTGGAATTGCGTTACGATTTCCCCGGAGTCATCAAAAATGGTGAGCCCGTGATGCTGGAAATTGTTCTGCCTCCTGCGACAACAGTGGGCGGAATGGCCTCGGCATCTGGTGTATTGGACATCGCAGATGCCACGGTGGATTTCACTGGATTGAGCGGAACTGAACGGAATCGGATTGCTTCGAATTTGGTCATTGGGACACCGGAAGACATCACAGATACGGCCCAAATCTTTGGAGACGACAGCATCCGTGTGGCCATGACATTCATGGGCATGCAGGTCCGGGACATCGAGGGCTATTTCGGCAACTTCGAAGTTGAGCTGAGCGAAAACCTGAGCGTGTTTGACCCCGATACCTTTCCAGTTGGACTGCTGGCTTTGTCACCTCAGCGGGCCGATCTCAATTTGATCAACGGCATGGGGGCGGATCTGCGCTTGAACATTGACAATTTGGCGCTTGGCGGTAACGACATGTCCCATCCGGACTTGGGTGTGAATCAATTCATTGCCAGGGCGGATTGGTCCGCCGGGGCGCCGCCCACAACCGACGCCTGGTCCATGAACCTGTTGCAAACATCCCCGTCCTTTTTTGACCTTCTTGCGCAATTGCCAGAGGACTTATCAGCAATGGGAACCTTGGAATTGAATCCGTTGGGGGATGTGAGTGGGGGGAATGATTATTTCCACAAGGATTTTGCTCCTTCTTTGAATTTGGATTTGGATTTGCCCTTGCGGGTCGCCTTGACGGATTTGTTGTTTCGCGATACCCTCCGCATCTCCGCGACAGAAGTGCCAGATTTTGATGGGGTCATAGCCCTGACCATCCGCAATGGGTTTCCGGTGGCGATGCAACTCAGCGGAAGCTGGGAACCGGCAGGCACCCCATTTGAAATGAATTTGGCCCCGGGAAGTGGAGCTGATGCTTCGGTTTCCGAGGTGTCCATCCCGGTCACGTCCGCGGAATTGGCAGCAGGTGGAGAAATTTGGTTTTCGGCGGGTTTGGCCACCCAAGGGTACACATCCTTCACTGGAAAGGAACGAATTCGCATTCAGGCGCGCATTCGGGGCACCCACAACATCGTGATCGAATGAAGATGAAAAGTCCATCCATCGGTTCTTGGATTCGTCCCGTGGTGCTGGGTTGCGGGCTGAGCATATGGGCCATTCCTGGGCAGGCCCAATCCTCCAGCATTCCACTGGACTCATTGGGTGAGCTCCGCGGCAACAATTGGCAATTCTCAATTCAATTGGATCAGCGGTCAAATGCCGTCCATCATGCATTGGGCAAGGTCTTCTGGGTCGGTGGGGCATTGCATCCCGAAGATGTGGCTGCGGCGAGAAATGAAATGACAAGCGGAGGAACCTTGGGCTTGCGAGCGGGCATCAGTTTTGCAACAGAAGATGTTGAAACACGGAAGGGTTGGCAAGTGGAATCGTCAGTGATATCGGATTTTCGATGGACTCCTGAGTTCTGGGACTTGGTGTTCGAGGGCAATTCCCCACACCTGGGTCGGTTTGATGTGCTGAATGGCACCGGCGGTCGAATTTGGCAATTGAATGCGGTCATGAGGACGGGTCTCTGGGAACGTGAACACAACTCCTTGCGCTGGGGCTTGGGACTGGCCCATCGGCCAGCGGGTGTGGATGGCTCGGTTTCCACCGGATACTTTTGGGTCAGTGATGATGTGGATTCTTTGTTCACGTCGCTCTATGGGCGTTCAACAGTACTTCGTGCACAAGCTCTGGGCCTGACCGGTCAAATTCAATTCCGCCACAACGATCCCGCTTCCCTCGTCGATTTGACCTTGCAGGTCAACCACCTTGGGGCGCTCTGGGCGGGAGCTGGAGATGAGCGAATCATTGTCGATACGTTGTTGGAAACGACGGGGTTGCCATTGCAGGGCGCCGGTTGGTCCTTGGAAACTTTGCAAGGAGAAGGATTCGGTGAGTCTCTGATTCATCGGGACACGTTGTCGGGGCGCTTGGAGGCCTTGCCGACTTCTTTTTCCATGTCCTTGACAGGCTCCATCGTTCCAGGTTTGGTTTGGGAAGTCCGGGGCACTGTGGGGGGGTGGAGACCGGTTCCTGAAGCGATGGCTGGCTTTCAATTCAAAATGGGTCCACGTGTTGTGGGTGGTGTCCGGGCGATTTATGGCGGTTGGGGCAAATTTCGTCCAGCCGTTTGGGCGGGCATCCCGCTGGGGTTGAATCATGCATTGACCCTCTATGCAGAAGACCCCTTGGCGGCCTTCCAACCCTCAGGATTGGGACGGGGTTTGGGCATCCAATTGTCGAAAACCATCCCAACCTCGGTCACAAATCGTTGACAACTTCTCGCATGGCATCCAAGGGAAAATCGCGAAATTCGCAATGTCCTGCCATGAATACACCTCCACACCACTGGCCTGCTGGCCAACAACTCCAGATCATCGCTGGTCCCTGCGCCATCGAAGGCCGAGACATGGCCTTTGAAATTGCTGAGCGTCTGGCTCGCATATGCGCTGACCTCGATTTGCCCCTGATTTTCAAAGGGTCCTACCGAAAGGCCAACCGATCGCGCATCGACAGTTTCACGGGCATTGGGGATGAAAAAGCCCTCGGGATTTTGCGTGAAATCCGGGATGCCTTTGAGGTGCCCGTGACCACAGACATCCATGCCCCTGAGGAAGCGGCTTTGGCTGCGGCATATGTGGACGTTTTGCAAATCCCAGCTTTTTTGTGCCGCCAGACCGATTTGCTTGTGGCTGCTGCTCAGACGGGCAAGGTGGTCAACATCAAGAAAGGTCAATTTGTGTCACCATCTGCCATGCGATTTGCGGCTGATAAGGTTCGGGAAAGTGGCAATGACCAAATCTGGCTCACGGAGCGAGGCACCACCTTCGGTTATGGGGATTTGGTGGTGGACATGCGCGGATATCCGGAGATGAGGGCCATCGCTCCGGTCATTGCTGATGTGACCCACAGTTTGCAGCAACCAAATCAGTCCTCCGGTGTCACTGGTGGAAAGCCTGCTTTGATCGGGACCATCGCCAAGGCATCTGTTGCTGCTGGTGCCCAAGGGGTGTTCATCGAGACGCATCCAAGTCCTGCTGAGGCCAAGAGCGATGGGGCGAACATGCTTCCATTGGATGAGTTGTCGGGATTGCTGCGCTCTTTGAAGGCCATTTACCATGTTGTGAATTGAGGTGATGGCCATGGGGAGAATCACCGGAATGTTTTTGGGTTTGTTGTGGATATGCCAGATGGCCTCCGGCCAAACCCTGAACCACACCATTCTCGGGGGCTCAGGATCTGAGGATATCGCCAGCATAGTGGGCGGATTCGATGATGGGTCCGTTTGCGTGGCGGGCACGACAAACAGTTCAACAGATGCGGGACAATATGCTTGGATGGCGCGCATCGATTCTTTGGGTGAGGTCATGTGGCAGCAGCAGGTATCTCTTGGCTCGGGGTTCACCGCCCACGCGGTGGCATCAGCCGGAGGCAGTCCCTACATGTTGGTTCTTGCGTCCACGGTTTACGATGGATTGCCTGAGGCGTACGATTTGCACTGGTGGCGATTGGATCCGGCCACGGGGATGGTCATTGGGGATTGGGCAGTTCCGGAAACTGGCTGGCAAATTGTCGAGGATGTCGAGGTGTTGAGCAATGGCCAAATCTGGACCGCATACCAAGATTACGGGAATGCAACCCCGGCAGCGGCCATCCGGAGAATCAGCATTCTCACAGGATTTTCCTGGTACGATACACTGTCCACAGGGCCGGGTGAAACCTGGGTGCAACTCGCCTCCGATGTCGACGGCGAATGGATCGCTGGATTGACTGCTGTGGAAGGAACAGAATCAAATCCTTTTGGGGAAGGGAAATTGAGGCTCTGGAACAACGAAGGTGATGAATTGTGGTCGGCCACATTGCCCTTGGACAGTTCTTCATGGGCTTCATGTGCGGTTTCGCCCGAAGGCATTTTGGTTCTGGGAACCCGGACTTCATCCATTGGCCAACGTCAAGTGGTTGCGCGTTACAATTTGATGGGGGATTTGACATTGCAAATGCAAATGTTCGGTTCGGCTGATGTCGTGGGACGGGCCATTGGTTGGCTCAATGAATCCGATTTTGTCACCCTTTTGAATGCTGAGTTTTTGGGCTTTGGCGGCGGCGAATCGGCGGTCATGGTTTACAACCAATTTGGCAATTGGCAAGGGGGCTTGCCCATTGGAACACCAGGTCGAGATGAGGCCGGTGAGGTCTGGGTGGAACCACTGACTGGCGTGGTTTGGGGAGCTGGACGTTCGAATGGATATGGGGCTGGAGATTGGGATGGTTGGGTGTTCCGCAGCAACGAAAACCCCCTTCAGAACCCGACCGAAACCGTGGTGTATTGGAACGAGGGGGATTGGGTGATGGCCACGGATGGCGACCTTTTGCCGGCAAGCAGAACAACCTTGTTGCCTGTTCCGCATCCTGTTTCGGTGAATCAAAGTCCTTCGCACATCCAAGGTTTGATCTTGCATGAACCTTTTCGATTGCTCAATGGGGCTGGCCATGTTGTTTTTGAGGGGCTTTGGCCAGAATTCCAGAGCCTCGGTGTGTTGGCTCCTGGTCTGTATTGGTTGTGGCAAGGGCG
>JBMYZL010000041.1:0-7017 GCA_049610385.1 Flavobacteriales bacterium
GAATAACACCCATGACATGCTGTTTGGATTTCAAGGATTGAGAATGTAGATTTCTGTGGGTAACATCATCCGAACCAACTGCTGTGAAGATTCCCTCGAATTCTACCGTTATCCCTGATCCGTGGTGGATGCCCCTTGCTTTTTTTTTAAGCATTCTTTTGGCTTCCTGCGCGGATAATCGCCCGGATGAACCCACGCGAAAGCGGATATTCCAGGAATTGAGGGCCGCTGAGAAGAATGCAGAATCCCTTGCATTTGCCTTCATTCAAGATGCGGAAAATCCCCATGACGTGACGAATGTGGAGCGATACCGCCAAATCCGAAAAGACAGCGCAACAGCGGCTTGGATCCGAATTCTCGAGGCAGAGGGATGGGGTCCAACTTGGGCGGACTCGATTTGGACTGAAGGCATTGAAAAAGGCTGGAGCGGAGCCAATTGATGCCATCAAAGGACCTGATTGTAAACAATTGAACTCTTCCTTTTGCTGGCATGCGAAAACGAACTAATTTGTGTGCATGAATTGGATAAAACTCATGCCCCAACGGGCTTTCGCATGTGCAGAAAGCCGCTGCTTGAATTGGATGAATTGGAGCCTTATCATCACGATGTTGATGGTTCCGGATTTCGGTTTTGCAACGGATCCGGTTGCTGCTCATGATCCACATGAAGTTCGACTGGCACCCATTTTTGGGCAGGTGGACGCGGCTGAGCAGCAGGCCTTGCGGAAGGCTGCGGATTGGCAAGCATTCGAGGCTGCATACCCCAAGTGGCGAGGCATCATGCACCCGCTGACGCGACTGCCTCACCGGGCCTTCGGACCTGCAACGGCGTTTGATGGTGTGGATGGATTCGCTGCGGAAGTGCTCACCGGCTTTGGTTTGAATCCGGAAGACATCAACTGGCGACAAGTCCAGACACCGGGCAAGCACGATTGGGTTTTTGCGGAGCAGATGCACAATGGCATTCCCATCCACAATGCTCGTTTAACGACGAAATGGCTGGGTGGTGACCTGGTGATGTGGGGCGCGGATTGGTACCGAGATGTGGAGATGCCAGAGGGCGATTGGCTTTCTGATGAGGCGTTGGCCGCCGCAGCAACTGGTGGATTGGAGTTGGATGAATGGGGTGCTCTGGTGCATGAGGGCATCCGCTTGGTTCCTACCGCGGAGACAGGCATGCGACTCGTCTCGGCCTTTATGGTGGAAGGTCGCGTCGGGGCGGTTCCGAGACGCTACAGTACATGGGTCGACGTTTTCACGGGGGAAGTTTTGCGCCGCATCAATGAGGTGAAGCACATCGATGGCCGCTGGTCCACACCGGCCAGTGGGGACAAACCAGAACGGGTGGTTCGTCGGATGGGCTTGGATGTTCCGGCCACCACACCCGCCACGGCCTTGGTGGTGAGTGGCGCTTTGTCATCAGACATCCACCTCATGTATCCATACGAAGCGGAGGAAGAATTCGTCTTGCCGCACTTGCGACTGCCCTTTGCAGGCAACGTGGTCAATACAGATGCGGAGGGTGGATTCATCACCTCCACCACTGGACCCGTCACCTTGGATGTCCAGCTGCGAGGACGTCACAGTTGGGTGTTCACCAACGGTTCGACGCCTGAGACATCGGTCACTTTTTCAGATGGTTACAATGACTTGACCTTGAATGATTTGGGCAACACCAAAGAACGCAGCGCCTACGTCAACACCAACCGGATTCACGACCACATGAAGGTTTGGTTGCCCGACTTCGATGACCTCGATACGCCGTTCACCACGAATGTGGATGTCGAGGGAGAATGCAATGCCTTTTACGATGGCGCGAGCATCAATTTCTTTGATACGGGCGGGGGATGCAACCCGACGTCACTGATTGCCGATGTGGTTTGGCATGAATACGGACATGGAATCAATGACAAGTACTACCAATCCCTTGGGGCTTTTTTCATCAACGGCGCCATGAACGAGGGCTATGCAGATTTCTGGGCCATGTCTCTCGGGGACATTGCGGAAATCGGAAAGGGTTTTTACACAGACAGTGAAGATGGGATTCGCGTGTACGATGAAGATCCGAAAGTCTACCCGGAAGATTTGGTGGGCGAGGTCCACGCCGATGGAGAAATCATCTGTGGTGCTTGGTATGACACGCATTTGTTGATGGGAGGTGATTGGGACCAAACCCTCACCTTGTTCGTCGACGCCTTCCCAGGTTTGCAAGCCACCGTACAGAATGGTGATGAAGGCCAGGCCTACACGGATGTGCTGATTGACGCATTGCAAGCAGATGACGATGATGGTGATTTGACCAACGGCACGCCAAACGGGGCAGCCATCATCGAAGGCTTTGCTATGCATGGCATCATGATCTTCAGTTATGCGAACATCATTCATTCGCCAGCGACTTTCGTCGATGCCCAAGAAACCATTGAGATTGATGGCATCACCGATATCCAGTTTCCATTTAGCTTGTATCTCGATGGCGTTTACATGTGGTACAAGACCGCGCACAACGATCCATTTGAGGAGGTGTTGATGGACAACGAGGAGGGCAGCAACACCTTCACGGCCACTTTGCCTGCGCAAGAGGCGGGAACGGTCATAGGTTATTACCTCGGGATTCGGGACCAGTTTGGCGGGGTGTCTGCGGTTTCTCCCTTTGCCGCGAACAAAACGAGCAACGCGAATTTGCCACATTACACGCTGGTGGGCGTGGAGCCGATTTTGGTCAATGACTCAGATGAATATTCCGATTTCGGTTCATGGACCACGGGCCTTCCAGGTGAAGACACGGCCACGACAGGGGAGTGGGAGGAAGCCATTCCAGTGGGGTCGTATTCAGATCCCGCGGACTTTTCCACCATCTGCGCACCGGTGACGGATCATACGCCTGGCAATGGGGGTTATGCCTTCATCACAGGCCAGAATCCCGGAATCGATGCAGGAATCGGTGCGAACGATGTGGATGCAGGTCACACCACGCTGCTGAGTCCGATCATCGATTTGACCAGTTATGAAAATCCGGTGATGGCCTACTGGCGTTGGTACACCAATGCGCCGGCGTCAGGAGCGAATCCCGCTTCGGATTGGTGGCAAGTGTCCCTGTCGAATGACGGAGGTGCCACATGGCAATACCTGGAGAACACCCTTCAACAGGATATTTCTTGGCGACGCAATGCATTCCGGATTGCAGATGTCATTGAACCCACTGCCCAATTCCAAATGCGATTTGTGGCCTCGGATTCCACAACCATAGGCGAGTATTTGGATGGAGGTTCCTTGATTGAGGCCGCTGTGGATGATATTGTTTTGTACGATTTGGCTCAGCCTGAGTCTGTTTCAGATTCGAAAGTTTCAAAACCGGGTCCTGTTCTCTATCCCAATCCGCTGGTGGCGGGCAGCCGGTTGAATTCGGCCGGGTGGGCCCCACGCACACTTTGGCGAATTGTGGATTTGCAGGGGAAAGAGGTAGCATCGGGCTTGTCCAATTTGGCGGGAGAAATCTTCTGGACACCCTCAGTTGATGTGTCTGCTGCTGGTGCTTATCAGCTCATTTGCACGGATGTTGGAGGGAATCCATCGTCGGTTCCTTTTCATTGGGTGCCTTGAGTTGACCTTTTGTGCCTGAAATTGGGGGCCATGTCATCGCGTTGTACGACTTTTGCGCATCATGAATGATCACGATGCCCCCTTGCAGGAAACCCGAGGTGAAGACGGACACAAAATCAGTCCGCAGTTGCCTGCGGGCGTGAAGAACTACCTGATTGACATCGACGGTACGGTCACGGAGGATGTGCCCAACGAGGAACCAGAGCGCATGGCGATCGTGGAGCCTTACCCGGATGCTGTGGAGACGTTGAATCGCTGGTTCGACGAGGGACATGTCATCACCTTTTTCACATCACGAACGGAGGAGCATCGGCGTGTAACTGAGGCTTGGCTTGAACGTTGTGGATTCAAGTACCACGGGTTGTTGATGAACAAACCTCGCGGCGGAAACTACCACTGGGTAGATAACCACATCGTAAAAGGAACGCGGTATGATGGGGTGTGGGCGGACTTGGTGAAAGAAACCCGTACCATTGAGGTGTTCCCGGGCAAGGACGAAAGCTGATCCACAGTTGGCCTTGGCGTGTGAAAATACCTCCCTGAGAGGCTCAAATTTCGGTTAGGCTGGATTTGGGCAGCCATCCCACCTGACCATTGTCCAATTCAATTTCCTGCCAAGTTTGGGTCTCATCTAACAAACGAACCCGTGTGCCTTCATGCAACACAAACAAAGCCGTGTTTGAGGACCCAGCTGCTTGGCCTTCTGGAGCGCTCCAGATGTCGACAGTGGGTGACATGATGATGGCCCTGCGGCTTTGGTCAATGCGCGCGGAAGAAAGCAGACTCAGCCATCCCACCGCGGCACCCAACACGAGTACGATGGTTCCCACGCTGCCGAGTACACGGCGGTTGTCCACGTCTTGGGCAAACAATCGCCATGCCAAACAACCAAACCCGATTGTCCACATCAGCATGAATCCCCGTGCATACCAGACGAACATGCCAGCAGCCACAAGCCGTTCCCACAAATCCGAGAGGCCATTGGAGGGCAGGGGTTCGATGCGGTCAATGACCCGCATATTTGCCAGTATCAGGTTGCTTTGAACATCTTCATTGTTGGGGCTGAGGGACTTGGCCCTTTCATAATGTAGAATGGCTTCGCCCAAATGGCCGGCCTTGAAGTGGGCGTTGCCCAAGTTGTATTCGGTGGAACAATCGCTGTACTCGGTCAGCAGAGACTCATAGGCGGCGATGGCCTGTTCGAATTCCCCCGCGGCATAGGCAGCATTCCCAGCTTCGAACAATGTCCGGGCTTCATTCATGTCCGCATGACCAGTCAAGGGCATGCCCACAAACCAGCACAAGACCAGTCCCACGAGGCTGATTTTCAGCCTGACCTGCGATTTGTTCATGCTTTCCATGCGCTTTCGGTTTCGTCGATCAAAGCCTTGGTTCGATTCCAAAATGCTTGGGGCTCCTCAGCTGCGCCAGGTGCGTAGCGGGCCATCTCGGCATCGTTGAGCAGCTGGTCCCAATTGGATTTCAGATCGGGAGTGGCTTCGGCGAGAACATCGAGGATGGTGGCTCGGCTGTATGCTGCGCGGGACATCCGGCTCTTGGCCAAAAGATAATCTTCGAGTCCAGTGCCAATGGCCTCATAAAATTCGGTGGGGTTGTTCAGCTTGGTTTTGGCCAAGTTGAGCTCCTTCCGAACCCGCGAACCCGCCTTTTTGCGCCGGGTGCCCACCACGTCACCGGCCTCTGCTTCTTGCTTTCGTCGGAAACCAAAGGCCACACCAAAAATCATGGGCCCCAAGAAAAGACCTGTCAACAGAAATCCTTTCCGCTTGTCGATGCGATCCCGAAGGATTGGGCGCCCAAAATCCGTGATGATGTAGCGGATGTCTTGATTGAGCACTTGAACATCGCTCTTCGAATTGTACGAGAGTGATTCACCAGTTTGGCTCGCATCCCGGATAACCGCCATTTGACGTGGCGCAACGGAGATCGCCTCATAGCTGCGTTGACGGACGTTGAAGTATTGTCCATCAAACCCGGGCAGTTGGAAAGTTCCCGGTGCCCTGGGAATCACTACGTAACTGAAGGTTCGGCTGCCGGTCTCGCCATTCGCGTTGATGGCCAAGGCGTCTTTCACCTCCGGATCAAACACTTCAAAGTCAGCAGGCCAATTCAGGTCGGGCTCCCGCAAAAATTTCAGGTTGCCCTGGCCACTGAATTTGAGGTCTACGGTGAATGCTTGGTTGGCGGTGCCCTGTTCGGTGCTGACATTCATATCCACAGACAGACGCGGAAACGCCCCCAAATTCCCAGCAGGTCGCGGCGCCGGCAATGGGTCCACCTCGATCGTGATGGGGGTGGCTTTGCCAGTGACGTTTTGTCCAGAAAAGAAAGACGTCCGGATGTACCCTTCCATCTCAAATCCGTCAATGACCAACTTGCCTGTTTTTTGCGGGAACAGGACCACCGTCCGGAGATTGGCCACATTGTAGCGTCGGCCCCGAACGACCTTGGGTTCCCAGTTGGGATCGGGCTGCTTCACTTCCTCCTTCCAGAAACCGTCGCATTTGGGCAACTCATACGAGCGTACATCCAGCCCATTGTAGCGGTTGTAAATTTTGAAGGATGCCACGATGGGTTCACCGACGACCACCCTTTGTTTGGACACTTCGATGATGAGTTCCAAATCGTCCATCATTTCCGAGGAGCCTTGGGCATTACTCGCTCCCCCGCCTGAACCAGGGACCTTGACCGCACCGTTTCCACCCGCCACCACACGGAGTTTGAAGGGTTGGGAACGCAACACTTGGCCCTCAACTTTCATCTGCTGGGCAGGAATCACAATGTCCTTGTTTCCCGTGACACGGTATGTCCAGGTGTAAGCCAATTCCGATGAAGACTTGCCGTTGACCCAAGATGAATTCCGTGAAGTACTTGGGCCATAGCGATAGGACAAGCCAGGAACCTCCGGGGCTTCTGCTCGGCGGTTGAAGTTCTTCATCGTCAAAGTCAGCTGCACATCTTGTCCGGTTCGAACGGGATTGCGGTTGACTGTCATCTCCAATCCCATCTGCTGTGCAAATGCCCCGGACACAAGCAAAATGCATCCCATCAACCCGGCCAAGCGGGGAAGTCCAGCTTTGAAAAGCATCTTGTTATGGAAAGTCAGGGGCATCAAAATCACCAGTCTTTTTCAATGTTCCGTTTTTTGCCGTCTCCTTTTTGGAGTTGCAATTTCGCCCGAATCTCTGATTCTCCTCGTTCCAAATTTTCCAAAATCCGTTCCATGTCCTCAGGGGAGATTTGGCCTTCCTGGGGCGGGGCTACTTGCTGTTCTCCATTTTGGGCATCGGCATCTTCTCCCGAATCATTCTGCTCCTGCTCTCCCTCTTGATTCTCCTGGTCTTGCTCTCCGTCCTGCTGCTGCTCCTGCTCTCCCTCTTGATTCTCCTGGTCTTG
>JBMYZL010000042.1:0-6463 GCA_049610385.1 Flavobacteriales bacterium
CGCCTGCTGCTGAGGAAGCGCCTGCTGCTGAGGAAGCGCCTGCTGCTGAGGAAGCACCCGAAGAGCCAGATGCAGAATCTGATGATTCTGAACAGCCGAAAGCATGATTCATGCCCACTGAAAAAAAAGGGAGCTTGTTGAGCTCCCTTTTTTTTTGATGAATTCTGAAATACATCTCTTCATCCAAGTCGTCTGAATTAATTTAGCCTTCTATGAAACAGCGCGAAGAACCTCAACAAAGAGCCGTTTTGATTTTGGCAGACGGTACACGTTTTGAAGGTAGGGGCGTCGGCGCCCGGGGAACAATAACAGGTGAGATTGCCTTTAACACGGGGATGTATGGCTATCAAGAGATTTTTTCGGACCCCAGTTACCATCGGCAGATTTTGGTTATGGCCACCGATCACATTGGCAACTATGGAGCACATCACCAAGAGCGAGAATCTGGTCAGGTGCAGATTGCGGGTGTAGTTGCCAAGAATTTTTCCGCCGTAGCGAGTCGTGCTGGTGATGTTGAGACTTTGGATGCTTATTTGATCCGCGATGGTGTGCCAGGCATTGCCGATGTTGATACCCGCGCATTGGTTCGTCACATTCGGGAAGCAGGAGCGATGAATGCTGTACTTAGCAACGATGGTACTCCTGACTCGGAGTTGATGACCATCTTGGCGAGTACGCCTTCGATGGAAGGGTTGGAGTTGAGCAGCCATGTGTCTTGTACTGAGCCTTATGAAGAAGGTCCTGAGGATGGACTCCGGGTGGCTCTTTTGGATTTGGGCGTCAAGCGCAGCATTGTACAATGCTTGTTGGATCGGGGCTGTCGGGTTCGCGTGTTCCCAAGCCGTTCCAATTCCCAAGATTTGTTGGCTTGGGATCCAGCTGGGATTATGCTCAGCAATGGACCGGGTGACCCCGCGGCCATGCGGAATGTGGTGGCCACGGTGGCTGAACTGTCGGAATCCGATAAGCCGATGTTTGGCATTTGTCTTGGACACCAAGTCTTGGCATTGAGCCAGGGTTTGGCGACGAAGAAAATGTTCAATGGCCACAGGGGCGTGAATCATCCGGTGAAGAATCTGATTACGGGAAAGGCGGAAATCACGTCACAGAATCATGGCTTTGTGGTGGATCGGGATTCATTGGAATCAGCAGTCGATATTGAAGAAACCCATGTTCATTTGAACGACAATACGGTTGCAGGTATCCGCCTGAAGGGTCGTCCTGTTTTTTCGGTGCAGTACCACCCTGAGGCTTCAGCCGGACCTCATGACAGCCGTTATTTGTTCGACGACTTTGTGGAAGCTATGAAAGGTGTTGCGGTGGAAGTCGCATGATGGAGATGGTGACAAAATGAAATTTATAAGCCCCAACTGGGGCATCGGCGATGTCAATGATACAGTGGCCGAGCATGGAAAAACGGTTTTTTGATGACCAATACATTGACATTGAATTGAAAACGAGATGAGCTACATTGACGATATTCATGCGCGCCAAATTTTGGATTCGCGCGGAAACCCTACGATTGAAGTGGAAGTGGTCACGGGAGAAGGGTTGATTGGACGGGCTGCCGTTCCTTCGGGAGCGAGCACAGGTATTCACGAAGCTGTGGAATTGCGCGATGGTGGTTCTGCATGGATGGGCAAAGGGGTGGCCAATGCGGTGAACCATGTCAATGCGGAAATCGCTGAAGCCCTGGTCGGTTTTGACATCACCGAGCAGCGGGACATTGATGCGGCCTTGATTGCAATGGATGGGACGGAAAATAAAGGACGTTTGGGTGCCAATGCGATATTGGGTGTCTCTTTGGCTTGTGCAAAGGCCGCTGCTGCCACCACCAACCAAAGTTTGTATCGGTACATTGGCGGCACCCATGCACATGTCCTTCCGGTTCCCATGATGAACATCTTGAATGGTGGTTCCCATGCGGACAACAAAATTGACATTCAGGAATTCATGATCATGCCGGTTGGCGCCCGCTCATTTTCAGAAGGGCTGCGCATGGGGACTGAGGTTTTTCATCACTTGAAGAAGGTGTTGTCTGGTAAAGGACACAGTACGAATGTTGGAGATGAAGGCGGTTTTGCACCCAATTTGGGGTCCAATGAAGAGGCCATAGAAGTGGTTTTGGAAGCCATTGAAAAATCGGGGTACACCCCTGGTGATGACATCATGATTGCGCTGGACGCTGCTTCTTCTGAGTTTTATGATGAAAAAACCGGATTGTATGCATTTGAATCTACTGGTGCCAAGCATGATGCGGCTAGTTTGGTTGGATTTTGGTCGGAGTGGTGTGCCAAATATCCCATTTTGAGCATTGAAGATGGTTGTGCTGAGGATGACTGGTCGGCATGGAAAGCCTTGACAGAGGCCGTCGGACAAAAAGTACAATTGGTGGGAGATGATTTGTTTGTTACCAATGTCAAACGCTTGCAACGGGGCATTGATGAAGGCATCTCCAATTCCATTTTGATCAAGGTGAATCAAATTGGGACGTTGACTGAAACGATTGCTGCGGTGGACTTGGCGCATCGAAACGGATACACCAGTGTGATGAGTCATCGAAGCGGGGAAACGGAAGACGTCACCATCGCAGATTTGGCCGTGGCGTTAAATACAGGCCAAATCAAGACGGGTTCAGCCAGCCGTTCAGATCGTGTGGCCAAGTACAATCAATTGATTAGGATTGAAGAAGAATTGGGGGAGGGCGCCGTTTACCTGGGCAAGGCAATCCGATAAATTTCCGTACACGATTGCACGTCCTTGATGCTGCCGGGTGTCTGGAAAAAAATTACCGATTCACTCGTCATTGGGACCAGTGAATCGGTTTTTTTGTCTTCTGATGACATCAATTTTCGAGCAGTCCTTGGACCCGGAATTCAGTTCTTCGGTTCTCTTGATGTAGAGACTCGGAACAAGGCGTATTGTTTGTGCAGTGGTTGCGAAGTTCATATTCACCGGCGCCGACGGAGTGGATTTGTTTGGCATTGACACCCAGGTCGATCAGATAGCGCTCAATGGAATTTGCCCGGCGTTGGGAAAGCCGTTCGTTGTAGCTGTCACTTCCTCGAGAGTCGCAATGTGATTTGATTTCCAGAATGATTCCAGGATGATCACCCAGGAAAGCTGATACAATATCGAGCGAAGGTTTGGCCTCCTTCCGAACGATTGCGCGATCGAAGTCCCAAAAGACTTCAGGCAGTTGGAAGGGCTCACCATTCAAGACAGCTGCAACAAAATCTTCATCCCCGAGGCGGAGCAAGCTGATCAGTGAAAGATCCACCTCTACTTTCGCAATCAATGGATCTTCAGGTGTGGCGATGTTTTCATCTTCGACAAAAAAGCCATCTGTCTGGACTTGAATGCGGTATTGATGCCCGCGAGGCAGTTCGATTTCAAACCGACCGTTGGGATCGGTCATGAAGGTGATGGTTGAGCCGTCCGTGGAATCGATCAGCACCACTTCCGCACCGCCCACGGGGGTTTCTTCACCGTCGACAAGCGTTCTGCCAATGACCTTGATGGGTGTGGATACCGCTTCGAAGCGGTAAATGGCGTCTAGACCGTCCCGGTCAGATGAAACAAATCCCTTCATTCCGAGAGAATCCAGCACAACACCGAAGTCGTCTGACGCACTGTTCAATGGGTAGTTTAAGTGAACGGGTGTTTGCCATCGGGTCGGTGGTTTGAGACCCTCTGAATTGGAAGCAATTGCAGCAGTATCCGCCTCCTGTTCCATGACGGCGTACAACAAATCCAACCCCCCCAAGGTGCGATGACCATTGGATGAAAACCAGAGAGTATCGGCACTTCGCATCGACGGGAAGAGTTCGTTTCCAGGGGTGTTGATGGCAGGACCCAAATTCGTGGGGATGGTCCAGAAATCGCCATTTTTTCGGGTGTACCACAAATCCATGCCTCCTTGAGCGTTGGGCCCGGGCATGTCTGAGGCAAAAATGAGCCCGGATCCATCTGGCATGATGGTCGGGTGGGCGTACATCGATTCACGTTCATTGAAAGGAAAGGGCCGTGGTTTTGTCCATTCTCCTTCCTCATTTTCGGAATAATAAATCTGAATTGTGCTGATCGACTCACTGTTCACCTCCAGCCTTTTGGATTCCCCGGTGTTCGAGCGCGAGAGGGCCATCAATTTTCCGTCACCGCCGAAGCATGCATATCCGTCGTGATAAGGGGAGTTGATTTCTTCAATGGGTTCAGCCACCCAATTCAAATCTCCTGGTGCATCGAGCTTTGAGCGATACAGATCGGTGTAGGAAAGGCCATTGTAGGGGTCACTGGAGGTGATTTTCCCAACAGCAGTTTGACCGGTGAAGTAGATGTATTCCCCGCTTCGGGTGGGACCCGCCGTGGTTCGCAAACCCGGTACGCGCACTCGCCTCAGTTCAAAAATGCTGGTATCCGAACGAATTTCTTGGATGTTGAGGCAGCTGGATAGAAATGCAGATGCGAGGTTCGCTTTGGTTTGGTCCAAGATCATGCCTTCCAACAACGCAGCTGCTTCATCATAGGCCTGCAAGTTCATCTTGACTTGGGCATATGCCACTTTGTCCTCTGGATTCAGTACTCCCATCATTTCCAATTGCTGCAGGGAATTGGCAGCATCTGAATATTGATTGATCATGATGTGGCTCCTTGCAAGAAGTCGAAGGGCAAGGGTATCCTCAGGTGATTTTTCCACCAAACGACTCAAGTCTTCAATGGCATCCTGGTACCTGAAGGACTCAAAAGCTTGTTCTCCTTGGAGATAAATCGAACGCGCACAACCGGTCAACAGCAACATCCAAACCCAGGAGGTGCTCATCCAAATTGACAATCTTTGGTTGGGTCGGCTCATCAGAAATATCTCGGTGAACGGGTTTTGACATCGCCTGCGCCTAAATCAAAACCAATCATGATTTCATGAGAGCCACCCGTGAGGGTGCGCAAACCGTTGGTCGTGAAGTCATGGGCATATCCGGTGCGGAGGGCAGGAGAGATTTGGTACTCCAACATGGCGACCATAGACGCTCCTGAGCGGTACCCCAGGCCCAGCCAAAACCTATCGTAAAAAAGCGCATGCAAATTGAGGTCCACTTCGACGGGTGCCGTTGCAACATATTTTACGAGACACGAGGGCTTCAAACTGACATTTTCCGAGGGGAAGAACACCATGCCAGAAGTAATCATGACGTGACGCTTGAAATAGTCGTCATTCCCGTTTTGCAAGACGTCGTCGAGTGCATAAAGGACGGGCACGGATCCGCCGAGATAGAAAATTTCGTTTGAATAGTAGACCCCAAAACCAAACTTGGGAATCATCTCTCGAATTTCATTGCCGTTATATACAGGATCTGTTGGGTCCCAAACGTCAACATCTTGAAGGGCCGCGCGGTAACTTGCTGCGCCGGCCCGCAAACCAAATGCCAAATGTCCGACCGGCATGTCCAGCCGATACGCGAAATTGACCGCCACGTCCAACTGAGAAGTCACGCCGATTTCGTCCATGGTGATGAGCAGTCCCAGCCCCAAATCTTCTGCCGCCATCGGTCCATCTATGGCCATGACAGATGTGACTGGCGCGCCATCCATTTGGGTCCACTGGGACCGTTGGAGCAAGGTGCTGTTGATGTAGGAATGCGAGCCAGCATATGCTGGATTCAACAGCAAGCCATTGAACAGGTATTGACTGATCATGATGTCTTGCTGCGCATGAACTTGTTGGGGTTTGGCCAAAATCAAACCCATCACGAGCAGACCCAACCAGCCTCTCCTTTTGCTATATGTCAACCACTTTTTCATCGCCTCAAATCCACATAGGTGCTGTATGTTTTGCCGTCACTCGTGAAAACAACGAAGTATGTGCCCTCCGGCAATGGTTCCCCATTTTGGTTCACACCTTGCCAATCATTTCGGTAATTCGTTTCCCGATAAATTTCGTTGCCCCAGCGGTTGAAAATCACGATTTCATTCGTTTCTCCCCAAGCACAAGGCAGGATTCCTGCCTCAGGGTCGATGTTCCGAATGACGAAAGCATCATTGATCAAATCACCATTGGGTGAGATGCCAGTGGGCAATTCTGCATCGACTTCGGTTTCGGAAACCGTAATCATCTGAATCATTGAAGATGCATTGTCACAAGCGTCTGTTAGAACAAAAGTCCTTTCGATCAAGCATTCATTGAGTGTACAATCACCTGTGAGCACAGAATCGCTGCATGTCCAATTGGCATCATTGCAGTTGTCTATCCAAAAAATGTTCGTGTCAAAGCAATTGGGCACCAAGTCTCCACACAAGAATGAATCGGGCTCCAAGATTTCACTGAACACCGGACCTGTGGTGTCAACAAGTGTGATGATTTGGCTGTATTGGATGGCGTTGCCGCAAGCATCTTGCACTTCGAATTCCCGTGTGACTTCATTGACACAAATGTCTCCGGCATCGATTTCGTTGAGCAAACTGTACGACA
>JBMYZL010000043.1:0-6011 GCA_049610385.1 Flavobacteriales bacterium
GGTTTTTACGGAAGAATTGCTGAGAAAGCGTACGAATTGTTTCCCAAAGAGCAATTGCTGTTTTTGCGTTTCGAGGATTTCGAAAAGAATTTCGATTTGGTCTCGGAATTCTTAGGTCTTCCTCCAGGTTCTCCATTCACGCTCGAAAACAGGAACAAGGGAGCAGACAAGCCCCAAATTGAGCCTGAGCAAGCACAGCGACTGGGAATCTATTATGCCAACGAGGTGATGAAGTTGCAAGCGCTAACTGGATTGAACGTAGAAGAATGGTTGCCAAATTCATAAGGAAATTGTTCAGGCCTTTGGCCCCGAAGTCAGAAAGGTCATTCGAAGTGGCTGATTTGAAGCAGAATGGACGCCTGGGGGATGCATTGGAGGCGGCCCTTCGGGCTTTTGAAAAATCGCCTGGAGCCATTGACCGAATCGTGGAAGTTTCGGAGCTCTTGATGGCATGGCATCGCAACGATGAAGCCGAGGTCATTTTGTCAAAAGGGATGCAATTGCACCCAGACGAATGCCGAATTGCTGAAAAATGGGCCAGTCTTCTGGTGAAAACCGATCGCGCTGAAGCGGCGATGCTGGTGATGAAAAACTGGCATGATTCGAGTCCCGATCAACAAAAATTTCATCGGAATTGGATCAAGTTGGCCATCGGGATTCCTGATCTGGACCGGGCTCGGCAGTTGTGGCAATCGTTCTCCGTATCTATGCCTGAGCATGTTGCCTTTTCCACTGAGATTGATTTGCTTGTCGCAGAGAATCAATTCGAGGAGGCCTACGACAAAATTGCACTTCGACTGGAAAAAATTCCAGAAAACGAGGCGCTTCGGAGCCGGTCTCTGGTGGTGCTTTCGAGACTTCTTTTGAAGGAAGGGAAAAAGAAATGGGGCGGACGTGCTCAGAGGGCGCTGATGAACTCGCTTGATTCCGGAGCGGATCGAAATGCCGCGGAATTGAATCTGGCCTTGGCCTTGGGAAAGCGTGAGTTGAGCGATACAATTCTCAAGGAAATTCCGTTCAGTGACAAGAATTTGCGCATCTTGTTGCACCGAGCACGACGAAAGCAAGAAAACGGCAATGTGGTAATGGCCCGACTGTTTTGGGAGAATCAAATCTTGAAACAGCACCCCTTTCCTCAGTTGCGTTCTCCTGAACCACGGGAATTGATTCCATTGAATGACATGCCGCCCCAAGACGTTGAGGACATTCGGTTGTTCACCGTGATTCGCAATGAGAAGTGGCGATTGCCTTGGTTTCTGGATTATTATCGAAAGTTGGGGGTGGACCATTTTTTCTTCGTCGATAATGGGTCCACGGATGGAAGTCCGGAATGGTTGCTAAAAGCTGGATCGGATGTGCATGTAATTCATACGGATGTGAGTTATGCGAAGGGAAACTCAGGCTTGGTCTGGCTCAATGCGCTCATGGACGCGTATGGCAGGAAAAGCTGGAATCTCTACTTGGATGTCGATGAGGCCCTCGTGTTTCCGCGGATGGAGGAGTTGGGTCTCACCGGCTTGACAAAGTACATGGAGGCCTTGGATCAGGAGGCCTTGGCCGGCCAAATGGTCGACATGTTTTCATCCACACCCGTCAAGCTGGATGTCGATGGGTTTGAACGGGACTTTGTGACGCACTACCCCTTGTATGAAAGCAGTTATGAACGAACACCGATTCCCCATTGTCCTTTTTATTTCACTTCTGGTGGGGTGAGAAGAAATCTGGGGTATTCGGAAAACCAAACCAAAGTCCCCCTCATCCGAGGAGGGAGGGGCATCCATTTGCTCTACAGCAGTCACATGATCACGCCAGCGAAATTGAGTGACATTTCATGTGGATTGCTGCACTTCAAGCTCGCGGGGGATTACGTTCGGCAATTCCAAGAGGATGCGCAGGCCAACAACCGCGTCGGTACTTGCAAAATTCGTCACCAGATTTACGGCAATTTCTTCGAGCAATTGCAGTCAGACCATGTCGACTTTACCAACAAAACTACCCGTCGCTATGAGGGCCCTAAATCTTTGCAAGCCGAAGGCATTGTGACGACCACCTACATGTACGAGGCGTTCGACAAGGCCGCGGATTCAGGACTCTGGCCGAGGCAAATCCAGCGGCCCAATTTGTCGTTCAGTCATGCGGGAAATTTTGTCTGGTTTCGCGTAGCAAAAACAGGAACGCGCACCATCGACAACATTCTGTCTGAGCTTTCGGAAGATTACCGGTACTTCTACGGTAACATCGAAAATAACATAATCGAGATGCAGAAGACAACCGCTAGCATGCTGTCCCGAGAGGACGTGTTTGTCTTCACGATTGTCCGAAATCCTTTTGATCGATTGGTGTCTGCTTGGCAGAACAAGTTTGTGGACCGGAATAGCCCATTGGCAAAAAGATTCTGGAAACACCTCGGTGTTGAGAAAAATTCTGAGATTCAACTTCGATTGAAGACTGATTTCGATTTTTTTGTTCGGACGATGTTGAACTCGAATCTCGCGACCAACATCCACTTTTGTGCTCAAACAGATTTGCTCCATGGTTTCCCAGAAACGGGTTTTGTCGGGCGATTTGAGCGGTTCGAAGCAGATTTAAAAGTGATTCTCTTGCGTTTAAATCGTTCACATGAAGAAGTGCTGATTTCAAAGCTCAACAAATCCAAGCGCAAATCGCATTATTCCTCCCTTTACACACCGGAGTTGATTGAAATGGTTCGCGATTTTTACAAATCAGATCTGGATGCATTCGGTTACGATTTCGAGGATGCTGATTCTGTTGCTTGAGAACCCCGCCATCACCAATTGGAAGCTCACGGAGTGCGTTCTCCGTGTTGCTCATGGCATGGGTTCGTTGTGGCGAGGGATGTATATGGCTTCCTCAATCACAATGGGACGAATGAAGAAAATTGTCTGACCGCATGTGGCAATCACAACGCCCAAGACGTCGTCACTGATTCATGCAATGCAAGAGGGTTTGCAGCGATGGAAATCTTCGCTTTGCGTTTGCTTGTGATTTGCCATGAAGGGCTCAAGGCACCCCTTAACATCTTTGAACTTTCAGAGGGAGATGGATTCAAGTGCATCGACTTGGGTTATATTCGATTTGTTGAACTTCGCACAATGATCCAAGCATGTCATCCCACCCAAATTGAACGCGCGCGCTCGATTTTGGTGGGTGCGTTGAAAAATTCCTTGGGGGTTCATTGGGTGCTTCGAGACAAGAGTGAGGCAGGGAAAGTGATGGCGTTGGAAGTGTTGTTCTTTGAAGGGGCTGACAAAGAAGGCATCTTCCTCTCCGACGATGGGAATGGAGCCTTGGTGTTTTATGACATCAACGACTCAAGCTGGAGTTGGTCCAATGTCCGACGAAAGGCTAAGTTGGTGTTGCGTCACGCAGGAATTCGGAGTCTTTGGCGATTGTCGAAATACCGGCAAATGATCTCGTCTACCAGGCCGCGAAAAGCCATGGTTGGATTTTTGGTCGGTACAGACAGACTTGCGAACGGAACAAAGGCCATTTTCGACATTCACGAAGGCATGCAGAAACTGGCCAAATCCCAGAATCTGCCAATTTGCTTGGAGACCACACAGCCAAGGGTCAGGCGACTGTATCAATATGCAGGATATGCTGAATATGCTGTGAAAAAGCATCCTTATGCGGAACTCGATATCTACTTTTTTATTAAGTATCCCGAAGATGCCTGAATCCATCACCCGCATCACCTTTCCGCCGGAAAGCGACAATTTCTACGCAGATCTCAGAAAAGAAGTGTCTCGGCATTTCAAAGAATCTGGCAGCACCCATTACGGCAACCGCAACATGTACCTCAAAGTGGTAGTCATGTTTTTGGTGTATTTCGGCTTGTATTCAGGCATGTTGGTAACAACCTCGACTTTCCAGGCACTTCTTGTTTGGTATGCATTCATTGGAGTTTGGGGTGTTTTCTTGGGGTTGAACGTGGGGCATGACGCCGCCCATTTCGCATTGTTCAAATCGCGTCAATGGAACAGGATCTTCGTGCATGTCTTCGATTTGCTTGGAACCAACTCGTTCAACTGGAAGAACCGCCACGTCGGGGCACACCATCTTTTTCCCAACATCATGGATTACGACTCCGACATTCAGCAGTCCGATGTCGTGAAGATTTTCCCCAAGGACAAACACCGAAGCATCCACAAGGTGCAGTGGATGTACATGCCTTTTGTGTATATGATTTACATTTTTCGTTGGGTCATGTACCGCGATTTCAAGGACATTTTTTCCCAAAAAATCGGAGGCTTCGACAACAGCAATTATCCAGTCAAAGAAATTGCCAAATTGGTTTTTTTTAAGCTCGTTTACTTCGGCTACATCGTGGTCACGCCCAAATTGATTCTGGGTTTTTCATGGGCACAGGTATTCGTTGCATTTGTCCTTTTGACGGTCTTTGCGAGCCTCACCATCACCATGGTTTTGCTCTCCACCCACGTGGGGGAGCAAGCCAATTTTCCCGAGCCCGATGCTGACGGGGTCATGCCTCACTCTTGGTCTCACCATCACCTGTTGACGGCGGGTGATTTTGCGACAGACAGCATGTTTGTGACACACCTATTTGGAGGGTTCAATCATCATGTTATACATCACTTGTTCCAGCACATTTGCCACATCCATTACCCCGAATTGACGAAAATTCTGATTCAAGTTGCTTCTGAACATGGGGTGCAATACCGCTCTGAAAGACATATGTTTTCTGCGATGTATTCGCATTTTAAGCTGTTGTACAACAACGGCAATCCCGCAAACCCCGAAGAATTGCTGGAGTCATGAGCCATTCCCCTTCAGAATTGTTGCTCAAGACGGTTCCTTTTGCAAAGGAGAATGTCGTGACGAGCTGGCGATATGCCTTGACGGCTTGGTTTTTGCTGATTTCATGCATTGTGGGTGTGGTTCTGTTGCCGTTTTGGTGGATGCGTGCCTTGAGCAGTGTTGGTGTGGCTGTATTGATGTCACGGACTTTTGTGATTTATCACGACTTCGTACATGGCGCCATCCTCAGGTCGAGCACCTTGGCCAAGGTATTGTTTGGGGCTTATGGCGTGTTTTGCCTTGCTCCGATGACCGTTTGGAAACGAACACACGAATACCATCACCGTCACAATGGAAGGATTTCCAAACCCAGCATCGGGACCTATCCTGTGTTCACGAAAACCAGGTTTGAGAGCGCATCCAGGGCGGAGCAGAGGCGTTATCTTTTCGACAGGCACCCTGTTGTTATTGCCTTGGGATACTGGTTCACCTTTCTGCACGGGATGTGCATTCAACCAGGCCTGGCGAATCCCAAGAAGCATTGGGATTCCTGCCTCGCAGTGTTCGTCCATGTGACGTATATCGCATGCATGCTTTTGATGGCAGGGTGGGAGGTGACCATGTTGGCCATCGTGCTGCCCAACACCGCAGCTTTTGGCTTCGGCGCCTACCTCTTCTACGTACAGCACAATTTCCCTTCAGTGCAATTCGTCAGCGATGGGGATTGGGCATACGAGTCGTCGGCTCTCAAATCCTCAAGCTTTTTGGATTTAAGCCCATGGATGCACTGGGTCACAGCGAATATTGGGTACCACCACGTTCACCATCTCAATGCACGAATCCCATTTTACAGACTGCCGGAAGCCAAGACAGCCATCCCTGAGTTGCAAAGCCCGCCAAGCACGAATTTGAAATGGAGGGAAATGCGACGGTGCATGGCGCTCAAGGTATGGGACGAGCAGAGAGGACTTATGATTCCCTTGGCTGACGATTAGTTGATACTTCAACGGCCAATTTTCTAGCCCTTCTTTCAGATATTTAAGCAGAAATGTGAAGAGTCGATTGAAAAGTTCAACCGGCCAACTCTGGGTTGAAGGTGTTCGGATTTTGTCAATTTTCCTTCATGGGTAACGGCCCCCTTTGTCGCATCATTGGAGGGTCTCGATGCAATTGAGATTCTGAAGCAGAAGCTGGCAAAGCTTCAAATCATCATGAGACTTGTAATCAAGCAT
>JBMYZL010000044.1:0-5101 GCA_049610385.1 Flavobacteriales bacterium
GGCGCCTGGTTTGGGACCAGGAGATCGCAGGTTCGAATCCTGCCGCCCCGACAGCTCAACCGTCCGCCTTTGCGGGCGGTTTTTTTTTGCCGGACTTGCCAGGATTTGGCGTCCAAAATGTCGAAATCAACTGTGGCGCAATTGCTCGATGTCCCCGTTCAGAAGAGCTCCAATTCACGAAGGTATTCCATCCCCATTTCCAGTCCCAGACGATAGTCCAAATCGAGGTCCGCGTTTTTCGGAGAATATCCATGGGATGCCAGAGGCTCTGGCGGGGCCAGTTGCGTCCAATTCAACCCTTCCGGTGCGGGCTGCGCCAGCATTTCGGCAACCCGGTTGTAATTGACGTGCCAATTCGCAAACAACCGACGCAGCGCTGGATTGTCCCGATACCACCACGACCCAAACCAATCGATGTAGGATTGATCCACCGGCTCCGCTGTGGGGCGGGTTCGGATCACAAGGAGATCTTGGCTGCCACAGCGAATGGCCTGCTCCACGGGGATGGGATCTGCATAGCCACCATCAAACATCCAGTGCCCATTGATTTCCACCCGGCCTTGGGTGATAAAGGGCAGGGTGGCCGACGCCAACAGTTGACGTTTCCAAGTGCCGGGTTCAGGGTGGAGATAGTGGGCCTTGCCTGTTTCTTTTGAGGCGACTACAATCTGAATATCAGCGTCATGCAAACGATTGCGAATGGCCTCTTCGTTCAACGGATAGTGTGATTCAGCGTACCGTTGCAAATGCCTCAAGTTCATCATGCCATCTTCAGACCATGCGCCCGTGTAACTGATGAATTTGGGGTCCTCCACCAAAGCCCTCGAAATTTGAATGAAGTGCCTCGATTGGTCTGAGGCATAGAAAGAAAGGGCCATGGCACCACTCGAAACCCCAATCATCCTTTTGAAAGGCATGAACCGATGCGCCATGAAGACATCCAAAATCCCGGCGGTGAATGCGCATCGCAACGCACCTCCCTCCAAAACCAATGTATCGGGCATGGCCATCATGGCCGTGAAATTAATCGCGCTACCTTGCGCATGCAAACGCCAAATGCCGAGAATTTGTCCCTGAAAAATCCATCATTGCGCTCGGGCTCGCTGTGGGTTCTGTGCGCGAAAGTTGCCGGGGCTTTGGCCGCGTATGCCCTGGCGGCACTGATTTCGAGACAATGGGGTGCCCAGCATTATGGGGCATTTGAGCTGGCGGTTGTGTTGACTTGGATTTTGGCCATGTTCGGTCGATTGGGGTTGGACGGGGCGTGGGTCAGACATGGAGCCCAAGGGGTGGCGGCCGGTGGATTTCGTTCTCTCCGAAGCGCCATCACATCTGTTCTTTTGGTGGCAGGAGTTGCGATTGTTTTGGGGTTAGGTCTGACCGCATGGCGCGGTGAGGTGGCATCGGGATTTGGGAGCCCTGAACTCGAAAGGATGTTGGGTTGGTGTTGGGCCGCGGTACCGGGCTTGGCTTTGTTGGGCTTGGCGGCGGAAATGCTCCGGGGTGCCAACCGAATGGCAGCTTATGCCTGGTTGCAGCGGGGGTCGGTGTTGTTGGTTGTGCTGGTCGGGTGCCTTCTGGGTGCAGACGAAAACCCATTTGCCTGGTTTGCTGGTGGAACGATGGCTTTGGCAGCCGTTGCCGTCGGTTTTGCGTTGCGGACCTATTCTCTTTCAGTCGGTGCGCACGAGGTGTCGCTGGTTCAGTTGTTTCACACGGGCTGGCCCATGTTGCTGGCGGCGGCGACTTTTGAGATGATGAGTTGGACAGACACCCTGTTGTGTGGGGTTTACCTCGATGAGGTGGATGTGGGAAGGTATCGGTTGGCTTTCCGATTGTCTGCCTTGCTCACATTGGGCCAAGCGGCCATCAATTCAGCCATTGCTCCACGCATTGCTCAAGCGCATGCCCAGGACCCGAATCGCCTTGAGCCCATGCTCTCTCAGGCCGCCCGCTGGAATTGGGGCATTGCATTGTCAGGGGGTCTTTTTCTGGGGTTGTTTGGGGCCGAGATTTTGCCTTGGTTCGATACCGATTTCGGGAATGTGTCCACAGAAAAGGTGTTGCATTTGTTGCTGGTGGGATCGGCTTTCAACGCCATTTGCGGTCCGGTTCTCACGTTCATGAACATGACCGGTGATGAGAGGCCTGCGCGCAATGTGGTGCTGGTGGCTGCTGTGGTGAACTTGTTGCTCAATTTGTGGTGGATTCCGATCTACGGAATGGCTGGTGCTGCGATGGCGACGGTGACAGCCACAATTTTGTGGAACCTCAGTGCGTTGATTCACGTCCGCAAGCACCATGGGATTTGGATGTTTTGGCCGGCGCTTGCAACCCGCAATGCAGGGGAATGAAAATGAGTCAGGCCATGGTGAATTTCTTGATTATAGGGGCTGCCAAATCCGGCACCACTTCCCTCCACCACCACCTCGCTGCTCTGCCAGGTACATTTTTCAGCCCCATCAAGGAGCCCAATTACCACGCGCGTGCCGATATCCATCCCGATGATTTTTCCAGGTCATTTCGCGCAAATCATGCACTAGACCTCAGTTCTTATTTCCAAACACCCTCGCCGAGAACGCCCAAAGACATCGCGTTCGTCCGAAGTGAATCGGACTATTTGCGCTTGTTTGAAGGTGCGGATGCCGCGCGACATCCGGTCATCGGCGAGGCAAGCACCTCTACACTTTGGTCTCCCACAGCCATGGAAAGTGTGCGGCAGATGAATCCAGAGGCCAAGGTTTTGGTGGTGATCAGAGACCCTGTGGAACGCATGTTCTCACATTATCTGATGGCACGCAAATATGGATTTACCACGCTGCCATTCAAGGAAGCCGTGGAACGGGATTTGTTGGCCAAAAATCGCGGTTGGGGCCAGTCTGAGCAGTATTTTGAATTGGGATGTTATGGGGCCCAGTTGGCACCTTGGATTCGAGAATGGCCAGAAGACAACCTTCGCATCTTGCGCACCGCAGATTTGAATCTGACAGAAACGTGGATGAATTTGGCAGCCTGGCTTGGGTTGTGCGGTACGACTGATTGGGCGGAACGAGCTGCGAGCCCTTCAGGCCAGACAAATGTCGCAGGAGCTGCGCGTTATGGACACCTGAATCGATTCTTGACCGCCTCAGGTTTGAAATCGGGCTTGGCCAAATGGCTTCCCACAGTTGTGAAAAATCGAGTCAAACGTGGTTATTATGACGCCCACGCCGAATTGCCGGTGTTGCAAGACGCCGACCGGGATTGGGCAACCCGATTGTACACCGAGGACCAGGAACTTCTGCGTGTCATTCTGAAAACAACAAGTTGAGGATGTCGGTGTCGTCAGGCGGCACAACACTTCGGAACGATCCCCTCAACCGGCCGGTGCCATCGATGATGAACTTGTGGAAGTTCCATTTCACTTCATGGTCCGCCACCCCGTTCATGGTCGAACTGCACAACCAGTCATAAACCGCGTGGCGTTGAGCTCCACCTACATGGATTTTGGACATCATCGGGAACGTTACACCATAATTTTTCTCGCAAAATCCGGCAATTTCGGAGGAGTTGCCAGGTTCCTGGGCGCCAAAGTCATTGCAGGGGAATCCGAGAATCACCAAATCGTCAGCATAACACTCGTGGAGCTGCTGCAAGGCAGTGTACTGTGAGGTGAAACCGCATTGGCTGGCCGTGTTTACCACCATGACAGGTCGACCCCTCAAAGCATCGAAATCAAAAGGTGTTCCATCCAGCAGGGTGGCTTTGAGATCATAGAAACTCAATGGTGGTGTGCGCGGCGCATGGATCTCGCTGGAGACATAAGTGTTCCAAGCCCAAGCTGTGAGCAAGCCCATGGCCAAGAGGATGAGACTGATTCTCAAAAACGTCATATGGCAAAATTCATTTAATTCGTCCCATGAATCATAACAACAATTTTGCTTGGCTGTTCGCGGTCATTTTTGCGGCGGGTTGCGCTTCAGAATCTGCCGAACCGAGTCCGGCTTCTGTGGATGCCAACGCGACGAACACGGCATCCGATGCCTATGCCATGACTTTCACACCGGAACAACAGGCCGAGCGCGAGGCCAAATGGGCGGAACCAGGTGCACGGCGTGTTGCCTTGAGCAATGGTTACGAGGTGTTTACCCAACAGTACGGCGAGAATCCCGAGGTGGGCATTCTTGTGTTGCATGGGGGGCCGGCGGCGACGCATGAATACATGCTCAGTTTGGCCTATGACTTGCCCACGAAGAGTGGATTTGAGGTGGTCATGTATGATCAGTTGGGGAGCTTTTTCAGTGACCAGCCTACAGAAGACATTTGGAACATCCCGAGGTGGGTGGAAGAGGTGGAAGAGGTTCGGCAGGCTTTGGGCTATGATGCCCAAAATTTTTATTTGCTGGGCAACAGCTGGGGAGGCATTCTGGCTATGGAATATGCGTTGAAGTACCAAGAGCACCTGAACGGCCTGATTGTCTGTAACATGCACGCAAGCATTCCAGACTACGCGGCCTACAACCGAGAAGTGTTGCGGCCGCAGATGCGTCCTGGGCTGCTGGACACCCTGGATGCCTTCGAGGCGGCAGGTGATTTCTCAAATCCGGAATATGTGCACCTAGTGGAATCCGAGTTTTACACGCGGCACATTTGTCGTTTGGCCGAATGGCCGGAAGAGGTCACGACTTCCTTCAGCCGCCTCAATTACCCGCTTTATGACCTGATGCAAGGGCCATCAGAATTCAAAGTCGGAGGGCGGCTGATCGATTGGGACATCAAAGACCGTTTGCCTGAAATCACGGTGCCGACGTTGATGGTGGGTGCCACCCACGACACCATGGACCCCGAAGCCATGCGCGCCCAATCCGAAGCGGTTGCGGATGGTCAATTTTTGCTTTGCCCGGAAGGCTCGCACCTTTGCATGTGGGATGACCGCGAAGCGTTCATGACGGGCGTGTCATCGTTCATCCATGGGGTCGAGGCCCGTTGAGTTGGGGGATGCAAAGAATTGCCGAAAAACGACGTTTCTTTGCACCCTTCAAAAATGGTTCCGTAGCTCAACTGGATAGAGCATCTGCCTTCTAAGCAGACGGTTTTGGGTTCGAGTCCCAACGGAATCACA
>JBMYZL010000045.1:0-4022 GCA_049610385.1 Flavobacteriales bacterium
ATAAACGTCAATTTTGTAATGGCTGTGTGTATTCAGTTGAACCCGATGGATGGACAATGAATTCTCGTAAACGGCATGTTGTAAGTCATCTACATCAATCGTCGTGGTGTTCTCAACATCGCCATCATCATTGTATTCCGTGATGACAACGGACACTGGATAATTGGGGTAGACTTCTATAAAGAGCTGAATGTCATCTTGGCCGAGGCTGACCGATGAGACCAAAGCAAGAAACGCAACAAAGCAACAGTTCAGGTGCTGATACAAAGACATAATCAAGTAGTAAATAAATTGGCAGCCCTAATCTACTGGATTTTCCCCTGAAATCCAATCTTTATGACGTTGACATGGATTATGGAAAATGAGCATGTGACGCGCACTTGTGACCAGTTCATAGATGATACTTGGATGATACTTGAATGAATCAAAGGTTTTGGGGTTGAACTGAACGAATCTTGTCAATTCACTGACCCATATGGTGCTGCTTTGGCACCCAAAACTGTCAATTTGGGTGGATTTCTGTGTGCAGTCACGAAACAGCAATGGGTTGAATTTCCAGCGCTGTTTCTTCATCTTTGCGAGGTGAACAAACTTTCATTGATTGTGGCTCAGGGTGTGCTGATTGCAGCGCTTCTTTCCGGTTTTGGTTGGGTGGTCAAAAATCGATTGACCGAAGGCCAGGACTATGGTTGGATGAATGAATGGATTGAAGGGATTGCAGGATTTCCCGATTTGTTCCGTGCTTCGGTAAAGGAGGTCAAAGCATTGCCGCAAACATTTGTGTCGACACCGAAGGGATTCGAGAATGTCAACCGACTGCCATTTGATGTGTGGGCATTGAGTCCATATTCCAATGACGAACAAGGGAGGAACATTGATTTGTGGAACCTGAGAACAGGTGAGGTGCGTCACAGATGGAAAATTGACAAACATGTGATTCCCCTGGAATCCCACTGGCGCGTGCACAGCCCATTGCTGATGGAGGACTCCTCTGTGGTGGCGTTTGTGACCAATCGAAGTCCACTGTTCCGGTTGAACAAACATTCGGAGATGTTGTGGCGCCAGGACAGCCTGAGTTTTCATCATTCAATCAATCTCGATGCGGATGGCATGATTTGGGCATGTGTGCAGCAATGGGAGCGAGGTGGTCGTCACATCGGTTACCGAGGGCGCTACGTTATGGGGGCGAAAACAATCCATTTTTTGGACAACAGCCTCGCGCAAATTGACCCAAAGTCGGGGCATATCCGTTCTGTCATTTCTTGTTTGGACATCCTCAAGAACAATGAGTTGGAACATCTGATTTTGCGTTCTGGTGATCCCCAGGATCCAATGCATTTGAATGACATTGAACCTGCATTGTATTCAGGGGAATTTTTCGAGATTGGAGATTTGTTTTTGAGCTTTCGAAACCTTCAAGCCATTCTTCACTATCGACCTCGCACAGGAGAAGTGCTCCGTGTGATTGATGGGCCTATAGCCGCACAACATGATGTGGATATTCTGGATAATCACACCCTGGCGATCTTCAACAATGCGGTCCAAGAAAATTCAGGTGTCTACACGCAGAGCGCGCACAAATATCCGGTTTCTAAAGACCAGGTTGAATTGAAGCATTGGTACTCGCGGATTGAGTGTTACGATTTGAAAACGGAAACCTTCAGCCCCCTTTGGGAGGAAACCATGGCGCAGGAAGACATCATCACTTTCAGTGAAGGCTTACAAGAATTTTTACCCGATGGCTCAGCTTTCATCGAAGAGCAAAATTCCGGCATTTTGTGGGTCATAGGTGATGAAGGTGTGCTGTACAAAGATGTACTCCACTCGCACCACGAAGGCCATCATCACCTCCCCAATTGGACTCGAATCATTCCATCTACACCATGATGTTACCGTTGTATATCGGCCCTTCCATGGGCGCTGGCGCCATTGCCTTGACTTTTTTGATTGGCGGAATTGTTGTGATTGCCTTGGGTTACATCGTTTGGCTCCGTGTGAAAAAAATCTTCAAGAAGTGATTCGATGACCTTTGTGTCATTTCTCTTGGCGATGGCCAGCGGCGTGGCTGTTTTGTTTCTTCGTTGGAATTTTCCTGTGATGGAGCGCCTGGCCTTGTCGAGCATGGCCGTGCTCGATGGCTTGCTCTCAAATGTATCTGATGATGCCAAATTGGTTTCCCTAGAAAAGGCCACATTCCGCCTCATTCGCCATTTGGTTTCTTTCCTTGGAATCCTGTTGTTTGCTGGATTTGTGGTGGCCATACCGGACCTGTTCCTCAACTCTTCGGGTGATGATGTCTGGAACACTTGGCCTGGGATGGTGGCCATCTCAGCAGGGGGGGGGCTGGGTTTTTTCCTTCCCGAGGCATGGTTCGGGCGAATCCCATCGGTGAATCAAGCGTCGCATCCACCATTGTCTCGGTTGCTCCACCGCATGATATTGAATCATCCGCATGTGCACTTGTGGCTGATGAACCGTGAGATTCGCCAGTGGCGGAGGAGAGGAAGGGAGCCCGAAGCCAAGTTTGTTTGGATCACCGGATTGGCCCGAGCAGGCACAACAAGCATGCTGCAACGCTTGATGCATACGGGGGCATTTCACAGTTTGCACTATGGCAACATGCCGTTGATTCTCGCCCCTGGATTGTGGGGGCGTTTTCACAAGCCCAAAGCGACGCCAACTCAGGAGAGAAGTCACGGGGATGGGATCATGATGGATTCACGTTCGCCAGAGGCGTTGGAGGAAATCTACTTTCAAGCGGCACTGTCCGGGAAGTACATTTCGGATAAAGCCTTGGAGGGACACGAGCTTAGCAAGCTGCAACATCAACATTACTTGGATTATCAAGGCATCGTGCTGGCTTCAGCAGGGGCAGGAGATCATCGGATTTATTTGGCGAAGAACAACAACGCCCTCCTGAGGTACCCTTCCATTCGAGAACACAATCGAGACTTCCATGTCATTCTGATGTTCAGGGAACCCATGAGCCATGCGGCTTCGCTTTTGTCCATGCACAAGAAGTACAAGCGAATGCAAGAGGAAGATGGCTTTGTGTTGGAATACATGAATTGGTTGGTGCACCGTGAATTCGGACTGGGTCAGCTGCCGTTTCGCTTTTCGTCTTCTTCTGCTGTACCTGACGGAAATCCGAATGAACTGGATTATTGGCTTCAAACATGGATCCAGCATTACGAAGAGGCTTTGCGTTTGGATCCGCATCACTTGCATTGGGTCTCCTATGAACGTTACTGCCAACAACCACAACAAGTCATTGATAGAATTCTTGAAATCATTGAAGTTCAAGGGGTTGTGCCATCAGCTGAACCCCATGCCGCGGTCAGGGAAGTCGACGAAAAGGTGGACGCTGTTCTTCGCGATCGGGCCCTTCAATTGCATGAGCAATTGCTTAGCCGGGAGCCCTTTTGATGGGGGGGGCGAATGATTGTTTTGATTGGGTTCAGGATTGCGCCGCCAAATCTTGCGGCTCAAATAATATCGACGAATAAGTTATAATACATCTTTAAGGCGTGTATTATTTCGTCAATAATGAAATATTCGCTATATTAGGGTTACAATCCTAAGAATCCTCCTACAAATGTGTTGGAAGCTTTACACCCCATGGATGCGTTCAGCATCATTTATTTTGTTGCTTGTTTCCGCGTTCACGAAGACCTCGTCTGCTCAATCAGATTATGGTTTTGATGTGGTTTCATTCGCCACGTTCGGGATTGGCATCAGTTTGCCAGACCACACCACATATCAGGTGTATGTGGAGTGTGCCAATTCCACAGACTTTGTCAAAAGGGTCTATGCCAACATGGATTATCCCGGTTCATTGACGGCACCGAACGGCTTGTACAACACGCTTGGATTGTATGGTCCCTTCCCGACGGCCATCGACAATGATTGGCCGGGATCTTTTCCTGGAGAGACCGTCGACAGTTGGATTTCAATTGGATTGACAGAGGCCGCAAACATCCCTGACAATGAGGCAAGCACCCAATCCAACTTGGGTTCCATAT
>JBMYZL010000046.1:0-3933 GCA_049610385.1 Flavobacteriales bacterium
ACAACGTCATCTGCATGCGGATGTCCGCTCGGTCGTACACGCAGTCGACGGGGACAGGCAGGGGCTTGAAACCGTACGTTTCATAGAGGTGGATGGCGGATTTGAGGGATGTGTGCGAGTAAAGCTCCAGCGTGTGCACTTCTCGCTCGCGGCAAACGTGCAGGATGAATTTCATCATTTGGTGACCAAACCCCTTGCCGCGGTGCTCCTCATCGACGGCCATTTTGTTCAATTCCACCTTCCCTTCGCCCTGAGGCGTCAGCGCAAACGTCGCAACGGCCTCACCCTTCAACAGGCCGACATAGATGGCCCCGCCAGGCGCAATCACCATTTTTTCAGGATCGGAAAGCACCTCGATGTCGAAAGGCTCGAGCAGGAAGTAGGCATTGAGCCAAGCCGCATTCAGGTCAAAAAAGGCTTGTCGGTACGCGGGTGTGTACGGGACAAAAGTCAGGCCTTGCTGTGCTTCGTTCATGGGTTGTGTCGCTGGTTTGTGAGTGGCGTTTGTCACGGATTCAAAAACTTTGGGGTAGTGCAATTCAAAGCAACGCATAAATATCCGTTAACGAAATATGCGAGATTTAACCTAATCATATTGAATTCACCCATAGGCGTGAAAGAATTCGTCGGGGTGAGTGCATAGATTGCAGACCAGAAAATGAATAGATGCAACACCAAGAATTAAAATCCATCGCATTGATTGTCGGTATTTTGTGGGGTGTCACACCCGCTTCGGGCCAAATCAACACCTACTCCATCAACGATACGGTCACAACTGCCTCCGGTCCGCTGACCCTAAACGTCGACGGGGATCTGAGCAATGATTACACCTTTGAGATCTTCCCGTTATCTGGCAGCTCAACTGCGGCGCGTGTGGTTTCAATCTGGGACTCGTACGTCATGGACGCCTCCACATTTGGCTACCCCGACGCCCTCAATTGCGGTGACCTCGTGACCGGTCCCTATACCTCGGGAAATGGGGTCTTGGGAACCGACGTGGGCGGGGGAGGCTCCTTTACCGGGGCAGGATTGAAGTTCTTGGGCCTGAAGATGGACGTGGACGGTGAAAGTTACTTCGGATGGATTTCGTTGGAAGTGGCGGCGAGCAACGATACCATCATCCTCCACGAAGTGGGCTACTCCACTGTGCCGGACAATGCGATTGCAGTCGGCCAAATGAACGACGAAACCGATCCGCCCTTGTGCGACTTTATTTACACCGTCGGTACACAGTTTGAAATCGAAGTGGCAGCACCTACCACGGGCAATGGCCTGCCTCCGATGGCTCCGGTCTACATCAGCACCTCCGTTGGCGACTTGGTCCTCGCTGAGGACAGTTGTTTTGCGGGTCCTTGTACCCACCTCGTTTCGAATGCAATGGGGGCCGATACCATCACCACCTGCATCGACTACGTTGTGTACGGTGCCGAGATGTGCATCATGGATACCCCCACCTGCTGCGTAACCCAAGCGTGGAATGAGGAGTCGCAAACGTGGCAAATTGCCGAGACAGCCTCAGGCATTCAGATCCAGCCGGTACGTGATGTAGTTCTGTTTCCTGTACCGGCAAGCGGACAGTTAAACATAAGAGGTCAATTCGATGCCTTGCGCATTTTTGACATGTTCGGTCGATTGATGATGACTTCTGGCCAGGCTTCTGTGGTAGATGTTTCCGGCTTGGCAGCAGGAGATTACCTCGTCGAAATCACATCACCCACAGGACGTTGGACAGAGAAGATTCAGGTGGTGCGTTGATCGACGCGTTTGGTGAGATCTCCAATCTCCCACGCACTTGTTTCGCGGGATGTTGGCAAGCGTGAGGTCGCTACACGGTGGTCTGGGTGCTCATCAAATAGGGCTTTCTTCATGGTGTAATGAAGTTTTTTTGCCCCGAGATTCAGGTCGCTGGTTGGTTTCTTTCAAGTGGAACGGTCTTTCGCCTCAACATCGAACGTACATTGCCGGACAGAAGCAATTCATGAGGCTACAACTTACATTGGTCGTCTTGCTGGTTGGTAGTTCGATCAGCTGTTTGGGGCAGAATGAGAATGAAAAAAACGGGATTTTAAGGCGTTACTTCGAAGGTGTTTTTGGTCAAGACGAAGATTCGACCGCGTCTAAATTCATTCACTATCCCACCCTTGCGTATGCGCCTGAGACCAGTTGGGAATTCGGTGTTTCGAGTTTGTATGTGTATTCTGCAAATCGGAACCTGCAGAACCGCTTGAGCGAGGTCAAGTCATTCGCCTTTTTCACCTTGGAGAATCAATATGGCCTGTGGCTTGACCATGCCTTGTACAGCGATGCAAACAAATGGTTTTTCTACGGCAAAGCCCGTTATCAAAGTTTCCCGCTGTTTTATTACGGCATCGGAAGGGACAGCCCTGCAGAGATTCAAAGTGTAATTGACGGAGAATATATACTCATCCGGGAGCGGATTATGCGTGAGACGTGGCCGTCCTTGTATTGTGGACTGGAACTGGATTATCAACGCCTGAGTGGCATTGAATACCTCAACACAGCAGAAGGCTTTCTGCCGCCCGAGGTAGGGAGCATGGGATCCAGTAATCTAGGTGTTGGATTGGGCTTGATTTACAACAACATTCACAATGCCATGAACCCGAGAAAAGGCCTATACAGCGAATGGGGCTTTATCGACTACCCCTCACGCGACGGGCGCGATTTCCGCTTTATCACTTACATCGCAGATACCCGCATTTACCGACCTATACAGGAAAATACGGTCTTGGCCATTCAAGTTTACAGTCAATTCACATCAGGCAACCCACCCTTCAATATGTTGGCCCTCATGGGAGGAGAAAGCCTGATGCGTGGATATTACTTGGGAAGATACCGGGATAAGCATCTGGTGGCAAGCCAGGTCGAGTACCGCATTTTGCCTTTTTCTTTCTCCAAGCGGGTAGGCGCCAGTGTCTTCATGGCGATGGGCCAGGTATTTGGTGAGAACCATTCATTTGAATGGAACCAATTCCTTCCGGCCGGTGGGGCGGGGCTTCGTTTTTTGATTTTTCCAGAAAAGGACATTTACACCCGACTTGACTGGGCCGTTACAGCGGAGGGCAGTGGCATTTATTTCTTCATCGGGGAGGCATTCTAAGCCGGCAGCTCATGTTTTGGCGACCAAGCTGCAGCGGTTTACCCCCCCCTACTTTTACCGCTTGTACGCCTCAGGATGGTTGTTCATGATTTCGATGGCGACGCCATGTAAATCCGTTTCGAATCCTGTGTCGTAGGCATTGGTCGCAAGGTCGTTACCGTAGATGCTGGCCAGCCAGATGAGGGTTCCGGCTTCAATGACGATTTGACCCTGGTGCCCTTTAGCGTCGGTGAAAATGGATGTGGGCTTGGCACCGAAGAGATCGATGTCGTCATTCAGCAGGCTGTCCTGTTGCATTTGGGCCAAAGTGATGCCGGCCCATCCCGTGGGAATGGAGAAAATGTTCACGCCAGGAAACTCGGCACGAAGGACATCAATCACATTCGTATGCCAAAGGGAGTCGATGATGACCGGATAGAGTTCATGGATGTCATTGTATCCAAACGCTTGAGCCCGTGCATCCCAGTCTGCCGGGAAATCAATCATCGGCAGCGAAAGGGCAATCTCGATGTTGGGATTGTTTGGCAAGGCGTATTCAATCCATGCCTTGAAGCCGCGGGTGGGATCCAGGGTGTCGCCATCGGCTGTCATGGCGAACAATTCAACGCCGCCGGCATCCAGAGCCGCCTTGATGCTCATCGTCTCTTGTGAAGTGGAATCATCCCAAAAACTGCTCGCAATTCCATATTCACCACCCCGAAAGACCAGGGTGCTGCTGTGGTCATCGTATCCCGCATCTGCAGCAACAACGTCCAAATTTTCGGCGTATGGCCGGAAAAAACTGTTGCCAATCAGCACCATTCGTTTTCCGTTGG
>JBMYZL010000047.1:0-3306 GCA_049610385.1 Flavobacteriales bacterium
TGTTGCTTGAAAATTTCTGGCTGTGAAAAGCCATTATAAGCAGTCCAGAAAACCATGAATAAGGTTAGGCCTATGGCAAAGGTGTCTATTGAGAATTCAAGAATCTCCATATGTGACAGATCCCCGATAAATGTGGACACACTTAATAAATGGATGAGGACATTCAGCGCAAAAATGCTTTTTAACCAGGTAAGCGTTTTATTCTCTAAATCCGAATAATAATTGGCTATCCTCTGATAGTGGTATTGCAATAGGCTGTAAGCATACACCAACAAAACTATCTCCAAGAAGTAAACGATTGTTTCAAAAATGGTCGTGACACCCTCTTCTAAAAACAATCCACCAGCGCGTATAAGGACATTATGGAGAACACCTGGAAGAAAAAGTAAAAAGTGCCATGTCCTGATCTCCTTATTCATTGTTGCCAATAAATAGAGGAACAATAGCGGAAGGCTCAAAAGAAAAGGCTCAACTATGAACAGCGAGACACCTAATCCTTCATTGATCTGCAATTCTGAGAGCAAATCATTCAATAAGTTACCCGCAATGCTCCAAAAAAATAGACCAAGAAAGATGTTCGCCCTTCTGTTAGAAGACTTGGCAACAAGAAACACTAGACCTAAGACCGTTGAATTTGAAAGAATAAATCCAGCAGAAAGAATCCAAATTAGTTCAGACACTTCCATCAATCAAATCATTCATTGCTGGTGAAATTAACTTCTAATTAATTCAATCAACGGGTGGCGACCCTCATTGTTGTGCCCAACAATTGTCTAAGACGCAAAGGTATGCTTTGGCCAGATTTTTCATTTTAATCCAAGCGCTGCTGTTTCAACTCCATATCATGGAAAATAGCGTCAAATGGACTCTTTGAATGCTATGATGTCTCCATTTTCCCGCAGCGAGGCAGTCACATTGTAATCTCGAAAAGCTACGCCAACCACCAAGAGTTTTAAGCCATAGGTAATGAGTTGATTCGGACAAAACCTCGAAAAGACGTTCCTGCTTGGCCAAGGGAAGTGTATTGACGGACGCCAAGCCAATCGGGCGCATGTACTATTAGACCATCCTCTTCTTCTGGCCATTGGCCGCGGCAAAATTGTGAGGGTGCTGGATGAGTGAGGATTATAACAAATCCGGGGAGCGATGATAAATGGAAGCATTGATTTCACCCTTAGCTGTTGGTTTTGAGTTGAAATACACGACTGAGGTTGAATCCGAAGTAGATGTCTCCGTTCGCCCAACTGCCTGCTGGCTCTGCCAAAAAGGAGCGCTCAAACATGCCTCTTGCGTTGGTCATGTGCAATTGGAAGACATGCCCCCCCGTCTCAATGTCCACGCCAATCGACAGACTTGGCGAAGCTCCTAGAGCAAAGGCGGGGGTCAATCTGTGATGGTATTCGCCATTGATGCTGAAACGCGGCCCCAACTTGTAGCGTCCACCACCCCCGATCAGAAACATGTCGTGCTTATCACCCGTAGCCTCTACAAAATTTCGGTGGACAAACGAAGGCACCAGAGCCAAGCTCAGTCGCTCGTTGAACTTTCGTGTCAAAATCGCCTGGTGAACGTAGCTCAAGCGATGCGTGAAGTAATAAGGGGAATACTCTTGTGATGCCTTCAATCCGTTGACCATCATCACCGAATACCATGACAAGGAAAATGGAAAGGCCTTGGGGCCCGTCGACTGCCTCAAGACACGGGCCTTGGCATTGACCTCGTAAGTTTTTTGATACGTGTTGCGCGCAACACCAATGGCAAATCGATCCGTCAAGCCGTAATCCAGTCCCATGCGCATTTGAGCATTGTCAAGGCCCCACAAATCATACGCTCCTGAGCTCAGTGTCCCAAACCGATGGGCAATGACAAAATGAAGGACGCCGCACCCGGGGGTTTCATTGCTTTGTACGTTGACGATTCGTGTGTCTTTGAAGGTGGCCGAAACCGGCACAGTCACAGGTTCTTCCGACTCATTCAGAACATCTAGCAACCCCTGTCCTCTGGAACTTACCGAGTAGACAAGCAGCGTCAAAAGAAGAACGACCTGCCATGAAGATGAATCTTGCTTTCTCATTGTTGGGTCAGTTTGATTTGGACGTCCACGTCAATTGTTGGTGAGATCAAATAAGTGGCCCAGCCAGGCACGTCGATGTCATGCTCTTCCAACTCCACAGGAAATCGACATGAAATTTCCCAGCCATCGTCAGCTTTTTTCAGCGACCCCTCGATTGTTCTGCGTTGCTCAATGCCATGACACCAAAAAACTCCTTCCGCTCGGACAACGTGTGTTTCTCCATCACCCAAGGATTCACTCCAACCTACGATTTGGCCTTGGAAACTGGCCTTTGGAAATTGATCGGACTCGATGTAGTCTTCGTTAAAATGTTCTTGCATCAACGCCTTCGCAAAAGAGAACGACCGCATCTTGACCTGAAAGGCAAAACTTCCGTCAACCGCATCCATGATTCCCGTCATGTCTGTCAATGTGGCTTCAATGTCTTCCATCAAAGTCTGTGAATGGAAATGCACCATGCCCGAATGTCCCATGTACCTCTGGGCATTCATCACTGACATGCTCGATCCAAGCAAAACCAGGGCACACAAGGGTGACAACAGGTGACTTCGCATGACTCAATTGTTGGGTGCCCCTTGGGCGATCCATAGTTCGAACAACACGATGTCACATTCAGGCAAGGGCACACCATTCCGAGGCATGGAACCCAAATCACTCATGGGAAGTCGCAGACGCGACACCAAGCTCCCAACGTTGCCGCTTTGAGAAACGCCTTCGTGGGATGTCAAATCCAATCCCCCATCCGGCGCTGTAGCCGAATGGCAGTTGTTGCAATGTGTATCCAGTATCGGCAAGAGATTGCCCGCAAAAGAAACCACCAAAGTGGTGTCGCAGGGCATCACTCCTCCTCCGCCGTCGCTCGCACCACCTTGACCATACAAGTGATCAGCGCGGTCGTAATAACACCCTGAAAGGAGCCACAAGGTGACAGCAACCACGAGAAGCTGATTGAAACCTACAAGGGACGAATTCTGCATACCACGAAAATAATCGCCTCTCATTTCTGGAGGGTCCACATGGAGTCAGAAGAAGTCTGCCTCCATCCAAACGCACAACAAAAAACGCCTTAAACGGGAGATGGGAGCAGCATTTCGCATGGTGACCAGTATCTATGAATGGCAGAGCCAAGGAGGTGCGGCCACCAAGCCACCGATCGGGAACTTGAATGCTTTCAGAGTGACGAAGTGCGGCTGACCAATTCGCTACCGCTTGCGTGAAGATTGCGGGCTCCA
>JBMYZL010000048.1:0-2506 GCA_049610385.1 Flavobacteriales bacterium
TGAAAAAAGCCTGCGAGTCAATGACTTACAGGCTTCTTCGTGACCCCGGGAGGATTCGAACCCCCAACCCTCAGAGCCGAAATCTGATATTCTATCCAGTTGAACTACGGGGCCAAAGAGGGGGCGAAATTACGATGCAGAACGCCATCTGTTCAACTTTTTTGTGCGCGTTGTTATTCCGCTGGAAACGGTGAGGCCGGCATGCCCGCGAATGGCAACACCACCCCACCACGCCACCCCCCAGTCAATTTGGAATGGCTTCAACCGCGACAAACAAGAACTGAGTTGGTTCTGCAAGGCCATGAATCCAAACAAAATCGACAAGAATTGTGGTGTGGGTGTTGTTACTTGTACCATGCTTTGGCGTTTTTTCATCGCGGTGCTGGCCATGGGGTTTACCTTCCAAGGATGCACCCTCCAAAAACGAAGCCTCATGCCGGGTTGGCATGTGGACTGGTCCGGACGGGCTCCGACCCCCTCAGGGACCCCATGCCCTGAGCCTGGCACAGACTTCCTCACCGGGGCATCCGAGCAACTGGTTGTGGTTGCGCCATCGTCCCGAGATCCCCTCATTCCATTGAAGGCCTTGAAAGCCTCTTCTCCTTCGGTTGAAATCGCTTCCGAAATCAAAATGCCGGGATGCTTGCGGCGGGAGAATGTGCATCATCGCCCAACATCTGATGGGGTTGACCCGCGTGCAGAAGTCGCGACAAGCCCGCAATCTTCGAATCAAGACCGTCGTGTTGCTTGGCGGATTTTCATGGGCTTCATCGCCATCATTTTGGTCATAGCGAGTGTGCCAGCCTTCTCCTTGGGTTTTTTTGATTTGAGTTTGGCACCATTCATTTTGCTGGGAATTGGGTTGCTCTTTTTGTCGTGGCGCGCACTCCTGTTTGCCTTTCCAAAGCTCCGTGACGCATTTCCCAAACTCCGCGCGCGATTCAGCGCATCGAACAACCGGCATGTGGATCGACGGGCGAAACGGGAGGAGCACAAAGCCAGCCACCCGAATCAGGATTGGATGTGGTTGCTCGTTCTTGCTCCATTGGCATTGCTGGCTCTGGTGTTGGGCACATTCTCATTTCCGATGTTTGGGATGTGAGCATTTGAACGAGGCGTTTCTGGGTGGAACGCTTACCTTTTCACCATGGGTTCATTGTTTTCTTCTGTCTTTGGCGGTTTTCTTGGCCACCGGCTCTTCGGTTTGATGACCATTTTCGCGTTTGCTTCCGCCTTGTGGGGACAGGACATCATCGATTTGCATAATGGCCTTGGGACAGATTCCAAGAAGGGAGTGGAGTTGGTGGTTTTGGGCATTGCGCAAGATGGAGGAACACCCCAAATGGGTTGCAATCGTCCATGTTGTCGGAATCTTTTTTTGCGTCCCAAAAATGAGGGCCTCGTGAGTTGTCTGGGCTTGGTGGATCACGATGGGGGGGAGACGGCCGTGATGGATGCGACGCCCGATTTGCCCAGTCAGTGGCATGAATTGGCCGCTTATTCCGGGGTCGAGCAACCCACTTGGATTTTTTTGACGCACGCACACATCGGGCATTATTCCGGCCTGATGCAATTGGGGAGAGAGGCGTTAGGCGCCAAATCAGTGTCGGTAGGAGCCATGCCACGCATGAAGGAATTTTTGGAGAACAATGGGCCTTGGGATCAATTGGTTGAACTGAACAACATCGAAATCGAATCCCTTTCGCCAGATGTCCCGCATTCCATTTTCCAGGGGCGCGTGAAACTGACCCCCATGTTGGTGCCACATCGCGATGAGTACAGTGAAACGGTGGGATTTCTGGTGGAAGGCCCCAACCGAAAAGCCTTGTTCATTCCAGATATCGACAAGTGGTCCCTCTGGAATCGTTCATTGGCTGATGAATTGGCAGCTGTGGATATCGCATTTTTGGATGGCACATTTTTCAACGATGGTGAATTGAATCGGGACATGTCTGAAATTCCGCATCCCTTTGTTACAGAAACATTGGAGTTATTGAAAAATTTGCCAGCTTCAGAGAAGGCCAAAGTCCATTTCATCCACTTGAATCACACGAATCCCCTATGGCAACATGATGGTCCCGCGCATGAGCGAGTTGTCCGTGCTGGCTTTCGTGTTGCTGTTGAAGGCCAAATCGTAGGCCTCTGAGACAGGGCCACTCTGAGACAAGGCCACGGGGTGACGATGGACCGACTCAGCATCCAATTTTGGATTGTCATTCCGTAATCTCACAGCCAGTCACAGCAACTGAGCTCAACAACAGCAAAATATCCGAGACGCCGCTGATCCCATCTCCATTTACATCACCAATGCAATCATTCGTGGTGCAGCCAAAATCCGACAACAGCAGCAGCAAATCGTCAACCCCAACGGTTCCACTTCCGTTCAAATCGGCTTCGCAACCATCCGGTTCCTCAACACAACTTTCATAATCGCACGCACCAGCATCCGTGGCTGATGGGTCGTAGTTGCAGGCCGAGTTGTCCTGGCATCCGGTGATTTCATCGC
>JBMYZL010000049.1:0-2448 GCA_049610385.1 Flavobacteriales bacterium
ACTGGATGCGCTTGGAGAACGGCATGCTGCACCACCAAACACCGGCACTGTCCGTTCGGATTGAGCCGCCCGCCTGTCCCCAAATCAATGCCTGATCCGGACGGGATGCAATCCAGAACAAGCCTTTGCTGCGAATGACATTGGGCGGGAATCGAGTTTGGAAATAATGCCAGAATCGTTCGGGGTCAAACGGTAAAGTGCTTCTGTAAACAAAAGATCCGATGCCGTATTCCTCGGTTTCAGGTGTGTGTTCTTCCTTGTTCAATTCTTCAATCCATCCGGTACTGGCTTCGGCTTCTTCAAAATCAAAAAGCCCTGTATTTAGAATGCGCTTGGGATCGACTTTGCTGAAGTTGGTCTCCACCAAGTCGGCGTTGGGATTGAGTTTCTTGAGTGTGCTCCTTAAGATGCCCAGGTGTTCTTCGGATACCGCATCCACCTTGTTGAGCACGATGACGTTGGCGAATTCGACTTGATCGGTGAGCAGATTCACAATGGTTCGGTCGTCTCCTTCAATGTCGGTCAAGTCGCGGTCGACCAAGGTCTCAGGGCTACCAAAATCGCGGAAAAAATTGGCGGCGTCCACTACGGTGACCATGGTGTCGACGTAGCTGAAACGGCTGAGGTCGATGCCGTTGTCTTCGTCCACGAATGAGAAGGTCTGCGCCACCGGGATGGGTTCGCTGATGCCTGTGCTTTCAATGAGCAAATAGTCGAATCGCTTTTCCAGAGCAAGCCGTTCGACTTCTTCCATCAAATCCTCGCGAAGGGTGCAACAAATGCAACCGTTGCTCATTTCGACGAGCTTTTCCTCTGTACGGGACAAGGTGTTTTCGCTGGCCACAAGGTTCGCATCGACGTTGACCTCACTCATGTCATTCACGATGACAGCGACCTTGAGGTTTTGCTTGTTGTGAAGGATGTGGTTCAACAACGTGGTCTTGCCCGCTCCCAAGAAGCCGGAAAGTACAGTTACCGGAAGTTTCGTGTTAGCCACCATGTATTGAGCATTCAGGCGTGCCGCATTGGCAGTATTTCATGTTGTAGACATGCAGGCCAATCAGCGCCGAAGCGGCCGCATATTTGGCTGCAGGGAAGAAAAGTTCAGGCACGAAGGCCTCCATCAATACGGACCAGGCCAATACGCCCCAGGTCGCCCACAAACTTCGCCAAACCCACGTTTTGGAACTGGTTTGCATGGAACGAAAAACGGCCAGTCCGGATACCACAAGAAAGACGAAGTCAACAGCTCGCCACCACGTGGGAGCGCCGCTGCAGCACGCGCTAGAACACGCTTGTGCCACAAACAAGAATGGCGTAGCCAAGCAGTGAATCATGCACAGAAAGCTGGCTGCCGCTCCGACAGAATCCGATTTGAGGGAAAAAGATGCCATGAAAATGGAATGAGGTGCGAAATTAGCATGAAATTGTATTATTGCAACACAGTCGCATTAATTGTTGATAATGGGTGTACACCGCAAAACACGAAACCTCGAATTGGTGCTCGATGCATTCCGCAACACACAGGAGGCGCTGTCTGCCCAGCTTCTGATGCAGCGCTTGCCAGCTGATGTGAACCGATCCACGATATACCGGTTGCTGGATCGGCTCGAAGACGATGGAGTCGTGCATTCGTTTCTCGCTTCCGAAAACGTCAAGTTTTACGCACTATGCAAGGAATGCACCCAATCTGGCCACGTCCATAGCCACGCTCACTTCCAATGCACTTCATGCAGTCAAGTCGTGTGCTTGGAGCAGCAGGTGACTGTGCCGACCCTGAATCAATACCGTGTAGATGAGGCCCAAGTGCTGCTCAAGGGGCAGTGCGCGACGTGCATGCGGTGACGGTTTGGCTGCAATTTGGTCATCATTCCACTTCGAAACGGCCGTACCGCGTTTCTTTTCCTAATTTCGGGATTGACCCCATGTTCTCATCCCCAATCAATTCCCACGCCATGAAATGGTTTCACGTTCTTTTTTGCTCTGTTTCACTCCAAGCCTATGCGCAATGTGAGTTCACGGAGGTGAGCATTCAAACGTCAACTGCCCAATGGGGCGATGAAATGTCCTGGGAGCTCTTCCATGCGTTGGATGGCGGTGAGCCGTTGTTGATTGCATCATTTCAAGGCGAGTCGGATTGGACCACGTCAGACCAAGTGTTGTGCCTGGAGGACGGGTGCTACTTTTTTGCGGTCGCTGACTCGTGGGGCGATGGATGGAATGGGGGAGCAATCTCCAGCTCGCTGCCCCTCGAAGGGTTTCCTGACACGTTCACGTTGGACAATGGCTATGCGGGCTACCTCGCATTCCAGGTCGGGGAAGGCACGTGCGACACGAGCTTGCCGGGATGCACCGAGCCGGACGCCTTGAATTTCGTTCAAGGGGCCAACACCGATGACGGCAGTTGCGTTTATTTCGAAACGTTCGAACACACCGTCAATTCGGAGG
>JBMYZL010000050.1:0-1799 GCA_049610385.1 Flavobacteriales bacterium
CCGAGTCATTGACCAACTCACGGATGGCCATCGGCACTGCCTGCCAATCCTCTTCCGTGCCCACACCCAATCGCATGGGACCACGATGGGCTTTTGGGTCTGCGACAAGGTGACTTTTTAGAATGCGGTAATTGGAGCGCAAGGCCAACTCTTTCTTTGAGCCATGCAAAACACCAACTTCCCCACCCAGATAAGCAGCAGCGACCAACGGCTCACCTTTTGAATCATCACAACGATGAAAAGAGCACAAGGCGCCAATCGAAAATGCCTTCAGCCGAGCGTTGAATGGGTTGAGCAATGGAATCATGCGAAAACAGTGTCCATTCTCTTTCATTTGAAAGCAACCGTTGGACCACTCGAACTCACCATTGATGGTGCCACTGACTTTGCTTTTCATTGTCTCGAGCACCAATTCTGCGACGGGGTGGATGTCGAGATCGGGATGACCACTCTCCAGTGCAGCCACAATCGAGGATTGATAGCGGTCTGCACATTTTGCCCCAACCACCGCCGCCTTCCGACACGCGTTCTGCACGAGACCGAGATTCATATATCAATATTAAGGCCATCCCAGCCGTGTAGAATGAAGAGAATGTTTTCTAAAACTTATCAATGATTAAACGGAAGAACGGTTTCTCACGGGCCTCTGATTTGACCCGCCCATCGTGACTTGCCTCGTAGATTTTCATCAGGCTTGCAAAACGCAAATCTGTTGGTTCATCATCGGAAATAAGTTCTGCTACATGGGGGGCAAGCCAATCTTGATGTGAGCAACATTTTTCTTCAGCTCTGAGCGTCTTGAAGGGACACAGAGATTCAGGCGTGTGGACGCAGGAACGGCTCGTACGGGGAGCAATTCTCCTTTTCTGGACCTGATTTGATGCTGTTCTGAGGGAACGGTCCCTGGTTATCCCACCACCTGCCGGAAGTGCCGCTTGCCCTTGTTGGCCAACTCGAATTCGTGCTTGCTCAGGATGTTCTCATCCAATTGCATATCGGTGCGCAAGAACATGTTGAGGAAATGGCTGAGGGCATTTGCGTCGTTTCGGACTTCTTCATCGAGGTAATTGTAATCCACGTTGATGCAGATGGCACCGACGAGTCCGAGATCCTCTCGGTAGATGGGAATGGTGGTGCACTTGAAGCGTCGTGAGCCGATGTTGAGTTCGTAGTTGAGTTTGTCCGTGTGGGCGAGGGAGCGCCGGCGCAAATCGATGACCAAGTTGGTGGCCGGTGCCTCGACGTCCCGGCCGGTGACGTTGTTTTTGAGGATGTACAGCGCCTTGGACGGGTTGGAAAGGTTGTGCAGCAGGATTTCGATGCCAATGTCCGGAAAGCTGTCGCCAATCAGCCGTACAATGCGCTTGTAATTTTCGAGGTAGCCGCGGGTGTCGTCTAGGATTTTGTCTCCCTGGTACTTGCTAAACAGTTTGAGGTACTCTTTGCGCTGGGTGCTGGGCAAAATCTCGCGGACGTTGTTTTGCTGTCCGATGATGATGAGCTGGCGCGCCGCAAGGTCATTCCGCTTTTGGCTCACCGCGTGCACGGCTTTGGCGAATTTCTCCAGGTCAAAAAAGAGGTGATTGTTCTCGTCCAACGTAAAGGGGTAGTGCTCGTGTTCTTCGATCGGCGAGCCTTTGCGCTGCTGCCGCTCCCGCCATTGACCGAGGCCGTAACCAACAACCAAGGGCAACAAGGAGGCAAGTACATTGATAAGGAAGTCCATGGAGTGAGGGGTTTGACCCCAAGATAAGGTCCGTTGCGGAATGCGGGGAACTGAAGAGATGATGTTTTATTTG
>JBMYZL010000051.1:0-1713 GCA_049610385.1 Flavobacteriales bacterium
GGGGATGAAGGATGAACGACCTACGGGATGAATTTGGCTATGTAACGTTTGCTTCTCCATTTTTTGGGTGTTACGTTTGCGTTACATTCCAACAAACCCATGCAGTATCAAGCAGAAATTCTCATCCCAATTTTCGGAATTTTAGCGGGCATCAGCGTTCCGATTGCTACCTTTATTTGGCTTTACTTCGATGCCAAAGGAAAGCGAGACGCCGTTGTCGAAATATCCAAGAACCTCGAAGACAAGGAGAAACTTGAAGAGCTGCTCCAGATTTTTGAGGAACGCAAAAAGCAACCACTGGATTACCGCAGAAACGGGGTCATCACGATTTTCGTAGGCATCGGTCTTTATATGTTCGGGTTCCTCGTCATTGGGCGCATATTAGAAGGTGTCGGTGCGATGATTGCGCTGTTTGGTGTTGGGACCTTGATTGCGGGCTACCTGTATCCAAATACGGGCAAGGAAATCACCCAAGCGGTTCAGGATTTTGAAGAGCACTGAAGGTGGGGAGGGATCACAAAAAATTACTCAATCGCCTTGAGCAACATCGCAAGGCGGCCAACATGACTCAGCAGGATTTATCCGTCGTGGCTGAGGTGTCCCGCAAAAGCATCAATGCCATCGAGAATGGCGTATACGTACCCTCGACGGTTCTCGCGTTGAAAATCGCCCGGACATTGAATTGCAGGGTTGAAGACCTCTTCGAACTTCCTTAACACTCCTGCGGTGTCCAGCAGCAAGCTGTACCGTATATTTAAATCATGGTTCGGTTTGCAGTCTTACTCTTCGTTCTCGCCTTGAATCAAGCGGCCTACTCGCAATCTTGGAAAGGGATCGATGCGTCGTTTTTGCCCGAAATGCTCTACGATGGAGTGGTCTATCGGGATCAGGAAGGGGCTGAAATTGAATCGCCGCGCCAATGGATGGCAGATCAGGGGGTGGATTTGGTTCGGTTGCGCGTGTGGCACACCCCAAGTCCGGGCCTTCGAAGCTCTTGGCTGGAAGTCCTTACAGAAGCAAAACGGTGGGATTCCTTGGGCGTGTCGCTCATGATTGATTACCATTTCAGCGACACATGGGCCGATCCGGCTCATCAAGAAACCCCCACCGCTTGGAGCAGTGGATCGTTTGAAGAAGTTCAGGCCTCCATGCTCTGTTGGTTGGCGTGTTCGTTGAATGCGCTGGAGGCAAATGGAATTGAACCGGCACTGATTCAACTCGGAAACGAGATCGATCCAGGTATGATGTTGCCGCATGGAGGGATCAGTGATGGGTTCGGACCGCTCGCGGAGTTGTTGGAATCCAGTCACGGTGCGGTCGAGGATGTATTCCCCAATTGCCCAGTGGCCGTTCATGTTTCGAACCTCGAGATGGCACCGTGGTTTTTTGGGGAGTTGGCTGAAGCCGGCTACGTGCCTGATGTTGCGGCCGTGAGTCAATACAGCAAATGGCACCTCCAGGACATTGATGGCATTGCTGATGCGGTTGCGGAGTTGCATGAAGCGGCGGGCATTCCTGTTTTCATTGCAGAGACCGCGTATGCGTGGACAACCGATTGGGCAGATTGGACGGATAACCTGTGGTGGTTCGGTGATGAGACGCAGGGGTATCCATTTACGCCTGAGGGCCAATGGGCTTACTTCGATGCCTTGCAGGCAGCCTTGGATCAATTGGAGCCGGGTGTTTGCATGGGCTGGTGCTATTGGGCGCCCG